>NHBP01000007.1 GCA_002168195.1 Planctomycetaceae bacterium TMED10
TTGCGGTCGATGGTGCTGAGGGGGGAACCGGCGCAGCTCCTCTTGAGTTTTCTGATGCCGTAGGTACGCCGCTTAAGGGCGGGTTGATCTTCGTTCATAATGCACTCGTGGGGTGCAATCTGCGAGATCGTATTCGCGTGGCGGCAGCCGGAAAGGTAGCCTCTGCATTTGCTATTGCGCGAAATCTTGCGATCGGAGCGGATTGGTGTAATGCGGCTCGAAGTTTTATGATGTCCGTAGGGTGCATTCAGGCACAGGCGTGCCACACGAATCGCTGCCCGGTGGGGGTCGCCACACAGGATCCGCGGCGCTACTGGGCATTGAATGTGTCCAATAAAGCAAATCGCGCATTTCATTTTCATCGAAACACAATGTCAGCCTTGGCTGAAATCGTTGCCGCCGCTGGTCTTGATCACCCTCGAGAATTGGGTCCTTGGCATATTTGCCTCCGTGGTGAGGGGACCGATATTAAAACTTACGATCAGGCATATCGTTTTTTAAAGCCTGGTGAATTACTGGATGGCACAGATGATCCCGGATTCAATACGCACTGGCAGCATGCGACGCCGGATATTTTCCGTAAAGATGTTACGGCAACCCTTTAGACAAAAAGCTACCCACAAAACATAGACACAAGGCAGCGTTTGCTGCCAAACCACATGCACATGCAGAAGTATTCATAAGGAGTTCTGATGGCAATCGATCCATTGAAATACAAACCGAAGGGCGATAAAGAAAATTCGGAATTCTTTGAAACCTATAAGGTCAAAATATACGAGCGCCGAAAGAGTTCAGGGCTAGAGGATCTATTGGATGCCCTTCGTGCGTTGGTTGTTCAGGTTGAACACGGCGATGCTTTTTCCTATCTGCGAGAATTGTATTTGATGGGCCCTTATCGGTTCGCTGCCGCTTTTCAGAATGAAACACATCGTATCTTTGTGCTTGAATCGCACCCGGATTACCCCCGGTTTATTGTTTTAGAGCCCTTGTCCCCCGACTACGTGGATGACATCACCATGCGGAATCGACTGTATCCGCTTTCGGCAGCCAAGGCCAACGCACGCTATGTGGGCGAAATTTTTCAGACGAAGGATGTGGATGCGACTCGAAAGATTTTGGAATCGCATAATATTCGCTTTAACTATCACCATGAAACAAAAAATGCGTTCTTTACAGATGCCCAGATCGCCTTTACGTTCCCTTCGGATTACACTTCCAACCGTGTAGGTTACAGCGAAATCGATATTGCGGATTACGGTGCCTTGCAGTTGGGAGAACCGATTGAAATTCCGGCTGAAGAAAAAGGCAAGCTGGATGCGATTGAGGAATTTGCCAAGCAGCACAAGCTCGATGAACTTCTGTTAGGGGTCGATCACATGGCGACCCGTATTCTGGCCGGCGAACGCGAAGATGCAATTTGCGAATTTCTCACCATGTCGAATTATTACTTCTGGGGCGCCTACAACATTGTGGCTATGAATTCCTCGACAAACGTAACCCGAAATGGCAGTGTTCAGGACGACAAGCAATCGCCAGCAAAAGTCTTCACCGCGAATAATATTCCCTCATTTGTAAATTCATTTGAAAATTTACCGATGCCTACAGAAGATTTTGTGCGGAATTTTGGCAGGAGGATGCACCATATCGCGTACGAGGTGCGAGATGGGGATCACCGCGGTGGCGAAAAGAATGTTGATTATGTTGTTAATACGGTGAAACACGAAGGCATCGAATTTTTAGCGCATGTGGTTGGAGAATGTAAAGATGATCCTGATTTAAAGCAAATATTCTCCAAGCACTCGGAGTATTCGATCTTAATTACCGAGTACGTTGAACGTTGTCACAAGTTTGACGGATTCTTTACCAAAACAAATGTTGCAGCACTAACGGAAGCGGCTGGACAAGATGAAAGATACCAGCACGGTAAAGTGTTTGATTAATTTCGCAACGCTTTTTTTCGTCGGTATTTATCTCAAGGAGACAGGAAATGGCTACCCAATCGGTTTCATCGATCGCGACTTCCCTTACCGGGACGCAGCTTATCGACACCCCGCTGCTGAATAAAAGTACAGCGTTTACGCAGGAGGAGCGGCATCTTTTATTACTCGAGGGGCTACTTCCCCCGCATTACGAAACGCTCGATGAGCAGGTGGCTCGATGCTACGAGGCATTTTCAGAGCAGCCGACGGATCTTGAAAAACATATTTATTTGAGGAATCTCCAGGACACGAATGAGACCCTATTTTATCGTTTAATGCTTGAGCACATCACGGAAATGATGCCGATTGTTTATACGCCAATCGTCGGTCTGGCGTGCCAGAAGTTCAGTCATATCTATCGCCGACCCCGGGGTATTTTTATCTCCTATCCCGAGCGAGAGCACATGGATCACATTTTGGCAAACGTGGACCACGAAATTGAAGTCATTGTGGTCACGGATGGGGAGCGGATTTTAGGGCTTGGCGACCAGGGTGCCGGTGGCATGGGAATACCGATCGGCAAGCTTTCTCTCTATACCCTGTGTGGTGGCATCGCGCCTGAAAAAACGTTACCCATATTGCTTGACTTGGGAACGAACAACGAAGAGAGACTGAAAGATCCTACCTACATTGGCTGGAGAGAAAATCGGATTCGGGGCAAGGAATATGACGACTTCATTGAGCAGTTTGTTCAAGCCGTTATGAAACGTTTTCCCGGAGTGCTCTTACAGTGGGAAGATTTTGCTTCTGTTGATGCGGCGCCTATCTTGGATCGGTATCGAGATCGTTTATGCACTTTCAATGACGATATTCAGGGCACGGCAGCGGTGGCCACAGGGACTATTCTTTCGGCTCTGGAAGTAACTAAACATCCGCTTTCTGACATGAGAATTGCGATGTTAGGAGCCGGCTCTGCGGGGCTTGGTATCACGTTGCAGCTCCAGAAGACGATGGTGCGTGAGGGGCTGACCGAAGCTGAGGCAAAGCAACGTTGTTTCGTTATCGATCAGGACGGGTTGCTCTGTGACGACCGTGCCAATTTGAATGAAACCCTAAAGCCGTTAGCTCAAAATCGACAGGATCTGTCTACTTGGGATTGTGCTACTGCCGAGTCCATCGGCCTTGCAGATGTTGTGCGGAATGCAAAGCCCAACGTCTTGGTCGGTGTGACAGGGGTTGCCGGTTTGTTCACAGAAGAAGTCGTTCGGGATATGGCAAATCATGTGGATCGCCCCATTATCTTTCCCTTATCGAATCCAACCTCTCGGGCGGAAGCGACACCGGCCAATTTATTGAACTGGACCGATGGTAAGGCGTTGGTAGCAACGGGAAGTCCATTTGATCCGGTGACGCATGCGGGAAAAGAATATACGATTGCCCAATGTAACAACAGCTATATTTTTCCGGCGATGGGACTTGCGATTCGAGCCGTTGGTGCAAGCCGCGTAGTGGATGAAATGTTTATGGCTGCCGGGCTCGCATTGCGTGAGGTTTCTCCGGCTCTAAAAGACCCGCATGCATCGCTGTTGCCTTGCCTGGAGGATATGCGATCGGTTTCGCTGCATATCGCAAAGGCCGTTGCGACCGAGGCGATTCGGCAAGGAGTTGCCGAGAGCATCGCGGACGACGAGCTTGAAAATAAGCTTCAAGATACGATGTGGGTCCCCGAATATCGAGAAATAACGTTGGCAAAGTGATGTGATCGCACATCAACAGGATTGATTTTTTAGGAACAATAGACAATGACTTCTCAGGCCTCGGCAGAATCACGACCCCGCGTTGTAATCATTGGAGGCGGATTTGGAGGCCTTCATGCAGCACAGGGACTCGCCAAGACGGCTGCGAAGGTCACGCTCTATGACCGAAGGAACTATCATCTTTTTCAACCGCTTCTCTATCAGGTAGCGACCGCGGAATTGGAGCCAAATAACATCGCATTTCCTATCAGGAAAATTCTTAATAAACAAGATAATTGTGATGTGGCCCTCGGAGAGGTGACTTCGATCGACTTAAAGCAGCGCCAGATTTCAGTCAATGGCGGTCGGGTATCGTACGATTATCTAGTGGTTGCGACTGGTGCACGACAGTCTTATTTTGGACACGATGAGTATCGTGCTTGTGCTCCGGGTTTAAAGTCGGTTGATGACGCCTTGGAAATACGGCGGCGCGTCCTCTTGGCTTTTGAGGAGGCAGAATGGGAGGAGGATGAAACGTCTCGGCAAGCAAAGTTAACTTTTGTGATTGTCGGCGGCGGTCCGACAGGAATGGAATTGGCTGGCGCCATTATGGAGTTGGCATCCAAGACACTTCCAGACGACTTTCATAATATCGATACACGATGTGCTCGTGTCATCCTCATTCAAGGTGCAGACCGATTGGTTCCGGGAATGCCGGAGGATCTGGCCCATCGGGCTCAACGCGTTTTAGAAAAAGCCGGGGTCGAGATACGACTGAATACGTTAGTCACGGAAGTCACAGGTGAGGGCGTTGCCATTGGAGAGGAGCATATCGCGGCAGAAAATATTTTTTGGGCAGCCGGTGTTCAAGGGCAAGCGGTTTCTGGGACCTTGGGTGTTGATCTTGATCGATCGAGTCGGGTTTTAGTGGGCCCTGATATGGCTTTGCCGGAGCATCCCGAGGTGTTTGTAATCGGTGATGCTGCTGCCGCAACAGACGCAGGGACTGGAAACCCGGTGCCGGGTGTTGCGCAGGGCGCAATTCAGGCTGGCGACTATGTCGCTCGGATTATTGCCACGGAATTAAAAGGCAAAAAGCCCGATTCACGTCCTACATTTCGCTATCACGATAAAGGATCGATGGCGATGGTTGGCAGAGGCAATGCGATTGCGGCAATCGGAAAAACGCATCTGGGCGGATTTATTGGTTGGTTAGCGTGGAATTTTGTGCACGCGATGTTTTTGATCGGCTTCGGTAATAAGCTGATTGTGATTTTTGAATGGTTCTGGAACTACGTTCGTCATACCCGTCAATCACGATTGATTACGGGGGATCCCGAAGTCCATATCAAAGACCTGCGTTGTAAATAGTCGAGTGGCGCACGCAGCGATCACCCTCGCCGGTTACTTTCTGGCCCTTTACGGCGAGACCCAGTTTTTATCTCCCTGAAGCACAGCACTCACGTTGTTTGTTCTGCGCGTATGCGGATTCCAAATTTCTAAAGCGATTTGATGTTTGGGATCTTCCGCAGTTTGCTCAAAGAGCGCGGCAACTTGGCGATAACCGGTTGCTGGTTTCCCATTAATTTTGAGGATAAAGTCGCCGGGAATCAGGCCCATTTTTTCAGCGGCACTGTCAGGGGTAACCGTATCTACAATCAAACCTGTTTTTTCGTTCTGCTGGCCCAGATAAGCGGTAAAGCCGAGATGGCCCCAGTTCTGTTTCCATGGCTCAACCAGTCCACCGACAACGGTCTGTGCATGCACCGGGAATGCCTGAGAGTACTTTTGAATCACAGGATTTTGATTTCCAAAAACGCCGGCTCCCAAGTAGGTGCGATAGGCTGGTGTGTATTGGTATTCACCACCTTGATTCGTGTAATAGTGGTGGTGGACATGAAGTACGAGTGGTTGAGGTGCGGGGGTTGGGTCGGCATCACCGGCTTCCATGTCCGGATTGTCTTGTCCTGAAACAGCAGCAACGGTTGTAATAAAAACAACAGTGGCTGCAAAAAGAAGTGTGCCCGACTGTCGATTCCGTACAGCCTTAAAGATCATAATCCTGTTCCTTATAAAGTGGTAGTTTCCCGGATAGCCCAAATTTTGCGGAAAATATTTTATCCGCATGGTGCTGTAGATGGTGACTGACGATAAATGGCTGTCACTATGATAGTCGCTAGGTTTCTGACGATCAAACGCGCTAGCCCGAAGACTGTAAGCGTTTTACGAACGGGGAGCGGTAAGTAAACGGTAATTTGTTATCCTGTTTCGTGACGCTTTAAATCAATGATAGCTGTTATAATGGAGTGCAGCAGGAGTACCGATCAGGACGAGTCAGGACTGGCCTGCCGTGATTCCGGCCATGCGAGTCAAGAAATATTAGGATTTGGAACGAGGATATTGATCATGGGTTATCGAGTCGGTGCGATAGGCTTTCTTTTCACGCTTTTCGCGGTGGTTCTTTTACAGGGTCACGTTGTCGCGTTGCAAGCTGCAGAGGCGGAAGGTGGCGGGCAGTCAGTCACCGAGAGTTCGAAAACGCAGGCCTCTATCCAACTGAAGCAAAAAGCTCAGAAACCCACATCCCAAACTGTGACTCAATCTGCGCCGGCAACCGATCAAGCCGCAAGAAAAAAAATCTGGAATAGCCCAGAAATGCAAAAGGCCAGAGCGTGGGTTGATGATTACCTCAGAGTCACAAACAAATATACGCCGGAGCAGAAGGCAGAATACAAAAAGCATCTCGCATCTTTAACGGCACCCCAAATGCAAATGTGGCTGATGCGATTTGAACATGATCAAAGCGCTGCAAAAAAACGNGAAAGTGGATTTCAGGCCGCGCGTGATGCCCANCTGGCGCAAGCTCAGGCAGCAATCAAGCAGAATCAAAAGTCACTCAGCGATATTGANAAGGGNGANAACACTGCGGCGGCNGANGAAGAAAAACGNCTCAAAAGTGAACAAACGTTTGNNCGCTCCATGTATCGGCAAAAGCANAGGGAGTCGTCGCNGATGNTGGANGAATATTCCTCNGGAGGTTTTGGCTGGGGTTTTGGAATGGGGATGCGTTGAGCCATACTTGAACACTGTATAGATTATTCCCCGGTGTTTCCGAGCAATTCACTAAATGCTCGCATCCAGCCCGGGTTGCTCATCCAAGTCGACGCCGTTACGAGCATTCCATCGACTTCGGTTCCATCTAACCCGCAATCGACCCATTGGCCGCCTGCCATTTCTACTTCGGGTCGACAAAAGGGCACGGCAGTGACGCGTCGATCTTTGAGTACACCAGCGGCGGCTAGAATCTGGATTCCGTGGCAGGTACACGCAACGGGTTTGTTGCCTTCAAAAAAGTGACGTACAAGATTCAAAATAGTGTCATCGCATCGTTGGTACTCCGCAGCGCGTCCGCCGGGCACAATGAGCCCGTCATAATGGTCAGTATCCACTTTAGAAAAATCATGTGTCACCGGTAANGTATGACCGCGGTCTTCCGTATAAGACTGCAAAGACGTGTCTGCCAGATCATGGACGGCGGTCACAATGCTCGAACCGGCGACCTTACCGGGTGATACGGTGTGTACTGCGTGTCCAAGCATTTCGAGNGCCTGTTGAGGAAAACGCACCTCNAAGTCTTCATTGAAATCACCGACAATCATTAATATNTTAGCCATGATGCTNCTCCGACAG
The DNA here is from genome assembly GCA_002168195.1 of Planctomycetaceae bacterium TMED10. Lineage (GTDB taxonomy): Bacteria > Planctomycetota > Planctomycetia > Pirellulales > UBA7805 > UBA7805. The sequence continues at coordinate 7,346 of NHBP01000007.1, forward strand.
GAAAATGTGACAATCGCTTTTTCACAAGCGCATGAGTATTGCGCATCGTTGGTTGTATGCCAAGTGCCCCGTATGGATCGCATTCAGGACGTGGGGAGAGAACGTCGGGGAAATATTTAAAAATTGATTCCCGTCCGCAATAATAGTGTGTCGCCCACAGAGAGATCGGGTCGCGCCGAATCGAATTCAAATTCGCGACCTAACACATAACCGATCTCGGCAACCGTTGAGGTTCCCGGTGGTCGAAAAATACCGGGCGTTCTTTTTTGAGAATGCTCCCAACCAAGTGTGATTCGCCATTCGCTGTAAGTGAGCCGATCATCATTGCCAANCGCATCTTCGTATGCCCAGGTGCCTCCGGCAAAACCACCACCCAGGTAAAGCCAGTTTTGATTTTTTTCCCGTTCAGAAATCAGAAACATCAGGCGAGGGTTCGGCAGCATTAGATTCCAACGAACTTTGGGAGAGGGTTCCCAGATCACTCCCGCAGCAGGGAGTACAGGAATGTTTTCACGTCCGGTGACCAATACACCAAAAGCCCACTGCAATTCTTCGCTTCTCGAATACATGGCAAACCCACCGCCACGAATCTGCCATGCCTGGCTCGTGGTATTTTTCAGATCCGAAGCTAATGCACCCTGAAGCATCCAACGCAACGTCCAACGTTCGTTAACGGGCCGGATCCATGCGGCCCCAAGCGTAAAATCAAAAAGATCGTCCGGTAAATTATAGCTTGCGGGTGCATAAAGCATCGTCAGACCNGCACCGCCGGTAATCAGGGGAGGGGGCGGGCCGAAAATAGGATACGTGGGAATGGTCGTTGTGAGATCATAAGAAGCGATAGCGAGGTCATCCGCTTCGGGTTCCCATTCGGCCTGTAANGAGAATCGCGGTCTGAGCAGGCTTTTGAAGTCGAGGTCAGGGCTGCTTTGCAGGGGCTCGATTAGAGGTGGCTGTTCTGCACTGACCGTTCGTATTTGAGCATCTTCATCCGACGCTTGTGCTTTCGCTTGCCGGGTGATGGCAAACGTACACAGCGCGATGACCGAAAACAGCGTTAGCAGCAGAGCTTTCATGGGGAATCCTGCAACGGGGCGATGCTGCTTTAGGAAATAAAGCCTTNGAAGTCAAGGCAAGAAAGTTTTTCNAGAGNATCGCAGCATTCAATCTGCAGTTCAGAGCGATTAGACTCTGGGGCTGTCTGCTGNGAATATNCTTTCACCCGGCCCAGCCATTCATCGGGTATTAAAATGATCGTGTGGAAAGCCCTCGTTCTTTCCGCCGCTCATCCATCAGTCGCCGGTACTCATGCCATTTGGCACGCTGTTCGGGCGTTGTGCGAGAGAGTAAATCGCGCCGCCAAGTATCNCGCTGCTCTTTACTCGCATTCATCCATCCTCGACGACCACTCGATTTCTTTTTTGTACTTTCTGCAGGTTTACCCCCTCCATTCCCGCTACCACTCTCNGCCTGACNGTCACTNTTNTCACTNCTNGCTTTCGTATTTTCTTNCTGTTTTCTTTTTTCCCAANTTGCGATCCGCCGATCCCATTCATCAATTTGTTTATCAAGTTCCTCATNTCTCTCCTCGGGAGGTAGTGAGAGAACANGATCAATGCGTTGCTCCATCCGCGAGACAAACATGCCGCCCATTTGCTCCTTAGCAGCTTTCTGTAATTTTTCTGGCAGTGCATTCAGNTTTTTCCGGTACTCTGCCATTTTTTCCCAACGGAGATTTTCACGACTTTCTTTATCCGCTTCTGACTCTGAACTTTGTTCGGGATCAGATTCCATGGATGTCCGGATCTCTTTCTGCAATTGCTGCACTTCTTTCCATTCAGGCGTTTCGCTTGATCCCATACTCCAGATGATCAGACCGCCTGCAATCGCAATACCAGATAGACTAAAAATCCAAATACTTTTCATGTCATCGCGTTCCATAANTTAAGAAAGTTGCGGTTCATTCGCNGNTGATTGATATCTGCTCNAAANATTTANAAGCCTTCTACATGGCCATCCGCATAGAGGTAGTTATAAGATCCTTCTTCGCGTTCAGGACCATGAAAGTTGTCAAAATCATGGACCATCCAATATTCTGAATCCGCGCGCGTTTTCTTTCCACTGCGGCGGCCTACNAGAGCTTCCTTGCGGTTTTTTTTTGCAAAACGCGACGCATTATATTCGTAGCTTAGTCCTTCACGATCGAAATACTCCTGGTCGCCGGGACAACGAAAGACAGCAATATTCTCTTCTAGAAACGGTNAAAGAATTTCTGCGAGAGATTCTCTTTCCGGNGTTATTGACGGCAGTACGGCCGCATCGGGATAGCGACCATTTGCCCCCTGTGCATCCAAGTAGGTTTGCATGGCCAAGCCGATTTGTCGCAAGTTTGATCGACACTGCATCGATTGGGCACTCGCGCGGACATAATTTACGGCGGGTAATAGCAATGCAACAAGGATTCCAATCACGACGACCACGACCAAAAGTTCAATAAGCGTGAAGCCCGATCGAGAGAGGGCAATCACTTTNGGAGAGTGGAACAGTGATTTTTTAGCGGTCATTCGCATCGGTCGTCTTCTCTACATTTTCGTGAACTTGTACTTGTAGAGNTACTTTTATNACGTTCGCGGGCGCTAGCTAGGCAGATTGTAAAATAGGCGACATAAACAATAGNCGGAAAATACAACGAGTTAACCGGTCNTTACGATTATTATAGAGAATTCCGATTATAACGACGATGACACGCAGAGTACGGAGTTTCACTGGCTGTCGGTACGTGAGTGTCGCAGTGCCATAAAGTGAGCTTAAATAAGGGTTCTTCCGTTGTATTAGGGCCTTTTGGTTTTTCAGCAGACAACTCGTTTACGGACGAGTAGTCTGCGGAATGGAGGACGCGTGTCCATAAAGCGGGTGATTGCTGGCANGACNTTGCATGTGGTGCTAGCAGCCTTTGGACTCGTTTTTTNGACCCTGCTTTGTCATGCGCGGTGTCAGGCGCAGTCTGTCGTCACAGTGCCTACGCAACCGACGCGATTGCCACCGGTTCTTGCCGAACCTGATGCCCCGGATGCTCCAGTTACCGTAGAACCGCTTCCATCTCCGCAGGCTCAGGACGGGGAGTTTCTCACGGATGATTTATCCACTGAGAGTTGGTATCCCGGAATCGAAGTNCTTCCTCCTGCCCGCAACGGAGTGAGAGAAATCCAACCGCGTAGCATCACATTTACGTTACCCCCTGTGACGCTTGCACACACTCCCCTGAACTTCAANGTTCCCTTGCTGCTGCAACAAACCGAATACGCATGGGACACACATCTTCCNCCAGAAGACGCTTTCCAGGGACTTGGATTCGACATGCTTGTCCGTGGTGCTTACATCAATGATCAGCGAATCGAGTGGAGCGGTAATGAGGCCACTTTTTTATCTGAAGCGATCTTGGGTGCAACATTTCGACAAATGCGNGGTGATTGGATGACCACTATCCGCGGTGAGTTCTACTTAAATCAGCCCTTCGATCGTAATCGATTAATAGACTGGGAAAGAATATCCTACGCAGACAACTTTGAAATCGATGTTTATGAAATTTCACAGCTTTTTATCTCAGCTCAAAAGGGAAATTTCATGATGTCGATTGGCAAAATTGTCACACCTTTCGGGCGCGCTTATTTTCCGATTTATGAAAACAGTCGGGAGGATGCTCCCTTTATCCGTACTGAATCAATTCTTTGGCGGGAAACCGGGGTGCTCTTTCAATATGCTGGTGGTCTTTCAGTCATTTCAGCCGGCTTGGTAAATGGTGGTATCGATAAGGACACGAATTCATCGAAGGCACTGATCGGTCGCGTTGGTTTTGGTCGCGACAATTTTGATATTGGCACCTCCGTCAAATGGCAGGATGGAGTTGGTTCGGAGCATCAAAAGCTTCGGCGAAATCACCTTGGGGCCGATGTGATGTTTCGATGGGGCCGGTGTCAATTTTCCGGGGAGGTGATTTACGATGAATACGGTTATCGCAAACCGGGAAAAAATTTAGATAACGAACTTTTCACCGCCGACGACATCAGGTGGGGCCGTGGTCTTTATTATCGCGAAACACTGGCCCCGGACGGCAAAAGNCTCAAAGGAATCGGATACTACGCAAATCTAAATGTTGACCTNGACCGTTGGCTGCTGATGTTTAATTACGGNGAATTTTATCCGAGAAAAATTGGGAACCGATTACATGATCACATTAATCGGCGAGGAATCGTGAAAGTNGTTTACCGTCTTGCCGGCCAATTTGAGTCCTACTCGATGGCACTTCTTGAAAACAACCTGGTAGGCACCGTCGAGGGTAGAACGCGCAACGGAGTCGTTGTTTTAAGTGGGCTACAGTTTTTGCTGTGAACGCCTATCTCTTTATGCCCAAAGAGCTTTTGGAGCCGCGNNAGACCTTTTTGTGTCGCGTTTCCATCGGTTCTTGCACGGGTAAGNCTGCGCAACGTAAATGGTGTGNTTGGTTCATGCGTAAACTTCGCACATCGGCTTCTTCTTTCCNACAAGCGCAAAAAAATCATTGAATTTTTTTTTGACTTGTGCCACCATGTGTTGAGGGCAAAACTACTCAGTACGCAGGTGCAATATAAAAAGTGATGACGGCGAGACGCGTCTTCTCTAAAAAGACAGATGAATCAAATGGCCAGTTGATTCGAATTTCTTAAGTTATCATTTTGTATCCTCAGCGACTGAGCTACACGGAGATAGGGAAGTGGAATTTTCGAACTGGCTGGGTGGGCTGCTCAGGCCCCTTAAAAACTCTGGGTCTAAATTAACAACGCGTCGCAATCCTACCAAAAGAAAACTTCACTGCGAATCGCTCGAAACGCGACGCATGCTCAGTGCTGTGGCCCTCGTTGCCCATGGGAACACTGATAGCACGGTACCACAAACGGTAGTCGATGATGTGCTCATCGCCGGATCACCGTTTGAGGGGCAGGAGTTAGCAGCGTCAAATAACCTTGTCGATGCTGATGGCCTTGGAACAATTGCCGCGGCTGCTTCATCTTCGCCTGACTATTCGCCTGACTATACGACGATCAACGGAAGGAACTTTGGCTACTATGTGCCGGAGTCGTATGATCCATCGACACCAACGCCGCTTCTGTTCATGTTTCACGGGATGGGCGGTAACAGCAGTGAACAGAGCGGGGGATCGGCGGAAAATGGTTATTACGGATGGCAGACCACTGCGNATGAAAACGAATTTATTGTCNTGTTCCCTGAATCCTTAGGTTTTTTCAAGACTTGGGATTTAGGCGCCGGCGGCACCTCCTCGGATCTGTCTTTCGTGGATGATATGATTGACTGGGCAGACACGAACTACAACATCAGCACGTCCCAGGTATTCACGACCGGTCATTCGTGGGGCGCCTATTTCAGCTACTACGTGGCAAGATATCGCAGCGACGACATCGCGGCCTTTGCAGCGCATTCTGGCGGTCTTGGTGGTGCTTTTTTNCTAGGTAGTACACCACNGGTNCCNACTGGCCCGTCCCCCACGCCCACNCTGAATGNAATCGTGCTACANGCTGTCGATGANGGNATTGTTCCCTATTCGAACAGCCAAAATCTNTACGATGATCTCNTGGCCAACGGACACAACGTATACGACGACGGCATCGGCGNCGACGGCATCATCGAAGTTGACGGNTGGGGNCCTGATAATCACCGCTACCGNCTGCAACANAACCAGACACAGTGGGATTTTTTCCTNGAGGTGANCGATGANGATGTACCGCTCGTNCTNAATNTTGCGATTGCCGATGCNTCNATTGCTGAGGGNGCNGGNGCTGCNGCGACAACGGCNACNGTGACGCGGAGCGANNNGCNNGGGAATNTAACGGTCACGCTCACNAGTGACGATACGAGNGAAGCNACNGTNCCGGCACAGGTGACNNTTCTCGATGGNCAGAGCAGCNNGACGTTNGANATTGCAGCCGTNGATGACAGTNACGTNGATGGCACGCAGACGGTNACNNTTTNTGCNNCNGCNNCGGACTACGCCGGGGATNGTGCNNCGCTCNAGGTNACCGATGANGATGTNCCACTCGTTCTGAATCTTGCGATTGACGATGCTTCGATTGCTGAGGGGGCTGGCGCTGCGGCGACAACGGCCACAGTAACGCGGAGCGATCCGCGGGGGAATTTAACGGTCACGCTCACAAGTGATGATACGAGCGAAGCGACCGTACCGGCACAGGTGACGTTTCTCGATGGCCAGAGCAGCGCGATGTTTGACATTGCAGCCGTGGATGACAGTCTCGTCGATGGCACACAGAATGTAACGATTTCAGCCGCCGCCGCAGGATACAC
>NHBP01000008.1 GCA_002168195.1 Planctomycetaceae bacterium TMED10
GTGCCTGCTGTTTCATCAATTCCATCAGTTCCACTCCCTGCACCGCATAGTGCGGTTTCCCGTCACGCTCTTCGCTCGGCAGCGGAGGTAAATTCCACTGGCGATCTTTGTCGACGGAGGTTTCTACAAACTCGCGCACGTTTCCGAAAGGGAAACCCGGATAATTTTCGACTTCGGTCGTAAAAGCCAACTGGCCGAGGGGAATCATTTCTGGCTTCACGGTTCCTTCAAACAACAGAGGGTTTAAATTGGCACGTGCCGCATAGATGGCGGCTGACCAACCGGCCGGACCACTGCCAATAATTACAACTTTTTCAGCCAAAATTGTCTCCTCTTCTCCGCAAATGGCGGACTACATTTGGTTTCGAACTCAGCCTGAGGCCAAGGATATCGGGCTCATTATAAGGGCTGTCTCTAAGGCGTCTACTGACTCAGGGGCCGCTTTCAGGTTGCCCACGCACAATCGGTGGGGTATCGTGTGGCAACTCTTCGCGCAGGCGGATTTTAGCATGAGTACAATTCTGATTGCCGGTGGCGCCTTTCTTGCGTATCTCATCGCATACCATACGTACGGTCGCTGGGTCTCACATAAAATCTTTGGTCTCGACCCTGAAGCCGCAGTGCCAAGTCAGCAATTGCGGGACGATGTTGATTTTTTACCCACGCGTAAAGAGGTGATCTTCGGGCATCACTTCACAAGCATCGCCGGAACCGGCCCGATCGTGGGGCCGGCGATCGCCGTCTTCTGGGGATGGCTTCCCGCACTCTTATGGGTTGTGCTGGGTGCTATCTTTATCGGAGCAGTGCATGATTTTGGTGCGCTCGTTATCAGTCTGCGTAATCGTGGACAAACGATCGGTGAGGTCGCCGGAAGAATCATCTCTCCTCGAGCGAAATTATTTTTCCTGACCGTCCTGTTTCTAGCCCTTTCGATCGTGCTTGCCATCTTCGGGCTTGTGATTGCGGGAATTTTTAAAATGTTCCCCGAATCGGTCCTTTCGGTATGGATTGAAGTCCCTCTTGCTGCGGTGATCGGTTTTTATGTTTATCGCCGTGGTGGCCGTTTACTAGGGCCTTCGATTGCCGCACTTGTTTTGATGTATGTGGCAATCTACTTAGGGGCTTATTATTTTCCTGTTCCGATCACCAATACATTTTGTGCGACCCTTGCCGAATATTTGCATCTGAGCCCACAGTGGCTCAACCCGACGATTTTTTGGACCTGCATCCTGATGGTTTATTGTTTCATCGCATCCGTGCTGCCGGTCTGGACACTGCTGCAACCGCGTGACTATATCAATAGCCATCAGTTACTTGTCGCCTTGGGCCTGCTTGTTTTAGGTTTAGGGGTTGCTGGTTTCAGTGGCGAGGCCAATCTGACTGAAACCACACCGGCCGTCACGTCCTGGTCTGCACTACGTTTAACCGGTGCGCCTCCCATCTGGCCGTTTTTGTTTATTACGATTGCCTGTGGTGCCGTAAGTGGATTTCATTGCTTGGTCGCCAGCGGTACCTCAAGCAAACAGTTAGCTAATGAAGAGGACGCTCAATACGTTGGCTATGGAGCCATGTTGGTCGAAGGCATGCTTGCCGTTCTGGTCATTCTCGCCTGCACCGCTGGTCTAGGAATCGGTAAGTTCGAACGGACTTCAATCGCTGGCACAGGACATACCTACACGGCGGTCTTCGATGCGCAAGGAGAACCGCTGTCGGGCCAATCGGCCTGGAATCATCATTACGATACGCGGAAGAAGTGGGCCGATTTCCGACTGCCACAGAAAGTGGGCGCTTTTGTCGAAGGAGGCGGTAATTTTCTTTCCAGTCTCGGCATTCCCTTAAAATTAGGGATCGGGATCATGGCAGTCCTCGTCGCCAGTTTTGCAGCGACCACACTCGATACGGCCACCAGGCTACAGCGTTATGTGATTCAGGAACTGGCACACACGGTCCGGTTGCCTTGGCTGGGCGGAAAATATCTTGCCACACTGATTGCCGTGTCGCTCGGCTTGGGGATCGCCATGCTGCCGGGCTCAGGGGGCGTTTATGGAACCGGGGGAATGCTTCTCTGGCCACTGTTCGGGGCGGTGAATCAATTGCTGGCCGGTCTGGCTTTTCTCGTCATCGTGTTTTATCTCTGGCGTCGAGATAAGCCGATTGCCTTTGCGTTGCCCCCCTTGTTGCTCATGATCGTGTTACCGACCTGGGCTATTTTATGGCAAATGTTCAACCATATGAGCGGTTGGTTTTATCCGCTCTGGCAGATGGTCAGTGGCCAAACAGACTGGCAGTGGCAACAGTCNCATTTACTATTNGGGTTTGGTCTGGGCATCCTCGTCTTGCAGATCTGGATGCTGATTGAGGCAGCATATCTCTGGCCCCGTGTCCGGGGCGTACTCGAAACGGAACTGCCCGCTCTCTCTCCCAAGGACAACGCGCAGCGGGACCGTGACAGTTGTTAGTGGNGAGGTTTTCAGGCCGACCCGATTGTTTATTATTAGCCGCGAATCTGTCCGCTGCCCTGCACAATATATTTGTAGCTGGTCAGCTCTTTGAGACCACAGGGGCCGCGGGCGTGAAACTTGTCGGTGCTGATGCCTATCTCTGCACCGAGTCCAAACTCTCCGCCATCGTTAAATCGCGTGCTGGCATTAATCATGACTGCCGCTGTATCGACTTCGGTAGAAAACCGGCTGACTGCGGTCTCGCACTCGGTCACGATTGCATCGGTATGCTTGCTTCCAAAGTGATTGATGTGCTTTACCGCATCCTCGAGGGAGGGAACGATCCGCACCGAGATCACAGGCCCCANAAATTCTGCNCCGTAATCTTCTTCGCTCGCGGCGATTGCTGCCGGAAAGAGAGCCTGCGTTTCAGTATCACCGCGTATTTCTACTTTCTCCGCTTGAAGTTTTTCACAAACGCGTGGCACGAAATCGGCAGCCACATCCGCGTGGACCACCAGCGACTCGGCAGCGTTGCATACACCCATCCTCTGGCACTTGGAGTTCAGGACAATGGATTCTGCCATTTCCAGATCTGCATGGGCGTCAACGTAAACATGGCAATTCCCACTGAAGTGTTTAATCACCGGCATTTGCGCTTCGGCAGCCACGCGACGGATCAGCCCTTCGCCGCCACGGGGAATAGCCANATCAATCCAGTCCGGAAGGGCCAAAAAGTGGCCCACCGCTTCGCGATCGGCGACTGAAACCAACTGGACCGCGTCGACGGGAATTCCTTGTTCCTCAGCGACCGTGCGGAGTATTTCCACAATAGCCTGGCTCGAGTGTGCCGCTTCTTTACCACCACGTAAAATAACGGCGTTCCCACTTTTTACGCAGAGCGCTGCCGCGTCAGCCGTCACATTCGGTCGCGATTCATACACAAAGAACACAACACCCAAAGGCACGCGGACTTTTTGAAGTTTCAGACCGTTGGGGCGTGCGGTGGTCTCCATCACTTCACCAATCGGCTCGGGAAAGTCNGCAACTTGTTCCATTCCCTGCGCAATGCTGTCGATTCTTTCACTCGAGAGGCGAAGACGATCTGCCTGGGCATCGTTCAATCCAAACCCTGGCGCTGCCTCTAAGTCGAGTGCATTGGCCGCGAGCAATGCCTGTTCCTGTCGGCGTAATTGTGCGGCTGCCTCCCGGAGCCAGGCATTTTTCGTTTCCGCAGATACGGTGATCAGGCCCTCAGCGGCGTGGCGTGCCCGCTTGGCAGTTTCCAGGCAATACGCCTGTAAATCATTTTCCTGGGCGATGGTCATGATTTCTTATTCCATTTCAGGTGGTTCAGTAATCTTCCTCAAATACTCGCTCAATCGCGCCTGCAGGTCGACCAGATTTTGCCAGTGCCTTTGCTCCAATAACATCTGTTCACCTTCGTCATCGGCCGCTTTGGCGGTGGTCAACAAATCACCAACGCGCAAGTGCATATACTCGATCAGTTCCGAAAGCTGTGCCGCCTGGCAAGGAGAAAGCGATTCGGGTAATTCCGGTTGCTGGAGTGAATGGAGTGTTGCCTGAATGTCCGGATCACTATTCCAATGTATTTCAAAATCGAGTGGTGCAGCCTGGTCTTCTTTCGTCCCCTCATCTGCGANCAGAACATCACTGCGATCATCGCGGCCGCGAATCTCAGCAAGCCGCTCCGCGATCTGATCCTCTGTGCCAAAAAGTAACAGCGATCGGCCAACACTCACTAGATCACCATATCGTAAAATGCGAAGACGAATCTCATCTCCGTTTACTTTGGTGCCATTCGTGCTTTCCAGGTCGGTAAGAATGAATTTCGAGTTATCTTCCTGGATTTTGATGTGGAAACGACTGATCCGCTCGTCATTCAGTTGAATCGTGTTTCCTTCTTCTCGCCCAATCGTCACCGGCAGCGGGAGGCCGTCAAATATTTTTCCTNGATCGGCACCGTCTAAAACTCGCAAAGTAATGGACACTTCAGACCGACTCCCAGGTGCTTCTCAATCAAGCGGAATGCATTCTCTTCAGATAGCTTCATTAGAGGGATAGAAAACGGTTTCCGTCAAGCCGTTGCGAAAGGGCTGCGGACCCTCTATTCTTAGAGGATCGCATGCTAAATGACAGGAACTCAACTGATCGGCTTCCTGCAAAGGCAAGCGCCCGTGGCGCAACTGGATAGCGCATCGGTCTTCGGAACCGAGGGTTGTAGGTTCGAATCCTACCGGGCGTGCTTATCGTCCTGAAAACAGGTCTCTCGAACCGCAGTAACGCAGCATCACCCCCGCAGTGTGCCTTTCCGATCCAGACCGGTCGATTGACCCGGAAAAACTCTTTGAGAAGCCGGTAAGAGGACCCCGCACGCTCGTTGAAGTGTCCCGCTTATCGCACCATGATTTCAGGATTGTGCTCGGGCGTACTTAGCAGTCTGGAAGCATTCCCCGCCGCTTTCCACCGCTCACTTCTTTTCGCGCGCTTTGGTCAGCGGAATATCAATACCCAAATATTTAAGGCACCCAAGGAAGAGGAGCATGATCAGTGCTTCATCTACGTTGCCAATAAAAGGTAAGGCATCGGGAATGAATTCGAAAATCCCTGCGGTGGGATTCAACATATAAACCACGCAGAAGAGGGCCGTCACGACCGCCACGATCGTTCCGAAGATCGTGCGTCTGGGTTGCTCAGGTTCGGGCATCAATTCTGTGTTCATGTTTGTGCTACCTGCAGTGATTAGAAAATTTTCCTCTCGGGCCGTTAATAAAAAATCGCCCTGCTACGATTGTGCTCAGGGCAAGATGCCCGGCACTGCCAAATCGATCGCATAAAGACCTTGGTGCGCGGTGATGTAAAGCGTTTTATGGTCCGGTCCACCGAAGGTACAGTTGGCCGTTCCCTCAGGCACCGGAATCACGACCCGCTGCTCTCCATCAGGTGCGAACACCACCACGCGCGGTCCCCCGGTGCAATAAAGATTCCCCAACACATCCATCGCCATCCCATCGACTGCCATGTCGGCAATTTTTTTTATTCGCGTGAGCGAACCATCTTTGAGCACCCGATAGGCAATCACGGTTCTGGCCCCGTTGTCGGCAACATACAAAATCGATTTGTCAGGCGAAAAAATCAGCCCATTAGGACGGACCAGATCATCGATCACCCGACGCAGTTCCCCACCTCGAGGCNAATAGTAAACGCCCTCGATCTGCATCTCCATATCACTGCGGTCACCGTAACGGGGATCGGTAAAGTAAATACCACCTTTTCCGTCCAGCACCAGGTCATTCGGGCTGTTCAGTCGCTTGCCATCAAACTGATCGGCAAGCACGGTTTTCTCGGATCCCAGTTTTCGGGTCAGTTGTCTGTTTCCCCCCTCACAAATCAGCAGCGCCCCGCTCGGAGCAAACATCAGGCCATTGGCCCGCCCGCTATCTTCGATTGCCACACTTACCTTACCGGTCGCAGGATCGAAAACGTGTACTTTCTCGTTGGGAATGTCGCTAAAAAAAATACGGCCNTCCTGCGCTTCGGCCGGTCCCTCGGTAAACCGAAAACCATCGGCAACCTTGCGCACACTTTCACCCTGCGGTACAACACCATCGATCGAGCGCAGACGAATGTTCCGCCAACGGACTTCTAGTGGCTGTTGCTCCTCGCCGACTGAGTGAACCTGGAGCCCGATAAAACCTTTGGCTGTTTTGGAATCGACTAAATCAGCGGCCGGCACCCCGTTGAGAAACGTTTTGATCGAGTCACCGATGGCGACAATGCGAAACGTGTTCCATTTGTCTTGGCGAAAGGCATAGCGGGCGGCCGTGTTCTCTGTGAGCGGGGCGAGCCACCCACGACGACCCTCATCATAAATGCCCCCGCTCCAGCCGCGATCCGATGGATCAATCTCGACCTGATAACCGTGGACGCGGCCGTCATGGTAGTCTGAAAAACTGTTACTGCGGATTTGAACGCCACTGTTCAGCGCCGGGTCGACTTTGAACTCGAGTTCCAANTCAAANTCNCCCCANTCCTTCTANGGTNCANAGAAANGNGTTCGGNGTGTTCGGTGCACTCGTGCCCACAATCGCGCCCTCTTCAACCCGGTAAGTCGCCTTTCCACCCCGCTGCTGCCAACCATCGAGTGATTTTCCATCGAACAAGTCAATCCATTCGGCAACGAGATCGGACGGCATAAAACAAGTTAAAAAAGACGTCATCAGAAAAAAGAAAACACATTTTTGCATGATCCGTCGCCGTTTCTTTTTTATGGTGTTGTGGGTCATCACCCGATCCGAAGGGGTGCTGATTATCGAAGATAGAAAAATTCCCTGTCGCTGTTAGCAAAGAGGTACCACAAGCGGGNAGCATTAACAACGGGCGCGCCTCTGGGTGAGATATTCAGTGAGTGCTTTATCGAACGGCANGCTCGTGTCGAGAGGCACATAATCCACACCTGCCTGCGCAGTCTGTTCGCGAAACTGCTCACGAAAAGCCTCTACTTCAGCCAGATAATCCTGCCGAAAACNGGTTGCATTGACCTCCATCCGGTCGGTTGTTTCCGGTTCCTCGAATTCGATCATCCCTTCAAAGGGAAAAGCAACTTCCGCTTCGTCCATAATGTGAAATACAATCACATCATGACCTCCATGCCGGAGGCGGTGGAGTGCTTTCATAATCTGTTCCGGTGCGCCAAAAAGATCCGTAAACAGCATCACCAAACTCCGCTGTTTGAGCATCGCCGCAATTTGCTCAATACTTTGTGAAATATTGGTCCCACCGGTTGGCTGTAATCGAGCCAGCACCGAAAGAATATTTCCCAGTTGCGCACGCTTGGAACGCGGCGGAAGGCTATCGCGTATTTTTTCGTCAAACGTAATCAGGCCGACCGGATCTTGTTGATGGATCATGAGATAAGCCATTGCCGCAGCCAGGCAGATCGCATATTCAAATTTATTGAGATCCTGACGGTAGGTATACGCCATGGAACGACTCAAATCCATCACCAGATAACCAAGAATATTGGTCTCAGCCTCAAATTTTTTCACATAGTATTTATCGGTCTTGGCGTAGAGTGACCAGTCAATATCGGCTGGATTATCGCCCGGGGTATATTTGCGATGTTCGCTGAACTCTACGGAAAATCCCTGAAAGGGACTGGCGTGCATGCCCTGTAAAAAACCCTTCACAATAAACTGCGCACGCAGATCAAGGCGACTGATCTGTCGAATCACTTCGGGTTTTAAATACTGTTCGGCGTTAGACAAAGTCGCCTCGCAATCCGATTCAAACGTAAGGCTTTTCGTTTTATCTCTGTTTTATCTCTACTGGGACGATCCATTTCCCTTATCGAATTTTGGAATTTCTGGCGTCTGAACATCATTTAGCAAACGATTCAGAAGATCCTCGGTCGTCATTCCCTCTGCCTGNGCTTGAAAATTCGTACTGACTCGGTGCCTTAGCACCGGAATTGCCACTTTTTGAATATCCTTGACCGCAACCGAAAAGCGGCCGTCCATCGCTGCCAAAGCCTTGCCACCTTGGATGAGAAATTGCCCGGCACGAGGGCCTGCTCCCCAATCGACCAGATCGCGCACGTACTCGGGGGCCGACGGATCGCGGGGTCTCGTCGCGCGAACCAACCGCGACGCGTATTGAATGATGTACTCACTGACCGCTACAGAAAAGACTAACTTTTGGACATTTAAAATTGCCTTTGCAGAAAGAATTTTCCGGACTTCGGGATTTTCGTGTCGGGTTGTCTGGGTAAGAATTTTTTCTTCTTCTTCCGCCGTCGGATAGCCAACCTTGATATTGAACATGAAGCGATCTAATTGCGCTTCAGGAAGCGGGTACGTACCCTCCTGTTCAATCGGATTTTGTGTCGCAATGGTAAAAAATGGCGCCGGTAAATTGTATGTCGTTTGACCCACCGTCACTTCCCGTTCCTGCATCGCCTGCAGAAGTGCCGCCTGCGTTTTTGGTGGTGTGCGGTTGATCTCATCGGCCAGAAGAATGTTGCTAAAAATCGGACCTTCCACAAACCGGAAGTTACGACGCCCGGCGTCATCTTCCTCCAAAACATTGGTACCCGTGATATCCGAGGGCATCAAGTCGGGTGTAAACTGAATCCGCTGAAACTGAATGTCAAGGATCCGCGCGAGTGTACTGACCATTAAGGTTTTTGCCAGTCCTGGAACACCCTCCAAGAGACAGTGTCCACGGGTAAAGATCGCGGCAAAAATTTGCTCGATCACCTCATGCTGTCCCACGATGACTTTTTGAAGTTCATCTTGCATCACCTTCCGGTGGTGACTGAACTCCTGTAGTACGTCGCCGAGGCTTTTTTGTTTCCCCGTTGCGGTTTGCTGGTTCATCTGAACCCTCCACTTACCTTCTGTGTCCGGTAGTATTCTATCTAGGGCCGGTGCTTACAGCAACGCAAACCACTTCAGATTGCCGCATTCGGTTCGTCCCTTTAAGATGGGAGAGTACGATGGACCGTAACGGCTAATTTTATGATCCGATTCAATCGAATGCTGCTGAAATCGCTCATAGCGATGCTGATCTTGTCTGCAGGACCTGCGGTACCGGTATGGGCGGAAATTCGTGCCGACCAAGTCCGTGAATCGATAGATCGTGGAATCCGATTTCTCAAAGAGAGCCAAAGCGCGAAAGGAACCTGGACGCGGCATCCAAATTTTTTTGGTGGTGTCACCGCGCTATGCACGCTTGCACTCCTGGAAGCGGGTGTGCCTGCGGATGATTCATCCATTCAACAAGGACTGCGTGCCCTACGCGGATTTCAAAGTTCAGCGCCTAAGCGAACCTACAGCATTGCGCTGGCAACCATGGTGTTCTGTCGCGTGGCGAATCCTGCGGACCTACCGCTGATTCGTAAGAATGTCACCTGGTTGGAAAATCGTCAGATTCAAAAAGGACAAAAAAAAGGCAGTTGGGGATACGACAGTGGCGGAGGAGATCCGTCGAATGCTCAGTTTGCGATCCTTGCTCTCTACGAAGCGAGTCTGGCCGGGATTGAAGTGAACCAAAAGACCTGGAAAGCGGCACTCGAATACTGGGAGAAGCGACAACTGAAAGCCGGGGGTTGGAGTTATAGCGGTAACGTAGCCCGCGGAAGCATGACGTGTGCTGGAATCGCCTCGGTTGTGATCGCGACACGACAGATTAAAGGGAGCGGCGCAAAAATCGTAAATGGACAGTGCGCGTGCGGAACCCCCCCGAGTGATTCTGTTGTATCGGCTGGACTCCAATGGTTGGGCCGTAACTTTTCGGTCAAATACAACCCGATTGCAGGCATGAATTTGATGAGTCGTCGCAGTGAGAAGAACTTCTATTACCTCTATGCAATGGAGCGTGTGGGACGGATCACTGGCCAGCGCTTTTTCTATGGACCGCCCAACAAGGCCGACAATGAGAAGCCAAAATACGATTGGTATCGCGAGGGCGCAGCGTTTCTGATCTCTATCCAGCAAAGGAATGGGAGTTGGATCGGTGGCGGGATTGCCGAAGCGAATGCAGACATTGGCACCAGCATGGTTTTGCTGTTTTTAGCCAAAGGCCGTCGACCGGTGCTGGTTTCTAAGTTACAGAGGCCCGGTGAGGATTGGAACCGGGCACCAGAAAATCTCACCAACCTGACGCAGTACGTCGAGCGGAAGTGGAAACTACCGCTCACTTGGCAGGTCATCAATCTCGAGAAGGCCACGGCAGATGATTATGCACAAACCCCGGTGCTTTTTTTATCTGGAAATGACGCTTTCGACCTGACAGCTCCGCAGCGAGCAGCGCTTCGTCGCTATGTCGAACGCGGGGGTTTTATTTTCATTGACGGCTGCTGTGGCGACGATGGATTCGATGCGTCGGTGCGCAGTGAACTTGCCAGCATGTTTCCTGAGTCCGAGTATGGTCTTCAGCGACTGACTACAGATCATCCGATTTGGTCCATTGATGAAAAAGTCGATCCGACTCACCTCGATCAAGACGGTCGTTGGCTCTGGGGAATCAACTTTGCTTGCAAAACAAGCGTTATCTATTGTCCTGGGAACCTCTCCTGCTATTGGGAGCTTGGTGGATTAATGGGAACTGGGATCCCAGGTGCAGGAAAACCAACTGAAGCAATCCAGAATGAGATTAACACCTGCCGCGCGTTGGGTGTGAATGTTTTAGCGTACGCGACGAACCGAAATCTCAAGCCCAAAGATGCAATTGCGACTGACACCAGCGAGCGTACCCGTGAAGAGGTACAGCAACGCGGACACTTTGCGGTTGCCAAGTTACAGCACGCTGGGGGTTGTGACGTGGCTCCCCGAGCGATGGGCAATCTAATGCAG
This sequence comes from Planctomycetaceae bacterium TMED10, assembly GCA_002168195.1. Lineage (GTDB taxonomy): Bacteria > Planctomycetota > Planctomycetia > Pirellulales > UBA7805 > UBA7805. The sequence goes on from NHBP01000008.1 coordinate 10,817, forward strand.
GCGGTCAACTATTCTCTCGGCATCCAGACATCCAGTGAGACGCCTCTGATTTCTCTCAATGATCCCACACTCTTTGATTATCAATTCGTGGCGATGCATGGGCGGCATGATTTCAAATTGAGCGCAAAAGAAAAACGTCAACTCAAACTTTTCGTACAGCGCGGTGGAACGATCTTGGCCGATTCAATTTGTGGAAGTCCACGTTTTACTCAAGCGTTTCGTCGAGAAATGCGGGCGACATTCAATCAACCGTTAAAAGAGATTCCCGCAAAGGATCCAATATTTTCCATCGCCTACGGTGGTTCTGATATTCAGAAAGTTGCCCGCCGCGAATCGTCACCAGATACAGATACAGGGCCAGGTACGGGGAAAGTCGGTTGGGAAATCCGGACCAAGTTGGGCCCTCCTCAACTTGAGGGAATCCGCATTGACGGTCGTTGGGCGGTTTTGTTTTCGCCGCTCGATTTAAGTTGCGCACTCGAAAATCATGCATCGCCCGACTGCAATGGATATACCTCCGAGGATGCGGCGCGCATCGGAATCAATGTGATCCTCTACTCACTCCACGAGTAGAATCCTGTTTACTAGCGGTGCCAGCGCGGCAAGCAAGCAGAGTGGGCTTGCTGTAAGTTCCTATTAAAACGCATGTTGTGACACCTTAATGCACTGTGAAAGTGCCTTGACCCACAGTCGCACAGAGACCTATAATCCCGCCGCTCTTCTGGAGCGAAATTCTACGTAAGCGGGTGGTTGTTTTACGTTTACGGTGGTTCGCGGGTTCCGCCGTACCCTCTTGCAGGCAAGGATGCCGAGCTGATTATTCGACGCGCAAAAAGCAAGGAACCTCCACGGGTCCGTGCAGCGAGACCGCTGCGCGGCAAATCTATCGGTACGCGCCCGTCTGTCTTGCACCGGATGGGAGTCTGGGTATTGCAGCGTTGCCCTCTCTTTTTATTAACCACTTTGTTGCTCGTACCCGCCGTCGCAGAGTCTCAAGTTCCCCTTCCTGCAGTGCAACCGTTGCCGGAAATAGAACCGCTGCCTGAGGCAACTGCGGTGATGAAGCCCGCCATGCGAAAAGTCCGTGTTTGGCCGCGCGGAGAACCCGGATCAGTCAACGCACAGTGGTTTCCTTCAGCCAATGGACGAGAATCAATCGCGGTCATCACGGGAGGAATCAACGTCTTAATTGAAGGTGCCGACCCAGAGATAGGCACTGTTGACATTTCCACCGATCGAGTGGTGGTATGGGTCGGAGGGGATAAACCGCTTGACCTTTCCGGAATGAGCGCGATCAATGAAACAACTCCTTTGGAGTTGTATATGGAGGGCAATATTGAATTTCGTCAGGGGGAACGTATTCTGCAAGCGTCACGGATGTATTACAACGCTGGCGAAAACAGGGGCGAGATTCTCGATGCGGAGTTGCTCGCCGCGGTCCCGGAATACGAAGGTAAAATACGCATTCAGGCTGAGCGGATGCGGCAACTCTCAAGAAGTCGCTTTGAGGCCAGCGGGGCCAAATTCACCACCAGCCGACTCGGCGAACCTGGCTATTGGCTTCAATCGGATGAACTCACTTTCGAAGAGGTACCTACAACCGTTGTCGACCCGCTTACTGGACAACGCGTGGCTGAAACAACGCGGATGGTGCAGGGAACAGGGAATTCNGTCTATATCGAAGGGCTCCCGGTCTTCTATTGGCCCAGTTGGAAAACCGANGTGCAAGACCCGACTTTTTATCTCAATAATGTGCGNGTGAGCGACGACAATATTTTCGGATTTCAGGTGCAGACTAACTGGAATGCCTATGAGTTGCTTGGCATAGAGAACCAACCCCCTGGCACCGAGTGGGATTTAAATGCCGACCTGTTGACCTATCGCGGAATAGGTTACGGAACTGCTTTTGACTACGACCGGGGATTCCTGCCCTGGATGACTGACGACACGATGGGCAATTTTGAGGCTTGGTTCATTAAAGACCATGGCCTCGACAATTTAGGCATGGATCGTCGAACCCTGACACCCGAAGCAACATTTCGTGGTCGGATNCGACTCGATCATCAACAACGATTCGGAGACGGTTACAAGTTCGTTGGCCAGGGTGGAGTGATTAGTGACAACAACTTTTTACAGGAATATTTTCTCGAAGAATGGAACGATTATCCAGATCAGGTNACCCGTCTCCGTTTATCCAAGCGGACCGAAAACCGCATGTGGGAAGCACGAGGGAATTATCGTTTAAATAATTTCTTTACGCAGGTGGAATGGTTGCCCCGCGGAGACCATTTCTGGTTAGGAGAGTCTTTCCTCGGCGACCGTTTCACATGGTACGAACATACCAATGTGGCGTACGGAAAATATCGNATTGCCGCGGCACCCACCGTACAGCCGAACGCCAANCAGTGGAGTGTGCTCCCNTGGCAGGTAACGAATTCGGGTGGACGTTACGCAACTCGACAAGAAGTTGATCTTCCTGTACCGGTTGGACCAGTAAAAGTTGTTCCATACGCCATGGGTGAACTGGCACATTGGGATGCCGATCTGAATGGCAATCCCATCAGTCGCGCCTATGGACAAGTCGGGCTGCGGACAAGTTTGGCGATGTGGTCAATCAATCCGATGGTGCAAAGTGATCTGTTCAACTTGAACGGCCTTGCCCATAAAGTCGTATTCGATACGGAACTCAGCTATACCGATTCAAGTCGAAACGTCACAGAATTTCCACTCTATGATGCGATCAATGACGACGTCATGGANAACTTTCTCAATCGTTTACAGTCGGGGCCTCTCGGTGGACCCTATTTGACCAATAATTTTAATAATATTTCGCCTTTCGATCCCCGGTACTATTTGGTGCGTAACGGAATCAGTGGTTGGGTAAGCTCGCCCTCAACCGAAGTGGTNGATAGCCTGACGGCCATACGATTCGAAGCCCGTCAACGTTGGCAGACCAAGCGGGGAATTCCAGGTAATCGCCGGATTATCGATTGGCTGTCTTTCGATACCGGGCTGACAATCTTTCCCCAGGACGAGCAGAACTTCGGCCAGTACGTGGGNCTGATCAACTATGAAGCCCGTTGGCATATTGGGGATCGNTTCACATTACTATCAGACGGCCTATTCGATACTTTCAGCGAAGGCCAAAAGTTAGTGAGTCTGGGCGGCTATCTGAATCGCCCGGATGTAGGAAGTGCTTATCTAGGTGTTCGCTCCTTCGATGGGGGTCGCAATACGGCAACGCCCGANCTCGGTAGTCAGGTTGCTCTGGCCAACATCAAGTACCGAATGAGTCCGAAGTATATCGCCGCCTACGAGGCAAGTATCGATCTTGCGGGAACGGCAAACGTGGGCCAACGTCTCGCGTTTACACGGATTGGTGAATCGTTTCTGATCCGCGCTGGACTTCGTTATGATCTAAGTAAAAATAATCTGGGCGTAGCGCTGACCGTGGAACCACGACTCTTCCGCAAAGCAGGTGAAAATCAAATTGAGGGTATTATCGTGCCACCTGCCGGGGCCTATGGAATCGAATGATGAAAACGCTGTGGGCGATTCANTGAGTCTAAAAAGGAAAAAGCGATGCTGGCAAAAGAGGTGAAAAACGGNAGCGTCGTGAACTACCAAGGATCACCCGTGCTGATTCAGGCAATCAGTGTACAAAGCCCATCGGCTCGTGGCGCAGCCACGCTCTACAAGTTCCGTGGTCGAAATCTCGTNACCAAGCAAAAACAAGATCTTACACTTAAAGGGACTGAAACGATCGATGAAGCCGACTTTGAACGTCGGGCCGTGACACTGATGTATACCGACGCGACGGCGATGCATTTGCTCGATGGCAGCGATTACAATCAATACGCTCTCCCTCTGGAGGAAGTGGAGTCGGAGCAGCCTTATATTACCGAAGGCTTGGAAGGGATGCTCGCGCTGGTCTACAATGGTGAGTGTGTTGGACTCCAGATACCAACGACGATTGAACTGGAAATTACGGAAACCGATCCGGCCGTGAAAGGCGATTCGGCAACCAAGCGGACTAAACCCGCAACACTCGAAACAGGACTCATTGTTCAGGTACCCGAATATCTTAAAACGGGCGAGCGAATCAAAGTTGATTCCCGCACAGCCCAGTACATTTCCAGAGCCTAAGCTGGTACAAAAGAAGGGTTCCTCAAGCAGAGACCCGAGTGGAAAATACGACAATGCATGCAGAAGATCCTCTCAATCTGACGACACTTATAAAATTGACCGATAGTAATCTCGCGGAGATCCTCAAGTTGGCCCTGGCCGATGAGGAAATTGAATGCGCGATTGAAGGGGAACATCAGGCAGGTCTTACTGGCGTGTTCCAGATTCGTGTCCTCGTTCCTCAGAAAGATTTAGCCCACGCGGAGCAGATTCTGCAGGAGCATGTTGCCCGCATGGAGGAAGACTCGGGAAAGGATGCACCAGATAGCGAAAAAGACTCGTAGGCGAATAGAGCGGAGAATGCCCCTCTGAGGCGGGTAGTCGCTTAATGTGATATGCTTTTAAAATACAGTGGGTTAGGAAACTTCAGGTAAATTTCACATGGCCAAAAAAGAAGGCAAAAAGGCGCCGCGCAAAAAGGTTCCTAAAGAGTTGGCGGTCATTAACGCTGACAACTGTACTGGTTGTGAGTCCTGCCTGGAGGTATGCCCGGTCGATTGCATCGAACTGATACGACTAGATCCCGATCGTGGGCGCGGTTTGGTCCAAGGTGCGGAACAGTGGTGTGAAATTGACTTGGAGCGGTGTGTCGGATGTGAAGTCTGTGTTCACATTCCGCAGAAGAAAACGAATCCCTATGAGTTGACGGTTTGTCCATGGGATGCCATTGAAATGGTGCCGACTGAGAACCTGCACGAGGTGGTTGCACAAATTGGCGGTCCCCCGGAATACGTTCATGAAAACTGGGAACGTTTGGTGACGACCGCCCATCAATTGGCCACGCTCCGCGTTGAATCAATGAATTGATCATTGGCAACGTCTCTCAACCAGCCTGGGCGACAATTCCCTGCATGTAGCTCAAGCTTTCCCGTACGAGTCGTTCAATCCCCGGTTCGTAATCGAAGACTTCGACCGACATCCAACCGCAATAATTCACGTCGCGAAGTGCTGCAAAGATCGGCGCAAAATCTTCGTCGCCGAATCCAGGGCCTTGGAGATTGGGATCATTCGCATGAAAGTGCACAAGATAAGACGCGTATTGCCGAATCAAGTCGGCTGCAGACTTTGTTTCGCTCGCCATCGCCTTCACATCCAAGTGCAAACGGCAGGCTACCGATTCAAGTCGCTCAATCAACGCCACTGTTTCAGCGGCGGTGGTCAGAAAATCGGTTTCTTTGGGTGACAATGGTTCCAANGCGAGAGTGACGCCTAAATCTTCAATCGCTGGAAGCGCAGCGGTCAGCACGTCAACCGCGTTGTCCGTTGCCGACTCAAGTGACATGCCCGCTTCGCGATTCCGCTGTGGCGGAGAACCAAAAACCATGATCTCGCCACCAAGGTCTCGGCAAAGTTTTGCAAGTTCAATCAGGTAAGTGGAGGTTCGTTTTCGCATTTGACCATCGGAACTTGTGAGGTGGTAACCTTCGGTTTTGGCAAGTAACCAATGGAGTCCCATAATTTCCAACCCCGCACCCTCCGCCTCACCGCGGACCTGTGCACGCAATGCGGGGGAAACCGCAGTCACTTCCGGAGCCAAGGTAAATGGTGCCACTTCCACGCCCGTATAGCCACATTCGCTGGCAAAGGAAAATGCCTTTTCGCGTGGCCAATCACCAAAGGTTTCGTTACAGATTGCGTATTTCATCGAGACTGAACTCTTTCTCATCACGGAGGAACACCGGTATAGATGCCATCAGGAAAAATGTGTAGCCGAGCTTATCTTCCCACCACAAAATCAGGTTAGCTCGCCTTTAACTCCTGTTAGCTCCGGTTGTGTTTTTGCTTTTTTTCTTTGCGATTTTTTTGTTTCGTCCAGAACCCTGCCCTGCGACGTACTCGGCGCACTCAAAGTTGGATCGGCCGCTCCATCGAGTGGCTGTCCCACAGAGACTGTGTCAATTCTTTTTCGAGACTGTTGGGCGTACTCGGGCGATAGTTCAAAGCCGATAAACTTCCGATTTAATTTTTTTGCTACACTTCCGGTCGTACCGCTACCAACAAATGGATCGAGTACCGTCTCTTCTTCGTGGCTTGATGCCCGCAGAATACGGCCAAGCAATTGTTCCGGCATCTGGCAACCGTGGAAGCCGGCTCGCTCCTTAAAAGTCCCTGCCACGCGGGCGAAGTACCAGGTGTCTCCATCGCTGCGGAAGCCCTCTGGCAGATCTTGTGGACGCAACACCCACGTGTCATCTGGAAGACGCCCTTTTGGATTGGCACGACGATCACCATAAACCAACTGCCGGGCTGAAGGCACGCGAATCGTATCGGTGTTGAACGTAAAATCGTTCGGGTCTTTCACCATCTGCAAAAGATGCGCGTGTGAACGATTAAATTTACGCGTGCAATTCACTCCGAACGTGTAATACCAAATGACCCAACTGCGACAGGTAAGGCCCAACTCCCGCTGCATCATCACCTTCAGTTCAGCCGCATAATCATCTCCTATCGCCAACCAGAATGTTCCAGAAGATTTTAAGAGTCGAATAATCTCGCCGATCCAGTCATGACACCACGCAAGATACTTATCGGTATCGAGGCGATCTTCGTAGAGATCATATTCAAATCCGATGTTGAAGGGCGGATCCGCAAAAGCCAAGTCAATCGAACCTGACTCCAACTTCTTCATACCCTCCAAGCAGTCGCCACAGCGAATGTCAATCTGTTGCTGATCCAAATTTCACCTCTTTGATTTCGAGAGAAACGATCCTGGGGCCAATCGTACCATGAAAGAAGTGCGATACAAGCAGCGAAGTAAATGTTACCGTCTTCAATTCAAATCCATCACTTAAGCCAGCACTTCTTTATTCGCTCCGCCAGGTCGTTCACGGACTAAACGCGGGACAGCATATCCAGGTAAGCGACTCCGTAACTCGGAAATTATTTCCATCGCGCAAGTGTCACTCACTTCAAAATGTCCGCTACCTTCCACGCGGTCGAGTTGATGAATGTAATAAGGGGTTACACGCAGATTGACCAAATCGCGACACAATGATTCCAGAGTGTCGACCGAGTCATTCACTCCTCGAAGGAGTACGGCTTGATTTAAAACCACAGCGCCCGAATCAATTAGCTTATTGAGCGCGACGACGACCTGCGTGTCGATCTCTAAAGGATGATTGATATGAACGACCACAAACGGTGTCAGCCGCGTACCGGTGAGAGAGCGAAGTAGCGTATCAGTAACACGTGAGGGAATCATAACAGGCAACCGGGTGTGAATCCGTAGTCGCCGAACATGTGGAATCTGAGCAATTTGATCGGTCAAAGATTGCAACCGCGAATCGACCAGCATCCAGGGATCTCCCCCGCTGAGAATAACTTCATCAATCGTAGGATCCTCTGCAATTTTCTCCAGAACGGGTTTCCAGTTCTCTTCTCCCTTGGGAACGCTGTCATACGGATAATAACGGCGAAAGCAGTAGCGACAATGAACAGCACAGACGCCGGTCACGACCAACAGCGCCCGGGACGCATACTTTTGCAGCAATCCGGACGTGATCAACGCCTCGCGGTCACCGACCGGATCGCGCGAAAATCCCGCAACGGTCAATTCCTCTTCTGCGAGGGGAAGAACCTGTTTCAGCAGGGGATGCTCTGGTTGACCAGGAGGAATTTTCGCCAGATATTCTCGAGGAACGAATAGATTGAATTGCGTCGAGGCCCGCTTTGCCGCCGCGCAGTACTCGGCGGGAAGTTGGAGTATATCGCATAATTCTTCTGGCGAGCGGATTGCGTCCCGCAAGGATTGCTGCCAAAGATCCTGGGCAGGCTCCGAAGCGGAGGCGACATTCAGCGAGGCTGCCGTTACAATGTTCATCCCCCCAGGATATCTTCAACCCAGAAAAAACAAAGGCGCGATTGTGGCAAGCTATAACACAAGTGATTTCCGTAAAGGTCTTAAAATCCAAATTGAGGGTGAGCCTTACATGGTGATTGAATCCAATTTCCGCAAACCGGGAAAGGGAAATGCGATCTACACCTTGAGGATGAGAAATCTGGTGCGCGGTACGGTGCTGGAACGCAACTATAAAGGTGGTGAATCGGTAGAGGCCGCCGACGTCGAAGAAATCGAAGGGCAGTTTCTCTATCGTCAAGGTGATAATTATGTGTTTATGGATACCTCGAACTACGAACAATATGAATTAAGTTCCGAGCAAATCGGAGATGCTTGGAAATACCTGAAGGATGGAACACTTTGTCAAATGGTGCTATTTGAAAGTAATCCGATTACGGTAACACCGCCGAACCATGTGGTCCTTAAAATTGAATATTGCGAACCGGGGGCAAAAGGAAATACGGCGACGAACGTGACCAAGCCAGTCAAAGTGGAAACTGGGGCAGAAATTCACTGCCCCTCTTTTGTCGAAATGGGGGAATTGGTGCGCGTCGATACGCGGACCGGAGAGTATATCGAGCGTGTCAAGGAATAAACACTCGATACTTCTAGTTACGCAAGGGGATTTCCTTCGGTAGGAAAGCGTATTTTTTCCGATGAATCCACTCCAGCCCGCTGTCAATTGGCAGCCATCACCCGATTGGTCGGACCTGCGGTTGCGAGCAGAACTCCTCCGGCAGGCGCGCGCTTTTTTTCACACCCACCACTTTCTTGAGGTTGAAACCCCCTTGCTGTCCGCCGAAACAGTAGTGGATGCAGAAATTGAACCGCTGAGTGTGACTCTTGGTCTCAATGAAAGTGCTGGTAAAAAAAAATACTATCTGCAGACATCTCCAGAACTATGCATGAAACGATTGCTTGCTGCCGGTGATGAAAAGGCGCTTTTTCAAGTGACGCGCGCTTTCCGCGGAGAAGAATGTGGTCCGCTGCACAATCCCGAGTTTACAATCATCGAATGGTATCGGGTGGGAGATACGATGCAGGACGGAATGCATTTTCTTTCGGATTTTTTTCAAGCCCTGATGAACACGCGTGAGGCGAAAGCGCTGTCTTATCGGGAAGCTTTTTTAGAGTTTACCGGTCTCGACCCGTTCGCAACGGAAGCTGCTGAATTTGCACAAGTCGCAACAGCAAATGGCCTGGCCGTACCCTCCCAATTGGGAGATGACGTGGATGAATGGCTCGATTTTTTTCTCCTGGAAATGGTGATGCCTCATTTGGGAGTCGGCACGCCAACCATTCTTTACGATTACCCTGCCTCTCAGGCTGCGCTGGCCAAAGTTCGTGAAGATTCGATTCCGGTGGCAGAGCGTTTTGAGCTGTTTTATCAAGGCATTGAACTGGCCAATGGTTATCACGAACTGTGCGATCCTCTGGAATTGGAGTGCCGCACAGCCAAGGCCAATGAGAAGCGGGCCTTACAGGGTCGTTCCTCTCTGCCACCGAGCCGAAAATTGCGGGCAGCCATGGAGGCGGGGTTACCACCCTCAACCGGAGTCGCCCTTGGGTTTGATCGGCTCGTGATGTTGGCGGCAGGGAAACAAAAGCTTGAAGACGTGATAACTTTCACCCTGGACCGCGCCTAGAGTTTATTATCGCCCNGCAAGTTTATTTTGGGTCANTTTGGCGGGCAAATGGGCGGGCAAATGTTTTAAAGCAAAACCGCAAACCGCTCTTTTCGTCCATCGCTGCCGGCAGTTCCTCCAAAAGCTCCCATTGGCTCCAATCTATTTCGGGAAAATGGACATCTCCTTCCACATCTGCTCCTATCTCGGTGAGATAGATACGCTCTGTGAATGGAAGCGCCACTTCGTAGAGGTGACCGCCGCCAATCACAAAAACTTCCTCTTCCTTGTGTGTGCGGTTCAAGGCCTCAGCAAAATCAGTGACAACCTCTACACCTTCAATGGTGTATTCTCGNTTGCGACTCAACACAATCGATCGCCGTTCTGGCANGGGCCGACCGATAGAAACATACGTTTTGCGGCCCATGATAATCGAATGGCCCGTGGTCAGCTTTCGAAACCGACGCAGATCGGCTGAGATATGCCAAGGCAATTGCCCCTTGCATCCAATCACACCATTTTCAGCGGCGGCAACGATGATTGAAAGCATGGCATGAATTTCTTGCGCGAACTGGCGCGAAACGGGTGAAAATTAAACGCTTACAGGAGCTTTAATGTGCGGGTGCGGGTCGTAGCCGGATAGTTCAAAATCCTCAAACGAAAAATCAAAAAGAGAGTCCACGTTTGGGTTTACTTTCAACTGAGGAAGCGGCTTCGGTTCGCGGGAAAGCTGGAGTTCGGCTTCTTGTAGATGATTATTGTATAGATGCGCATCTCCAAAGGTATGAATAAATTCACCGGGCTTGAGTTTGGTCACCTGTGCAATCATTTGTGTCAGCAGCGCGTAGGAGGCGATATTAAAAGGGACTCCAAGAAAAATGTCTGCGCTGCGTTGATAAAGTTGGCATGAAAGCCGACCCTCACTCACATAAAACTGAAAGAGCGCGTGGCACGGTGCGAGGGCCATCTGCGGAATCTGTGCCACATTCCAAGCTGAAATCAGCAGACGACGAGAATCGGGGTTTTTGTTAATTTGCTCAAGCAGTTCTGCAAGCTGATCGATTGACTTCCCGTTTTCATCAGGCCAACTCCGCCACTGGCGACCATAGACCGGTCCGAGTTCACCCTCTCCGTCCGCCCATTCATCCCAAATGGAAACGCCATTTTGATTGAGATAGTCAACATTCGTATCACCGCGGAGAAACCAGAGCAATTCATAAATAATGGATCGCAGATGCAGTTTTTTTGTCGTACAAAGTGGAAATCCATCGGCAAGATCAAATCGCATTTGATAGCCAAAAATGCTTTTTGTCCCAGTTCCTGTTCGATCACTTTTCTCGGCGCCATGTCGAAGAACGTGTTGCATCAGCTCCAGATATTGTCGCATTGATTCTTCGCTTTCTAAACTCAATCTTCCATAAGTACAGTCTGTCGCAAACGGAGACTGCTTTTTAGATTACCAGCTCCTTAACCACTACCCATTAATTCTTCGACCAGTTTAGCAACCAATTCCGGACTGTCTTTTTGTTCTAAATGTTCGATTCGCTCTGGCTTCACTTCAAGATTTTCCAGTGCGCTTCGTATTCGCTTCCAAATAGTTGCCCTTTTTTTCCCTTCTGCAAGATAGAGATCGGTCACTAATTCACTAAGTCGTTGATGAGATAATGCAGAGCGGTTTTTATAATAATTTTTGATTATTTTCTGCTGATAAGACGAACGTTCTTTCATCGATTTTATTCTTTTGTGCTATGGATTCATTGATCATCAGGAGCCCGATGTGTGCCATCCACCAACGGAGTGGAAAATCCTGACCTGATCTCACTGAGGGTTGATCTGGTAGATTAACCGCATCTCGGACCGTTCAAAAGTATGCGATACCTAATGCTCTCACAAGACCAGCAAATTTTTGTAATGATTCAATTCATACCCATGCATTCTGCTCGATAACTTTTTCTCTGCTACACGTTCTCTGCTACACGTTCTCTGCTCCACGCTGCAGGCTTTATAAATCGAATGAAAAGAAAGCGATCACCATTTTTTCAGGGCATGAAGATCACTGCCTTCTGGACGCTGATCAGTCGTCTTTTAGGCATGGTCCGCGATGTGGCAACGGCGGCACTCTTTGGCTTGGCCGAAAATGGGGTGATGGACGCTTTTGTCGTCGCCTTCAGGGTACCCAATATTTTTCGTCGCCTCTTTGGCGAGGGTGCGTTGTCGGCAAGTACACTGCCTGTGATTACAGCAAAAAAGGAAGCAGATCCTCTTTCGATTTGGCAACTCGTCAGCACGCTCCTAGGGTACGTCTTTGTGGCAATGACGGTGTTGACGCTGATGGCAGAGATCTTCTGCGGATTGCTTTGGTACTGGGCAGATGGGCTGGCCGAATACCAACTCGTTGTTGGGCTTTCCGCCGTGATGCTGCCCTATTTGCTATTTATTTCGATGGCCTCGGTAGCTTCAGCCACTTTACATGCATTTAATCATTTCAGCACACCCGCATTTGTTCCTATTCTTTTGAACGTAATATGGATTGTCGTAGCGGTCGGGATCGCTCCCTACTGGAAAGACAACCCTACAGCTCAAGCCTATCTGATCGCAGTTGCGGTGTTGCTCGGCGGCTTTTTACAATTGGCGGCGCAGTTGCTGGTTTTAAAACGATTCGGAATGCGTTGGCAGTGGGATTGGCACGCAAGTCGCGTGACGATTCATCGAATTGTTCGCCAATTGGTACCAATGGCTGTAGGACTTGCCATTTTGCCAATCAACACTCTTGTCGACACGGCGGTAGCTTGGATTTTTTCGGCGCAGCAACAAGCTACTCCAATCTCTTGGCTTGGAGGAAATATATTTTATCCATTACAGGACGGAACCGTGGCGGCGATCTATTTTGCCGAACGTCTTTATCAATTTCCGGTGGGCTTACTTGGCGTTGTGATTGGTGTTGTCGCTTTTCCAGCACTGAGTCGCCACGCCAACTCGGGAGATCAAGGACAATTTGTCAAAAAAATGATTCAGGCACTGCGGACAAACTTATTTTTAGCTATTCCGGCGACAGCCGGCTTAATCCTTCTGGCCGGGCCGATCACCAATTTGCTCTTTCGCCATGGTGCGTTTACAGAAACCGATACGCTCCGCACATCTCAGATGGTCGCAGCCTATGCTTGTGGAATTTGGGCTTATTCTACACTTCCAGTGCTGATCCGCGGGTTTTATGCTGCGGAAGATTCTCAAACTCCCTTTCGCCTGGGACTCACTATCGTGGTGTTCAATGGAGTGATTGACTTGGCATGCATTTGGTTGTTGGGGGAAACGGGGTTGGCGTACGCAAGCGCAGGAGCTGCGGCGTTATTGGCTATGCTTCTGATCCGAAAAGCAAACCGCCAATGGAAACTCTTCTCAGACGGTATGCCGCAGGTACAAAATAGGTTCTGGAAAAACACCCTGGTCATTACGCTTCTACGGAGCAGTCTGGCAACGGCCACCATGTATGCCGGAGGCTATTTATTGCTACGTCAGATGTCGATTTCCACACCCCGTTCCTTTATAGGTGACTTTTTCACTGTGGGAGTACTATTGGTATGCTGCGTCGGCATCTATTTGCTCGTTTCACTACTTTTGGGAGCCCGTGAATGGCGCGAACATGCTTCGTAAGTCCTCAACGCGGCCTTGGCCACTTGCGTGTTGATCGGGTAAATTAGAAGGGCTGTTAGTTTTAATCAAATCTTGCTGTTTAAACCCGTGTTTACTCTCCATGCCTACTGTAAAATTTACAAAAGAGAAAAAAGAAATTGAGGTGCCGGTAGGGACCGATCTTCGCACAGCTGCCCAAAAAGCCGGCGTCAATATCTACGATGGATTCAATGGGTTCGGAGCGAAGTTAAACTCTCTCTTCAATTGCCACGGATTTGGCATGTGTGGCACCTGTCGGGTGAATGTGACGCAGGGGATGGAGAATACGAATCCGCTCACCGTCCGGGAAAAGATAAAATTTAAAACTCCCATCCCGACTCCCATGCCGGATCCGCTTCCATGCCTTGCATACATTGGCAATGAAGAAACGATGCGTCTGGCCTGTATGACGCGCATTGAGGGGGATGTCGAGATTGAAACCGGACCCCCGATCGACTTGTTCGGCGAAAACTTTTTTAGTTAATGGGTTCCCTTGCACGATGAACATACTCATCGCCCAGTACCGTGAAACAAATTCTCGCTATCGTTAAACCGTATTTAGCTGAAAAAGTTTTAGAATCTTTGCGTCGCGCCCCACTCGAAGCGCTCAATATCCGGGAAGTGAAGGGCTACGGGAGACAGAAAAGTTATCTCGACCAGTACGGTGACACCGAATATTCCCTCGCGTTCCTGCCAAAAGTAGAAATTACTCTTTGGGTGGACGATGCTCGCGTCGAAGAAATTGTAAGTAAATTGATTGACGTTGCTCGAACCGGTCGAATCGGTGACGGTAAAATAATGGTCCTTCCGAGTGAAGAAATATCGATGGCTTCAATCGCCGCGAGTACCCAAGAGTAAGAAAAATCCCGCCAGGAAGATTCAATGAGCTCGTCCGTACTACTACAGGTTGATGGAGATGTGACCGGCAAGCGTGCATTCACCTGGGAGGACCTAACGGCAATCAATCCGCAATGGCAGATTTCGGATGTCAGCCAACTAGGCACCACCCGAAGTGGCGGAGCTGTGTGGATGCGCGGGATCTTAGAAGCAGTCAAAGTCTGTCCCGAAGCCAAATACATTACGCTTCACAGCAAGCGAGATAATTTTCACGCGAGCCTGCCGATCGACGCGATCCTGGACCGTGGGATGTTTATTTATAGGCAACAAAACCAACCTCTGGCCGCCGCTGCCGGAGGTCCCATTCGGTTTTTTATCCGCGACCATACTGACTGCCATAATGGCGAAATCGACGAATGTGCGAATGTTAAATATGTGGATCGTGTTGAATTTTCAAAACAAAAAGGCTTTGATAATCGTCCGCTCGATGACGATGCCCATGAAGCACTCCACCAGCAGGAGACGCCTTGAGTGAGTGGTTTTCGAATCACACCCATTGAGGTTTTGGTTGTCCTCATTTGTCTGGGCCTTGTTTCAATCCTGGTTTTACCAGCACTGCTCATGTCGCGTGAAGAGTCTCGCTCTTTAACGTGTCAATCACATCAAGCTAAACTTGTCCTCGGAATGAGGGATCCGAGTGATCCTGTCGCAATCACCGATCCATCAAAATGGCCTCAAATTCTTGCTCTACGTTTTACCGATCCATCAATTGTGGAACACTGTCCAAGTGACGCAAGACGGCCCCCGGCAACGGCCAGTTATGGAATCAATCCAACGGTCACACGATTTGCAGATGAAGATGCCAGTAAAATTACCTTCATCGATTTCAACGCGTTGGTTGTTGTATTAACGGAGGACAATCTCCTTACGCAATGGAAACGATCAGTGGCTCCGCGTCATTTTGATTTTGTAAACGTCGTTTTTTATGATTCACATATCGAATCAAAAGAACCGGTAGCCATCGCACCGGACCAACCGGATAGCTTGAAAAATTTCTGGTTGCCTAAAACCGGCACCAACCGCTGAATAATTCAAGAACGCAGAGTGCGTGATAATTTTTGCTAATCGGGAATATGTTCAGCGGCTGTCATCTGAGCAAACGTTTGTCTTTCACGGATCGTGAATACTTGACCATCGCGGACCAAAAGTTCAGCAGCCAAAGGCTTCGAATTATAATTCGAACCCATCACTGCGCCATATGCGCCTGCACACTCGATAATGAGTAGATCACCTAATTGGGCCTCCGGCAGTGACCGGGTACACACAAATCCACCCTCTTTTTGCGTAAAAATGTCTCCTGATTCGCATAAAGGTCCGCCCACAATCACTTCGCGTAATCCGTTCGTTTTCTCCGCACTACGACGATAAATGGTCATGGGGTGGTGTGAGCCATAGAGGATAGGGCGCGCCAAATCATTAAAACCCGCATCGACCAGATAAAACCAATTTTTATCCATTTTCTTAATGGCCCGGATTTCCGCCACCAAAAAACCAGCTTCAGCCACCAGATAACGGCCCGGTTCTATTTCTAATCGAAGACTGTGACCGAATTGAGATTCTAGTCTTTTACGTGCCGCGTCCCAAAGTTGAAAATAAGCTTCAAGATCAACGTAGGATTCTTCCGTCTGATAAGGGATTGGCAAGCCGCCACCAGCACTAATGGTGTCGAGACTCGACCCAACCTCTCGCGCCGCCTGTTCCATCGCAGTCACCACTTGCGCAAGGTGCTCTAGATCCGTACCTGATCCGATATGCATGTGCAAGCCAGTCACCCTTAGGTTGTATTTTTCAGCAATCCGCAAACAGTCGGTCAACTCACTATGCCAAATACCATGTTTTGACTGTGATCCCCCGGTGTTTGTCTTTTGATTATGACCATGACCAAACCCGGGATTGATGCGTAGCGTAATCGATCGACCTGGTGCTTTTTGTCCGAGTTGCGTAAGCATGTCGGGTGAACCACAGTTGGTATGAATTCCGCGATCAAGGACAAGTTCGAGTGATGAAAGATCAAAAATATCGGCCGTATATACAATGGGACTGGGATCGCCACTGGCCGAAAAACCGACTGCTTCTGCACGAAGAATCTCACCGGTACTAACCGCGTCAACGACGGCACCATTCCGGCGACAGATATCAAGGATGGCAAGATTACTGCAAGCCTTTTGTGCATATCGCACCACATCAAACGCCTTCAGATCATTGATGCGTTCAATTATTTTCTGTTCGTCATAAACATAAAACGGTGTGTTCACCTTGGCGGCCAACTGCGAAATGGGGATGTCAGCAATTTGATTCCGGAGCAGGTGATGGGACGATGCGGCAGACATTTTTTCTCTGGAAAATATTATCGAGTCAGTGATCACGTAAGCCGAACCGAAGAACGCCTATTCGGCTTCGGGCTTACGAGGTGGATAAATAAACGGGATTGTCAAATGATCCTAAATTCAAACCCTATATTCGCCTAGTATACCGCCTGGGATGTATGGAGGGTGGGGCCAATATACTCCCCGGAGGTTTGCCCAAAAAAGTAAGAAAAGGCCACTCTGAACTGTCTGGAGCCCACGATAAAGCCCGTCTCCGCAACCAGATATTTGCCATGAGGCACATGAGGAAAGGTGATAAATGCCTGAATCCGCGATTTTCGGGATTTGTTGCCAACCGAAACGAAAGTTACAATGGCGGGTTTACGAGTTTGAACGGTATGTGGGTCATGGGTGACATGCCCGCTGTACCGCTGAGGGAGGTGACTGCGTGCAAGTCGATATTTCAACGCGTCATGGTCATTTAAGCGAGGCGAGTCGTCAAAAAATTGAGGCGAAGATGATGAAAATCACTCGCATCTTTGACCGGTTAACCTCGATCCATTTGACCATCGACCTGGAGCACGAGCAAATGCCCTCGGTTGACCTGAAAGTCTCCGCTGAGCATAAGCACGATTTCGTCTCGACTGACCGTGGTGCAGATCTCATGGGATTGATTGATGTTGTCATCCACAAAATGGAAAGTCAACTTCGCAAATATAAGGAAAAAATTAGACAGCGGCATCGGAGTGAGTCAGATAAAGAAATGTATTCGGAACCGGTCAACGAAAATTTAGACCGCGAAAAAGAATAAATTTTTAAGTTAGCAAGTGCGAGTAAAAAATTAAATCATTTAGGGCGAAGGATATTGCATAACGATATTCGTAATAACGAAAAGGATTGGAAGGAATGAAATTTTCTGACTTCGTGAGTAGCACCTCGATTCGGCCAAATCTGTCGGCTGTGGGTAAAGAAGATGTGATTCGAGAGATGACGACTGCTTTGGTGGAAGCTGGTGCCATAGCGGAGGGAGAACTTGAAAGCACCATCAAGGCCATTACCAAGAGAGAAGAGTTAGGGAGTACCGGTATCGGTCGTGGTGTCGCGGTCCCCCATACGAAACATCCAAGTGTAGATAAGTTAGTAGGAACTGTTGGGGTCAGCATCGAAGGTGTGGATTTCAAAAGTCTAGATGGGGAAAAGGTGCATTTATTTTTCTTGCTCATTTCTCCTCCCGATCGACCTGGTGATCATTTACGGGCGCTGGAGAATATTTCCAGGCAGTTACGCGATGACACATTTTGTCGGTTCCTCAAGCAATCTAAAACGGCAGAAGATATCTGGCAGCTACTGGAAGAGGCGGATAATAATCAATTTGTAAGTTAGTTACCGACCTTTTGGGCAACCGGTGGCGAAAACAAAGAAAGATTTCTGGTTTTGAAATCTGCATTAGAAATTTTTGTAATTTGTAACAGGTGCTGAAGTGGAAACAGGCAACCAGCCAAAAGCGACAAGGGCCGTGGAGGTTAAAAACCCCCAAGGGCTGCATTTGCGACCCGGAGAAGCATTTGCGCGAACAGCAAGTGAATTTAAATCAACGATAGAGGTCATTAGTGGCGATCGTCGAGTCGATGGAAAAAGCTTATTAGACATCGCCACATTAGGTGCCTCCCAAGGCACCCAACTGGAAATTGAGGCTCACGGCCCAGACGCAGAAGTGGCCGTTGAGGTGTTGGCGAAGATTGTGGAAACAACATCCGTCGACGAATTAACCAAGGAACCATAAATAACACAAAGTAGAAATTCTATTCTTTAAATGGGTGTTTACCCCAATAATGATAGGATTTCTACGCAGCGCCAGGCAGGCGACAGTGCGGATCAGACCCCACTTTAAGTGGTGCTGATCCGTCAGCGCACTTTATTTTTATTGGGCGCGGTTGATGCTGCCTGGCAAAATCTGATGCAGACATTGCAAGGAATAGCCGTTTCACCCGGCGTTGCCATCGGTGAAGCTTTGGTGATTGATAACGAGGGTTTTCGAATCCCTCAGCGTTTCGTTGCGCGTGATGCCGTGCAAGCGGAAATCCGCCGCCTCACTGACGCCATTGCAGGTGCCGACCAAGAAATTGCCGCCAACCGAGATACCGTTACGGAGCAACTCGGCAAACATTATGGGGCTATTTTCGGGGCACATCTCAAGATGCTTCACGATGCTCGGCTGCGTCGTGAAATAGAGAGCATGATTCGACAAAAGCACTATTCTCCAGAGTACGCGGTGAGTCGAACCATGCGCCGCTATGCAAAGGTTTTTCAGTCGCTTGACAATGCGTTTATGAAAGAACGCTCCCAAGACATTTTTGATATCGAAAAACGACTCTTAAAACATCTTCTCCAAGACCGCAGAGAAGACGTAAGTCAACTTTCTTCGCCTGTTGTTCTGTTGGCACATAATTTAACCCCGAGTGAAACAGCAAACTTAAATCGAAAATATGCCTTAGGATTTGTCACCGAAGCAGGAGGTCCGGGGAGCCATACGGCTATTGTTGCCGAAGCGATGCGACTACCAGCCGTGGTAGCAACAGGACCCTTTTTAACCGATGTGTCGGGTGGTGATGTGGTCATCATTGATGGAAATCTAGGAAGAGTTGTTCTCCAGCCCGACGAAGAAACGGTTGCCAAATATAGATACGAAGCCGAAGAGCATCGTAATTTTGAGGCGCGGCTCAAATCGTTAGCAACCAAGGCGGCCACGACTGCGGATGGGGTTCGGATTCAACTCTATGGAAACATCGAGTTTCCTTATGAGGTGGAACAATGCCAGGAGGGAGGGGCGGACGGCATCGGTCTCTACCGTACTGAATTTCTTTATTTGAATGCAAAAAAAGAACCGACTGAATCAACGCACTATGACGCATATAAGAAAGTGCTCCTCGCGATGCGAGATAAACCTGTATGTGTTCGTACACTTGATTTAGGAGCTGATAAATTAGTAGATGATGCTGAATCAGGGGACGAAAAAAATCCTGTTTTAGGGTTAAGGAGTATTCGCCTTACTCTGCGAAATGTGCCTCTTTTCCGCACCCAATTAAGAGCCATTCTACGGGCGAGTGCTTTAGGAAAGGTGCAGATACTGTTTCCGCTTATCACGACACTGAAAGAATTGCGGCAAGCAAAAATGCTTCTTTCTGATGTGATGGAGGATCTTGAGGAAAGCAAGATTAAGTTTGATCGACAGATCAAAGTGGGCATTATGGCTGAAGTCCCGGCCACCGCGTTGTTGTTAGAGCGATTTCTGGATGAGGTCGACTTCGTAAGTATTGGAACAAACGACTTAATTCAATACACGCTTGCGGTAGATCGAAGCAATAAAGATGTGGCATCCATGTACACTGCGAGTGAACCTGCCGTCCTCCGATTGATCCGGATGTGCATTCAGACGGCCGATCGAGTCAATAAGCCGGTGAACGTGTGTGGACAAATGAGCGGCAATATTCTCTACACCATGCTCTTACTCGGCTTCGGTCTCCGACATTTTAGTGTTCCCCCGGCCTCACTGCTGGAAATCAAAAAAGTCATTTCCAGCGTCAATATTAAACAATGTCAGCGGATCTCCCGCCGTGCATTGTCGATGGAACACGCCCAGGATATTCGTAATTATTTGAAAGAAGAACTTCGTAAGCAGGTCCCTGAATTAGTGCCTTAGTGAATCAAAAATTAAAATCCGCAAGTAACTCGTGAAGAAAAAACAAACTCAACATTGTCGTATTCGTATACGCTTTGAAAAAAACGACTCGCTCCGTTTCTTAGGACATCGGGATCTTATCCGTGCGCTCGAGCGTATTTTTCGCCGAACTGGACTTGAGTTGGTAATGAGCGAGGGGTTTCATCCTCGGCCTCGCATGCGGTTTTCTGATCCACTGGCGGTCGGACAAATTGGTTTGAATGAAGTGATGGATCTTACGGTTGGGGCCATCGATGATCCGATTCAACTGCAAGAAGCATTGAATCGCCACTCCATTCCCGGACTAAAATTTAAGCAGATAGATATTCTTGATGATTCAGTTAAAAAACTGAAAGCAAAAAGCTTCTGTTATGAGGTGTCGGTACAGTCGGTGCCTCAAGAGCAGATACAGGTGAAATTAGAACGATTCCTTGCAAGCAAATCTCATTTTGTGCAGCGGAAGGGTCGGGAACAACAAATTGATATTCGGCCTCTTGTTTTAGACCTACGACTAGAAGGCTGCCAATTGCAAATGCGCTTAATGGCGAGCCAGGAAACCGGGGTCAGGCCGACGGAAATACTTGAATTACTTGATCTCTCAACCGACTCCCATCGAGGAGCAGTGATGACGAGAACAACCGTACAACTATAAAACGTGGAAAGTGATGACGATGAAAAATGAAATGTTGATTAATGTTTCGCAACCCGAGGAGTGTCGGATTGCAGTTGTTGAAGATGGTGTGCTTGAAGAACTCTACATTGAACGTTCGAGCCAGGATAATTATGTGGGCAACGTATATAAGGGGGTGGTTGTCAATCTGGAACCAACCATTCAGGCGGCATTTGTTGACTTCGGTGTCGGCCGTAATGGCTTTCTCCATATCAGTGATGTGGAGCCTCAATATTATCGCCAGGCGGGAATCGACCCTGCAAAATATATGGAAACGGGTGGTGGATTTTACCGCGGAGAGGAAATCGCTGACGAAACGGATGGGGGAGACAACAACGATACTCCTGATGGCGAAGCGGGCGAAGTGAGTGGGGAAAACGGTAATAGCGACAGCTCTTCCGAGACACCGCGCAATGGGAAGCGGCCACGGGGACGACGCACTATGCGACCCGGTTCAAGACCACGCGTCAAACCACCCATCCAAGATATTCTTCGACGCGGCGATGAAATATTAGTTCAGGTGATTAAAGAAGGCATTGGCAATAAGGGTCCCACCCTCTCTACCTACATCAGTATTCCAGGTCGATATCTTGTGCTTATGCCGGCCCTAGGTCGCGTCGGTGTCTCTCGAAAAATTGAGGATGAAGATGATCGACGACGACTCCGCGATATCCTTCTTGATTTGAATCCACCGAAAGGATTGGGATTTATTATTCGTACCGCTGGAGCAGGGCGGACAAAACGCGAGCTTTCTCGCGATCTTGCTTATTTACTACGGCTCTGGAAAGTCATTGTTCGCCGCGTAAAAAAATGTCGAGCACCTGTCGATATCTATGAAGAAAGCGACATGATCATTCGTACGATTCGAGATATTTTCAGTAGTGAGGTGGACGTCATTCACGTTGATGAATCGCGGGCTTTTGAGCGTGCCAAGGAGTTTCTCCAAATGGTGATGCCACGCCATGTCGGGCGATTGCAACTTTACGAGGGTAAAGATCCACTGTTCAATAAATACAATCTGGAAGATGAGATTTCAATGATCCATCAGCGCGAAGTTCCGCTCAAAAAAGGTGGGTCGATCGTGATCGATCAAACCGAAGCACTCGTGGCGATTGATGTCAACAGTGGCAACTTTCGAGCCAATGGAACGGCCGAGGATTCTGCATTCCAAATCAACCAACTGGCGGCAAAAGAGATTGCCCGGCAATTGAGATTACGCGATCTAGGGGGAGTGGTCGTTAACGACTTCATCGATATGCGGCAAGAACGTCATCGTCGAGGTGTGGAACGGGTACTGCGGGAAGCGGTTAAGCGAGATCGAGCTCGAACAAAAATCCTTCGCACGAGTCCATTCGGTCTGATCGAAATGACCCGCCAAAGAATTCGCCCGGGCCTCAAACGGAGCATTTACCGTGACTGCCCCAGTTGTGACGGATCGGGCGTGGTGAAAACACCGGAAAGTATGGCGATTGAAGCGGTGCGGACGTTAATCACTGCAGCACACCATCCCGACGCTGTGCGGATTGATATCCAGGTCGCCGAAGAAGTGGCCACCTATTTGAACAATCGCAAGCGACGAGAAATTTCCCAGTTGGAAATCGAGGCGGAAATATCGGTTCAAATACGTGGGAAAGAGGGTTTTGCACCCGAACAAATAGAAATTGTGGGCCATAATAAGAATGATCAGGAGATCCATTTTGCAGGCCTTTAAAACCTGAAGTGCTGGTCAATTGAACCTCTACTTCAGCACCTAATCAGCACCCAAGAGGGGTAAGCCCGGGACCTTAAAAAGCAGGGCAAAAATCCCTGAGACTGCTCGACGCCGTGGAAAAAAGAGGTTAAGATAATGGATTACCAATTTTTCAGGGTGTTGTACTTTTTGCGCAACGAAGAGGGATTATTTTGATGTATGCCATCATTGCGGACAGCGGAAAACAATTCAAAGTGCAAGAAGGCCAACAGGTTGCGATTGATTATCGCGACAACCATGCAGGAGACCGCGTGACCTTTGACCGCGTGCTTTGTGTCAGCAGCGAAAAAGGGGTCGAGGTAGGAACGCCCACCGTCGCCGGAGCGACCGTTGAAGCAGAGGTTCTCGGAGTCGTACAAGGGCCAAAATTGGTCGTCCAGAAACTCCGTCGTCGTAAGAATTCCCGTAGAAAAACCGGGCATCGGCAACTCTACACGGAAATCAGGATCGATAAAATTTCGGTCTGATCGTTCGCTTGCGTTTCACTTCCGACAGGCGTGATTGGAGTTGCTTTCTAAGGCTCCAAGGCGACGTGTATCGCCACATTCATTCAGGGCTTAGATTCGCCAAGAAAGTCTATCTTTCAACGTCTCAAGGACGTCCAGGTAGCTTTATGAGGTTGGCGGAAGACGTCCGTGGCAGAAATCCTGGCAGGGAAAATCATCCCTTTCGATAACACTCATTGCGAGCCGCGATCGAACCGCGCAAGCAGCAGAATCGCTATAGAAGATCTTAAGATTTTATAAACTTTTTCTTCATAACTTTTTCACTAGATAACGTGGGTAAATAGTCTCAAATACTGAAAAACCTCGGGAAAAACCTGCGATTGCAGGCACACAATCGACCGGTTATGCTGGCAGGGCTTGCGAGGGGCTTGTTTTGTAACTTACTGTAATATAACAACTTACACAATTTTACAAATAACGATTGACGGACCCTAAAAAGGCTCTACAATCACCCCCTCACAACACGATGTTGTAGTTCAAAGGGCATCAACTACAATATATTGGTGATCGTTTAACTCTTTTGGGGGGGCGAGAAAGCCTTATCTTCGAAAGATCGATTACCAGCGGTGGCAGCAGTGTTCCGCAAACGCGATTTAAGTGTATTTTTGTATAGTTAATTTGGTATGGATGCCCGCTCCTCTAGCCCGAAAGGATTCGCGCGCATGGCTACTGTCGACGTGGACGTTTCCGCAAAAAATCCGATGGAATCAAAAAATCCGGAAACGACGAACGGACTTTCCTTTAAACCCTACTTCTGTCCGGTCGATATTGCCGATCCTTTCGACACGGTTGCCTGGGAAAAGCGTAGTGCTGAGATCAAGGGAGAAAACGGGGAATTGCTCTTCGAGCAAAATGATTGTGAGATCCCCGCCGACTGGAGTCAGCTTGCTACAAATATTGTCGTAAGTAAATATTTTTATGGTGAGGTTGGTACGGCCGAGCGTGAAAACAGCGTGCGGCAGTTGATCCATCGNGTCAGTCGAACNATTACCGANTGGGGTTTGCANGANGGATACTTTGCATCGCCNGAAGATGGCGAAAACTTTTANCGCGAACTCTCNTGGCTCTGTNTGCATCAACANGGAGCATTTAATTCTCCGGTTTGGTTCAATGTNGGACTCTANCATCAATACGGAGTCACCGGTTCGCAGTGCAATTGGCANTGGGATGCCGAGTCGAGTACGGTTCGACAACCGGAAAATCCTTATGAATACCCACAGGGTTCGGCATGCTTTATTCAAAGCGTGACCGATAACATGGAAGCGATCATGTCCCTGGCGACCAGTGAAGCCATGCTTTTCAAGTTTGGCAGTGGCACAGGAACCGATCTTTCCACGCTTCGCTCGCATCGGGAAAAACTCTCAGGTGGTGGCCGACCGTCCGGGCCACTTTCCTTTATGCGGGTTTATGATCAGATCGCTGGGGTCGTCAAAAGCGGTGGAAAGACAAGAAGAGCAGCGAAGATGCAGTCTCTCAAGGTTTGGCATCCCGATATTATGGATTTCATCGAGTGCAAGGCTAAAGAGGAAGCAAAAGCACATTGCCTCATTGAAAAAGGTGGCTACGAATCAAACTTTAATGGAGAAGCATACAGTTCCATCATGTTCCAAAATGCAAATTTATCGGTCCGTGTCACCGATGAATTCATGAACGCTGTGGTGGAAGACGCTGAATGGAATACTCGATGGGTTACCGATTCTCGTACGCATGGTCCAAAGTACCAGGCTCGAGAAATCATGCAGAAGATGTCGCAAATGGCTTGGAAGTGTGGTGACCCGGGCGTGCAGTATGACACAACCATTAATCGCTGGCATACGTGTCCGAATTCGGGACGAATCAATGCCAGTAATCCCTGCAGNGAATATATGTTTCTTGANGACACTGCGTGTAATCTTGCCAGCATCAACCTGATGAAAATGAACAAACCAGATGGTTCGTTCGATTCAGATCGATTCACCANNGCTTGCCGCATTTTCTTTATGGCGCAAGAGATCCTGGTNGATCATGCGAGCTATCCGACTGCCCTGATAGCAGCNAACAGNCATCGCTACCGTCCTCTCGGATTGGGCTACTCGAATTTAGGAAGTCTTTTGATGACCTCGGGGCATGCGTATGATTCGGATGCCGGCTATGGAATTTGTGGTGCCATTACAGCACTACTCCATGGGGCCGCCAATCGCACGAGTGCCGAAATAGCATCCGCTGTCGGAACGTTCGACGGGTTTGATTCCAATCGGGAAGAAATGCTGCGGGTCATGCAAATGCACAAAGAGGCCGTCGAACAGATTAATGGCGCCTGTCCGGATGCGTTGAAAACCGCGGCACGCAATATCTGGGAAGAAGTCCTCCGCGATGGCGNACAGCATGGATTCCGCAATGCCCAGGCAACCGTTTTAGCNCCCACAGGAACNATTAGTTTCCTGATGGATTGNGATACNACGGGCATTGAACCGGATATTGCATTNGTNAAATACAAACAGCTCGCCGGTGGNGGGATGCTTAAAATTCTCAATAAATCTGTGCCCAAAGCTTTAGAAACACTTGGCTACGATCAGCCACAGACTGAATCAATCACCGCCTATATCGACAAAAACGATAAAATTGAAGGCGCTCCGGAAATCAAGCAGGAAGATCTTTGCGTTTTTGATTGTGCCTTCGAACCAACCGGGGGTGGACGATCAATCGATTGGAGAGCGCATGTGAGAATGATGGCTGCAGCACAGCCTTTTCTCTCTGGCGCCATTTCAAAAACCGTGAATATGCCTGCGACGACGTCCGTNGAAGACGTTNCGGAAGCATACACTTGGGGTTGGCGTCTGGGGCTNAAAGCACTCGCCATCTATCGCGATGGNTCGAANCAGAGCCAGCCTCTCTCAACTGCCACCGAAGGCGACAAGGCGGACAAAAAGGAAGTTACCAAACCCCGGCGAGAGAGACTGCCGGATACCCGCCAGTCCATCACGCACAAGTTTAGCGTTGACGGTCATGAGGGGTATTTAAATGTAGGTCTTTATGAAGATGGTCGTCCCGGCGAAGTCTTCATCACGATGGCGAAGGANGGAAGCACCATTGGAGGGTTGATGGATTCTTTCGGAACCGCCGTCTCTATGAGCCTTCAATATGGGGTGCCGATGGAAGTCTTGGTCAATAAGTTTTCGCATACGCGATTTGACCCGATGGGCTTTACGAAAAACCCAGATATTCGGTACGCCAAGAGCCTAGTCGACTACATCTTCCGCTGGATGGGTTGTCAATTTATTCCCGGATTCAGGGAGGCAAATCTCGGTATTCCACCAAAGGTTGCCGAGGTAAAAGACAAGGGAGATGACGGGGAAACGGCTATTTCGCCCGTCACCACGAAGGATGACGGGCAAAAGCAAAGTCAAGGAAAGACGGAAAACACCAAAAACTCTGCTTCCGCTCNATCCTCATCCAATGGAAACGGTCGTGCNCAGACGAATGGGCAACACAGTAAGACATCCAGAATCTCTGAGGAGCAATTCAACACCATTGAACCGGTCTCCACGGAGGCAGCTTTGAAGCAACAGTTTACAAGCTTTGATCTGGATGCTCCGAGTTGTGATAATTGCGGGGCCATCACCGTTCGAAATGGCAATTGTCACCTGTGTCACAATTGTGGCAACAGCATGGGCTGCTCATAGAATTTTAATCTGTAAATTTTTGCACCTGCAAAGGGCGTTCACTTCCATGAACGCCCTTTTTTTATTGCATCAACTGTTAGCTGGCACTTAACGGACACGCAAAAACTTTATCGAAGAGATTTTTTGTTTGGGTGCGTGCCTCGTTCAATGTCTGCATCAATTCCCCTACGCTGGAAAAGGATAACATGATCGCCAACTTGGTAAGCTGATCGCCGTCCGGTAAGAGAGTGAATCTAGTTCGTTCCATCCACTGTAACCGTGCTTCGAGCATACAGAAAAGACGGAANCTTTTCATAAGCACNCGGTAATCATCGTCTTCGAGNAACCCGACTTCACGCAGTGCCANCAGTGCGGCCATCGTATTGGGTTGCCGAAGCGATTGTTGAGTGAATCCGTGGCGTAATTGTAACGAGCGCACAATGCATTCAATGTCTATAACTCCACCGCGCCCATTATAGAAATCTTCCGGTGAGCCTTGCTTTTGAAACTGAGCTCTCGTCTCCAACAATTGATCTGTATCTGCTGAATTCCAACTCGGTTTATATACAATCTGATAAATGATATTCATCACTTGGTTGTGCATTAATTCATTTCCAAGTACGACCCGCGTACGACAAAGCCGCATACGCGTTTCGAGNNCGANGNCTTCACTCTGAAAATAATTTTCTAGCCCGATAATGGACTTTGCTAGCGGAGCGCCTTGGGTGGNGAATGGGGCGGGTGTCTCCATTCCATAAAGTCGACCATGAGGCCCTCGCTCCGCNGCGCGNTTAAGAATGCGCTGGCTCAGCTCGCCAAAAAAGTGTTGGTTTGATGTAACCTGTTCTCGTTTTCGCTCACTCCGACGATGTTGCGTTCCGCCATCCGCCTCGTAAAGAAACATCACATCCAAATTGTTTTTGTACGATAATTCCCGACCAGCAAACTTTCCTAATGCCAGAATAATAAATTCGGCGATGTGTCCGGCGCGTGGCCCCACCGCAATGACGGGTTCACCGAGGCGCTTTACCAATTCGGCATACTCGACACGTGCCCATTCCCGAATGCATGTTTCGGCAATATCTGAAAGTGCGCCATTGGTCGCCTCAATACCTTCCTTGCCAACAATATCTCGTACGCCTACCC
Organism: Planctomycetaceae bacterium TMED10; assembly: GCA_002168195.1. Lineage (GTDB taxonomy): Bacteria > Planctomycetota > Planctomycetia > Pirellulales > UBA7805 > UBA7805. The sequence continues at coordinate 38,768 of NHBP01000008.1, forward strand.
GAAGTGTTTGGGCGTTGTTAAAACTATGCACAATCGGATCAATNTCTTCTGCTCCTTTACATAGTTCTGCGAGTGCGCTTTCCTGTTGATGAAATTCGGGCAGCTTCTCTAACATCAAGCCATCCATAAGCTCATCAATCATCCCCGGATTTCGAATCAGAATATTCGATAAATAGGGACTGTTCGCACACAAATTGATATAAAGCGACAGAGTNGGGCGATGAAAACTAAATAATTCCCAGAGAACGCCTTTCCCCCCTAGAGAAGCACTGGTACGACAAAGATTGAATAAGGTGGTGTCAGGATCCGGGAATTGACTCAGTTCTTTGAGTAGATCGGGCACAATTGCAGCCAGAAAATACCGACAACGAGGCGTCGACAGAAAAGGTACTTCTTCCCGGGTGAGCCGCATTAAATTTCGGTAAGCCAGTGCGGTATCTTCAAAGCCATATTGGCCGAGTGCGTTGTCAATNTTTTCTTGTGTTGGATTTGGATCTAAAACTAAATCAACCTCTGAAACAGGCGGGCGATCATCGGCAAAAGCATCGTGGAGGAGATGATTAAGAACCCTACGATTCTCAGCGGTTATTTTTTTATAAATCTCTTCAAAATGATTCTCAGAACCNGAACCCTCGTTATCCGGGTAGCCCATCTGCGCAGCTAAACTACTGCGCTCTTTTCCACCACGTGGAAGGCGATANGTCTGCATACCAAAGGCTAATTGTAAGCGGTGTTCCAGATTCCGTAGAAATCGATAATTTTCAGAAAGAATTGACTTTTCCTGGTCATTCAGAAAACCGCCGGCTGCCAGGCTTTCAACTGCCTGCAATGTATTAGGGCTACGNACTGCANCTTGATCGGCTCCGTTGAGNAGCTGTAAAAACTGGATCACAAATTCAATATCTCGAATTCCACCGTGGCCTGTTTTCACATCAAACGATTCTTCACCAGCGGTGCGAGTCAATCGCTCGAGCCTCCGCTTGAGCGCCTTGATCTCGGTTATTTCCGCCACGCTAAGATAGCGATGATAAATCCACGTCGCCATGCGATCCAAGAAATATTTTCCCAATTGAATATCACCTGCGACAGATCGGGCTTTGACCAAAGCCTGTCGTTCCCAAGTGCGCCCAGCAAGGTCGTAATGACGACTGGCCGCATCCGCTGTCACTGCCAGAGGTCCATCTAAACCACCGGGTCGTAATTGATAGTCCACTTGAAAAATTGTTTGTGTTCCACCCTGGGCTCCCAATATTTTTTTCAGATCTGTGNCAACCGACTCAAAAAAAAGGTGATTGGGTGTTGAACGTTTTCCATCCGTTTGACCATCTTCGTCATAGATACAGAGTAGTTCGATATCGCTGGAGTAACTCATTTCAGCACCACCGAGTTTGCCGAGAGCGAGCACTGCAAAACGAGATTTTTCTCCGTCGGACCTCCTGGGAATACCCCACCNCAGTTCATGCTGACGCAGCAAATAATCGACCGTCACTCCCACGATCGAATCNCAAAGCGACGTTATTTNCTGAGCAATGACTTCNAAAGGAGGTTGAGAAATTAATTCCATATATCCGATTTGAACCANNTGTCGNTTTTTCCATCGCTGAAGTACCTCNATCACTTCGACATCGTCTTTCTCAAACGGTTTTAGCGACTCGAGAATTTCATCGGCGACACCNNAGCGGTTGCTNGTGTTNNTTTTCACNCGGGTNAGCAAATGAAAACTNTTCGGATCTTGCAGTAGTTGATTNCGGAGTTCTTCACTGAATGAAAANATGTTGATTAGATTTACCAAAACGTCGCTTGACGACTTTTGGTATTCACCGAACGAATCCATTTGGGAAAGACTTTGAAAAAATCNTGTAAAGTCAGCCAAAACTCTGTCCGGTTCCATCGCAAGAGGTAGACAGCGATTGAAACGTTCGACGATGTCCTCGGCGACAGGCGGTAAAATATCTGTCTGGGCTAAAATCCGAAGATTTTTTTTTGCCTGTTCTGGATTACGCAGGCCCCAGGCATTCAATAGATGGCTGGATAGTTCTGGAAACATATCGCCTTAATTTACAAATTCAGGAGACAGCGAATAGACTTCCGGACCGACGTGTTCGGTNCGAACTTCTCCAAAAAGCGTAAATGCATTTGCATCGTAAATGGTGACCGGAAGTAATTGTCCCATCTGACGAAGATTGCCGTCAAACACAACAATGTCATCGGTCATTGTCCGCCCGGTAAGCTGTAAACGATCCCCTTTTTGCTCTTGTTTCCGCGACGATTTACTGGGTCCTTCCACAAGAACTTCATATTCACAACCAATTTTTTGTTGATTGTTCTCTTCGCTGATTGCATTCTGAATAGAGAGCAATTTATTGTTTCGAGCTTTTTTTACCTCTGCGGGAATATCGTCCGGATACCTATCCGCGCCTTTCGTGCCAGGTCGCTCGCTATATTTGAAAATAAAGCTGTTTTTGAACTGGGATTCCTGGACCAAATCACACGTTAAAGAAAAATCTTCTTCTGTCTCTCCACAGAATCCGACAATAAAGTCGCTCGTCACTGCTGCTGATGGTATTTCATCGCGAATACAGGCAAGCATCTCGCGGTACTGTTCTACCGTGTAACCGCGTTTCATAAGCTGAAGCATGCGATTTGAACCACTCTGTGCAGGAACGTGGAGATAATGCGCACACTTTGGCAAATCGCGGACCGCATGTAATAAGTCTCGGGTCATATCGCGCGGATAGTTAGTTACAAATTTNAGACGTGCAATTCCTTCAATCTCACTGAGCCGATAAAGAAGATCACTTAATCGGGTCGTTTTACCCGCTTCTTTGTATTGATAACTATTGACCGTCTGNCCGAGTAAAATAATTTCCCGGCAACCTTCNTCGGCCAACTGCCNAGCTTCGGCAAAGATCTCGCCTGGGTTTCTCCCTTGCTCCGGTCCTCTCACTTTAGGCACGATGCAGTAAGTACANAATTTATCGCAACCGATTTGGATTCTTACAAACGCCTGGTAGCGTGAGGGGCGCATTTCCGGCATCCGAAGCGGGTCATAGCTTTCAAAACTCTGCTCCACTGTCTTTCGATGCCCGCTCTTTCGATCAAGACTCACCTCTATTTGCTGTCTGCCGCTTTTGGTCACGCGTTCAATCAAATCGGGTATCTGGTGGAGTTGTCCGGGACCAACAACCAAATCAACATAGGGNGCCCGCTGAAATACTTTACTCTGGTGATTTTGAGCCATGCACCCGATCACACCAATGACTTTTTCAGGGTGTTGTCGCTTAATATGCTTAAGTCGCCCGAGCGCACTGTAAATTTTTTCTTCCGCGTGTTCCCGAACACTACACGTGTTAAATAAAATAACGTCGGCTCGACTGGCCTTTTCTGATAATGAATATCCCTGATTGCGCAGGCTAGCAACCACCAATTCGCTGTCCAGCATGTTCATCTGGCAGCCAACCGTTTCAATATAAAGTTGCTTGGTCAAGAGAAATTCCTTTCAGCCGATCAGGGANATCTCATACTACCATGATTGATCGGAGATTGGCGAGGGGAAGCGANAGCTGGGAAAAGAAGNGGATCCTAGCGCGAAGTGAAATNGATCTCTNATGGTTGANATGGGGTGCTAAAANAATTTAACGCTTGTTCGNTTGTGNCTCTGAGGATGGATNCGGTAAGGGGCCGAGTTGGTCCCCTGATTGGACGCGATAGCCGCGAAGAAATGCGCTGGCAGACATAACTTTTTTCCCTGCTGGCTGCAATTGATCGATCTGCAAGACACCATCGCCTGTCTGGACAAAAAGACAGTCACGCTCGGCGAGGAGCACGGTGCCAGGATTTTTCATGGTCGCCAGTACATACGATTGGCTGGCCGCCTCCATTAAAAATACCGACGTGCCCTCAATAATAAGTCGTAAAGGAGGTCCTNCTCCCGAAAGGTAATAGGTAAAGCTTTTAGGCCATGGAACCATCGCGCGAATTTGATTATGAATGGCCTCGGCCGAGCGGTTCCAATTGATCTGACCATCTTCTTTTTGTAATTTTGGAGCCCGCGTCATTTTCTCAACAGCCTGTGTAGCGGGTTGTAGCTCGCCCCTCGCTAACTGATCAATCGTCGCTACTATCAGATCGCTTCCTAATTTGGCTAGCCGCTTCTCGAGCTGCACCGTTGTTTCTGAAGCCTCTATCCGGGTTGTCTGCTGGGCGACAATCGGACCCGCATCCACTCCGGCATTCATCTGAATCACGGTATTGCCGGTTTGTGATTCACCGTGATAAATAGCCCANTGAATAGGTGCAGCACCGCGATATTTAGGGAGTAGAGAAGCGTGTAAATTTAAACCGCCTCGGGGAGCGAGTGACAAGGTTGCAGGACTGAGAATCTGNCCATAATCACAAACCATAAAGANATCTGGTTGAAGGTCTTTGAGCAGCGTATGTGAAGACTCGGCATTAATATCATCGGGGGCAAAGACTGGNGTGCCTTCCAAATCGGCACGCTCGCGCATNGGAGACGGCGGCAAACTTCCCCGTTTGTTCTTTTTTCGTTCGGGCCGTGTAACAACAGCAGGCACCTCATGCGAGGATGCATATAGTCCNTCAAGCAANGGGACTGCATAAGTACCGGTTCCCAGCATCACAACNCGCATTNTTTTTCCATNGCNTTANANCCNGCNGNNTCTACACNCAGTATGTCGCTTCGATTTCAGCCAGTCGATCAAATATTATTTTATCGGTTGGAATTTCATTGTTTGCACGACTTAAATCGTATTTTTTTTTAAACCGATCCAAATCATCCTCAACTTGTTTTTGTGCCATCTCCATTAAACGATCAATAAACAAAATTCCATCTAAATGATCTGTTTCATGCTGAATCGCCCGGGCCAATAAACCACTAAAGTCACCCTCTATTGTTTCGCCTGCTAAATTCAGAGCGGTTACGTGAATCGATGCGGGGCGGCGAACCGGAGCATACACTCCGGGAAGACTAAGGCAGCCCTCTTCTTTTTCATCCGGCTCTTTCGTACGAGAAATTACCGGATTGATAAANACNAGTTCAGTCTCTTCCTGCCGTTCTTCGCTGACGTTCAACACAAANAATCGATAGGGTAAATCAACCTGGTTGGCCGCGAGTCCAATACCTTCTGCCTCATACATTAGCCGAAACATTTCGGCGACCGTTTGCCGTAAAGACGCGTCAATACGCCTNAGTGGCTTNCTCTGGTGCCGAAGTGTNGGGTGGGGATATTCAATAATTTCCACCTGATCATACCTCGTGTAAAAACATGAAAACGCAACCTGATAGTGGTTTTTATACCAAATTCGAACTTCGCGGACGGGCNAAATGATCTGCCATGNTGTGTTCGATCACTTCGGGTAGACTAATGAGAAGATGAAGTATATCCCTGNGCCTTCTTTTTTTCACGCCCCGTTTTTCGGCNTTGTGTTNCCTCATGTTCGACCCGCAAACTGACCCTGTCGATTGGCAAGCGAATAACAGTNTTCGACGCGCACTGCCGGCCTGGCTCACATCNATGGTCTTTCATGGCTTGCTGCTCGTCATTTTGATNATAAGTATTCGTTCTATACCGCGGGGTGTTGTGGCTGAGCCNGAACGCACCACCGGGATTGTCTTGAAGCGCGTCACTCAAAATGGGGAATATTATGAGGGCGAAGATCTGGAACGGGACGTTGCGACCGACTCAGCCAGTGCTACCGAAAGTGCAAATAGTTTAAATGTACTTCCCGGCGAGGGTGAATCACCGCTGGAGGCGAGTGCCTTCCTGCCCGATCCCTCTACGGGCGTGGGTCCGGCGGCATCGGTGAGTGACGGGGGTGGACGATTAAGTTTAAAAGGAAGTGGGCAGGGAGCGAAGAACGTAGATGGTGGAAAAATACGGACCGGAGTCTTTGGTGTGACTGGTATCGGTAATAAATTTATTTATGTCTTTGATCGGTCCGGAAGCATGGAAGGGGCACCGCTCGCAGCAGCCAAGCAAGAAATCACAAAAAGCCTGGAAGACCTGGGNAAAATTAATCAATTTGAAATTATTTTCTATAACGAATTTCTAGATATCTTTCATCCTGCTCAGAANAAGGACTTTGCAGGAAAACTTTTTTTTGCAACCGAAGAAAATAAATCTGCTGCCGAAAAGTACATGCAGAAAATTACTGCCAGTGGAACAACGCGGCACTTAGATCCACTCNTTAAAGCNATCNCTTTAAAAGGAGACTGTATTTTTTTCCTCACCGACGGAACGGAACCAAGGATCGACGATAATGAGCTTTTCCGAATCCGGCGAAGAAATAAAGGGCGTGCCACAATCAACGTCATTCAATTCGGCAGTGAGGTGAATGTGGGAGACAACTGGCTAAAAAAATTANCGCGCGAGAATGGTGGTGCTTATCTATTTTTCAATACCAATCGGCTCAGTCCTGCCNAAGCGGGNAACTAATACGACTATGGCGGTAACTNTCTNCGTCTTCAAAATATGTCTCCAGTCTAAAAGTAGCATTCGACTAATCGCGTATATGCTGCTGCTCGCCATCGTTGCCTTTATCCAACAGACATATGCTGACGCAACGCCCACAGATACGGTGTACTTTCAAGCACAAGACCCAGAACAAGGCGCAGAACAAGACAAGACGCGGCAGTTGAAAGGAACAATCGCCGACTTTAGTGGGCAAGGATTGCGTATTATTTCACCTAACGGCCAGGAACGCTTGATTCCTGCTGAACGTGTGATTCGTATTGATACGCAGCGGACACCCGCACAAAGGGCAGCACGGTTGGCAACCAAGGCAGATCAACACACGAAGGCTGCAAGCACTTATTATCGTCTTTTGCAAAGTGAGGGGGAAAAACGCAATTGGGTACGGCGTGAAATTCTCTCTGAATTGGTTCTCGCCTTACGGGCTGATGGAAATTACTATCAGGCAACCAAGACATTTTTACAATTACTACGCGATGATCCGAGGACTCCCTACTTTAATGTCATCCCACTCGTATGGACTGGAGGAACAACGCTCTCGCCCGAAGCTGAAACCACTGCAACGAGATGGCTTGAAAGTCAAAATCGTCTTGAGAGACTTCTTGGAAGTAGTTTGTTACTTAGTTCTCGCAAATCACAACAGGCTGAGCGCGTACTCAACGCTTTAGCCGAAACAGCGGCTGAACCGATTAACTCGCTCGCGCAAGCACAATGGCTCCGTCTTCGGTTACCTCAAGCTACCGAACAAAATATTCATACTTGCGAGCAAACGATCAAGCAACTTCCCCTGTCACTTCAAGGAGGCCCTTATTATATTTTGGGAAGGCTTTGTTTGGCGAAGGGAGAAAATCGTAAAGCGGCAGTCGCTGCCATGCGGGTACCAATTCTCTACAACGGAAATCCTAATCTTGCAGCCGAAGCNCTGNTANCCGCNGGAAAGGCANCGAGTCAAGCAGGATTGATCGAAGATGCAAAAGAGATCTATAGCGAGTTAATNAACACCTATCCAAAAACGACGGCGGCAGTAGACGCTCAGCAAAGGAAAGCGGNNCTCAACGAGGTGCCTTAAAATAATATCAAAATGAAATACTCTTTTTTTTACTCTNTNNGTTTTTTNGTTTTNCTCAGTGCGAGTGNTTATCTTATCCTTGGTAATGTCTCGATTGCTGCTGATTCTCCGGGAANCAATGCGTCAGAAAATAGTCCCGGCCAGGATGGTTTTTTTGAGATTGTTTTTTCAGGTGGCGTGACCGGATTTTTGATTGTCATGCTGTTGCTGGTTCTTTCGATCACTTTAGTGGCCCTCATTATTGAGCATTTATTTTCGCTGCGCGGGCACAACCTCTTACCCCCTGGATTGGCAGAGGATGTTCAAAAACGTCTTCTTGCGGGGGATGTGTCAGGAGCGACAGCCGCCTGCAAAGCAAAACCNANTTTTTTAGGATTCGTGTTGCAGGCNGGAATCGCCGAGACCGACGGTGGTTGGAATGCCGTTGAAAAAGCCATGGAGGATGCAGCAGCCGAACAGTCGGCAAAGCTTTTTAGAAAAATCGATTATTTATCCGTGATTGCCAATATCGCTCCGATGGTGGGTTTATTGGGCACCGTTTTCGGAATGATATTCGCGTTTCAGGAAGTGGCCAACACCGAGGGAAGCGCCCGTGCGGCTGACCTTGCGACCGGTATTTATCAAGCGTTGGTAACGACCGTGGGAGGACTCCTGGTGGCGATTCCAGCTTTGGCTGCTTTTGCTATTTTTCGAAATCAAATCGACCGACTCGTTGCCGATGGATCGCATTTAGCGCAGCAAGTCTTTCTCCCTCTCAAACGTCGACGCAGTCAACGNAAACAGGGGTCCNCAAATGCGCCAAACTCGCCTCCACCCAACTAAACNNGANAGTGATTCGCAGGTAGATATTTGATGCATATTCCTCTTAGCAACCGTCATGGACGTTTGGAAATGAACATGACGCCGATGATCGACGTGGTNTTTTTGTTGATCATTTTTTTTCTCGTTTCAAGTCATCTTCAGAAACAAGAAGCGCATGCCGAACTCGACCTGCCTGCAGCGGAAACCGGGGTAGAAAATTCCGAAAGNGATTCCAGAATACTGACAGTGAATATTTCATCCAAACCAACAGGCTTNCAGATCGCTTTTGGCTCAAGAGTTGTGCCACCCTCCAAACTGATGTTTCAACTACAGCGCGAGNTAGAACGATCGCAGGGAAATCTTGAAATACGGATTCGCGGNGATCGCTCGATTCCCTATCGGGTGNTNGAACCGATTTTGGCGAGCTGCGCAAATTTAAATATTTGGAATGTTCAATTTGCGGTGATTCGTCCCGAAGATAGCGCGGGTTGAATTTTTTATTTGATANCAGTTTGATAACAAATAGCTTTTANTCACAAGCAATCAAGCACNATAACAGANATGCGGACTCCTAATTACAATACACGTTCTCACGATCGTCAGGATGTCACCATGACGCCGATGATTGATGTCGTGTTTCTATTACTTATTTTTTTTATCTGTACCGCCAGCTTTCAGATCGTCGAGCAAAATTTACCGAGCCGGGTACAACTCGAATTTCCACCGGGTACCGATTTGGTAGAGTCGACCGAATCATTGGAAGATATTGATCCTGTGATCGTCAACATTGGCTGGCAAGATAGAATGCCCTCCTGGAGTCTCAATGGACGACGGTGTCCCGGGTTCGCAGGGTTAGAGAAAAAGCTTACGGCTCTATCNTCGATTGATTCCGCGGTTCCGCTGATTCTGGACATTGCCCCTGAAGTACCCTTAGGTGATGCGATCAATACCTACGATCTCGGACGACGCGTTGGTTTTTCTGAAATTCAATTCGCTGCAGATGCTTCTGCCTTAAAGTGATAAAATACTGGATATTGGATTGATTCGAAGAAAGGGCACGGCATGTGGAGCCGCACATTATCTTCTGTGTACACCTCTTTAAACGTACGGGCTTGGCCCTACGCCCTAGTTGGGCTGCTTACTGCCANTGGACATTTTAGCGTTCTTTCCCATCATTGCCTCGGCATCGGTCCCGAAAATCAACAGGTTGCCGAAGAACAGTTCATCGATGGACTTATCGTGAGAAGGCTTTTTCCCCTGGCGGTTCTCGCCTGTGAAGACCGACTCGCGGTGAGGACTATGAGTCCGTTAGAACGGGTCAATACGGTGGTGGATTTATCACGCACCTATGCAGCTTGGGCAATTCAATCTCCCCCGAAAAAAAAATTACAATATTGGGACCAAGCCAATGCAGTCCTCGAAAATTGGCTTNGTAAAAATTCCCAGGATNTCTNGCAGCTGATCATTTCCAGACAAGTTGCCCATGTGGCGCTGATGCGAGGTAAATTTTCCCGCCAGATAAGTGCGGGAACTGTAGATCCTGAACCGGCGCGAAAAGAATCGCTTCAATACTTGCGCCAATGTAAAGATGTCGCTGAGAAGACGCTTCAGAAAATCAACAAGGCATTGATTGACTCACAAGATCAAGAGTTGTCCGCCTTTGCATTACTTCGTCTTCAAAGCGCGGTGGAAAAAGACCTATCTCAGGCATGGCTCGAGCAGGCACTCTGTTTTGATCCGGGAAGCCCCGACCGCATCCATTCTCTCCAGCAGGCTGAAAAGCTCATTTTACCACTTGCCGCCAAGCGTGATCCGATTGATTGGGAAAGCCGCGTCGCACAGCTCACTTGCCTACGATTGTCCGAGGGAAAGAACAATGAACAACTCTTTCAAGAGAAAACAGCTGCGTTTTTGGTAGAAAACCCACCGGTCGATGTGCAAGGTCAAATTCATGTTGAATTGGCCCGGCAGTTGGCAACCAAAAACCGATACATCGAAGCGATTGGTGAATTGAACCAGCCAATAAATTACAGCCCTGAAATGGAGGCGACAGTTGATTTTTGCGAATTGCAAATCATGCTTCAAGCTGCTGGAAATACGAAGGCTACGGACACTGCCAACTGGAANCAACGCGCTGAGAATCAACTTGAATTGATTGAAACTCTTCACGATCCCTATTGGTTACAGCGCGCTCGGGCACTCTTCGGTCGGCTGATTACNATCGACCANTCGCAGCACGGCTATTCGCTGTTAGCCAGGGCAGCGGAGGGGTTGTATCAAGCGGGCCAGCTGACAGAGGCCGCAAAGGTCTATGAAGATGCGGCAAATAAGGCAGATGCTGAGAAAGATTACACCAAAGCTTTTGAGCTTTATCGCGCCGCCGCGATGATCAGCTACGAAANGAAAAATTATCGTCAGGCGAGCCAAAANTTTNNTCNNCTCGCCGATANNTATCCNCAAGCTCCATGGGGCCGCANNGGCNCACCTCATGGCTGCCTTCAATCTTGCGCGATCGCTTGAAGGGACTTCAGCCGGGGAATTTACCGCTTACAAAAAGTTGCTCGAAGAACACCTCAGCCGTTGGCCACAGCAAGCAAGCTCCAATCAAGCCAGGCTCTGGCTCGGGCGCGTCTTGGCGGCGGATGGAAAATGGAGTGCTGCAAACCAGACACTATTTAAGGTGGATCCGAAGAGTGCTTCGTATCCAGAAGCAATGGCAGTCGCGGGCAAGTGTTGTATCAAGGAATGTCGCACACTGAAAAAAAACGGAGATTCGCAGTTAAGCCAGCGGGCAACTGCACTGAGTGAAAAATTAAAAATGGCCGCTTCGATCTTAATCGANGCAAATAGTCCGCTTGCACCTGCAATGGTTGCCGACACCGTCATGCTGCAGATGCAGTACACATCGAGCCCGTATCGATCGGCATTCGGCTTGATTCAGCGTGGCCTGAAATCTATTACTAAAAATGATTCCGGAAATCGGTGGCGACTTGAAGCACTGCAGGTCGAAGCGCTTGCGGGATTGGGTCGTTATCGGGAGGCTCTTGATACGGTTCGGACATTCAGCGGAAGCAAAGAATTAACAGTTCAGTTGATTTTGAGTTTGGATGATCTTGAAAATCGGCAAGCCAAAACGGTCGATCGCACCCGATTGCATTCGATCGCTGAAATTCAGATGGCATGCATTAAAAAAATCGAGGACATTTCTGTTCTGGCGAGTAGAAAAGAATTGGCGGTAATTCAAGCCAAGACTTTAGAACGCTTGGGAAAGATATCGGATGCCCTAACGGGGCTTCGCAAATTGTCTTCCGAATATTCCGAAGATGGACAAATACAAATGCGGTTTGCGGATTTGCTGATGCAGCAAGGGGAGAGTGGAAATTTGCGCGAGGCGTTGCGAAAATATCGTGAAGTCGTACGGAAAACCCGGCCTCAAACAGAACGATGGTTCGCCGCAAAATATGGAGAGGCTAGAGCACGATTGCGCCTCGGGGACGCTAAAAAGGCAGCGCAGATGATCCGGACCACACAGGTACTCTATCCCGATTTAGGGGGCAAGCCATGGCGACGGCTGTTTGAAGAACTATTGGCCACCTGCATCCAACAAGAGGCTTTGCCAGATCAATAAATCGGGTTACCACGGACCACGCACATAATAAACACCGAACTGCGCCGTATCGCTGGGCCAGTATGGCGTGGCACGAAAACGGCCACCGGGACCGACCGCCACCCCAGGATATGGCCTTCCGAATTGTTGATAAATTCGTGTGAGNCGCGTATTTCCCACTCCCCAACCCATACTGTATTGCCTCTCTGCGGTCGGGGGCACAACAAGTGCCGTCGGGGCACCCCAGGGGGTGTAGTAATACCCACACTGCCAGGGAGAGCTCAAAGCGGCCTGGCATCGCGGACCACAGTGACCATAATTCGCCCNATANGCACCGCTGTTCGGAGCACAGGTTCCGCCCTGACATGTCGGACAGNTCGCAATCGCGACCGGCTGACTAGTTGTTTGAGCGTAGGATAAACCGGTCGCGAAAAAGATGAGTAGNGTGGCAGTNAACTTCATAAACCCATTTCCCTTCACGATCTTTCCCTGTTCCGGATGACTTATAAANAACAGTCNGTTTCTTGAAATTATATTTTTAGCTANCGCCAGCGGATCTTTGTTTTGACTCCCGTACCATCGGGATGGATACGGAAATAGGTNCGATCATGCTTGTAAAGCATTTCGTGTGGCAACAGCGGTTGATACGTGTAATAGGTNTGTCCCACTAAAGCGGGCGTAGGTTGTGGGCAAAGATAAAGCTGCGCAGGAACTCCACATCCGACGTTACCGGCATAGTAGTTGTAAAAAAGATCTTGTTGGGCAACCGGGTAACCACACTGCATATTAAACTGGCCATAAGGAGGCCGAGCTGCAGACGTTGATTCAACACACAATCCCGTGAGGACCAANAAGAAGGTCAGCGTGGAGAGCCACAGAACCGGACGTCGCATATGGTTACTCCTCGGGAAGGGGGTCATCGGATCAGTATCTTTGCGTCACAAACGGGAGTGAGCGCTACAGATAAAGACGGTTCATTGTCTATCAAAGAGATTCGGCTCGTCACGCTTGNACAGGTGAGTCTTTATATGTTGAAGGCACGGATTTCANCGGTTATCGGTNGGAAAACACCTGGGAGCCGGCGACCTCTGGCGGTATAATCCGCAACAACCGCAAAACTTATCAATCTTTGTAAGCCCCACCGAACCTACTATCGAGTCGGGCCGCCTTTGGAATCGTCCGCCAAGATCNAATCGAGGTGGGCTTCCGTCAGGACGTTTTAAGCGAGGAGGCAAGCGTTTGGCTAAGGTAAAGGCAAGACGAAAGAAAAAGATTGCTTCGAATTCACGGGNCGCAATGAATGGCTCTGTGCGGAAGAAGAAGCAAAAGAGTCATACTGTAAAACGGCAACCAGTGGCCGCAACCAATGGCGCGGTCGCCAGGAAGCGTTCTTCACGTCGCGCAACAGCGCAATCGATGGCCGCGAGTCAACGCGATATCTCGGTCAGTGAATTTTTTGCCAAAAATCGGCATTTATTAGGATTCGATAATCCGCGAAAAGCATTGNTGACCACGATCAAAGAAGCGGTCGACAATTCGCTTGATGCGTGTGAAGAAGCGGGAATCCTGCCAGAAATTTGGGTGCACGTCGAAGCGACCGGGAACAATCGCTACAAAGCNGGTGTGCAGGATAATGGTCCTGGAATNCTCAAAAAACAAATCCCTTTAATTTTTGGAAAGTTGCTTTACGGATCAAAATTTCATCGACTTCGTATGAGCCGTGGTCAACAGGGTATTGGGATCAGTGCGGCCGGTATGTATGGCGTTTTAACGACCGGCAAGCCAGTTAAAATTTCTTCCAAGATTTCAAAGCGGAAACCGATTCACTACTACGAAATTCAGATCGATACCAAAAATAATAAGCCGGAAATCCTCAATGGGCGTGGAAATGGCGTTGATATTCCCGCGGGCCCTAAGGGTGAAACATGGATGAATAAGCACGGTGTCGAGTGGGTCAGTCGTTCTGGCGACAATCCCGAGGATACGACTGGAAAAGAAGTTGTTAGTGGNACCCGAGTCACCATCGAACTTGAGGCGAAATATCAACGTGGCCGCGGAAGTGTCGACGAATACCTTCAGCAGACCGCCATCGCAAATCCCCACGTTACCCTNCACTATCTTGATCCTGATGGCGGTTATCACCATTACAAACGCTCGACAGACACACTGCCGGTCGAACCAAAAGAAATCAAGCCACATCCTTACGGCGTTGAACTGGGCAGACTCCTGGCCATGCTCAAAGCGACAGACGCCGGAACNCTCTCCCAGTTTTTAACTTCCTCGTTTTCCCGCGTAAGTCCCGCGATCGCCAGAAAAATATGTACAACGGCAGGCGTGAAGGTTCGGGCGAGCACGCGGAAAATTGGCCGGGGAGAAGTAGATCGGCTTTACGAAGCAATTCAAGCAACTAAAATCAGCGCCCCGAAAACGGACTGTATTGCGCCGATCGGAGAAGAGCTGTTACTCAAAGGATTACATCAAGTTGTCCCTGGAGAATTTTACGCGGCGGCAACACGGCCTCCTAATGTTTACCGCGGAAATCCCTTCCAAATTGAAGTTGCGATTGCCTATGGTGGAACAACTGCCGCGCAGCGAATTACGAAAGAAACACTGAGTGAATTAATTACGGAAACTGATTTACGGACGTTGCGGCAGTTTCTGATTCATACGTTTGATGGTATCGGGGCCGATGCTGCGGAACGTATTCTTAAAGAAGCCGATCTGGGCAATCGGCTTTCCCCGGGAAAACTCACGGTCAAACAAACCGCAGCGCTTCATGAAGCCATGCGAAATATCAATATTGGAGAAGGGCAAACGATGAATGTGTTGCGGTATGCCAATCGAGTGCCACTTCAATTCCAGCCGGCGGCCTGTGCAATCACCCAGAGTATTTTAGGCACCAATTGGCGTCCTTATGGGCTGAGTCAATCGCGCGGCTCGCTCCCCAGTGGTCCTGTGACGGTGATGATTCATATGGCGAGCGTTTGGGTTCCTTTCACCAGTGAATCGAAGGAAGCTGTCGCGTCCTATCCTGAAATCCAAAAAGAGTTGCGACTGGGACTTCAAGCAGTGGGCCGCAAATTAGGCATGTACCTTCGTCGGAGAATTCGCGTTCGACAAGAAGGGGAACGCCGAAACATTTTTCTCCGGTATTTAGGCGAAGTTGCTGATGCAGTGAGCGAAATGAATCGAGCCAATCGTCAGGANCTTTACGATCANCTATTGANAATAGCAACGAAAAAGACCGCAGAAGCGGACGTTAAACTCGACAGTCGAGGACGGCCCATCGAGGAAGAACTCGATCTGGGAGANAATGTATTGATTATCGACCCCAATGAAGTTGCCGATCAATTGTCGGCGAAATAAATCGTTTCTTTCTTAGATCACATCTTTTACTCCGGAGAAGCAGAACCTTATGGCAAAGAAACGGGTGAAAACCGGGGTCAAAAAAATACGGAAAAAGGTACCTCGCCAAAAAGCATCTACCGGTACAGGTGGNTCGGGNGATTCCAAAGCGAAGCGAGGAGCGGNGCGGGTGTCGACGAAAGACCGGAAAACGCTTGGTGAAATCGTTTCCATGGCCGATCAGGTTGTCCTCGCCGCGCGACGTCGTCGTGACCCGCATTTGGATATTCCGACCCGAAGTCTGTCCAACGTTAAGTTCAATCGGCGGAAACGTTTTATTGAAATGGGCAANAATACAAATCGCCGGCTACTATTTAATCTCTCTCAGGCGAAGAGCTACATGCAGACGATGCTTGTCGGCAGTGGCTGTAAACAACTTATTGAGCAAGGGAAAAATACGA
This sequence comes from Planctomycetaceae bacterium TMED10, assembly GCA_002168195.1. Lineage (GTDB taxonomy): Bacteria > Planctomycetota > Planctomycetia > Pirellulales > UBA7805 > UBA7805. Next base: position 54,542 of record NHBP01000008.1, read on the forward strand.
GTATTCGTGGTCTCTACTACATGCTCAAACATACGATTGAGGGAACGAAAGAAAANACCTTCGAGGAACAATCNGAATGTGANCCNGTGATTGAAGATGTAGAGGTTCTCTTGGGNAGTCTGCGCGAAGAGTTGCACCTGTATGCGGATAAACGGGGNGAAATGGTTGGTAATNTGAAGCTGGAGGATAACGGCGATTTAATCGATTGTGCNCGAATGGGATCGGGTGGGTATGGCATTCCTTCGATTGTCGAACCAAACGTGATTAATTTTAAAAAGTGTACTGCGAAGTTTGTGTTACATGTTGAAAAAGGNACCGTNTGGCAAAGATTCAACGAAGACAAATTNTGGAAGAAGCACAATTGTATTTTAACGCATGGAGCCGGGCAGCCNCCGCGTGGCGTACGCCGATTGCTGAACCGGATGCATAATGAATTAAATCTACCGATCTTCTGTCTGCTCGATAACGATCCCTGGGGATATTATATTTATAGCGTGATCAAGCAAGGATCGATCAATNTAGCCTATGAATCTCAGCGGATGGCAATTCCTAAAGCGCGGTTTATCGGTTTACGGAGTAAAGATTACGACCGCTGTCAGCTCTCACCGAGTGTGCGAATCGATTTGAATGACAATGACCGNAANCGTGCGCGTCAAATTATGNGTTACCCCTGGTTTGAGCACAAGAAAGCNTGGCAAAAAGAAATNAACNTGATGCTCAAAAATGATTTTAAGCTCGAGGTCGAAGCGCTCATTAGTAAAGATATCAGTTACGTNACTGAACAGTATGTGCCTGACCGNTTAGCCGATGGGGATTGGCTTGATTAGCGAATGGTGNGCGGGAAACCGNTNCTANAAATCCATNCCACTTTCTGCCTTTGCGGTGAAAAGCCGATCATCAGTGATCNATTTTAAAGAATCGCAAGCAGGACAAGAGNAGCGAGAAGGCGCCAACGGTCGCAAAAAATGTTTTAACCTGGTCCAAAGGCGTGTCTCCTAAATACGCNACGATATTTCGGTGCCAGTCCGNTTGAAAATAGCGGTTGCGTGAGGGNACCCCTGGAGTNTGNATCTCGTAATTTGTCGANCGGTTCTGCAACGGTTGCGGATTAGCAACGGAAGCGGGCACTGGTTGAGCGGCGACCCATCGATTTGGCTTTCGAGACAAACGTTGTGCNGACGTTTNAGGGTCTTTGGAACCCTGCCGTTCGTTTTTNACGATTCTTTGTGACTGTTCGCGCTGTAGCGTCGCAGCAACATCGGTAAGAAAATGTCCTACCCGACTGCAAACACTTCCTACTGTGTGTCCTCGTTTTGCCCCTAGTAATACCCCGGCAAGCTCTCCGTCTGCATTAAATATGGGCCCTCCCGAATCGCCCTGTCGGGCTTCGGTNGAAAGTTCCACCATTTCAAAAGGTTGNTTTTTTCCGGGTGCCACATACTGCGTACACTGACCACTCGCGGCCCGATAGCGTCCTCCACCATATCCGGCAATCGATAGCCAATCGCCCCGAACCGGTGCCTGCCCTGCCAATCGGACCGGAGCAACNTTGGGGCGCCAGATACCGACGGCGGCAAGATCCCAGGAATCATCCAGTTTCATCACAGTTCCACCCGAGCGAAATCCATCCGGAAAAATAACCTCGACCGGGCCCTTTGCCCCACGAACGACNTGCCAGTTNGTAATNACCAAGCCAAAGTCTTGCGTCACATGGATCAGGGTTCCTGACCCGAGCGACGTTGTGTTTCCTTCATTGGCAACAATACGGACCACTGCTGGATGTGGGNTTTGTTGTTTGGTTGCAACACCCTGATTCGGCGGTGCTGGTGCTGATGGAACAGTTAGAGAAGGCAGTTTACGGGGACCCCGCANGTGTGACGGGGGTCTTCACAAACCTCCCGGCGCACAGTTCTGTGCCGAGCACATTGCGGGAAGGAGNAATAGTTGAAAACAGACAATCAACAAAAATGTCGTGCGATGGAACAAGATTCTGCGACCTGTGAGCAGAGGTGGGTCGCGGTCCATCGCGGGAGATATCAANTCACAACAGTAAGATCCGACTTCGTGTAAAATCTNACNGGTCAGATGTCATCGGCGTGCAAGCGGAAAGAAAATATATATTTTGGTTCAACCCTTAAGCTTTACCCGATCAGTACGACCGGCGANGCTTTTGTTGAAAAGCTACGGGGNTNGCGACAAATTTCTTCGATGTCGCANCCAAAAGTAAGTCCCGAGCAGCAGCAGCATTGCAACAAGAAGTGTGAGCGATATCAAAATGGCCCAACGATTCATATCGATTGTAGTGGTAGAAGGTGTTCGATTTGCTGCTAAGACACTTGGATCACCATAAAAAATCGTGCCGGCAGGTAAAATTTGCTGGGAGGGGTGAAAATGGTCCCACTCTTTTTCTCCGCGAGCGTAGCGATGGGCTACCGAATCTTCACCTTTATTCTCAAGGGTGGAAAGATCCAGTTGCGAGTCATATTGCAATTGGAAATCCGCAAAAGAAGGGCCGAACGAGGATGTTTCAGTTTGAGGGNATGCAGTGGGCANCAGATGGGGAGCNNTTTCACTTGCAACCACCTTTGTCTTTTTTTCACCTCCGGTCACGACTTGCCAGGGATCGCGCAGGGACCCTTGAAGAGGATTTTCAGGTTCGCTGGCGTCGACCGACAAAAGGCTCAGACAGCACAAGGTGAAAGCAAAGAAATGGCGCATAGTGGATTGAACCGCTTCTTCCGCTGACAGGTCAAGAGAAACTGACTGAAATTATCGGACCCTTGGAAATAGGCGATTTTTCTGACTTCCCATCCCACAAATAGCTCTTTCAGGGGGNTATCTACTTGACGTCTGAGGGCTTTTGCGGGTAGGCTTTCCGCTCGGACGCTATCAATTCGGACAGAGTTTTCCGCACGTTTAATTGCGCCAAGGATCGACAGCTTCCTCTTTTCACCCGCGCAGAACGTTGCCTGAGAATCTTTCATTAAACCACGGTAGAAGTACGCACCCCCATGACTCCAGTGGTAATTGATACTCGGGCTGCTCAGGATCCGCGTGATGTGGTTCATCGGGCGGTCGAAGCGCTTGCGGGCGGGCGATTGGTCGCGTTTCCCACTGAAACCGTTTACGGTTTGGCCGCTAGTGCGCTCGATGAGGCAGCAATCGATCGGTTGATTGATGCGAAGGGNCGGGGGCAGGGTCACCCTTTCACGCTTGCTGTGAGAAGTGCTGAAGAAGCACTTGATTATGCGCCCGATTTAAGTCCGATGGGTAGGCGCCTTTCGCGGCGATGCTGGCCTGGACCCCTCACGCTCGTTGCGGAAAATCATCATCCTGAAAGTTTACTTGCGCAACTTCCCCCTAAAGTCCGGCAAGCGGTTGTTCCCAATGGCACGGTTGGTCTACGCGTTCCGGCGCATCCATTGATTTTAGATGTGCTACGAATGTTGACCGGTCCGGTGGCACTGACCAGTGCAAATCAAAGTGGCAAACCGGAGGCAATTACGGCAGAAGAAGTTGTTTCGGCGTTTGGTGAACAAATTGACTTGGTGCTTGACGATGGAAAAAGTCGATTAGGCCAGCCCTCATCTGTGGTGAGAGTNCATGAAACAAGCTACGACATTTTANGGGCGGGGGTCGTAACGGAACAGCATTTGAAGCGTCTTTCGAGTTTAATGATTTTAATCGTCTGCACGGGAAATACTTGCCGAAGTCCAATGGCCGAAGTCATTGGAAGGAGTCTACTGGCAAAAAAAATTGGCTGCGCCGAAGCGGATATTGAAGATCACGGTGTCGTGATTGCCTCCGCAGGCATTGCAGCGATGGCAGGCGGCAGGGCTTCGNCTCAGGGTGTTGAAGTGATGGAGAAAATGAATCTCGATCTTCGTTCCCACTCCGCACAGCCAGTATCTGAGCAGATGGTCCGACACGCTGATTTGATTCTTACGATGACGCGGGGGCACCGTGAAGCATTATTGACACAATGGCCCGAAGCGGCATCGCGTACGGAAATCCTGCGTTTGAATGGCAAAGACGTAGCAGATCCGATTGGTGAGTCGGTTGCTGAATACCAAAGNTGCGCCGACCAAATCCGCAACGAACTGGAAACAAGGATTGAGGGCATCACCCTCAATAACTAACCGAAATACCCGGCTGCATTGCCACCGGAGGAATACAATCAGATGAGAATATCGATAGGAAGTGATCACCGCGGAGTGGATGTCAAAAGACAAATCATTGATTTATTGCGCCAACTGGGGCACGACGTTTTCGATGTGGGTACCCAAAGTGATGAAAGTGTNGACTACCCTGATATCGCAGCTGAAGTAGGTCGACGNGTCAGTCAGAGTGAGTCAGACCGTGGAATTCTTATCTGTGGCACTGGAATTGGAATGGCTATTGTGGCAAACAAATTTNCCGGCGTGCGAGCTGCGCCTTGCCACGATGACTTGACTGCGGAAATGAGCCGNCGACATAACGACCTGAATATCCTCTGTCTTTCGGCTGATTTACTTGGCGTAAAACTTATCGATCATATGGTCGAAATTTGGCTGTCCACTGAATTTGATGGTGGGCGTCATGCCCGACGGGTCGAGAAAATTAGCGAGCTCGATCACGAACTGGGAACCATGGAATCGGTTGCTCCAGCGAAGAGCGAGTAATCTCGATNCGCATCCAAGTTATTTTAAACACTTTTTAAATNCCTTGTTNGCGGCCCCTCGTCATACTGTAACGATTACGAGGAGTATGCGGGCGAAGTTTCTCAGTNGTATCGATCAATCGATCGAAGATCAAAAGCGTTTCTTTAAAACTGGTCGGTTGACCTGTTGATCCTAACCAAATCGTTGTTAGAGTCGAAGGAAGAGATATTACTACGTTATTAACCAAGCTGATTTACGCTCTTTCATTGGCAAAAAGTGACTTCATTATGGAAAATTCTGAGACAAATTCTTTTCAGTTCGATGAGGTTGATCANCTGCTCCGCAATGCGGAACTACGNGATCAAATTGAACCNTATGTTGACGAGGCCATCTGCCGNGTTAATGTACAAGCCTTTTCGACAGCCAAAGAGAATGAATTTTTAGCCTCCATGTTAGCTTGGGAACGGGCACCGGTACTACCAATCAATGCCTGGTTTGAGCCACCCTTATCGATGCCGAGACCTGATGATTTTTCGACGGAGCTAGAAGGAGAAGATGCTTTACATAAAGTTCTCTGGGAAACCATCTATCGCTTGTTCGAAAAGCGAATTGTTCTGGAATTCACCGATCATTTATCGGATCGTGAGCTTTATCAATTGATCTTTCGAGATATTCTTCCCAGCGAAGAAAAGAAAATCGCAGACATCGATAGCTANCTTCATTGGGACTGTGCAGATGCGAGTCGGAATCCGGAAATCTATCTCCGTTATTATGCGTCCGATCAAGAGCGNCTGGAATGGGAGGACGAGCATGGATACCCGCCACCGCAACGGATCCGGGCTCCCTTCCCGCGGCAGCTACCNAAAAAACCGCTTTAGAGATTCGGTGGCTCCCGATCTCTATATTGTTTGCTCGCGCGCTCGAGCGCACGCCGTTCCTTATTGGAAAGGCTTTCAGTTCCTTCCCGGTTAATTTTTTCTAACAGTCGATCGACTTCCTGAGCCATATTGTCTTCTTTGGGTTGATGCAATCGCACCTTCCTTTGTGGTCCGAACCGCTCAAATTGTTTCCGCTTCGGTAGGCAGCGACCTAAATCCCAGCCCGTTTTGAAATAAATCCAGCCACACGCGGCGCCCACTAAGTGTGCCGTATGCGCAACATGTGTATCACTAAAGGTGCCAAAAAAGTCGTAGACCAAAAAGATGACGCCTAACACCCATGCGCGAACGGGGATCACAAAATACAGCAATAAGGTTCTTTGCGGGAAGTGGCAACAGTAAAGAATGATCACGCCAGCGACACCACCGGAGGCNCCCAGCAAGCTCACTGNGGTACCGGTTATCAANTGTTGGGTATAAAGGCCCAAAACACCGGCGATCGCAATCGTAGAGAGATAAAAAGCGAGAAAAGCACGCTTCCCATAGATCCCCTCAACATCGCGGCCAAAAAACCATAAACAGAACATGTTGCCNAAAATATGAAAAATATCGCTTCGAGCATGCACAAATCCGTAGGTAATGATCTGCCACAATTTCCAGTTCGTAACAAAGAGTCCGCTATCGAGAGCAAGGTATTTTTCGGTGAAGTAAGATTGATCAAATAATATTTCAAATAGGTAAACCACCGCGTTAATGATTACCAACTGGGTAACCATCATCCGNCCCTGGGCCCTACCACCATNGGATGGGCCTCCGCCGAAACCATATTCAGGGGGCGGTTGCTGATAATAATCGCGACTATCGAGTCCCATAAACCACCAAGATTTAAAATGCAGTCAATGAAAAAGCGATCGGTTTGAGTGAGAAGAAAACCGCTACTCACCATCGGATATCAAGGCCACGCCTGTGCACGAAAGATGCNATTTCCGTCTCTTACCCNGAACCTGAAGTCGACTTTGGATCCGGGGCTCGACGATCTATCTCTTTCACNGCGTTTAATTGTTTTTCAGTNAGTTGCTTACCGAGTTTGATTGTTTCGTTNCGAATNTCAACCAATCGTCGATTGCTGGCAGTGGTTTTGTTNCGTACTTTGGAAACGAGANCATCAATCGTTTTTCGATCCTTGATAAATTGCTGGCGATCTCTATCGAGACGCCCTTTTTCTTCTTCAAAAAGCTTGATCACNTGTTGCTTTTCGGCGATGAGGGTTTGCACTTCNGAAATTTTTNAATTTGTNTCNGNTATNTCAAAATCTTGTCGCTTNCGCTCGCGATACATATCCCGAAAAAGATNCGCNTANTCTCGCAGTTGCCNCGAATACCGNGGCGAACCTTCTTCTTCTACGCGTTCAATAATTTCATTTTCGATTAACGTGCTGATTTCAGGTATTGCTTCTATCTCCAAAGTTCCACCGGTGATTGAATCGCGAATGGCGATGGTGCTGCCCTCTTCTGCACCCTCCTGCGGAAGCCAAACATTTTGTCCCTCCACAAAACGGGCGGCGTCATCCTCGTCTGGGAAATCCTCAAGAAATTCCACCAACTCTTCGATGCGTTCTGGGGGATGCTCGGGACGCGCGGGCTGATAATCATCAATAAATTCTTGGACTGTTCGAGGTGGTAAAATTTTTCGCAATCGGGCGGCGCGATCCATTTCATCAAAAATCTCTTCTTCAATTTCAACATCAAGCGCCTCTAAGCCGTTGAAAACCAGGTGGCGATCGACTGGCATCTTGTCATAAAGAATCCAGAGTTCGCCATTTTGCACACTTTTTTGCAAACGCTTCCGCTCTTCCTCCGTGACCGGCCATTGCGGGCGAAGCGCGGCCCGAAGTGGGCCCTCATTCGCTGAGGGTTCTTCACCTTCGGCGGCCTGATTGCCAATGACCTCGGCGACTCGGAACATGCCCAAATACTTCCCACTATTTACAAATGATTCGCTACTGAACGCGTAAACGGGAAGGTCTTTTTCCAAGCGGTAGGTCTGAGGTCGGTCGAATTGCACAGTGACCATGTCATCTGCGCTGATCTCGACGGGCTGTGCATCATTCCACATCCGTCCCCGGTCCAAAAGCAACGCAGCTAATTTTAACTCTAATTGGGCAATGCCATAATCTGCGGGTTTGATCCGCCCGCGCTCATCTTCGGTGCCGAATTCAAGTTGATAATTTTCCTTGCGTAGGGCTTCAGTTTTTTCAATCAATCCGGCGATCGGTTGTCCGCCAGCTGGATCGCGGTCATCAACGAGTAATATTTCTCGCCAACTTTGATGGACTTTCAGGGTCTGTAAACTCATCCCCATAGCGACGCAGGCAGCCGCAAAGACGAGCCACACCAACAGGAGAGTGTGCCACCGCCACGACTTGTAGCTCATGACCAAGGCAACCAGGAAAAGGATGGTTCCCAGAACGCCCAGGATGATGAGAACTGTTTGAAGGTCCATATGATAAGCCCAGAAAAGCTGCAAGCTTCTAAAAAATAAAGAGTTACAGCATCCGATCCTAAAGAGAGCCGGATCGTGTGTCAAGATTTACTTCATCTATGCTAAGTCGTTCTTAAAGAACAGGTTGTGCCACTTCAAATCTTTGGTGGCGACCTTGAAGTGACTGCTACGAGCCTGTTCTCGGTTGTTGCCAGTCAAAGGATTCACACGGTCACTGGAATTGCACTGGTTGGAAAACAAGTCTTTCGCTACCCTCCCCGCCCCCAACCTATGCCACCAACCCACCCGCAAGGACCCCCGAGCATGGAAGCTCCTCTTCTCCGCATCGCCATCCTCACTGCAAGTCTGACGAGCATCGCTGCCTCCTACCGGACAACGAATTTTATCGTTTCTGCACCGACTCCCCAGTTGGCCAAGAAGATTGGTGATGCGGCTGAGGTCTACCGCAACGAACTTGCCGAACGATGGTTAGGACAGACCCTGCCCGCCTGGAGCAGTCCCTGTCCGATCACCGCACAAGTAGGAGCTAACCTGGGCGCGGGTGGTGCCACAAGTTTCGTTTTTCAAAACAATACGGTCGGCGGATGGCGAATGAATATCCAAGGTTCTGAAATTCGGATTCTTGATTCTGTACTGCCACATGAAGTCACACACACTATTTTTGCCACCCACTTCAGGCAACCGTTACCTCGCTGGGCGGACGAGGGAGCTTGCACCACGGTAGAGCATCCCTCGGAAAAAAAACGGCACGAAACTATGCTTATTTCTTTTCTTCAGACCCAGCGGGGAATTGCTTTTAGTCAGATGTTGGCGATGAAGGAATATCCTGCTGACGTCCTCCCTTTGTATGCCGAAGGTTACTCTCTCGCCCGCTATCTGATTGAGGAAGGCGGAGAAAAAAAGTTCGTAAATTTTGTAGGTGATGGACTGCAGGATGAGAATTGGATGCGAGCCCTTGAGGCATCCTATGGCGTGACCGATCTTGGCCGCTTACAAAATGAATGGCTTGAGTGGGTGAAGCAAGGAAGTCCAAACCGCTCACTATTGGCTTCTTCCAAAGCGGGGCAAACTCCGGCACAGAATAGGGGCATCGCCGCCATCGACACCATCGCCACCACCAACGGCAGTAAAAGACGGTCCCGCCCGGAACCGAATCTGATCCATCGATCCGCTGGACTACAAAAAAACGGCTTCGATGGATTTGCGCAAGATCAACCAAAAGCACAATCGACCACCAATACGGTGGATGGCTGGGTCGCTGCGGGGACTCATTCTCGTAAAAATCGTTCTTTTACACCCGGCAGTATCGCGTCGGCGGACAAGAATCAGCCCTACCAAGCAACACGTCAACAACCGATGCAACCGACGCAACAAACGATTCTTCGTTGATCGTTACGACGAAGATCATTGCCTTGAAGATGGCGACTCTTCCCTATTCAATCACTTGCCTATCAAGACAAAGTGAAAAACGTTTTAGTCAGTAAAAAGAAAACGGGCGCTGCAAAGCAAAGCGAATCGATTCGATCGAGCACACCGCCGTGTCCGACCACCAAGGTACCGTAATCTTGCACCCCTCGGTCCCGTTTGATTGCTGACATTGCCATGCCGCCTGCGAATCCCGTGAGTGCAATGACCAACGAGATGCAGCCTGCTTGCCACTCGTTGAAAGGCGTTGCCCAATAGAGGGCGGCACCCAATAAAGCTGCGCTTCCAGATCCCGCAAGCATTCCCTCCCAGGTTCGCGTTGAGCTTACCAAGGGGGCAATGACCCGTTGTCCAAGAATTTTTCCCCATAGGTACTGCAGGGCATCACCCATTTGCACAATAAACACGAAATAAAACAGTAGTAGAGCGTTTTTACCATAGGTATTTACCTGTGGGTCTGTACCGGGAATTGCAGCTTGCAATTTACTTATATCGGCCGTTGTGTAGATATCGAGATACAACAGCGCAGGAGCCAAACTCAAACAGTAGATGCAAAGCACGAGCCCGGCCTGAATTTTTGCGGTCCGTTCGAGAAAGCGTTTAGGATCCCCCGAGAAAGCAACTCGGGCTGTGACAAACAGAAGGCCATAGACAGGGATAAGTGTACTGTAAAGATCGTACTTACCGAGCCCAACGAGCACAAACTGCAGCGGTGTAAAGAGAATAAAAACCCAAAACAGTGTGCGATGATCACTTAATCGAGTTGGAGTCAAAGTAATAAATTCGCGTAGAGCCCAAAAAGCTAATGCGCCGAAAAGCACGACAGTCACACTGCGCGGTAAGAAAAGAGCGGCTGCTACAAGAGAACAAAGTAACCACCAGGCACGAATGCGGCGATTAAAGGTTTGCACCATTGCCGGGTTCAGTCCCGACTCTGGTTGGCCTTTAAGAAATTGACCGACCGTCGTTGCCACTCCGAGCAAGAGGAGAACGCCAACAACAAAAATCCAGGTTATCGGATCACTGACCATATTCAGACATCCTTTAAACGCAATAGATTTTCTCTGGCTCTTTCGAGAAAGTCCGTTTTCTGTTCGCCACTCTCCAACCACATGGGCTTTCCAAAGGTAATGCAACTCAAGAGTGGCACGGGCAAAAATTCTCCTCGAGGTAGAATGCGATTCATATTATCCAGATGGACCGGTACGGCCTCCAGATCGGGTCGCTTTTTACACAGATAGTAAAGTCCGCTTTTAAAGGCTCCAATTTGGATGCCCGACGAACGATGCCCCTCGGGAAATACGATTAGTGAATTCACACTTCCTATTTCTCGCAGGAGCAGATCCACCGGGGACTGGTGGACCTTAATATCCTTCCGGTCAATCAATAAAGCATTAAAATGTCCTGCAACATAGCGACGAAGCATCGTTTTGCCCCAATAATCCTTTGCTGCAACAGGCCTAGTCAATGTACGGATCGGCCCAGGCAGGGCAGACCAAATAACAAGGGAATCCAGGTGGCTGGTGTGGTTGGCAAAATAGACGCGTTGACACGTATCGGGCTGGCAGTCGACCCAGCGGGCACTGGCTCCAGTAAGCAGTTTGGCGATCAAAGCAATCAGCGGCCCGGTCATGGGGTCTTCACTTTGTCTAAAGGAGGGCCAGATCCAATCTCCAGGAAACGAACGGGGTTATCCTACTCCTGAAAGATACTGTCCGCTAGACACAATTTTGGGGATAGGGATCAGAGCAGGGAATGCTGCGGGCCGATAGCTGCGGCAGAATCGCTGCAAATCAAGATTTGGCGGAGATCGAGGTGCATCCAAAGGTAATCCGATTGACCGGCATAACCTGCACGACCTAGGGCAGCGCTGCACTACAAACCAGCTATTAAGCGTCTGAATGTACATACAATAGGCATAAGCTTTACACCTCGCAGGGGCTGCACAATTGCTCCTGTCGCAAAAGATAACTCTCTTCGACCAATGCCAATGTCTCCACCCTATTCGGTCGAAGGATATAGCAGTTGCATTTTTAACTTCATTTTACGTTGTAGAGAATTATCCATGGAACGAAGCGAATCCAAAACGAATTCCAAAGTATCCTCTCGCATACAGGGCAACGATTTATCTGCCCAAATCAAACCCTACTATCGTGTGCATGTAGGAGAATCAGGAAGCAATGCAACTGAACAACCCATGGAGGCCACGCTCTCCCATGCGGATGATTTGCTACAGCGTGAACGACAGAGCTACACGGAACCGATGCTGTCGATCGTCATTCCGACCTACAATTCCCAAGGCTGGATATCCACGCTTTTGGATACGCTATTGGCACTACAGGCGGAAAAAGAAATTCTAATTATTGATGATGGTAGCACCGATGCAACCGTATCGCTCATACAATCGTTCAGAGAAAAATATCCTGAGGTTACGTTGCTCCAACACGATTCCCATCGCGGGCAAAGCGCCGCGCTGCAGACTGGTTTGGCAGCCTCTTTCGGAAAAGTGATTGTGGTCGTTGATGGCATCACGGACATTAAAAATAAAGATGTTGTCATGTTGGTAAAACCCATCCTCGCTGGGTGCTGCGACGTGGTTTATGGATCGCATCACATACTTTCCTGCCCTGAGCAAGAGACCGGTTGGGTACGGGCGATCGATCGACTCTTAACCGGATTTTTGAATCTCAGTACGGGACAACACCTGAGTCATACAGGAAGTCCGATGAAAGCATTTCGTCGAACCGCACTGGATGCCATCAGTTCCGAGAAAACTCGGCAGGCAACGGATATAGAAATGATTTTCCAGCTTTCCAAAAAGGGTCGGCGAATTTATGAAATGCCGCTTGATTCAACCACTGGAGAAAAATCTTCAGGGCGATTCTTATGGCGACAGGCGGTGACGGCCATTCAACTCCTCCGCCACGCGGTGCGTTTCTAAACGATTCAACCGCGTCTCAGGCAGTTAAGATTTATTATTCTGGGGAACGCTTTGCCCCACCAGGATTGAGAGACCGGCTATTCAGATCTTGATTCTCCGACTAGCATGAAGCAAACCTTTGTTCCTTTAGCTGGTCACTTCTTATGTCTTCTGCCGGATTGCACGTTGCCGCCTTTGAGAGTCGTCGCGGTCAGGAAATGACTCGGCTGATTGAAAGGCACGGGGGTACCCCGCATGTGAGTCCTTCTATGCGTGAAGTTCCGCTCGATGAAAACAAACAAGCGATCGACTTTGCACATCGTTTAATCACGGCAGAAATTGACGCCGTTATCTTGCTTACAGGAGTCGGCGTCGACACATTAACGCAGGTTGTTGAAAGACACATTGATCGCGAACGCTTTTTGACCGCCTTAGCTGATACCAAAACAATCGCCCGCGGACCAAAGCCGGTGGCAGCTCTTAAACGTTTAGGGGTGAAGCCATCTTTTCAAGCCGATTCGCCCCACACTTGGCGAGAAATATTGCAGTTAATGGATAGACACATTCCCCTGGCAGGGCAGCGGGTTGGTGTACAGGAATACGGTATTTCTAATCCGAGTCTTATTGCGGGACTGGAGGCCCGGGGAGCCACTGTATTTCCAGTCCAAATATATCGCTGGGCACTACCTACAGACACAGGTCCGCTGGAAGAGAATATTCGCGCCATTCTCGACCATGAAATTGATGTTGCTTTGTTTACGTCAGCCAATCAGGTCAATAATTTACTAACACTTGCGGAACAAATAGGAGTGCTTGATGCATTGCACGCTGCGTTGCAGAAAGTGGTAGTGGCCTCGATTGGGCCGACCACGAGTCATTCTCTTAGAGAAAATCGGCTGGCGGTGGATCTTGAAGCAGACACACATAAAATGGGGCAACTCGTCGCGCTAGCGACTCAATCTGCGCCGGAATTAAGAGCGCGTAAACAAAAACTCGCGCACGTTCTTTCACCCGTGGCACAAGATCCATCCGGACCGACTCAAAATCCGGCTTGGAAACAGAGCCTCTTTCTTCGTGCATGTCGAAGGGAATCAGTCCCGCGAACTCCCATCTGGTTAATGCGTCAAGCGGGTCGGTATATGAAGGAGTATCGGGAGGTTCGAGCAAAAACAAGTTTTTTAGAACTCTGTAAAAATCCAGCGCTCTGTGCAGAAGTTGCTATTACGGCAGCGGAACGATTGGACGTGGATGCTGCAATCATTTTTTCCGACCTATTACCCATCCTTGAACCGATGGGATTGGAACTTGAGTACGGTCAAGGGGAAGGACCGGTGATTCATAATCCTGTCCGGCAAAGTGAAGATGTCGATCGAATCCTGGCCCTTGAGAGCGTTGATTCGCTTCACTATGTCATGGAAACAGTTCAGCTGACGCGTGCACAAATGCCTGCGACAATGCCTTTAATCGGATTTGCTGGTGCACCGTTCACCCTGGCAAGCTACACCATCGAAGGATCCGGATCACGTAATTATCTTCATACTAAAACACTTATGTATCGCAATCCCGATGCCTGGGAAGCACTGATGGATCGTCTTGTTCAAAGCATCTCACTTTATCTCAACGCGCAAATCGCAGCCGGCGTTCAGGCGGTTCAAATTTTTGATAGCTGGGTCGGATGCTTAAGTTGTAGTGACTATCGACAATTTGTGCTGCCACATAGCCGTCGTTTAATTCAAAGCTTGCAAGGCGACATTCCTGTGATTCACTTTGCGACGGGCAATCCGGCGCTGTATCCCCTGTTGGCCGAAGCGGGAGGAGATGTAATCGGGGTGGATTGGCGCATTGCACTCGATGACGCATGGACAGCCATCGGCGAGCGTTGTGGGATGATGGGAAATCTTGACCCCATGACGCTCTTGGCTCCTGAGGAACAGATTCGAGAAGCAGCCGGCAAAATCCTAGCGCAAGCGGCAAACCGTTCAGGCCATATCTTCAACCTGGGCCATGGGATTCTGCCACAAATTCCAGTGGAAAACGTTATTCTTCTCGTCAAAACGGTCAAAGAGCTTTCCTCCCGCTAAAGCGATTTGGCCCCAGCCGAGAGACTCGGTGTCGATGTTTTATTGAATGTATCTCTATATATGGCAACGCCTTGTGTGTTTTCGTGCGGATGGGTTTGAGCGTCTTTTACCGCACAAGACTCGGGAATCGGTGATTTTGCCCCGAGCTTTCTCGTTCATTGCCCAAGATCTGGCTAAAATAGAGAGTCAGGCATCGGCTCTTCCGTTATCAAGAAGCAAGTTAAGGATTTTCTCATGCTCCGTTTTGAGGGGGTTGGCTCGACGCACACATGCAACGGTGTGACACGTCGTGATTTTCTTCAGGTTGGTACCTTGGCTGCCGCAGGCTTGACCCTGCCGGGTTTACTCCAAGCCAAGGAGCAGGGCCACTTGGTTGATGACGAACGATCGGGGATTATGATTTTTAATCTCGGAGCTCCAAGTCAACTCGATACGTTTGACCCCAAGCCAAATGCACCGGCCGAAATACGAGGACCCTTCAAGGCAATCTCCACCGCCTCGCCCGAGATCCAACTCTCCGAAATTCTTCCCCAGCACGCGCGAATCGCAGATAAGTTTTCACTCGTCCGAAGTTGCTATCACACATCTGCAGCTGTCCATGACGCGGGATGGCAAATGCTGCAAACGGGACGTAAATTTGTCGGAGGCGTTGAGACACCGCATGTGGGTTCGGTGGTGGACTATCTCCGCGGTCGTCGCACCGATTTACCGGCGCACGTCGTTCTTCCTGAACTGATGGGCCGAGGTGGGGGAAACTTACCCAACGGGCAGGCAGGAGGTTTTCTAGGAAAATCTCACGACCCGTTCGTTCTTTCTGCAGATCCATCCAAGCCCGATTTTCAAGTTCCGGATCTGTTGCCACCCGCCGAAATCGGTACTGCGCGGCTTAATCGCCGTCAGAAAATGCGCGATATTGTCGATGCAACCCTCGACCACTTTGAACAGAGTGCGGATGCAAAACTTTTGGATGGTAACTTTCAGGCAGCATATCGTCTGATGACAAGTCCACAAGCAAAAGAAGCGTTCGATCTATCGAAGGAAAAACCCAAAGTGCGCGATCGCTATGGTCGCAATCGCTTCGGTCAGTGCTGTTTACTGGCTCGTCGACTGATTGAAGCTGGAGTGCGATTTGTCACGATCAATACGTTCCTCACCGTCTTTGATGAAATTACTTGGGATATCCATGGATCCAAGCCATTTACTTCGATTGAAGGAATGAAAAATATTGTCGCCCCGATGTACGATCAGGCTTACTCGGCGTTGATCGAAGATTTGGATCAGCGCGGCATGCTGGACAAAACAATGGTCGCTTGCGTTGCGGAATTCGGGCGAACTCCAAAAGTGAATCCTGCCGGCGGACGCGATCACTGGCCTCAATGTTTCACCTGTTATTTTGCCGGGGGTGGCGTCCAGGGTGGTCGCGTCGTTGGTCAAAGTGATCCTATTGGCGGTGTGCCTGCAGACAGACCAGCCGATCCGCCGGAAATTGTAGGTACTATCTTTCGTGGCATGGGTTTCGATCTAGAAACCGAATTACCTGGGCCCGCTGGCCGACCATTTCCGATTGTCGATTTTGGGCGGCATGAAATCAAAGAATTATTTTAAGACCGGAAACAGGTAATATCGATGATATTCCGATCTTCACTCCTCGGTTTTTTGGTGGTCCTTGTTGCAACGGGTGCAACGGGGGCACCGGCGGAAGAAACCTTAGTCGTTCTGCCTGAGTCTTTTCAATTGATGTATCCAGAGGCCGAACAAAGTCTGGTCTTGGAGCGGCGCAATCAAGATGGCAGCTATGTGGGCCAGGTGGGCCAAATTCTAGACGATGTGGTATGGACATCGGACGATCCGGAAGTTGTCGTTGTGGAGGACAACCGGGCGCGGGCAATCGGGGATGGTGAAACAAAGATTCGGGCGACTTGGCAAGGAAAAAACGCAGAGGCAACGGTTGTGGTCAGCGGTACGACGACCGATTTGGCTTGGGACTTCCGCCGCCATGTGCTCCCTATACTCGCCAAACAAGGCTGCAATTCCGGTGCCTGTCATGGAGCTTTAGCAGGCAAAGGAGGCTTCAAGCTTTCGCTGCGTGGATACGATCCGGCCAGCGATTACTGGTGGATCACCCGTCAATCGCGGGGAAGGCGGCTTGAGCCTGCCGACCCGGGGCAAAGTTTAATCCTCACCAAACCTACCGGTAGTGTGCCTCATAAAGGAGGCGTCCGCCTCGAGGTCGACTCCGCAGATTACCGGTTGCTGGGAAAATGGATCAGTGACGGGGCAAACGCTCCGAGTTCCGGTGATCCGTATTTAACATCCGTTCAAGTATTGCCGAATGCAGTGACGCTCCAACCTGAGGATCAACAGCAACTGATTGTGACTGCACATTACAGCGATGGTCGTCAGGAAGATGTTACCCGCTGGGCAAAATTTTCCTCGAGCAACGCTACGGTAGCCACCGTGTCGCCAGAGGGCCAGATCGAGGTCATCGGTCACGGGCAGGGGGCAATCGTCGTTTGGTTTTCGAGCCAAATTGTACTCTCTGAAATCAAGTCGCCCTATCCATATCAAGTGAGCGATGTNGCTTATCNAAAAGCNACGCAAAGAAATTTTATTGATGCTTTGGTTTTAGATAAACTAAAAAGNCTCAACCTTGCACCTTCTCCCCGATCCGGTGATGAAGAATTTNTGCGNCGGGCTTATCTNGACACAATNGGTACCTTACCGAGCCGCCNGGAAACGGAAGCGTTTATTGATTCGGCCGAAGACAGTGCGTTCGATCTGGAAAAAAATCAGCGGCATCGCGATGGAGTGATTGAATCACTGCTAGCGCGTGAAGAATTTATTGATTACTGGACATACAAATGGTCTGATCTTTTATTGGTCAACGG
Organism: Planctomycetaceae bacterium TMED10; assembly: GCA_002168195.1. GTDB lineage: Bacteria > Planctomycetota > Planctomycetia > Pirellulales > UBA7805 > UBA7805. The sequence continues at coordinate 71,876 of NHBP01000008.1, forward strand.
AAGACGCCTGCGACCAAAAGCAGTCAAGGCCTACTANGATTGGATTCGCTCGCAAGTNGCNGAAGATGTGCCTTGGGATAAACTGGTACAAAAAATTATCACTGCGAGCGGAAACAGTTATTTGGATGGAGCCACTAATTTCTACGCACTCCATCAAACTCCAGAAGATATGAGTGAAAATGTAAGCCAGGCATTTCTTGGATTGTCGATCGGNTGTGCAAAATGTCANGATCACCCGTTGGAAAAATGGACCAATGACCAATATTATGCGATGGCCAATTTGTTCGCCCGCGTGCGGGGCAAGGGATGGGGTGGNGATCCGAGGAGTGGAAACGGGCTTCGCACCCTTTATGTCGCACCGGAAGGTGAGCTCGTTCAACCGCGTACCGGAAAACCTCAGCCACCGGCACCTCTGGATGGCGAGCCCTTACCGTTTGATGATCCACAAGATAGACGTCTTGCTCTGGCCGACTGGGTCACAAGTCCGGAAAACCCTTACTTCAGTCGCGCGATTGCAAATCGGGTTTGGGCTAANTTTTTTGGCGTTGGCTTAGTANATGCNACCGACGATTTGCGCGTTTCTAATCCCGCGAGTAATCCTCCTCTATTAGATGCCCTAGCGCAGTGGCTGGTCGAACATGATTACGATCTTAAAGGGTTNATGCGGNTGATTCTGCAATCAGANACNTACCAGCGAAGTAGTCTGCCGATTGCAGAAAACGAGGATGATCAGCGATTTTACAGTCGTTATTACCCNCGGCGTTTAATGGCAGAAGTNTTGCATGATGCCATTGCACAGGTAACGGAGGTGCCAGCAAAATTCACCCACCTGGCCTACGATGGCTCAGGCACTGTCGAAACGAAAGAATACCCGGAGGGAACCCGGGCGATTGAATTATATGATTCGGCTGTTTTGGCACCATTTCTCAAAACGTTTGGTAGAAATGCGCGNAATATTACCTGTGAGTGTGAGCGAACTAACACGCCGAGTCTGGTTCAGGTCTTACATATCAGCAACGGCAATACGGTCAATGAACGCCTGCAAGATGAAAAAAGTTGTGTCGGAAAAGTCATTGCCGAAGAGACTGCCAATGANGTGATTTTAAAAGATGCTTTTTTGAGTACGCTCTCCCGCGAACCTTCGAGTGCAGAAGTTACCCAGTTACTTCCACTTCTAGAGACAGCAGCGGCCGATCAGCGGAGAGAAGTGATCGAGGATTTATATTGGGGCATTATGAGTAGCCGCGAGTTTTTGTTTAATCACTAAGATAGGCAACGCGTGGACACGATCGCACTACACCAACACGACCAATACGACCGGCGCAGCCCGCGCTTTCTGGTACGGACTGTCGCGCTGCTGGCTCTCAGCGGCATCACTGGTGTTTTTTCTGGAATCCTTCACGCAGAAACGCCTGCAAAACCTGCAGTGAATCCTGTGGAAGTGGATTATCAAAACTCGGTTCAACCCATTTTCTCTCGCTATTGCACCGGATGCCATAATGCCCGTGAGCCAGAGGGTGAGCTATCGCTCGAATCCTACGCCGACATACAAAAGGGAGGAGCCGACGGCCCGATCCTTGCTTCAACAGCCGAAAAAAGTCGATTGCTTGGTGTCCTTAATGGTACGGTTGAACCGGCCATGCCACCCGAAGGAGAACCCCGACCCACTACTGAGGAGATTGCCGTTTTAAGCCGCTGGATTAATTCTGGATCCAAAGGCCAATCGCGCGACGAAAAACGCGTGGTCACGACTCCGCGACTTACTCCCGCAGAAGGAAAAAAACCAATCACGGCGATCGCCGTTTCACCCGATGGCAACCTGCTGGCGATTGCCCGTTATGATACGGTCCAATTATTCAAGCAAAATCCGGGAGAAGACCCTACGGCGAATAAACCAATTCATCGACTGGAGGGGCATGGCGGAAAAATCAATGACTTACGCTTTACACCAAGTTCTGAGAAGTTGCTAGTCGCGGGAGGCATCGCCGGAAAGAATGGCGAAATTGTACTTTGGGATGTTGAAAACGGTAAAAAATTAAAAACATTTTCCGGTCACCAGGATACGGTGTATGTGGCGATTGTCAGTGATGATGAGAAAACACTTGCCAGCGGTAGTTATGATCAGAAAATCTTGATCTGGGATTTTCAAAGCGGAGAGATTTTACATACGCTCTCTGGGCACAACGGTCCGATTTTTGATCTTGCTTTTAGCCCAGATGCAAATAATTTAGTCAGTGCCAGCGGAGATACCACAGTCAAAGTATGGCACGTACCAAGTGGTCGTCGAGTCGATACCCGAAGTGAACCGCTCAAAGAACAATACAGCGTGGCGTTCAGTCCCGATGGTTCGCAATTCGTCGCCGGGGGGGCAGATAATCGGCTTCGGGTATGGAAATTGGTATCGCGCGATCAGCTTAGGATTAATCCAATGCTTCATGCTCGGTTTGGGCACGAAGGTGCGATTACCCGATTAAGATATTCCGCTGATGGAAAATCCTTGGTTTCAGCTGCTCTGGACAATTCACTCAAAGTTTGGAACATGCCCCAGTTGTCGCAACGAGTCGTGTACGAAGATCAACCCGACTCCATCGAAGCATTGGCAATCGATTCGGTGGGCAATCAATTAGTGGCGGGCCGAATGGATGGCTCGCTGGGATTTTATCCTCTTGTCGAAAATCTTTGGGAACAAGAAAATCTGATTGCACACACAGAACAAGATTCGGGAAAACGTTTGGCGAAGGGTGCAAGCTCCAAGGCAACCCTTTCAAACCGTGATGGAGAGAGTAAACAAATACAAGAGGTTGTTGAGCTGGAGCCTAATAATTCGACTTCAGATGCAAACCGGCTACATCCACCTAGTGTTGCTCATGGAACCATAGAGACAACGACCGCGGGGGAAAATTCCGACAGTGATTTATTCCGCTTTTTTTCCAAAAAGGGACAAAGCTGGGTTTTGGAAATTGATGCGGCCCGCAACGATTCTCCATTGGATTCCAAGATTGAAATTCTTGACGCTGAAGGCAAGCCGGTCACCCGCGTTTTTCTACAGGCGGTTCGCGATTCCTACTTTACGTTTCGAGGAAAAAATTCCAATCAAATCGATGACTTTCGTCTTCATAATTGGCGAGAAATGCAACTTAATCAGTATCTCTATGCGAATGGTGAAGTGGTCCGTTTGTATCACTACCCGCGGGGGCCGGACTCTGGATTCAAGGTTTATCCTAACTTTGGCTTACGGCAATGTTACTACGATACAACCCCGCTCTCCCATGCACTCGGGGAAGTCTGTTACATCGTCGAAGCACATCGATCAGAAAAATCGATCGTACCGAATGGCCTCCCCGTTTTTCCCATCAATTATGAAAACGATGATGACAGTCGCCGGCTGTTCGGATCGGATTCGCGTTTGACTTTTAGGGCGCCCGAGACGGGTGAGTATCTTGTCCGAGTGCGGGACGTACGAAATTTTTCCGGTCCCGAGTACAGTTATAAACTTCGAGTTCGACCCGAAAATCCAGGATTTCATCTACGTTTTGATCGAAATCTGATGGTCCCTCCTGGTGGTGGGCGGCGCGTGAATATGAAGTTGAAACGCACTGACGGTTTTGAGGGGCCAGTGCAGATCGAGGTTGCGAATCTGCCCGAAGGATTTACGATCACAGCACCCCTGTCAATCGAGGCTGGACAACATCGGGCAACTGCCCTGGTACAGGCTTCCAGCGATGCCGCGCCACCCTCGGACGAAGCTGTCAAAAAAGTTAAAGTTGTTGCCCGCGGGATGGTCAACGGAAAAGAGATTGTTGAAGAACTAGGAGATTTGGGGACCATCAAACTCGATCGTCAATCCAAATTGGATATCAGTGTCATCCTCGACAATGAATCTCTGGAAAGTGATGGTCTCCCTGTCTTACTCGTTCCGGCAGGCAAAACAATTAAGTGTCGACTTGAAGTTCATCGAAAGAATCACGAAGGTATTATTGGATTTGGTCGAGAGGAAGCGGCGTGGAATATGCCGCATGGATTATACGTTGATAATATCGGTCTCAACGGCGTGCTGATGCCCGCCAACGAAAATCAGCGTGATGTTTTCATTACGTGTGAATCTTGGGTAGTGGCACAAGAGCGACCAATCTTTTTTGAAGCCACGATTGATGGTCGTCCTACATCGAAGCCCATGATGCTCCGAGTTATTCCAATGAAAACCACGCCATTGGTTTTGAATAATCCGCAGTGATTCGACGTGTAATTGTTGTTTGACCGTTTATTGATAGTCAGGTTAAAATGATACCGGACGTGGCTCTGCCCGCCTTCCCGCCCGCCGATCGAAAGTATCATGCGATGTCTGTGCTGCAAAAGATTTATATTTTCTGCCAATGTATGGCTTTGATTTACCCGACTGCGATGGCAGAAACGAGCGAACGGGTTGATTTCAATAGCCACATTCGACCGATCCTTTCGGATAACTGTTTTTTTTGCCACGGACCGGATGCAACACATCGGGAAGGAGGTCTACGGCTCGATTTGAAAGAAGCCGCTCTGGCTGAAGGGGATTCCGGTTTAATCGCGATTGTCCCCGGTAAACCGGAAGAAAGTGAATTGATGCAACGGATTTTGGAGCCTGATGCTGATCTTCAGATGCCCAAACCGGAAAGCGGGAAGCACCTCAGTCATCAAGAGATTGAACTGCTGCGGCGATGGATTGAACAAGGTGCCGAGTGGGAAGACCATTGGGCCTATCGAACACCCAGTAAAACAAAACATCCATCGGTTCAGGATAAGCAATGGCCGGTAAACGCTGCGGATCGATATATTCTTGCACGTCTTGATAAGGATTCAGTCACACCTGCGGAGGATGCCGATCCGACAACCCTCGTTCGGCGGATCCATATTGATCTCACAGGTTTACCCCCTGAACCCGAAGTGGTTGATCAGTTTCTTAAAAGTAAACAGCCTGATCGCTATGAAAGACTTGTCGACCGCCTGCTCGCCTCACCACACTTCGGTGAACGAATGGCGATGTATTGGTTGGATTTAGTTCGTTATGCGGACACCGTAGGGTACCATGGAGACCAAGATCATAATATTTCACCTTACCGTGACTACGTTGTCGATTGTTTCAATGAAAATCTGCCCCTCGACCGATTTACCCACGAGCAATTAGCCGGTGATCTCCTTTCGCAACAGGAAGAAGGTGATGTCAATGCAAAGATGCGATTAAAAATTGCATCCGGATACAATCGACTCCTACAAACGTCGCATGAGGGAGGAGTACAAAAAAAAGAGTATTTAGCAATCTATGCAGCAGATCGAGTGCGCAATATATCAAGTGTCTGGATGGGTGCCACGATGGGTTGCTGCCAGTGTCATGACCACAAATTTGATCCTTATACAATGCGCGATTTTTACTCGATGGTGGCCTTTTTTGCGGATATCGATGAGGACAAAACATTTGCCGGCTCCAATACCTTGCCCACGAGGCGGGAACCGGAAATGTATGTTTTTTCAGCCACTGATCGCAAACGGATAGAAGCGATTGAGGGCGAATTAAGCGCACTCAATGCTGCCGATCCGCTGGATAAAGAAGCGATTGCAGTATTAGAGGCGGAACGCAAAGAGATCCGGAAAAAGACCAGAAAAACCATGGTCACTGTCGCCGTGGCCCCACGCGAAATTCGTGTTCTGCCGCGCGGTAACTGGCTTGATGAAACGGGTGAGGTCGTTCAGCCGGGCATTCCGGAATTTTTAGGTAAAATTCAAACAGCTGGGCGACGCGCCAACCGACTTGATCTGGCGCACTGGCTAACCGACATAGAAGGCGGCAGTGGATTGCTCACGGCTCGCGTCTTTGTGAATCGAATGTGGTATCTCCTGTTTGGTCGGGGGATTGCAACCCAACTCGATGATTTTGGGGGACAAGGAACACCACCAAGTCATGCTTCACTTCTCGATACCCTCGCACTCGATTTTGTAAACAACGACTGGAATGTAAAACGTTTAATAAAGCAACTTGTTATGAGTCATACCTACAAACTAACATCGCATCGTGAAGGAGGACAGAGCGACAGTGATTCAGATAATCAACTCTTCGCACGACAAGCTCGGTTCCGTTTCCCTGCCGAAACGATTCGCGATGCCGCTTTGGCAATCAGCGGATTACTTCAACCTCAACGAGGTGGTGTCAGTGTGAAGCCATATCAACCGGAGGGTTATTATCGACATTTGAATTTTCCTGAGCGAACCTACCACGCCGATACAGATGCACGTCAGTGGCAAAGAGGAATTTATGTGCATTGGCAACGACAGTTTTTACACCCGATGCTCCGGGCATTTGATGCCCCACTCCGCGAAGAATGCACAGCTCAACGTCCTCAATCTAATACGCCGTCGGCTGCATTGGTGTTACTGAATGATCCAACTTTCATTGAAGCGGCCCGCGTGCTGGCTAAAAAGATTATTGATGAAGGGGGCGCAACAGATAGCGAACGCATTCGCTTTGGTTTCAAGCGGGCCGTATCCCGAAAACCTGATTCCACTGAAATGCGATTGTTAGAACAACTCCTACAAAAAAGTCGGGCAACTTACCAAAGAAATCCTCAAGCAGCAGAAGCGCTTATTCAAACTGGTCTAAAAAACACGAGTGTCGAAGGTGAAAAAGTGGAGCTAGCGGCATGGACAAGTGTTGCTCGAGGACTTTTAAATATGCACGAAACGATCACCCGAAATTAAATTGTGATGCAATCATTGAATAATCTTGATTTGACTGCTGCCCGGAGGACTTTTCTTTCGCGTTCGGCGCTGGGACTAGGAAGCGTAGCACTCGCGGGTCTTTTACCCTCCGACAAAGGTCTTGCTGCAGCACCGACTCCCAATTATGCGGGATTGAATGATTTACCCCATTTTGCTCCGCGTGCAAAACGAGTGATTTTTCTTTGCATGGCTGGGGGCCCCAGTCATCTGGAAACCTTTGATTACAAAGAGCAGCTCGAAAAAATGCACGGTGAGCCGATGCCTGATTCGATCACTCAGGGGCAACCAATCGCGCAACTGCAAGGCCAAGAATTAAAGTGCCAGCGACCGTTGACCCGCTTTCGTAAATACGGCCAAAGTGGACAGCAAATTAGTGATTATCTACCATTCACGGCACGGTTAGCTGACAAGATTTGTATCGTCCGCTCAATGGTGACTGAGCAAATCAACCACGATCCGGCACATACGTTTATGAACACCGGCACCGCGATTAGTGGGCGGCCTTCAATGGGTTCGTGGATCAACTACGGCTTAGGAAGTGAGAGTGAAAACCTGCCTGGATTTGTCGTGATGACAAGTGTCGGTGGTCGAAGTCCCCAACCCATCGCCTCCCGACAATGGGCGGCTGGATTTCTCCCGAGTCGTTTCCAAGGGGTGGAGTTCCACGCGTCGGGAGATCCAGTGCATTATGTGGGAAATCCACAAGGAATTACTCGGTCTTCTCAGCGCACTCTGATTGATGCGGTCCAAGGCCTCAATCGACATCGCAATCAACAATTGCACGATCCAGAAATTGATGCGCGGTTAGCAGCCTATGAAATGGCATTTCGCATGCAGGTTTCGGTTCCAGAATTAATGGACCTTTCCGATGAGTCTCAGGACACATTAGAAATGTATGGAGCCACACCGGGAGATGGTTCTTTTGCTTCAAACTGTCTGCTTGCACGTCGTTTAGCGGAACGAGGTGTACGATTTATTCACCTCTATCATCGCGGATGGGATCATCATGGCGGGCTGGAAAAGTATATGGATATCTGCTGCGGTTTGACTGATCGTCCTGCCTGGGCCCTGGTCACCGATTTACAGCAGCGCGGATTGTTGGACGAAACACTTGTTGTATGGGGAGGAGAATTTGGTCGCACACCCATGTTTCAAGGAAAGGGCAAGGTGGGACGCGATCACCATATTAAAGGATTTTCTATCTGGATGGCGGGTGGTGGCATTAAGCCGGGAATCACCCATGGCGCGACAGATGCTTTTGGTTATCACGCGGAACAGGATGTGGTTCACGTTCGTGATTTACACGCAACCATTCTCCATTTACTGGGCATCGATCACATGCGATTCANTGTTCCCTACCAGGGGCTCGATATGCGGTTGACGGGNGTCGAACCGGCTCGGGCCGTGCTTCCGATTTTAGCTTAAACAGAGAACTACGAACTTTTAAGTCGCTTTAAGTACCAAGCGCCGAGTTTGTCGGCCGAGTTCGTTTCTTTTACGCTTCTTCCTGGTGGTTTTCGCCATCCCGCTAATGGGCATGTTTCGGCTAGAATAGCGTTTCCAACCCGAAGTCTTTTTGATGGAGACCTTTTGTGTTCCTTCGCAGCCTTGTCGTTATTTTTTTGTTGTTCAGCCCTATTGTTGCCTGTGCCGACCCGATTCGAAATGCGGTTGTAAAAATTCACTCCAGCCGACGACCTCCTGATTTTCTCAGACCGTGGACCAAGGGACCGTTGAGACAAACAACTGGTTCGGGAGTTGTTATTGATGGAAAACGAATTCTCACCAACGCGCACGTCGTTCAATACACGAGTCGACTGCTTGTTCAAGGTTATCAATCCACCGAAAGAATTCCCGCGCGCATTGTCGGCTTCGCACCAGAAATGGATCTTGCCCTCTTGGAAGTCGAGGATGAGTCTTTCTTCGATAATCGACCACCGCTACCACTCGCCGAAGGAATTCCAAAACTGAAAGAAACCGTGAACGTTTACGGATATCCAATTGGTGGTGATCAATTATCGATTACCGAGGGGATCATTTCACGGATTGAGTTTACGCGTTATTTCGACCTGACCCCAGGATTACGCATTCAGATTGATGCGGCGCTCAATCCCGGAAATAGCGGCGGGCCTGCGCTTGCCGAAGGAAAAATTGTCGGCTTGGTTTTTAGCGGGATTCCGAGTGCAGAAAATATCGGCTACTTAATTCCCACCGAAGAAATTCGACTCTTCTTAAAAGATTTAGAAGATGGAACGTATAACGGTAAACACAAAATGCTCGACGAGATGCAAACGGTCCGCAATCCAGCTCTTCGTAATCGTCTGCAGTTGCCCTCAGAAACCGGGGGGGTAATGATCCGGAAANTATTTACTGANGAAGATAATTATCCACTCAAGGCATGGGACGTTGTCACAAAGATTGGTGACGTACCGCTGGATCAAGAGGGAAATGTGCAAGTTGAGGATAACCTGCGCCTCTCTTTTCAGTATCTTATTCCCCGTTATCAAAAAGATGGTCTCTTNCCACTTACGATCATGCGTGACGGGCAGGAAATNGACATTCAACTTCCGCTGGTGATNAATCCCGAATGGTTGGTCAAACCACTCAAGGGAACCTACCCGCAGCATTTCATTTTTGGACCAATCGTTTTTTCCTCGGGNAGTCAAGATCTCTTGCGGACGGCTGGCCCGAGGGGTGAAGCACTGCTCGCATCCAGNCGCAACCCGCTTATTCGGCGGCGGTATGATTTGGCAGATAGTGATCGGAAGGAATTAGTGGTCATGGGTGCTCGAATGTTTCCCCATCCNATTCATGAGGGTTATGACCCACAGGTTTTTGCGGTCGTAGAAAAAGTCAACGATCAACCGGTGAAAAGCTTACTGCATTTAGTGGAGTTGATCCGCTCGTCGGAAGGTGAATTTATTATTTTTACCTTGGCTGGAAATTATGAAACGCTCATCTTCCCAAGACAAGAAATGTTTGATATCACCGAGTCGATTCTTGAAGACGAGGGTATTCGCTATCAATATTCAAAAACACTTGCCCCCGCCTGGGAGACAAAGACAGGGGCTGGGCAAAACGAGTAGAAAATGGCTGATTGNCCTAACGCATTTNATTGCTTCGCTCGTTTCAGCTGTTCCAAGGACCTGTTGGAATCACATTGGTAATGGATAGCTTTCTCTCCAGTCCGCAATGGGCACCCACTCCACCTCGCTCACAAAGTGAAGAATGGACAAATACGCTCACGCACGGTTTTGGATTGTTGCTTAGCCTGGGTGGAACCGTTGTGTTGTGCTTTCAGGCAATGGCCAGTGAAAACGGAACGTTGTTGGTAGGAAGTGTTGTTTATTCAATCAGCTTGGTGCTCGTTTATCTGGCTTCCACACTTTCTCACGCTATTCAAAATCAAGCTCGTCGATTTCGCTGGCGTATTTTAGATCAAGGGTTGATCTACCTATTGATTGCAGGATCGTATACAGGATTTAGTCTGCCTTTACTTGTCATCCAAAGAAATCGATATCTTCTGATGATCATATGGATTTTGGCACTCGTTTGTTTTTTTCATCGGACTGTGATTCGTGCGCGAAGCGATAAGAATGGAACGATCTCTTATCTTGCACTCGGGTGGATGCCCATTTTTACGTTTTACGGGAGCGCAGCACTGATTCCTCCCGAGGCGCTTTTCTGGCTCNTTGCAGGAGGCTTCTGCTATAGTGCGGGGGTGGTGTTTCTTGTATTTGACCACCGGGTGCCTTATTTTCATACAATCTGGCATCTCTTTGTGATTGCTGCCAGCATTTCGCATTTTCTCGGTATCTACAAAATTGTCGTTACGATGGGGCTCCAGGGCTGAGCATGATGGACTGCGATTTCTTGTCGTTCATCGGCATCGCTTGATAGACAATGGCAACCGATTGCAGTATACAATGCTCATCTGCTGCGATGCAATTTTCCAAAGCATTCTTTGGTTTCATTAAGGAAATACATTTATGTCTGCTGAATCGATCNCTCTTAAAGGTATCCATCACGTTGAGCTTCTTGTAGGAAACGCAAAGCAGGCGGCCTATTACTACCGCAAGGCATTTGGTTTTTCTCAAATGGCCTATGCAGGTCCNGAAACNGGACTTCAGGGTCAAGCTTCCTATGTGATGGCTCANGGAAANATTCGTCTCGTTTTNAGTACCCCNCTCACNCCAGANGACCCGATGGGNGAGCGCCATCGCATGCGAGGGGATAGCGTTTTGGATGTCGCATTTGTGGTGGACGATGTGGATCGTCAGTTTGAACATATTGTTGACCGAGGCGGGAAGGTCGCACGCGAGCCTTATGACATGACCGACGATCATGGTCGGGTTCGTAGAGCTAAAATTTATGCGTATGGTGATACACTTCACTCGCTAATATCTACTCAGGATTACAGGGGGGGGTTTTTACCTGGGTACGCTATTCAACGGGTGGCGGAACCCGACTTCGGGTTGCGTGCGGTCGATCATATTGTCGGTAACGTGGAAGACGGAAAAATGGATGATTGGGTTCGTTACTACGAACAAGTTTTTGGATTCAATCAATTTCTTTCTTTTGACGATAAAGACATTTCGACTGAGTATTCTGCTCTTCGCAGTAAAGTGATGGCGAGTCCAACGGCAAATGTAAAATTTCCCATCAATGAGCCGGCCGATGGCATGCGTAAAAGTCAAATTCAGGAATACCTTGAGTCACATCGTGGACCGGGAGTTCAGCATGTCGCATTAATCACTGGTGATATTTTGCATACCGTTTCAGTACTTCGGCAGGCAGGCGTTGAGTTTTTAAAAATCCCCTCTTCTTATTATGATTCCATCTGGGATCGAGTAGGAGACATTAATGAAGATTGCCGAGCCATCGAAGAACTCAATATTCTGGTTGATCGCGATGAGGAAGGCTATCTGTTACAAATTTTTACGCGACCGGTTGAAGATCGACCGACACTTTTTTATGAGATCATCCAGCGCTGTGGATCGCAATCTTTTGGAAAAGGGAATTTTAAGTCTCTTTTTGAGGCGATTGAACGTGAACAGGCAGCCCGTGGAAACCTATAGACACCTGTACCTGTAGAAGACACCTAAGACACCTATAGACAGTAGTCATGCCCTGTTATCAGCAACGTGGTAATCTACCGGCGAAAAGGCATACGGCCTATCGTAAACCGGATGGCAGTTTGTATGCAGAACACCTGATGGGAACGCTCGGTTTCGATGGTCCGGCTTCCCTGCTCTATCACCTACGACGACCAACACAGATTCTTGAGAGTCGTTCTTTTGCGCCGGTGATCATCGAAGAGGAATCCGATCAAAGTGTACGCATGCGACATTTTTGCACCACACAAATTAAAAAAACTCCAAGCATCACGCTGAATCAAACACCTTTGCTCTTTAATAGCGACGTGATTGTTTCTTTGGTTCGGCCTACCACGACTGATAATTTTTTCTACCGCAATGGCCAGGCTGACCAAGTGCACTATATCAGTCAGGGACAGGGTATTTTAGAGACTGAATTCGGAGAACTAAGATACAGAACGGGTGACTATGTTGTAGTCCCTCGAGGAATCTTGCATCGATTTCGCCTTGAGGATAACGAACACACCGTATTGATCTTTGAAACTCCGAGCTATGTACGATTCCCCTCTCGTTATTTAACCCGGGAGGGACAGTTGATGGAGCATGCGCCTTTTTGCGAGAGAGATATCCGCGCTCCAGAAAATGTTGTCTGTCATGACCAAGTGGGTGAATTTAAAGTTTTAGTCAAGCAGAACAATGTGCTGACTGAAGTCATTCTCGATCATCATCCCTGTGATGTTGTCGGCTGGGATGGGTGCTATTATCCCTGGGCACTTTCAATCCATGATTTTGAACCGATCACTGGTTCACTACATCAGCCGCCTCCGGTCCATCAAACGTTTCAAGCAGATCAATTTGTACTATGTTCGTTCACGCCTCGGATGCTGGATTATCATCCGCAGGCGGTGCCTGCACCTTACAATCACTCGAATGTGATGAGTGACGAAGTTATCTATTACGCCAATGACAAATTCATCAGTCGCCGTGGGGCGGGCTTCGGTTCGCTCACACTCCACCCTGCGGGTTTACCTCATGGTCCGCAGCCGGGCAAAGCCGAAGAGTCCATCGGCGGTAAACGCACCGAAGAGTTGGCTGTCATGATCGATACGTTTCGTCCTCTCAAAATTGCCGCTCCCGCAATCGATTTTGAAGATTCCACATATGGGCAGAGTTGGATTGACTNATGAATGNTGCGCTGAGTAATCTACTTCAAGGTNGCATTGATTATGCGGGNCTGTTTCCTCCAGCCAACCTNACACTCGATCAGGCGGTGGAAGTCTTTACGGCTGACCGAGCAAGTGANTATCAAGACTGGCTGCGACACTTTGTGCTGCCAGCCAAGAGAATGCATGAGTTTGATTCATTGCGCAACGCTTTGCCAAATGATACGCAATGGACACTTTCTCTTTTGATGGGNGGCGGAGACACGCTTCAGGATTGGCAGGCTTCTGTTGANGATGCACTTAAAATATTTGANGGTGACCGGGGTGATNCTGCGGATCCGGTTCGGGCNCTTGAAATTGCTCTGCCACAGGCCATGGCGGCAGATACTGCATCATTCACTCAAGCNATTGAATCTATCAANCATCATATTGCACACACATCTCTGGNNNGATNCGATCTTTTTTTTGAAACTACCTCTCCCGGACACCGCCAAATACTTGCCGAGATTCTCTGTGAACGTCAAAANAGAGAGGTAAATATTGGTCTNAAANTACGCACTGGTGGTCTCACATCTTCCCACTTTCCATCTATAGAACAGCTTGCCGACTGCATCCGACTATGTCATTCGCGAAACATCCCGTGGAAAGCAACTGCAGGGCTTCATCATCCCTTACCCCATGATTGCCCACAAACGGGAGCTACGATGCATGGCTTTCTAAATCTAATTCTGGCCGTTGTTTTTTTGGAAGGGGATTTGCTGGCGGGTGAAAATTTAGAAGATTTATTAAGTGATCGTGATGCGGAACACTTTACATTCACCGACACAAATTTGGATTGGAAGGGAATAACCGCTGATCTCGGTCAGATACGCGCTGGAAGAGAAAGGTTTATTTCCTTTGGAAGTTGTAGTTTTGCAGAGCCGATCGAAGATTTGACCGGGTTGGGATTNCTAACCGTATAGTTNGATAAATACGNCGCATACAAGGATGTTTTTGCATGGGTTCTGAAANTAAAAGTTTTATTGAAGTAAATCCCGANAGCCATTTTCCAATTCAAAATCTGCCGTACGGGATTTTTAAACATCCTCGTTTTCCCGCGCCGCGGGTTGGAGTCGCAATTGGGGATCTGATTTTGGATCTTGCAGANCTCGAGCAACAAGGGCTGCTGGCANATTATGGGGATGGNGAATCCATTTTTTCATGTGACAACCTTAATGGNCTGATGCGACAAGGTCGGAAGACGTGGTCACAGTTGAGAAGTCGTTTGACTCAATTAATGAGCGTGGACTGTGCAGAGATTCGCGATGATCAAGAATTGAGAGNCGCTGTTTTGCGAAAGCAGTCCGAATGTGAGATGCAGCTTCCCGTGGCGGTACCGGATTACACAGATTTCTATTCTTCTCGGGATCACGCCACGAACGTAGGGACGATGCTCCGCGGTGCGGAAAACGCNCTACAACCNAACTGGCTACANTTACCGGTCGCTTATCACGGGCGATCCNGTTCGCTGATCCCGAGTGGCACNGATATCTACAGACCGCATGGTCAATTGGCAGAAAATAAGTTTGGGCCAAGTCGCGCTCTCGACTTCGAATTAGAAATGGGNTTTTTTGTCGGTGCCGAGACAACGCTCGGTAATCCCATTGAGATCAGCAAAACGCCTGAACATATTTTCGGTATGGTGCTGGTGAACGATTGGAGTGCGCGAGATATNCAAAAATGGGAGTATGTTCCACTCGGTCCATTTTTGGCAAANAATTTCGCGACCTCTATCTCTCCCTGGGTGGTAACAACCGATGCCTTAGCTCCGTTTCAACGTCCTCTCCCTGCACAAGATCCGCCGGTGCAACCCTATTTAAGTTGGCAGCAGGATTACACCTACGATATCGACTTGCGAGTCGCACTGACCGCTGCAAACACANANGATGTTTTGGAAATCACCCGATCAAATTTTCAATACTTATACTGGAGTATGCATCAACAATTAGCGCATCACACGGTTAGTGGATGCAATGTTCGTGTAGGTGATTTATTAGCCTCGGGNACAATCAGTGGCCCTGAAAAAATCTCCCAAGGGTGTCTTCTTGAACTTTCCTGGCGGGGCGCTGAACCACTTGAATTACCGGGAGGTNAANANCGTATTTTTCTCGAAGATGGCGACCGGNTAACGATGACCGGGTGGTGCCAGGGGGCGGATTACCGGGTCGGGTTTGGTGAAGTCACTGCCAAACTGTTACCGGCCCGAACGGCTGAATGAATGCGATTCTGTGGAAACCTAGTCCGGCCCGGGTAGCGGGCAGTCAGTTGACCGCGTTTACTTCGTATGTCGAACAAAAGACAGGGGATCGTTTTTCAGATTATCAAACGCTTTGGGAATGGTCGATTGAAAATCCTGAAACTTTCTGGGCAGCTGTATGGGATTTTTGTAAAGTGCGCGCAAGTTCTTCGTGGGACACTGTCCTCAAAAACCCACAGCAGATGCCGGGATCGAAGTGGTTTTGTGGCGCGACGTTGAACTTCGCGGAAAACCTCTTAGAGCGAGGTGAAGATGAGGCAATTGCGATTCTCTTCCGCAATGAGGTTGGCCAATCCCGTGAAATCTGTCGGGGCGAGTTGCGGTCAGAGGTCGCTCGGATCGCAAGTTGGTTACGCGAGAATGGCATCGGAAGCGGAGATCGGGTGGCCGCATGGATGCCGAATGTGCCCGAAACGGTCGTGATGGTTTTAGCGGCGGCATCGTTGGGGGCGACTTTTTCTTCCTGCTCCCCCGATTTTGGAATTGAAGCTGTTACGGAACGCTTCGGGCAAATAGAACCGTCAGTGCTCCTGGTGACCGACGGCTATGTATACGGCGGAAAACATTTCGATGTTTTACCAAAAGTGCAGAGACTTCTCGAACATTTACCATCTATCCAACACACCCTGGTGGTCCCTTACAGCGGCAATCCCGTTCGTTTGAAAAATATATCGAACGCGAAATTGTGGGCGGAAGTCGGCTCGGTGCGAATACCGATTGAATATCTTCAACTTCCCTTCGATCATCCTCTCTATATCCTCTACTCATCCGGGACAACTGGGACACCGAAGTGCATTGTCCACGGAGTAGGGGGCACGCTTCTCCAACACCTCAAAGAACATCGTCTGCATACAAATTTGCGGGCCGGAGATCGATTTTTTTATTTTACAACATGCGGGTGGATGATGTGGAACTGGTTAGTCAGCGGACTGGCGTCTGAGGCAACCATCGTACTTTATGATGGTTCGCCGATCGAACCGGACGAGAGTACCCTCCTTCGACTGGCTGATGAGTTAGCAATTAATGTGTTCGGTACAAGTGCCAGCTATCTCGCCGCCATTGAGAAACGAGGTGTGCGTGCGGGATTCAAATATAATCTTGATCCGTTACGAACAATTCTTTCCACCGGGTCACCATTGACCAAAGAAAGTTTTCAATATGTGTATCGGGACATAAAATCAGACGTTTGTTTATCATCTATTTCCGGTGGTACGGATATTGTCTCTTGTTTTGCACTTGGCAATCCCAACCTGCCTGTCAAAAGCGGCGAACTTCAATGTTGTGGCCTAGGGATGGCTGTTGATATTTTTGACGAACAAGGAGAGTCTCTTCGGGGAGAAAAAGGGGAACTCGTTTGCACCCGTCCATTCCCGTCCATGCCACTGGGGTTTTGGCACGATAAAACGGGCGTTCGATACCATAACGCTTATTTTGATCGCTTTAAAAATATCTGGTGCCATGGTGATTTCGCGCAACGCACACCAGAGGGTGGAATGATCATTTATGGTCGTAGTGATGCGATTTTAAATCCCGGTGGTGTACGCATTGGTACCGCCGAAATTTATGCGCACGTCATCCCGATCGAAGAGGTGGTCGATTGTGTCGCGGTAGGACAGGAATGGAAAGGTGATATTCGGATTGTACTTTTCGTTCAATTGCATCAGACAGCGATCATGGATGCGGCGCTCAAAGAAAAAATAAGGCGGGCAATCCGTGTTGGATCGAGCCCTCGTCATGTACCAGAAGTGATTTTGGCGGTGAATGATATTCCCAAAACAAGAAGCGGCAAGACTGCGGAACTAGCGGTACGTGACGTGATTCATCAACGGAGAGTGATCAATCAGGATGCCCTGGCCAATCCGGAGTCACTCACGAATTTTTACCCACGGAATGAATTAATTTAAAAGGCTCGATAACCGTATGAAGTCGGGCTGATAGGATTTGAACCTACGACCTCTGCGTCCCGAACGCAGCGCTCTAGCCAAGCTGAGCTACAGCCCGATCTGCTCTTCGCAGAGTGGTTATTTTAAACCGCTACATACGACCGGCAAAGGGTCAAGGGAATGAAACTCGAAATCGATTTCTAGTTCTCGCCCTGCCCCTCTGTCTCCGTTTTTTGGACATCCGCTCCGGATAACACAGGTAGACCATGTTCAGCCTCTTCGTCGAGTTGGACCTCGTCAAGTTCTACCCCGTCCACCTGCCGCCGCAACAACAAATATACAGCCGTCATCCCGCTAAAAAGAAAACCTATCGCAAACGCCGTGGTGAGGGTGCGCAAAAATCCCTGCCAAAGCCGAATAAGGTTACAGCCCCAACCAGCGACACCTTCTTGAATATCTCCGTAAAACAATTGGATCGATCGCTCTGACGATAATCCCCAATCGAATGACCAATGTGTCGAATAGACAAGGATATCAATAATGCCGTGGATCATCACCCAACCAATGGATCCGATAATCGTGGCCAGGATTGTGTAGAAAAGATAGTGGAAAGGTCTTTGAAATACATAGGCATAACTTCGACTGATGGCGTCAAAGGCATCTGTTCCTTCCGTACTGATTGTGGAATACATCATGGGCCATCCAAAAATCAAACCGATAAGCAGAATCGCCATCACAAAGCCAATGCAGAGGACTAACGGCCAAAGAACACCGGCAATCAAGACACCAAAGTCAAAATTTGAGACCAAACCGAGTAATGCGATCGGTACGCCTAAGCCAAAAATACCCAATAGCGGAATGAGCGGTGCCGACATATAAGAACAGCATCTTTGCCGCGCGAATCTTCCCGCCTTTTTAAAACTGACCATTTCATCCTGTGTCAGTTTTACGGCCACGATGCGCGTAATCATTGCGCCAAAATATCCCCAGATAACCAACGCCCAGGCACAGCAAACCAAAGCATAGGCTAAACCTCGATAGGTAAGGTCTTGTCGAAAGAGCATTTGAAACGGAAGAGTTAACTCGGTCACTGTTACCGCAGCCGTCCCAATAATAGGGCCGATATAGGGCAAACCACTTAGTGATGCTAGCACTCCTTGATCACCAAAACTTCGATAGGACAATTCCCACGGCCATGGCGGCACCGTGCCGTCATGGCGGGCACCCAACTGCATGAGTACGGGGTCGGCCAGAACTTGAACCCCTGTTTCATCAGGAGCATATGCCACAAAATCCCAACAGAGTCGCCAACCGGCGACCATGCCGACGAGTCCCAACGCAGCAAGCAGGAGTAAGCGAAATCCAATTGCTACACGGACCGAACGGAATAGAATAAGCCAGGGAAAAATCTCCTGCCAATCGCGGACTGGTTTTGCTTCCGAATTTGCTGCCATTTTCGGACAACCTCCCTGCTATGCACTGGATACTGTGTAGATGCTTACCAGTGGTCCGCAATCTCACGGGGACCACTCGAACGCAATTATGACCAATCTGGGCATCTGGATGCAAGCAGAAAACAATTCTCACCTGCTGCGGGAATTATCCGCAATTCGGGTCATCCAGCCCTTCCGGTTCCGCCTCATTCGGTAAGCTGTAATCTTCTTTAAACCATCGCCCGAGATCAATTTGCCGACAGCGGTCACTACAAAAAGGTAGTGTTACTGAAAGATCAGCCTCAAAAGCACTTTCACATATAGGGCAAAGAAGATTAGACATCGATCTATTTTGAACACCTTGAATCGGCAGATATCTCCTGAGTTTAAGTTTTTAAAATAGGCGCTGCCAAAGCTACTCAACTCGTTTTTTTGTCTCCCGCTGAGCCACCTTTTTTTCCTTTGGTTTTGGAGCCCGACTTTTTATTATCAGTCGATTTTTTTTCTTTATCCTTCTTGGCGGCAGCGGCGCCTTTTTTATAAGACTCGCTGCGATAATCAGTCTCGTAGAATCCAGACCCTTTAAACACGATCGCGGCACCTGTACCAAACAGCCGCCGTAATTTTAGTTTTTTGCACTCCGGACACTTCTTCTTGACACCCTCCGTAATCGCTTGAAACAATTCAAACGCGTGTCCGCAAGCTTCGCACTCATAGTCGTATGTCGGCATAACAATTTTTCCTCATGCTCGCGAAGTCACTCCGGAGAGGGACCGGTAGAGACTATTACTTGGCTAGGACGCACAACACGATCATGTAATTGGTATCCCCCCGCAATCTGCATCACAATTTTCCCTGCTTCATACTCATCGCTCGGAGCCTGCGACACCGCTTCATGAAGATTCGGGTCAAATATTTTTCCCAGGGCCTCGATAGAGCGACAATCATGTTGAATGAGAATGGATTGAAGTTGTTGCGCAACAAGCTTGAAACCCTCTAATAGGGATTCCGTTCCTTGATGCTTTTCAGCGGCTTCAATGGCTCGCTGAATATTATCGAGAAGGGGCAGCAAATCCCGCAATAAAGGCATAAGCGCGTAACGGCTTTCCTGTTGCTGTTCTCGTTGCACGCGCTTGCGATAATTATCCAGATCTGCTTGTGCCCGAAGCGCCCGGTTGTTTGCATCCAGGAGTTCCAGTTGCCTCCGCTCTGCATCCGATAGCGTAAGGGTGGCCTCTGGATCGATTTCCGGTGAGACATCATCCTTACGCTGATGCAAAGGGGCATCTTTGTCGACTTCTTTGTCGACTTCTAAGTTATCATCACGAGCATCACTCACAACATAAACCCCTATTACCGTTTAACGAGACGACATCATATTAGGAATATAATCGTCTCAGGACGATTGATCTTGATTTACAAAGTAACCTTTCAATGTGTCTAAAAAACTTTTGCGGTGAGGAGTCACGTGAGAAAGTTCTAACTCGGCCAACTTTCGGATTGCCTGTTCCTGCTCATCCGACAATTTTTTCGGAACATCGATATCAATTTGGATATGCAGATCTCCCGCCCGACGCCCCCTGGGATCAGGCATCCCCCGGCGTGAAAGTTTTATAACACTACCCGCCCGGATACCGCTTTTGATTTCAATCGATTCGGGACCATCCAGTGTGGGAATCTCAACCGTGCCCCCTAAAACCGCCTGTGAGTACGTAATGGGAACTTTGCAAATGAGGTGATTGCCCTGGCGCGTGAAAAGCGGGTGTTCTTCAACGTGTACCAAGCAATAAAGATCACCCGGAGGACCGCCATTGGAACTCGGATGTCCTTGTCCCGTTAAGCGGATTTGCATTTGATCATCGATGCCCCCCGGAACTGCAACATCACACGTCACCGCTTCTTCCTGATAACCGTCGCCGCGACAATTGTCACACTTTTCACGAATCGTCGAACCCGCTCCATGACATGAAGGACACGTCGTTTGCATGCGCAGAATTCCACTCGACTGGATCACTTGTCCATGTCCACCACAGTATGGACATGACTCCAGTGCCGTACCGCCTGCCGCACCATTACCATCGCAATCTTCACAGCGTTGGTGTCGAGAAAAAGAAACCTGTTTTTTTATCCCTCGGGCAGCCGCAAACAGGTCAATCGACAAATCGCATTCGATATCCGCTCCACGTCGCGTACGCCGACCGCGACTTCCGCCGCCAAAAATACCGCCACCAAACATATCACCGAACGCTTCAAAAATATCACTGAGATCATGGAACTGTTGGCCGGAGCCCTCAAGCCCTGCGTGCCCATATCGATCATAGCGGGACCTTTTATCTGCATCGCTTAAAACCTCAAAGGCTTCAGCGGCCTCTTTGAAGCGACCAATTGCTGTTTCATCCTCAGGGTTTTTATCAGGGTGATACTGAATGGCCATCTTGCGATAAGCCACTGAAATTTCATCCGTGGAAGCGGTCTGCGTGACACTCAGCACTTCGTAATAACAGCGTTTTTCAGTCATGCTCATATTAAAATTATAGGCGGTTCTATAAATCCGGTCCTATCCCAATTAAGGGTGGCTTTCCTCGACAACAGTATCGAACCGATCCCAACACCTATGAACAGAGCCACTTCCAAAAACCTAGAAGTGGCTCTGATCTGAAATCAGATAACATGGACGAGAACTAATTGTATAACTGCATTGAAATCAGAACACACATCAGGCAATCGACCCCTGAATACGTTTCTTGTCGGCATCTTCCTCGTCATAATTCGTTACTAAAGCTTCAGTGGTTAACATCAAGGCCGCAATACTTGCTGCATTGGCTAAAGCTGTACGAACCACTTTCACCGGATCGATAATCCCCGCTTTAAACATGTCCGTATATTGAGCGGTCTTCGCGTCGTATCCTGAATTCAGCGGCTTTTGCATCACTTCGTCAACAACGACCGATCCATCAATGCCACCATTATCAGCAATTTGTCGTAAAGGTGCCGCGAGAGCGCTGAGGATAATATCGACCCCGATTTTTTCATCCCCCTTCACCTTGCCTCGAACAGCCTGAACAGCTTCCGTACAGCGAAGCAAGGCAACACCGCCGCCAGGAAGAATTCCTTCCTCGACCGCTGCCCGCGTGGCGTGTAAGGCGTCTTCAACACGCGCCTTTTTCTGCTTCATTTCAGTCTCCGTGCCGGCTCCGACCGATACCACGGCAACACCACCTGTCAGCTTTGCCATCCGTTCTTGCAATTTTTCACGATCATAATCGCTATCGGATGCTTCTATCTGATTACGCAACTGTGCGATTCGCTTACTGACATCTTCTTGTTTTCCCGCACCACGCACAATCGTCGTATTGCTCTTATCAACCGTAATCTGCTTCGCACGACCTAACTGTTCCAATTCGAGGCTTTCGAGTTTTAATCCCAAATCTTCACTGATCATGGTACCGCCAGTTAAAATTGCGATATCGCTCAGCATTGCCTTGCGACGATCGCCGAAACCTGGAGCTTTTACCGCACAAACATTCAGTACCCCTCGTAGCTTGTTTACGACAAGTGCCGCGAGCGCTTCCCCCTCAACATCCTCTGCAATAATCATCAAAGGTTTACCGGATTGGGCAACCTTTTCGAGGACGGGAACCAATTCGCGGAGGTTACTAATTTTCTTTTCGAAGATCAAAATCAGGGCATCTTCCAACAGGCAATCTCGCTCGGCAGGACGTGTGATGAAATAAGGTGATACAAATCCTTTATCAAACTGCATGCCATCCACATATTCGACTGTGGTTTCCGCAGTTTTTCCCTCTTCAACCGTAATTACTCCATCCTGGCCAACTTTGTGTAGTGCATCAGCCAACAGACTACCGATGGTCATATCGTTGTTGGCACTAATCGCGCCGACATTCGCTACATCTTGTTTGCTGTCCACCGGACGGGAAAGCTCGGCGAGCTTTGCAACGGCTGCCGAAACGGCCGCTTCAATACCCCGCCTGACTGCCATAGGATTGCTGCCTGCAACGATATTTCGACGGCCTTCCTTGAAGATAGCTCGAGCTAAAACGGTTGCCGTTGTTGTACCGTCTCCAGCCAAATCAGATGTTTTACTGGCAACTTCATTGACCAGTTTGGCACCCATATTCTCGAACGGATCCTCAAGCTCAACCTCTTTACTCACAGTCACACCGTCTTTTGTGACAGTCGGCCCGCCAAACGATTTATCAATGACCACATTTCTACCGGTCGGGCCCATTGTGATCGCAACTGCGTCAGCTAGTTTTTCTACACCTTCGAGCATTTTGGCTCGTGCCTGATCATCAAACATCAATTGTTTTGCTGCCACAACAGAAGTTCCTTTTTAAATACTTTTATTAAAGAGCAAAAAGCGTCAATTCAGTCGACAACTTTCGCCAAGATATCACTTTCGCGGAGAATTTTAACTTCACGACCATTAAGCTCCTGGTCCACTCCGCCATACTTTCCAAAATAGACCTTATCGCCAATCGATACAGAAAGCTCTCCGCGGTTGCCACTATCAAGCATTCTGCCTGGACCTACCGCAACGACGGTGCCTAATTGTGGTTTTTCCTGCGCTGAATCTGGCAGAACGATGCCACCGGTCGTCGTTTCTTCTGCATCCACTAACTCGACAACAACGCGATCATCGAGTGGTTTTAGTTTCTCTTTTCCCATGAGTTCTCTCCGCTCGCTAAAAATTGAAAATTATTGAAGAGCAATTACTTGCTGTCACAAAAGGCTTACATCATGCCGGGCATGCCACCCATGCCGGGCATGCCACCCATGCCACCCATGCCACCCATGCCACCCATGCCGGGCATGCCGCCCATGCCGCCTGGCATTCCGCCACCCATGCCGTGGTCGTGGTGGTCTCCGCCACCCTCTTCCTCTGGCTCTGGAATATCTGTGATTAAGGTCTCGGTCGTTAGAAGGAGAGCTGCAACGCTCGCCGCATTCTGCAATGCACTTCGAACGACTTTGGCCGGATCAATAACACCTGCTTCGACCAAATCGCAGTAGACACCCTTGTCGGCATCGAAACCTTCATTCTTTCCCTTAAGCTTGGATACCCGATTGACCACAACCGCACCATCGTGACCCGCATTCTCCGCAATACAGCGAAGAGGATAATCAAGAATATTACGTACGATTGTCGCGCCCAATGCTTCATCTCCCTTAAGACCCACCTTATCGATGGCTCCACCGGATCGCATCAACGTGACTCCGCCGCCGGGAACGACTCCTTCCTCAAGCGCTGCGGCTGTAGCACTCTTGGCATCTTCGAGAAGAGCTTTACGCTCCTTCATCTCAGTTTCAGTCGCCGCGCCACAATTGATTTGAGCCACGCCACCGGCCAGTTTAGCGAGCCGCTCCTGAAGTTTTTCCCGATCATAATCGCTATCGGTCGATTCAATCTCGCGACGAATTTGATCGACTCGGCCATCAATATCCGTTTTCTTTCCACCACCACCGACCATCGTCGTTTCGTCGGTTGAGATGGTGATCTTTTTTACTTTTCCTAAATCAGAAAGCTTGACCGCATCCAGGGCAATTCCCAGGTCCTTAAAGACCGCTGTGCCGCCGGTCAAAACCGCCAGGTCACCAAGCATTGCTTTGCGACGATCGCCATAGCCGGGAGCCTTAACGGCACAAATATTAAGAATTCCTCGCATCTTGTTTACTACAAGAGTTGCCAAGGCTTCGCCATCGATATCCTCAGCAATAATGAGCAGTGGTTTATTCTCTTTACTCACCGCTTCGAGAATGGGAACCAGATTTTTGGCATTTGATATCTTTTCCTCATAAATCAGTACGAGACAGTTTTCCAACTCTACGAGTTGGCGATCTGTATCAGTCACAAAATGTGGCGAAAGATATCCC
This sequence comes from Planctomycetaceae bacterium TMED10, assembly GCA_002168195.1. Taxonomy (GTDB): domain Bacteria; phylum Planctomycetota; class Planctomycetia; order Pirellulales; family UBA7805; genus UBA7805. The sequence goes on from NHBP01000008.1 coordinate 96,389, forward strand.
CGGTCAAACTGCATCCCTTCAACGACTTCTACTGTTGTTTCAGCACTCCGCCCTTCTTCAACAGTAATCACTCCGTTTTTACCGACTTTCAAAAAAGCGTCCGCCAAGACGGCACCAATCGACGGGTCATTATTTCCGGCGATCGTGGCTACTTGTGTGATTTCTTTTTTGTTCTTTTCATCAACCTTAGTGGCTCGAGAAAGAATGGCGGTGCGAACTGCTTCAGCGGCTTTTCCAATTCCACGTGCCAACGCCATCGGATCGGCCCCAGCAGCAATCATCTTAAGGCCTTCTTTATAGATACCTTCAGTAAGCACAGTTGCTGTTGTTGTTCCATCACCTGCTACGTCGTTCGTTTTCGTTGCCGCTTCTTTTACAAGCTGGACGGCTAAATTTTCATTCGGATCATCCAATTCGACATCCTCAGCAACCGTCACCCCATCTTTTGTGACCTTAGGGGAACCCCAACCTTTATCGAGCACCGCATTACGGCCCCGGGGGCCTAGTGTGCTGCGAACAGCTTTGGTGAGTTTGGTCACACCAGCAGCCAGCGGTTGTCGTGCGTCGTCATCGAAGACCATTTTTTTTGCCACGGTCGAATTCCTCCTGAGCGGAATGAGTGTAAATATGCGGGAAAGCGGGTAATCGAGCCCGCCTTTTTGGCAGGGTTAGTGGGTCGGGAACACTTATAAGTGCAAGGCAGATGCCAAGTTAGAAATAAATTTCCTAAGTCATTTTTGAATATAGACTTGGGATGAATTGTTGACACCAAGACGCGTCAACCAATTATTGGACATTCCCCCTGAAAGTGCCATTTTGGCAGTTTTCCATCCCTAGTTGATCAGGGATTGAAATTTTCGTCCCCACGCAGTGAGAGTGCAAACCCGGCAAGTAGTTCTGCCGTCTGGTCGATGTCGGTGAGTGAAATCGTTTCGACTGCACTGTGCATGTAGCGATTGGGTACGCTCACGAGTGCGGTCGCCACCCCACTACGCGTGACCTGCAAAGAATTCGCATCGGTCGGAGTCGCCCGACCAAACGCCGCCAATTGGTAATCAATACCCTTGTCTTTCGCAACGCTAATCAATCTCTCAACGACTCGAGGATTGCAGTTTGGACCACGCGTGATGACCGGGCCACCACCCAACTTCACATCCCCTTCGGTCTTTTTATCCACCGTAGGACAGTCCGTTGCGTGGGTCACATCGACAGCGATACCCACCTGCGGATCAATTCCGTAGGCGCTCGTTCGCGCCCCGCGTAAACCAATTTCTTCCTGCACGGTCGAAACGGCATGCAACGCACATGCAAGTTGTCCCGTAGACGCTCGCCGCAAGGCCTCAATCACAACCCAGAGTCCGGTTTTATCATCCATTCCCGGTGAATTTGCAAAATCATCCGAAAGCATTTGGAGCGAGAGCGAGAATGTTACCGGATCACCAACCCGTACTTTTTCAGCTGCTTGATCTTTACTGTGGGCGCCGATATCGATCCATAAATCCTTAATTTTTGGAACCTGTTTACGTTCCTCCTCGGTTAAAAGATGAATCGGCTTACGGGCAATCACACCCTTTACCGGACCTTGGGCTGTCCACACAGTAAGCCTTTGTCCTATGAGTTGCTGTGGATCCCATCCGCCAATCGGCTGGACATAGAGGAATCCACTTTCGTCAATATACTGGACAATCAGACCGATCTGATCGCAATGCCCAGCGTACATTACCCTCAGCGATGCTTGGGGATTTTTTACGGCAATAACATTGCCGTGTGAATCATTGTCAATTTTATCGGCAAAATCGCTTGCGTATTCTCGAACCACTTTCTGAACCGGTTGTTCATAGCCCGAAGGACTCGGGGTTTCCAGTATATTTTTAAAAAACTCGAGCGCTTTATCGATCATTATTCCTTGCCCTTTGAACGCGTGCCAATCAGAATTCAAAACTGAACAATGATTTAATGTACGTTGACTTCAACTTTGGGGCAACGTGTGGTCGTTCGTCTATCGCTTGACGACCCGAACGAACCAACCCTAGGATGGGGGTCTAATTTTCATATTTAGGTATGCATGATGGAAAAAACAAAGATCGCGATTGTCGGATTAGGAACCGTGGGAACCGGGGTCGCCCAGTTGTTATTAGAGCACGCTGAGCGAACGACTCGCCAAGCAGGGCAAACAATCGAGCTTGAAAAGGTGGTTGTCCGTGACTGCGGCAAAGCTCGAGACATTCAATTGCCTCAAGGTGTCCTGACTGACCAACTATCAGAAGTTACTGAAAATTCCGAAATTCGTTGTGTGGTGCAATTAATCGGCGGATTAGAACCTGCCCGCTCGATTATGTTGCGGCTTCTCGAAAGCGGGAAAGATGTGGTGACTGCAAATAAGGCACTCCTTGCAGAACATGGTGCCGAATTATTTGATCGCGCGAGGGAACTCGGGCGGTCGATCGCATTCGATGCGGCTGTTGCGGGCGGCATTCCCATTGTCACCAATATCGGTCAATGCCTCTCAGCGAATCGGATTGAATCAATCCATGGAATCTTAAACGGAACCTGTAACTTTATTATTTCGCAAATGGAAGAACAGGGTGTTTCTTATGAAGAAGCCGTTGCGGAGGCCCAACGCCGCGGATATGCCGAGGCGGATCCCACGATGGATGTTAATGGGAGTGATGCTGCCCAGAAGTTAGCATTGCTGGCTCATTTAGCTTTCGGTTCTCGTGTGCATTGGAAGGAAATTCCCTGCCAAGGAATCGAATCGCTTCGTCGGATTGATCTCCAGTATGCGCAAGAACTTGGTTACCGTTTGAAATTGTTGGCGGTGGCTCGTGTTGAAGATGGGGAGCTCGAATTACACGTTGGGACCCAGTTAGTGAAACGTGATTCACCCATGGCGGACGTTGGGGGTGCTTACAACGCAATCCGTTTAGTGGGGGATGCGGTGGGGCGAGTTTGGTTTCAAGGAATGGGTGCTGGAAGAATGCCCACTGCTTCGGCAGTTGTTGCTGACCTGATCGACATGGTTGTGGGCCGAACAGCCATTACTTTTCGTACGCTGCAATTGTGGTCGGAAAAACCTGCCCGAGTCCTTCCTCGACCATCATTCACAACATCGACGCGATATTATCTGCGGTTCACCGTTAAAGATCATCCGGGAGTTCTGGCCGAGATTACAGGCGCACTGAGCAACGAAGGTATTTCTATTGCTTCATTTATTCAACACGAACAACACGAACTAGTGGATGACCGGGTACCGTTGGTAATTATGACTCATCAAACAACGGTAGGGGCGGCGGATCGGGCGATAGAAAAAATCAATCAGCTAGAAATGGTGCACGAGCCAGCTGTGCGAATGCNTAGNTNTTGACTNGGCANTTTGATCGGCACTTTGATCNGCANNTAGGNGAGCNGATTATCGTTCCATAACGANTTCATTTAGCATAANTCCATGAAATATGTGATTGTGATTCCTGATGGTGCTGCGGACGAACCCCAAGAAGCGCTTGGTGGTAAAACGCCGATCGCAGCTGCAANGACNCCAGCGATGGATTCGATCGCGCAGNCGGGAATCGTTGGGGACGCAAATCANGTTCCNGCNGATTTACCTGCTGGTTCAGCGGTCGCCAATATGAGCCTGCTCGGCTATGACCCGACAACNGCATTNACGGGCCGTGCACCCATCGAAGCAGCGGCGCAGGGCATTGTTTTAAAGAAGGATGATTGGGCAATTCGTTGCAATTTAGTCACGATCGAAGACCAGGTCATGCGCGACTTTACCGCAGGACACATTTCAACTGCGGAAGCTTCGGCACTGCTCGAGACCCTCAATAATGCAATGGAGAGCGAAGGCATTGAGTGGATACCGGGAGTAAGTTATCGNAATTTGCTGATTTGTAAGGGGACATCCAACACATGGCCTTTTGATTCAGATACACGAACCACTCCTCCCCACGACCTGACAGACCGGGAAGTCATTGACGATTACCCGCGAGGAGCGGGAAGTGGTTTTTTAAATCGAATGATGCGCGAAAGCGTCANACTCTTTAATGATCACCCTGTCAATCAGCGNAGAAAAACAGCCGGTGAAAGGCCAGCAACCAATGTCTGGTTATGGGGGCAAGGCCGCCGNCCACACCTTCAATCTTTTACGGATAAATTTGGTGTCCATGGAGCCATGATTACCGCCGTTGATCTTTTAAGAGGGCTCGCCGAATTGATTGGCTGGCACAATGTTCGTGTTCCTGGTGCCACCGGATATACCGATACCGACTATGCGGCGAAGGGGCAGGCAGCACTCGAGACGCTTCAGACCACTGATCTGGTTTGTGTTCATGTTGAGGCTCCGGATGAGGCCTCACATGAGGGGGATTTAGAGAAAAAAATAGCTGCAATCGAAGAAATTGATAAAAAAATTATAGGCCCGCTGTATGAGGCCTTGAACGCCGTGGAAAAATTCCGCATTTTGATTTGTCCAGATCACCCTACCCCTGTCCGCACCAAAACGCATAGTCACGGATGTGTGCCATTTACGATGGCCGGTAGTGGAATACCTGTTGATGCAAGCTGTGTTTATGACGAATCTTCTGCAGATGCCTCTGAAAATCATTTTTCTGCNGGTCACACACTAATGAAATATTTTATTGAGCACTAATGAAAGCGCAACGCACGAGGTGGTTTTAACACTGCTTGTGCGTGAGAAACATTATTATTTTAGATAGATTTTCACTCAAATTGTTTTAAAGAAGAAAATAGATTTATGGGTATCATCGTACAAAAGTTTGGTGGGACGAGTGTCGCAGATAGTGAAAAGATTCTTTCCGCTGCTCGAAAAGCTGTTGCGGCACAAGAGCAAGGAAATCAAGTTGTGATGGTTGTTAGTGCGATGGGGAAAAACACAGACATGCTTGTTGACCTTGCACAGCAAATTAATACTCGACCACCAGCGCGCGAAATGGATATGCTGCTTTCAACCGGAGAGCAGGTCAGTGTTGCTTTGATGGCAATGGCGATCCATTCACTCGGGGCCCAAGCGGTTAGCCTAACCGGGGCACAGATTGGTATCCGTACGGACAGCTCCCATACCCGTGCTCGAATTNAGTCGATCCCGACCGATCGCATGCGACAGCTGCTCGATGAAAATAAAATCGTAATCGCCGCCGGCTTTCAAGGAATTGATGAAAATTTCAATATCACCACGTTGGGTCGCGGCGGGAGCGATCTCACCGCGGTTGCCTTGGCGGCCGTCCTCAAAGCGGACGCCTGTGAAATCTATACCGATGTAGACGGGGTCTACACCACAGACCCTCGTATTCTNCCGGATGCTCGTAAGGTTTCTCAAATTAGTTACGACGAAATGCTTGAACTCGCAAGTTTAGGTGCGGGTGTTTTGCACAGTCGATCCGTGGAATTCGCCAAGCGGTATGGAGTCACCATCCATGTGCGACATAGTTTTTCGGAGGCACCGGGATCGCTCGTCGTTGCCGAATCGGAATCCCCGACACAGGCGGTGGGGGGTGCTGCAGTAACAAAAAACGAGTCGCTTGTGTCNATTAAAGATATTCCCGATCAGCCAGGAACNAGCCTGACTATCTTTGAAAAAATTGCGAATGAAAATATTACGGTCGATATGATTGTCCAGAATATNGGTTTAGATGGAAAAGCAAATATTTCGTTTACTGTTCTCGATGATGATTTAGCTGTGACGCAAGATGCTGTTCGAAAAGCGCTCGACCACCTGGGGAGTGGTCAACTCGAGTGTCGCCAAGATGTCTCTAAGGTTTCGGTTGTGGGTTTAGGCATGGCACAGCAAACGGGTGTGGCNGATCATATGTTCCGTACACTGGCNGCCGCCGGGGTCAATATCCAAATGATCACGACGAGTGAAATTAAAATTTCAGTTCTTGTTGAGCGCGAACGTGCGGAGGAATCACTGCGTTTGGTGCATGATGCCTTNTCTCTGCAGACCGCCCCACCGGATGCCCAAACGAAAGACATCGGNGGTTCAACGGAATCNGACATCGCGGAAGTCGCAAGCGATTTGGTTGGGATGGAGGGTTTAAGAGTCGATGACGTATTGCTCGATGAGAGTCAAGGAAGGATCACTATCAGCCAAATCCCCGATCGACCGGGTGTCGCAGCGCACGTGTTTGAAAATATAGCAGCAGAAAACATTTTCGTTGACATGATCGTGCAGAGTGATGGAAGTGATGGNCAGGCNAGTTTAAGTTTTACGGTGCCTCGCAATCAACTTGATGCCGCATTTAGAGTTGCCGAGTCGCTCCTTAAAGATATGGATGGCGCAATTGCGACCTCCAGCTTAGAGGTGGCTAAACTCTCGATTGCAGGAATTGGGATGCGCAGTCATACCGGTGTAGCCATACGCAGTTTTCAGTCACTTGCAGGAGAGGGAATTAATGTGGAAATGGTCAACACGAGCGAAGTCCGCATTAATCTCGTGATTGATGGCAACGCGGCAGAGCAAGGACTCCAGGCACTGAGCAGCGCNTTTGCCGATGTACTACAGAAGAAGGCTACCGAAAGTAATACACCATAAATTGTATTACTCACTTAGCATGTCGTTGAGTACTTCCTCGTTGACATAAATCGGCAGATCACAGGTAACTGCAATTGCGATTGCGTCTGAGGGCCGCGCGTCGATCTCAATGAGTTCTCCGTCTTTTCGGACACGGAGTAGTGCGTAATAGGTGTGCTCGCGTAATTCACTAATCACAATATCTTGAAACTCACCGCCCATCATCTCAACCAGGTTCACGAGCAAATCGTGGGTTAAGGGTCTTGGGGTTTCAATATCCTTGACGCGGCGATCGATACTGGTCGCTTCAAAAATCCCGATCAAGATCGGAAACATTCGTTCTCCGTCCACTTCACGAAGATAGATAACCTGCTGATCGTTAATCTCGTTAATAATAATACGAGAAAGTTCCATTTGCATTGGCATGCGGCGACTCTTTGTTTTTGAGTAGCAAATCTAGCAACCTCAACCATTNNCACATTGTACGCCTTAAACAGTCNGCGGACTACAGTGGTGCAATGATGGCTGGGCGATCTCTTAATTTTATACTGTATCGGGAAACTCGTCACAAAGTAAATGATTCACAAAGTAAATGATCTGTCTGTTGTAAGCCCAACGAGATTTTTAGAGAGCCTTAAGTTTCTCCAGAGTAGAGGTGTGAAAGTCGACCTCTGATTGCANCTTCTGGAGAGATTCTTTTTCCCGGGCGACAACCTCGACNGGGGCTTTGCTCACAAATGACTGATTTCCTAATTTCTTTTCTTTGCCTGCAATGGCTTTTTGTAACCGTGTCAATTCATTTTCATTACGCGTAATCTCGGCGGCAACATCAATTAAATCTTCCATGTCTACAAAAACTTGCATTCCTTCAGTATTTGCTGTGGCGCTGAAAGGAGGTGCTTCCACCTNCGGGCCCAAGTCCATAACGACCGCTGCCGCCATCGAATCAAAATAAGGTTTCATGGCGGCAAGCGCTTCGCTCGCCTCCGCATCGCAACGNACCGAAAATGACACCCNTTTTCGTGGCGCTATTTGTTGGCGGCTGCGAATTTCACGAACACCCGCGAGCACTTTTTGGAAACAGGAAAAACGTGTTTCTATTTCTTCATCGCGTAAAGCGTCGTCTGCCTCAGGCCACGAGGCAACCATCACGCTTTCTGTGGCGTCAATTGCCCTGAGTCCGCGTTTCGGGGCGACTGCGGCTAAACGCTGCCACACTTCTTCAGTGATAAATGGGATAATTGGATGCAATAATCGAATAAGTGTGTCCAGTGTATGCGCAAGCACGCGACGCGCAAGCACACTTTGCTGTGAATCCGTCAGGCGAACTTTGATGATTTCAATATAAAAACTGCAAAATTCATCCCAGGCAAAATCGTAAAGAATCCTAGCCACGTCAGCATATCGGTAGTGTTCCAAGGCATCTGTTACATTTTGAGTCACGGTAGCAAGCCGGCTTAAAATCCACCGATCCTCTAACTCCAAATCGTCAACCGCTATATCCCCAGGGCTATAATCTTGAAGGTTCAGCATGGAAAATCGCGATGCGTTCCATAGTTTATTGCAAAAATTTCTACCNAGTTCGAATCGTTCACTGGTAACCGGNGCCCTCGGATGCGCACAATCCGCCTCTTCGCGGGCCCACTGGGTGGAAAAGGGGGATTTGCACTTTGTGCATTCAATCACGGGAAGCACACGGTTCTTTTTTGTTTGTTCTACTAAACCATTGCAGTGGGGACAGATAAATTCGACTTTCATCCGGGCATCTTGATTTTCCGTAGCAAGATAGGCGATGCCGAAACGCAAGGCGTCCGCTCCATAGAGATTAATCACATCGAGTGGATCGACACCATTACCTTTNGATTTGGACATGGTTTCACCATAACCGTCCAAAATTTTTGGGTGAATATAAACTTCATGAAAGGGTACTTTCTCNGTATTAAAAAGACTTGCCAGAATCATCCGAGCCACCCACAACGTGATAATATCTCGACTCGTAACTAATACATTGGTGGGGTAAAAGTAATCCAGTTCGGCAGTCTCTTCCGGCCAACCCAATGTCGAGTGCGGCCAGAGCGCACTGCTGAACCACGTATCGAGAACATCCGGATCTTGATGAAATCCTAAATCTTCAAGACGCTTTGCGATTTCAGCATCATCATCACGCAGGCAAACATGCACGGTCGGCGGTTTTCCCGATTCAATTTTCTCTTCTGCGAGGAGGAAATAAAGTTGATCTTCTTTGGCGGCTGAATCAGCTTCTAGTATTGATTTTATTTTGGTTAATTGCTCGACATCTCCCGGCGTAAACGACCACACCGGTATCCGATGCCCCCACCAAAGCTGACGACTCACCGGCCAATCTCTTTTTTCACTCAACCAATCCAGATATCCTTTTTCGTATCTGTGAGGAATGATTTGCACGCGTCCATCTCGAACCGCATCCATTGAAGACTGGGCAAGGATGTCCATGGAAATAAACCATTGGTCGGCCAAATATGGTTCGATAGGCGTTTTGCTTCGGTCCGAATGTGCGAGATCAATTTGTCGATCTTCTACATTTTCCAGCAATTGATTGTTTTCTAAATCCGCGACGACCTTTTTTCGTGCATCCCGAATCGTCAATCCTTCGTAAGGACCGGCCTGCGCGTTAAGCGTACCATCAGGGTTGAGAATATTGATCATCGGTAAAGATTGTCTTAAGCCCACTTGGTAGTCATTCGGATCATGCGCCGGGGTGATTTTGACACACCCGCTACCCAAATTGGGCTTTGCCCACTCATCGGCAACCAGCGGTATTTCGCGTTCGAGTAACGGAAGGCATAGTCGACGGCCATCGCGTGCCATCCGACTTATTTTTATGAGCCCCGGAAGAATAGATTCGCGCCGGTGTGCCAATTGTTCTAATTCGAGATCAATCGCTTCAATATCTTTTGGTAACGCCTCGTTTCTTTTTATCTTTAAATCGGCCTCNAGCCTTTCAATCGCTTCGGCAGGTTCCGGATGAACAGCGACCGCCGTATCGCCCAGAAGTGTCTCCGGACGTGTGGTCGCCAATGAAATCCACTCGGGTTCACCTTCCTGAGGTTCCACAACCTTGTAGCGGATGTGCCAGAAGTGTCCATCCACTGTTTGGTGAAAGACCTCGTCATCGCTAACGGCAGTCTGAAGATAAGTATCCCAATTGACTAAACGTTTGCCCCGATAAATTACCTGTTTTTTAAACAAGTCATAAAAAGTTTGCCGTACCGCCCGCGCGCAGATTTCGTCGAGCGTAAACCGAGTGCGGTCCCAGTCGCAACTGCAACCCATTTCTCCCAGTTGTTTTAAAATTCTTTCGGCATATTCNTCTTTCCACTTCCAAATGCGACCCACCAATTCTTCTCGCCCTAGATCATGCCGCGTTTTTCCTTCCTGCTCAATCAGTCGCCTCTCAACGACCGCTTGTGTTGCGATACCAGCATGGTCCGTTCCAGGCATCCATAGGGCGTTGTAGCCCTGCATTCGCTTCAGGCGGATGAGAATATCCTGCAGCGTATTATTGAGCGCATGCCCTAAATGAAGTGCGCCTGTCACATTGGGCGGCGGCATTACAATCGTAAAGGGCTCGCGATCGGAGTCCACTTCGGCGTGAAAATANCCCTTTGATTTCCAAAAGGAATACCATCGCTCTTGGGCGCCTTGGTGGTCGTATTGCTTTGGAAGTTCAGCTTGCCAGGCGTCGGTCATACCGCTTGCTCATCCTTATAGAGCTTGTATTCGATGCTATCAACCAAAGCCANCCAACTAGCTTCGATTACGTTTTCACTTACACCCACGCTACCCCAGACGCCCTGATCATCTTCGGTCTCAATAATTACCCGTACCGCAGCAGCCGTGGCTGCCTCAGAGTTTATTACGCGCACTTTGTAATCTACCAGTCGCATTGTATCGAGTGTTGGAAAGGTGGATTGAAGCGCTTTTCGTAAGGCNGCGTCGAGGGCGTTGACCGGGCCATCACCTTCGGCGACTTCATGGCGGATGCCGCCGCCAACCCAGAGTTTTACTGTCGCTTCAGTAGTGACCTGNCCGGATCGATCTGTTTCTACGTTGACGTGGTAGCTGATGCGTTCAAAGTGTGGNTTAAACGTTCCTACACTTCGCTTCACNAATAAATCNAACGATGCNTCCGCCGCCTCAAATTGATAGCCTTGNTTTTCNAGATCNACCACCAGCGCTAATATCCGATCCATNAATTCGCGATCNTCTTGAATATTATGTTTTGTGGTCATCGCAATAATATTCGAGCGCCCCGAAAGCTCACTTAAGAGAAACCGCCGCTCATTGCCAACATTTTCAGGTTCTATGTGCTCATAACTTTTTGTCACTCGCCGGACTGCATGAACGTGCATCCCACCTTTATGCGCGAAAGCGCTCGATCCCACAAATGGTTGACTTGTGGGGTAACGCATGTTCGCTGTTTCGTAAACAAATCTAGAAAGTTCAGTCAAACGTTCGACTCCGCCACCTTTAAGAACTTTATAGCCCACCTGCTTGATGGCTAAATTCGCTATCACGCTAATGAGATCAGCGTTACCACACCGTTCACCAAATCCATTAATAGTACCTTGGACTTGGACTGCGCCTGCTTCGACGGCAGCTAGTGAGTTGGCAACTGCCAGTTCACAGTCGTTATGACAGTGGATACCCACAGGGACGTCAATTTCGCTAATCGCCTTCGCCGTAATTTCTCTTATCTCTTCCGGCATGGTGCCACCATTGGTGTCACAAAACACGACCATGGATGCACCGGCATGTATCGCACTTTTAATCGACTCTAATGCATAAGATGGATTTGATTTCCACCCGTCAAAGAAGTGTTCCGCATCATAAATTACTTCTCTTCCTTGGCCGCTGAGGTATCCAACTGTTGAAGCAATCATATCCAGATTTTCATCGCCTGTGACTCGGAGAACTTCTGCAACGTGAAAGTCGGATGTTTTTCCAACAATGGTAATGACGGTGGCCGAGCTATCGAGCAGTGCCTGCATCCCAGGATCTGCTTCTGGTTGCATTCCGCGTCGATGTGTCATCCCAAAAGCAGTAACCTTGGTACCACCAAGTTCTTTTTCCAAGACCTTACGAAAATATTGGGCGTCTTTTTCGTTGGAAAGCGGATACCCGCCTTCAACGTAATCGAAACCAAGTTGTGCGAGACGTTCGGTAATCAACAGCTTATCTTGTAGCGAAAAATTTATTCCTTCGCCTTGGCTGCCATCACGCAGGGTCGTATCGTAAATTTGGATTGTTTTCATGGTGCTCTATGAAAAAACCCTGGGGCACTAAAACCTCAGGGTTCTATGAGTCGATGGGCCGATACATGGTCGTTTGATTGCTTTGTAGCCTGCGGCGCGTGACCCCAAATGCGTGTGCGTTAATGGTTACTCACTTTAATTGGATATTCACCAGAAGTGAGTGAAAACCCCTGTATCAGAATAAAAATGGAGGCGTAGGGTGTCAATTGGGTGAGGAAAATTTGGGCTTAAGAACCGAGACAATTTTAGACTTTTTCCTCTTCATAGGATTGCTCTTCTTCGTATTCTTCTTCCTCCCATTCATCTTCCTCGTACTCTCCCTCCTCGTACTCCTCTTCCTCTTCCTCTTCGGCGGCAGCCTCCTCACGGGAACTGGGTTCTTCTTCTAGTTCTTCTTCCCATTCTTCATCTTCATCGCCGACGGCCTCTTCTTCTGTTTCATCGATGCTCTCTTCGTAGCCCGCTTCATCTTCTTCACCTTCCTCTTCGTACTCTTCCTCTTCGTACTCTCCATCCTCATATTCCGCTAGCTCTTCCTCTTCAATTTCCTCCTCTAGCGGGGCGTTATTATCCTGTAGCTCGGCGTAGACTCCTTCGTCGTCATCCTCGACCTCTCGTGTGGGAGCTTGTCCGAGACGAACACCGCCCGCTTGCCCTGCATGATCGGATTCGGCACTGCTCATTGTGGCCCATTGCTCAGCTGTGACCAACACCTCGCGTGCCTGTGAGCCATTATAGGGTCCGACGATCCCATCTTCGGCCATGAAGTCTACTAGTCGAGCCGCGCGACCGTAACCGATACCAAGACATCGCTGGAGGAGTGATACGCTGCCTCGGCCTTCACCGATCACGACATCGACGGCTGAATCATAAAGTGCATCTTTATTTTTATTCTCTGATGCTGTGGACTCTTCCGAGTTGGCTGGTTGAAGTTGTACGAGTTCCCGAACAAATTGTGGGTCATTGGTTGCGACGCTATCGACAACTTTTGTAATCTCATCGTCGGAGAGAAATGTTCCTTGGCCGCGCAAAAGGGTGCTGGTCCCCGGCGACAGAAAAAGCATGTCGCCATTCCCAAGAAGTTTATCGGCTCCCATTTCATCGAGAACGACTCGGCTATCGGTTCGGCTTGCTACCTGGAATGCGATGCGAGCAGGTAGATTAGATTTAATCAATCCGGTAATGACATCCACAGTCGGCTTTTGTGTTGCGAGCACTAGGTGAATACCTACGGCACGGCTTTTCTGTGCTAAGCGAATAATATGGCCCTCTACCTCCTTCGCTGATGTCATCATCAAATCTGCCATTTCGTCGGCGATAATGACAACATAAGGAAGATGGCGGGGAATATTATCTCTTTCTTCATCGGTTTCCGGCTGGATCCGGTCGATCAACTCTTGTTCGCCGAGTTGATTGTAGGAACTTACGTGTCGCACTCCTGCTTTTGCGAGAAGTGTGTAGCGTTCCTCCATTTTATCAACGGCCCAAGCAAGAATCGCCTCGGCCTTCTTCATATCCGTTACCACCGGATGCATCAGATGTGGCAATTTTTTATAGGGACTCAATTCCACCATCTTGGGATCGATCATTAACATCTTCACCTCATCCGGTCGGCGCGTCATGACCATGGAGGTAATGATTGAATTGAGACAGACACTCTTTCCTGTCCCGGTTCGTCCTGCAATCAAAAGATGTGGAAGTGTAGCTAAGTCCACAGTGGACGATTTTCCTGAAACATCTTTTCCTAGGAAAACGGGGATCTTCATTTTTTGCCACTTGTTGTGATCTTCCTCCATGACCTCCCTGAGTCGCACCATCGAGCGAGTCGTATTTGGAATCTCAATGCCAACTGTATTTTTTCCTGGAATAGGCGCTACAATACGAACGCTCGGGACCCGTAATGCGATAGCTATATCGTCAGCCAAGTTGGTAATTTTCGCGAGACGCAATCCCGCTTCCAATTCGACTTCATATTGAGCAATCACAGGGCCTGTTTCTATTTCAACGACGCGAACATTGAATCCAAAATCAGCAAATGTTTTTTCTAGAGTTTTCGCTTTACGACGAACCTCTTTTTCATGGGAGGCATACTCCATTTGATCTGAGGGAAGTAATAAATCGACGCTTGGTAATTGGTAATTTTCAAGACTACTTTCCTGGCTTGCTGCCTCCAGCGATTCGATCATCACTTCACGCTCATTAGGCGTGGCGGGCTTTTTGATCCGAAGGGCTGATGCAAGGCGACGCTTACGCTTACTTCTCCGCGGCAAATTCGGAGCAGGGGCCTCCTCTTCCGCTTCCTGCTCTTCGTCCTCTAGCTCTGAATCTTCATCCGGATACTCTTCGTCCTCCTCGTATTCATCTTCCTCTTCATATTCGTCCTCTTCGTATTCGTCTTCTTCCTCTTGCACAGACCCTTTCTGCTTCCTACCTCGGATTCGCACACTCACTGGAAGTGCTTGTTCTTCCTCTTCTTCCTCTTCGTATTCCTCCTCCTCAGCCGAGACGATTGGTTTCTTCTTTTTCTCATTCGGCGACGAGGAGGGGGAAATCGTTTGCAGTATGTAACGGGCCGATCTAGAAATGTGTGTCAAACCGGTAAACGCCGCCCGAAACACAACGTAGTCGGTACACATCACTAACCCCGCAAGAAACACACTGATTGCTAAAATATAAGCACCCAGGGCAGCAAAGTGTATTAATAGTAATTGGCTGCCGACTGCACCCAATAGACCTCCAGCTCCTAATTCCGGACCTGTCCAAAGAGGAGGGAGTAGGTGCGTCATTGCCAGACTCACGAGTGTCGTAAGTCCAATGAGTGAAATAAACCATCCTGAAAAACGAACCCAATGCTGATTAACAATTTTTCGCCGAAGTAGAAAAACATCTAAAACGGCGAGAGAAATCACCAGGTAATAAGAACCAATTCCAGAAAATCGGAGAAGTAAATCCGCGGTCCACGCTCCAACTAAGCCACATAAATTTCCAACTTCGCCACGAGCTGGGTAGACAAGAGCACCTGCGGAATTACTCGGAGACGGGTCAGATCGTTCGTAAGAAACGACTGCCAGGGATAAAAAGATAACGATTGCTAAAAGACCTAGTGCGAATAGATCTTGCTTGATATTTCTATTTTCAAACATGGACGCGGATGCCAGATAAACTAAAATGCAGCCGCTGACGCGGCCCTATTGACCAGGGGCGCGTCCATGCCCAACCGTTTTCCAAATTTTGTCAGCTTTACGACATCCTTTTAAGAATCCATCTTCTACCCCGAGCGATAGGTTCATTCCTCTAATCGCCAGAGCGTCGATGCCGAAAGCTCACCGCGAGAAGTCTAGCACCGTTGTGCGAAGAGGCTATTTTTTTTGAGCAGCAGCATACAAGAAGTGGTGGAAATTCGAAGATGGGTTATCGATTATAGCGATTTGATAGCTTTTTCACCCGTTTAAGTTAAACTCTATCGCTTACATCAGTCATAGAAGTGGTAGGTAAAAATACTTTGTGTGGAATCCACTCAACAGGCCCCTGGGAACGAATAATGGCCGCTAGACTACCGTCGTAGAATGCGGCGACCGGATCGGCGGTTGATTTTAATTGCTGGTCATTTTGAATAGATATTTTACGCCCATGAGAAATTTCTAGGGCCTGATTGCTCGAAAGGTCCAGGTGATCNAGGTGGGTCACGGCCAGATGAGGGGGAAGNAGNATTTGCGGGATTAAATCTTCCTGTAAGGTNCTCAAGGTGATGGATTGAGNAACTTTAAAATCACCNACTGCAGTTCGGCAGAGCGANGACATCACAGCAGAAGTATNTAATTGCTTCGCTAAATCGCGACCCAGNGCCCGAATATAAGTTCCCCGACTACACTTTATATCCAAACTTAACTCNGGATATTGATAACGAACAATTTCAATAGAATAAATNGTGACTTCGCGGGGTGAAAGTGCAACCTGCTTTCCACTCCGTGCGATATCATATGCGCGACGACCTTTGACTTTTATTGCTGAATACTGTGGCGGCCGCTGAAGAATGGTGCCGGTAAACTTCTCGAGATTTTTTGAGATAGCGCTTGGTGGGGGTTCTGGTGAATCAGTAATCACCGACACTTCACCTTCAGTATCGAGAGTTTCGCTCGATTGCCCCAGCAGGAAAGTGCCGCGATAGGATTTCGGCATTTGTTGGACATATTCCAACAGCCGCGTTGCTGATCCGATACCGAGCACCAATACTCCTGTCGCAATCGGATCGAGTGTCCCAGAATGGCCAACCTTGAACGAGCCAGNAAGCCGCTCAACCTTATTCACTACAGCGCGCGAGGTGACACCGGGCGGTTTATTNATATTAATGAAGCCGAACATTTGTTATTTAATATTTTGTTTATCAAAACTATATTTATTGTGTGTCCCGGTGAATATCAAANCTATAAATAGTTCGTACCTTNTCCGGCGACGCTTGCTGAATTTTTTTTAATCGCAACATAACATCTTCTGGATTCTCTACTCCCAACGATGCAAGATGATTCATTTTGATAGTCAAAATGTCTTGTGTGGCTGAAATGTCACTTCGCGCGTGTCCGAGAGGATACATAATCAGACCGCTGTCGACTTGACCTACCTCAGGGTGNTGCATGCGAATTGANGTTGGAATGCCTTGGGGATATTTATGGTCATAGGTTGAACCGCCGTGCACCACATTTATTTTGTCCATTAAATCACGGATCGTTTGGTTTTGTATTTTTGCTGCGGTGTAATCTTCGGGGAGCAGCATCAAATCCTGCCATGATGTNGCCTGTGTGCGATAGGCTTTTTCTAAAATAGAGGCGATAATAAATAGCATCGAATGATCTGCTGTTTGTCGTGTTTGAGGATTTTTTTTGGCGGGATCACAGATAATACTGTAAGCCGGTTCATAAATAGTGATCTCTATTTGTTCAGGGAAAATTCCNCGGGGGAGTAATTGGGGGTGTTTTTGAAGTAAATCAATCGTTGCTTGGATAGCGCCAGCCGATTGATGCTCATAAAGACCTAACTTGAAGTGCATGTCCAGAATTGCAAAATTGTCGCCGCTGCTTGTTAGCGTAAGATCAAATGGACTTTCGTCCGAAGCCGCTGGTGGTTCGAAGAGACAGAAAATAGCTTGTCGATTTCGAAATATATCGGCCGGACCCTCAAACCCTTTGATCGCTCGCTGAACCGATAGGATAGCCATTTCCGCCGATATGGCCGCACTTGCGCCTTTGGAGTCTGATAATTGTTTCCCAGAGCGAATCGCCCTGTATGGCACGTAGTGTGCAACTAAGAGTCCAAGTGCCGATTCAATTTGCTGCGCGGTTGCNCCAACCATTGCACCGAAGGTGACGGCAGAGGCAATGGCTCCATGAAGNACGTGATCGATTTTATANTCTTTTAGGCTGAATACTTCTGCTAAGCGGCCGCGGATTTCATCAATCAGCAACATACCCAGAGATGCTTGAAGTCCGTTGAGCCCTTTCGATTGAGCGGCCGCAATGGCTACTGGATAAAAATCATTGTGTCCAAACTCGCCGGCGGTTGCGTTCTGGCGCGGATTAAATCCAAAGTTGGTTCCATTCGCATCCCACTCCCTTACCGCCGCACAATTAGCCAATACTGCTTTCTCTGTTGCAACCTCCAGCGATGATCCGAAGCAGAACGCTCCAAGCCCAATATTTTTTTCCGAATAGGAGAGTGCCTCATTCCTGAGAATGGTGGGGGCATTGGTCTTCAATGCCAACGCTGAAGCGGCACAGCAAACACTATCAAGATGAAAAAGATTGAGTCTTTCAAAGACTAGGTCGTCCGGTAACGGAAAGTTTCCGGCCATAAAATCGATAGCAAACTGTCCTAATTCTCTCGCTTGATTCGAGGTGCGGTCGAGCGTAACTGATGGTGTTGCCATCAAAGAACCTTTGATTTAATCGGCGNACGTAGCAGAGCGAGCATCAAACATTTTGGGGGTTCGTAAATCGGATTGGCAGCATATCCCACACAGGAGAGGCAGAACAGGTCTCCATTTGCAGTCGAAGGCGTAGACCTGTTAGGATTTTATNATGGAATTAACGCAGCTAGGACCATATCGCATTGAAAAGGAAATCGGCAGGGGCGGCATGGGTACCGTCTATACCGCAATCGACGAGACAACGGATGAAAGGGTAGCCGTGAAAGTTCTCGCGCCCCTCCTCGCCAATCAAGAGGGCTTCCGCGATCGATTTGCCGCTGAAATNGAGGCACTACAGGAATTAGAACATCCAAATATCGTTAAGCTCTTCGCTTCGGGTCAACAATCGGGCTGCCTTTACTATGCCATGGAATTAGTGGATGGATGCAGTCTTGAGGACGAGCTTTTTAGGCGGCGAAGGTTTCAGTGGCAGGAAGTATGCAGAATTGGGATCGATTTATGTCGGGCGTTAAAACTTGCGCACGATCATGGTGTTATCCATCGAGATATAAAGCCTGCGAATTTGTTGTGGTCAAAAGATGAGCAGATAAAATTAAGTGATTTTGGAATCGCTCGTTTGTTTGGAAACACGGGCTTCACCAGTGAAGGAGGGGTTCTTGGAACGGCCGAATATATGGCGCCGGAGCAGGCGGAGGGAAACCGAATTACCCACCATTGCGATCTCTATAGCCTCGGGGGTGTGCTCTATTCAATGCTCGCCGGTCGGCCACCATTTCAAAGCAAGTCGATGCTGAAGCTGTTGCAAATGCAGCGGTTCTCTCAACCGGAAAGCGTGTGTAAATATGCACCGGATACTCCTCCCGAGTTTGACCAAATCATTTTACAGCTCTTAGAAAAAGAACCCGATAAAAGATTTCCAAACGCGTTGTTGGTCGCTCGTCGCATGGAGGCTATGCAACGTGCGCTGTCACTAAAAAGTGAAAATGAACAGGCAGCGCCGCAAGCCAGCANNACCTCCGGGTTTGAAATCCATCCCTATNANGCTGCAAANCCNGAGGACGAGCTCGGCGCCACGGTGGATATTGCATCGGTAAATCNNNCCGNTAACGAAATAGNCGNCGTNACCGGNGAATTGGGTNCNGGNGNNNATTTAGGCTCACAGAATAANGACGCNTTTGGCACCGAGGATCATTTCACAACAATCGAGCAGGCGAGACAAAAACGGGAACAGGCAGAACGCTCGGGTCATCCTTTCATTTCAGCGCCCACCTGGTTTCTAGCTATCGCATTATTATTGACCGCGGCACTCGGTTGGTATTTTTTACAGCCTCCTTCCGCGAATTCGCTTTATCAAAGCATAGAACGATCGGCTCAGAATGATCGTTTAGTTGACGCGAAGGATGACGTGCAACAGTTTCTAAGATATTACCCTCAGGATTCGCGAGCTCAAACGATTTTGGAATACCAAAGTGCAATTGAATCCATCCAATTGCGCGGACGGGCTTTACTTCAGGCTCGGTTACTCAATAAAAGGTTTCGCGATTCACCGATCGGACCCGAATATTTGGCCGCGATCAAGTCTTCCTCTTTTGATCCCGAGACCGCGGCAAACCACTTAAAGGCCTTAATTACTCTGTATAAGCCGCTTGCAACAGAAAAGTTAATCGGACCCTTTGTGCGAGCAGCGGAAAATCAACTACCGTTTATAGAAGAGCAGGCAAAACAGAGAGTGATTGTTGAATCGAGATTGATCGAGGAACGCCTGAAAACTGCGCGTAATGCACTCCACAATGATCCAAAACAAACTAGAAATATTTGTGGGGCGATCTACCTTCTCTATAAAGATAAATCCTGGGCTGTTTCTCTTGTGCAACAGGCAAAGGAACTGCTCGATCAGTTACCTGACAATAACGAGCCCCAGGTAATTTCATCAAGGCAATGACGCGGGTTGCGCCTGCGCGACATTGAACCTCAAAATCTGTGAGACGATATTGATCGTCTCGTTGTGCCTTAAGATGTCAGTATGGATCGCGTCAACATAAAATGTTTTGCAGGCGGCGGGTGTTGTAGCACTGTGGATAGTAACCACCCCGTCCGAGGGTCCCATTCTCGAACAAAATGACCCCCCAGTTCCTGCGATTCCATAACTTTGCACCCATGGTGCTAAGGGAAGATTTTGAATTGTGTGAAGAAGTTCGTTGTCGGGATTCATTAAATCAATACTCGTCGGACTCCGCCTTTGCATTGGCGAACTAAAAATACCCGGATTTCGTTTGATTAAAGCTCGGTGACGTTTAGTTTGTTGTGGTGAATATTTCACTATTTTTGACGCTACTTTTCCTACTGGGCGGTTTGCCCACGGAGAGCCTTCGTTGGGAGTGGCGATGAAAACAGCGGTCTTTATGTAAGGTGAGGGCTCAAAGAAAAATTGCTCAGCGAGACGATGGCGTTCTTCCGGAGTCGCAATCACTTGATCCAGAGGCGCGCGAGCCACACTGTTCCATAACGCGGTGCCGCTCGTTGTTACTTGTAATTTCGCCACGAGACCCCCAAGGCTATGGCCAATAATGACCATTCTTTGAAGACAGTTGTCTTTGTCTTGAACACTACATTCGGCGACGAGGGACGCAAGTTGATTGCGTAATTGGGCAGCCGATAAAAAGAAATTACCTCCTGTTGGATAACGATATACCCAGATCTGATATTTTTCTTTCAAATCCGCTTGGGCACGAATCTGATTTGCCATCTCGAGGTAGGTCTGCGGATCTGAAAAAAGTCCGTGCACAAATAAAATCGGTATTTTGCCTGGTTGATATGGTTCGAGCATACGTAGACCAGCCAAACTCGGGTCTGTCTCTGGTCGAGTATATTCTTCTACTGGATTCCAGTTTGTTTGTTGACCTAATATTCCCAGGGGGGCCGTTATATCTGCTGCTAATCGATAAGACGTCGTTCCATATCGAACGCTCAACACTTTGAGTGGATCGTAAAGAACCAAACCGATTTCGTTCGACTCTCCTGATTGTATTTTTTGTGTGGTATCCAGCCACGGTTGGATGTTCGGAAATAGTATTGCCGTCGCGGCAAACGGAGTTTGTTTTAAAAAATAGGTGTTGGCCAGAGAACTGTGGCACCGATTTTTTCGGACTGCCACAACCGGACATCCTAAACCACATTCCGTATATTGATGCCTTAGGTTTTTATCATAATAAAATCCAACCGGGATAAGCTCATTGAAACTATCTGCGGGCCATACAAAGTCATTAAAACGAATGGGTACCCATTCCATGCCAATCGGAGTTTGAACCAGGAGCCCTTTTTGAAGGTTCAGTCGTCCTGATTTTTGCCCGTTCGAAATAATCTCGGCAAGACTGGAGTGATAGATATCCCATGCTCTGTAGTTTTGATTATCGAGATGGATGTAATTGCGATACTGACAGATAAAAATCCAGCTGCGTACTAGAGATGCATAATAGGTATCAACCGCCTGTGGTGGTGACTTACTGTTGCAGGCAACCTGGTATGATTCCTCCATACAATGAAAAAGTTCGCTGGAGGGATTCGCACTCACAGGGGACCCAGCATTGGAAAAAAACACCTGGGAAACATCGGTGAGTTCACAAGACCGATAGGCCTCTGGCGCTGGACTAGGTGGAACCCAGATAGGTTTTTTTTTACACAACTGGCACGCACTACCACTGAATAACCCAAAGGTAATCAAAACGAGAAGTGAGTGTCTTTTCCAGCGAGTAAGAGACCACAATCCAAGCATAAGATAATTCATAGATTCCCCTATGATTTTATCGAACTGAAACTACCGCCGGCTTGCTTCGGAGGGGAATGTTACTGGTCGTTTGGTTTGATACAAATATGTGCAACCGGCCGAAATTAGGATCTATAGGCCGGTTACAGCAAAACAAACGGCGGGTGCTTCCGGTTGTAGCGCAAATAGGGCCCTTACATTTCGATCCTGACTCCGGTTCGAGAATGGAATCCTTGAGACAGCCCTTGAGACAGCCCTTGAGACAGCCCTTGAGACAGCCCTTGAGACAGCCCTTGAGACACCAAGGCATGAAAGCATGAAAAATTAATGCAAGAAGATGGAGCGTATTTCTGTAGTGGATGCGGAGAGGAAATCGTTATTCCTTTGGATATCTCTGCCGGAAATTGCCAGGAATATGTGGAGGACTGCCCGGTTTGTTGTAGACCCAACTTACTTCAAATTACATGGAACCAAGGGGTAGCAGAAATTACCGCACAGCCAGAATAATCGAATGTTTACAAGAAGCTNAGGAGGGATCCTTTTGAATGAGCTGGGTCCTCTTTAAACTGAGAGAATGCACTTATAGATTTCTTTAACTGAAATATTGTGTCGAGCTAGCGAGCTAGTATGCATAAAACGATCACCTGCGGAATTCCACTTATTGTACTTGTTTTTCTATTGGGCTGTGACGGTGATGTAACTGTTCCTACAAGCCCGGCCAGAAATTCCGCTCCGAAAGATATTCGCCCGATTACAACCCAACCGGGTGACTGGCCCTGGTGGAGAGGTCCGACCCACGATGGAATCGCAGCCACTCAATCTGTTCCTCACCGATGGAGTGAAGATGAAAACATACTTTGGAAGGTCGCTGTTCCNGGCAAAGGGCATGCGAGTCCAATCGTCGTAGAAGATCGTGTTTTTCTGCCTACAGCCAATGATGAAAACAACACCATGTCCTTGCTATGCTACGACCGGGCATCTGGAACTCTGCACTGGAAAAAAGAAATTCATCGTGGCCCGTTTATGCATATGCATAAAAAAAATTCGCAAGCATCCGCCACTCCGGCATGGGATGGAAAACTTGTTTTTACCGTCTTTATGATCGACGATGGTATTTTCGTGACTGCCTTAGATCGTGAGGGGGATATTGTTTGGCAGACCCGGGCAGGAGACTTTGACTCCAANCATGGGTATGGCTCATCCCCGTTTCTGTANAAATCGCTAGTGATTGTGAATGGAGATAATCAAGGAACCGGGTTTNTAGCCGCGCTGGACCGTAATACGGGNGAGGTTGTNTGGCGGATCGAGCGAAAAAATAACTCGAGTTTTGCTACGCCCGTGGTGGTAAAAATAGATGGTGTCGATCAGTTGTTATTAAGCGGCCATAACACGGTGTGTAGTTATGATCCCGAAGATGGAAGCTTGCGGTGGGAATCGGAAGGACCGGCTGCGACCACAGCCAATACGCTGCTCTCGTATCAGGGACTGGTCTTTGCCAGTGGAGGCTGGCCGGAACACAATGTGATGGCCGTTCGCGCCGATGGGAGTGGAGAGATTGCGTGGAAAAAGGGCATCAAATCGTATGTCCCGTCACCGGTTATCATCAACGACCGTCTCTTGGTGGTTCAGGACGCAAATATTGTCCGTTTATTCGATCCGGAATCCGGCAAGGAGTTTTGGAAAGAGCGTTTAGGCAGGCGAGGCTATTCGGCATCACCAACCGTAGTTGATGACGTTGTTTATCTACCGGACGAGACCGGGGAGGTTCATGTGTTTCGGGCCGGTGAGACGTTTGAAAAAATTTCTAGCAATAAACTTGAAGGTGATGGAATGGCTAGTCCTGTTATTTGCGGAGATAAAATATTTTTNCGCACTGCGACTCATCTGTATTGTATTGGTCAATAATATTATTTATTTGCCCCCGAATGTTTATGATGCCCTTCAAGACTGATGTTGTGCGGCAACGCTGAATAGACGAATTCAATATTTACATCGATTGGATTTTCACTAAGAGCACTGCGGAGCAAACCGNACNACGCCTGACGGGATGTTATTTCGACTGCAGGTGGCGATCTGCAAAATCAAGGTATTGCTGCCAATCATATAAAGTAATGTCATGGGGTCCGGTACGAAGGTGGTAACCCATAATCCCCTGTACGGGTTGATCCGGGGCGGGCATGCTTTCGGNAGACAGTCCGTCAGTGCCCAACAGCTTGTAGACTGGANCCGCATGAAGAAGCGATAAAAATTCNCCTCGAGGGTCGGCCCACAAATCTTCCGTNGCACTTGCTACATAAACTGGACGGGGGGCAATGAGTGCCACCAGCATATGTTGATCCACCGGAAGGTTTTCTTCGTGGCGATTATATTTTTTAAAATTTCCACAAAACCAGTGAGGAAAACTTGTGTTGATTGCTTCTACGGTTTCCCCAAACTGTCGGCGACTGAGAGCCGCACCACCGCAACCCGAATTATTGGAGATAACAGCGGCAAACCGTGGATCTTTCGCGCCCGCCCACAACGCCGTCTTGCCAAGGCGAGAATGTCCTATGACCGCGGCACGCGTCTGGTCGATCGTTGGATCANGNTCAAAGTAATCCAAGATCCGACTGAGGCCCCAACTCCANGCACCNATCGTGCCCCACGCATCTTTCTCTTGTGCTTCCTGGTGGCTGTCAGCGAATAAAGGGTGAATACCGTTTTTAAATCCATCATCAAAATCTGGATCCAAATCACCACAATGCGCTGTCGCTACTGCATAGCCGCGAGCGATGATTTCCTCCAGTGGCCAGCGAGAAGCTTTTATTCCGCGTGAGGNGGCGGTNGCCTGATGTTCTNCGATGCCTTCCTCTTTTCCGCCAATGGTCCAATTTTCACACAGATGAATTTCGCGGTCCGCATGGATCGATTGATTACCGAGAAAATTTAATCCTACAAAAATCGGCGAGGCATCCTTCTTATTCGCTGGACGATACAGCACCACGTTGATTGTGGCACTCGACCCATTCTCATCAAATTGAATCGTTAGTTGTTTACGTACTGCTTTTCCGTCTAATGCGGGGGTCCAATCCTCGGTCACAAAATATTGGGGTACGAGCCGCCGGGTGGGTGTTTTCCCGTAAACTTCCTGCTCGCAGCGGTCGATAATTTCCTGGCGACGTTGGTTCTGCCATGCCNCGGCCGATGTGATACCTTTGCCATGTTCAGCGATCAGCGGATCTGGAAGCTTGTAGGCGGGTACCTTTTGTTCATCGTAATTTTGCCCNAACGTTTCGGTAGAATATGTCATCATAAGGAACACCAATGGATAGACCGTAGTTTGAATAACAATCNTCCGCATNCAGGCCACAAATTCTTGTTTTTTGATGCNGTTTTGCTGCTTGCAGCAACCAAGGTGGGTTGACGGTACCGAATCATTTTTTAGGCTGAATGGCCTGGGTCTCTGGACATGTANCATGATGTTTCCCGGTCCCAGATAAGGTGAAAATATCACCCGATACACAAGACACACGTATTTAAAAGTGAGGAAAGAATGTCGATTATAGGTCAAGCGGCCCCTGATTTTTCAATGGAAGCGGTCGAAAAAGGATCTTTTAAACAAGTCAGCCTAAAGGATTACGAGGGAAAGTGGCTTGTTCTGTTCTTTTATCCGCTCGATTTTACCTTTGTATGTCCCACTGAAATTCTTGCTTTTTCCAAAGCAGTCGATCGCTTCAAGAATTTAAACGCGGAATTACTTGGGGTGAGCATTGATAGTAAATTTACCCACCTGGCCTGGACGGAAAAACCAGAGGCGGANGGGGGAATTGCCGGACTTGAATATCCCCTGGCATCCGACTTAAGCAAACAGGTTGCAACNCGATATAACGTCCTGGCCGCAGGTGGTGTTGCGTTAAGGGGTTTGTTTATCATCGATCCCAACGGGGTAATCCAGCACGCGACGGTTAANAATCTAGCCGTCGGGCGATCGGTTGACGAAACCCTTCGTGTGTTACAAGCATTTCAGTATGTCGCGGAGCACGGTGAAGTCTGTCCTGCTGGATGGGAACCCGGTGGAGCAACTATGAAAGCTGATTGGAATGATTCCAAGGAATACTTCAAATCGGCTAATGCTTAAATAATAATAGGAACCGCTCCGGGACATACGAACGACCTGGAGCTAATTTCTTAAACGCTCTCATCGGCGGTAGTTCGATATTGTGATGAATTACCGCCGATGATTTTTTGGATAGACCTGGTGCGCAGTAAAATCATTCGTCTGATTTTTATTCCCACGTTGCTGTGGAACCTTTTTNTCGGACGACTTCTTAAAATTCGTCGATGGTGGGATGAACTGGATGGAGAGCCGATTATTCTTGGCGCTCTACCTTTCTCGCGAGATGTGCCCCACCTGCTNGCGAGTTGGTGTGACCGGCGTAATCAATATGTGTATTGAATATCCNGGNCCCAAAAACACCTACGCGCAATCCGGGGTGCAGCAACTCCATCTCCCTACCGTCGATTTCACGCCCCCTGAATTGGNCGATATTCACCGGGCGATGGATTTTATCGACAAGCATGTCGAAGCTGGNGGNAAAGTTTACGTCCATTGTAAAGCGGGAAGGGGCCGCAGCGCGACGGTCGTCCTTTGTTGGCTCATGCTCCGGCGTCAACTTACGCCCGAACAAGCGGCAGCGTATTTAGTCAAACAACGACCACACATTAATAAAGGCTTGGCAGAACGCGCCGTNGTGCAAGAGTTTCACCGCACTCTGTTAACTGAGCGCAAGTAAATATGATTACCCGACTGTGAAAATTNATAGTAGGTTAGGGGTCTTTCTGCTGTAGTTGGCGCACTGTTTCGGTCAATGTGTATTGAAGATAACGATCCATTGGCTGATCGAGAACGCGAAGGGCAATTTCCAGGGCCCTTGGATCCTGAAAAAAACTACAGGCACGAACTGCCTCTAAACGNACTCGGGGGTGTGCGTCAGCGATTGCCGCCTCAAGCATGGTGAGTGGATCGGTGAGTTCTTTTTTCCATGCTGGCAACACACGAACCGCTGCTGCTCGTACGCGAAAATCAGGACTTTCCAATACCTGAGTCAGTAATTGGGGGTTGGGTTGATGATGTTGTTGATAGACCCATAGCCCNTCTAGTAGTTGATGATGATATTGTGAATCGCNCGGATCTAGATCGGCAATCCATTTTTCCAGGGCCAACAGAACCTCTGCACTATCACGACCACTGAGTTCGATTCTCGTGCGATACCGCACTCGATTTTCTGGTGATTTGAGTAGTGCTAAGAGTGATTCAATGGGTTGTCCTTCGATTTGCGGCTTTTGAACGTAAGGTCGCGATGGGTAACTAATGCGATATACCCTACCGTGTTGATTGTCCCTACTTGGATCACGGATATGATGCTGCATGTGGCCAATAATCGGATTTTGCCANTCCGAAAAATAAATGGCCCCCTCCGGGCCCACTTCGATATCTGTGGGTCGGAAGTTGGGATCGGAGGAACGAACCAAATATGGCTCTTCAAAACCGGCGAAACTGCTATCTTTATCGTCGAGGCGATAACGGAGAATTCCTTGAAAGCCAATCACATTACCGACTAATAGTCTGTCTTGGTATTCGTCAGGAAAATGTTTACTTGAAATNATCTCNACCCCGGGGCACGGCCGGGTTTTTCGGTGATAAAGGAGTGGACTGGGAGGNTGANNNCGNCGTTTATTTGGGTAGTCAATATGTCCTGAAATGATTGCGGCGTGATAGGGATAAGCGCTGGTGCCGTCGTAGACAAAATTTTGTCCCCAGCTATCAAAAACATGGCCATGCGGATTTGCGAAATTATATGGAATAAATCTCTCCACTTTCCAGGTTCTTGGATCAAATTTCCAAATACACCCATCTCGATTACGTACCGCACCATAGGGTGTCTCGATCTGCGATCTGTGGAAAATTCCTTCGCCNAAATAAATATTTCCATCAGGGCCAAAGACAAAACTATTTGCGGCATGATGNGTATCACCCGACGATAATCCGTGCAACACTCGAATCCGTACATCTGCAACATCATCGCCGTCCGTATCTTTTAAAAACAAAAGGTCGGGCGCCGTCGCCACAAAGACACCTCCACCCCAAAACTCAAAACCTGTCGGATTATGTAATCCATCAGCAAAGGTTTTGCAGCTATCCGCTTTACCATCGCCGTCGGTATCTTCAAGGATAAGCAGTTTGTCATCCATCGCATCCCCGGGTTTCCAGTGGGGATAGCCGGGCCATGTGGCAACAAAAAGACGGTTTTTCGTATCAAAACCAATTTGTACCGGATTGATCAAGTCTGGGAACTGCTCTTCTGAGGCAAAGAGATTGATTGCAGTTCCATCTGCGAGTGTCATTTTTTTTATGGCGTCTTCACCACCTAAAAAAAGGTGCTTGCCCCCGGCTCCTTTCCCGGGTGCATTGGTTTTAATAACGTATTGCGAGGGAAGATTACTGTCATCGACAATGGGTTCTTTTCCTTGGCTAAACGCCCAGATCGCCGAATCACGATTCGATGTCATCTGGTCGAGAATATCTAATTCTCGCTGCATCACCTCTCGATTACTTAGATCATCGATGTATTTTAAATCGGCNCGATGACCATGGACGTTATATCCATCTGTNGGCTGATAGCGATGAAACCAATGGAAGTTTTTATCTTGAATAATCGATCGAAGTGCATTGAGATTGATATTTTGGTTTNCAGAATCACCAANAGGAATAAGCTCTTTTGCGATAATTTCGCCTANCTTGCGATTACCTCGCTCGGTGAGATGGATCCCATTGATNGTCCAGGGCAATGAATCTTCGCTGTATCCNCGAAGGGTCGGGGTAAACAGATCCACAAAGNAAACATTCGTTTCCGCCGCGATCTCGGAAATCGCGTTTGTATATAACTGCAAACGACGATTGTTTTGCGTTCCATCNGGTAAGTTCGCCTGTTTTAAATCTTCATGTGCAATGGGCGAGAAAAGGATGATTTGCGGCGATTTTTCTCCATTGTATTTTGTTGCTTTGTGTTTATTGACGAATTTTCTAAGGTCTTTTTTAAACTGGTCTATTCCCGATTCACCTTNAAATGATTCATTGAATCCGAAGAATGAAAATATCCAGTCAGGTTTTGTTTTTTCCAGCCATTTATCTTGAGATCCAAAACCGGCGACACGCAATTGGTGATTGAGGCTATCGGCAGAAAAACCAAGGTTTCGGAAAGATAGATTTTTTCCTGCTGCCCTCGCCTGAATGAGTGTCTCCAGCCAAGCATCATGTTGCATTCGTTCGGCGAGTGTTCCACCTAAAATNACGATGCGGTCGCCGTTTGCAAAGGNGGGTTCAGGTGGCTGTAANTCACCATTTNCCGCTCCAGCGATGNTGGTAGATAAAAAANAAATGGTGTAGAAAAAAAGTGTGTGCCAATAAGTTTTATTTTTATGCATGATGTATTGCCAANGTAGGTTGCAACAAGATGGTGTNGTCACAGCGGATAAATTTATGTTTCCTATGAACAAAATACAAAGATAATTAATTCTTAATCTGTTCCGNCCCTNTGAATAAAGGTTTTTTACTTGGTTCTGTTTCTTTCGGCACGCCTTTTTTCTGCCGCTTCAAATGCTCTATGTCCCGTAGACCCTTTTCCAAGAATAGGGTGTTCGTATAGGGGGAGATATTTGCGATGCTCTTTGAGAATATCCTCGTACTGAGTATTTGCCACTAAGTTATTCCATTCGTGCGGATCGTTACGGTGGTCGTATAACTCTTCGGACCCATCGCGATAACGAATATAACGCCAATCTCGGCTTCGAATTGCGTGATTTCCTGGGCCAAATGTGGTGCGCACCGGTGGCCTACGTTTTGANGGGTCCGCTATTTGCGGCATCAAGGAATCACCTTCAAGGCTGCTATCTTCAGGGAGGTGGCATAAATCCAGAAGGGTNGGATAAATATCGATTAAGCCTGCTGGCTGTGAACACGCCTGCCCTTTTGGTAGTCCAGCACCAGCAATAATTAACGGGACACGTGTTCCATCTTCCCACAGCGATCGTTTTGCCCAGCGCTGCTTTTCTCCCAAATGAAAACCGTGGTCTGAAAATAGAACGATCACTGTATTATCCCGATACGAACTCTGTTGGAGGGCCNTTAAAACCTTTCCTACACAGGAATCCACAAAAGAACAGCAGGCAAGATACGATTGGATTGCGTGTTTCCATTGGCCATTTTCAATAATCCAGTCGTGCAGGGGAGCTACATGCTNAAGAGTTGTGAGGTCACGGGCATAAGNTGATAAATCATTAATATCATCTGCATCTATTNTTGGGGTAAGAATGTTCTCGCGAGGGTGTTGATCAAACCATTTCTGGGGAACAAGCATNGGAACATGGGGCCGGTAAAAACCAACTGCTAGAAAAAAGGGNNCNTGATCTGGGGTTTCTAATTTTTCAGCTGCCCATTCCGCTATTTGCATATCCGGCATTTGCTTTGAAGTGTCCGGATACGCCCCCCAATCCCATAANGGATGTCCGTGGGGTTGGCTTATTTTCTCTTTCGGTTGAGGACCAAAGTAACCGAAACCGCCACCATATTTTCCTAATTTGTTAAATGCCGCACCATTTATGACATGNAATATTTTACCTGCCCCGAAAACACGATAACCTTCTTGAGAAAANCGCTGAGGGAGGGTGGTCTTNTGCTTTGTGATCAGCGAGGCGTCGATTCCGGGATTAAGAAAATAAAGGCCTGAGGAAGAGGGGTATGTGGATGTTAATAGACAAGCACGTGAGGGTTGGCATACCGGGGCCTGGCAATGGGCATTCGTAAAAAGTGTTCCGCTTGCCGCCAAATGATCAATATTTGGGGTAGCTGCCTGGGGATGTCCCTTTAAACAGCCAACCCAATCATTGAGATCGTCAATGGCGATCAGCAATATATTGGGACGGTTCNGGGTGATATCTTTTTCAGCGGCTAGAAGGGGCTGATAAGAAAGNCTNAATAAAAGTAACACCAGTAGGCAAAACTTAGATGGAGCGCGCGTAAACCCGCTATGGGCACTCTCGCGTATCAACTGAGACTCGCAATTACTTACCGCCACTAATAATCTCCGGAAATCCTGATCCCGGTTTTATCCACGGATAACAATCCTCGTGNGGNACCATACATTCCACNACGTAGGGTCCNTCNTCTGNCAGCATTCNCTCCATNGCNGNNACTATTTCACNCTTAAGTGACACTCTTTCACCCGGGACTCCATAAGAGTTCGCGTTCGCGATGAAATCCATATCGGTAACGCCATCAACGTGATCAATCACTCCAACATTATTACCCCCGAACATGTGCGTCGTCCATTGACGAACAATGCACTGTCCACCGTTGTTAATAATCAGCACCTTGATTGGTATGTTGTAGCGAGCGGCCGTTCTCAATTCCGGGCCACAACTGTAATATCCTTCATCTCCTTCCACAACGACAACAAGTCTTTCCGGAGCAACTAACTGTGCTCCCAGTGCCTGGGAGATGCCCGTTCCCAAGGTTCCAATACCGGCACTGGTCACAAAGGACCGCGGCCCTGTGGTGTTTATTCTTTGGCTTGACCACATCTGGTGGTTACCCACGTCGGTAACCACAATTTTATCCGGGTTACTCCGTGCCGTCACCTGATTGAGCGTCTCTAAAACATAGATAATATCCAGGCAATCTTGGTTTTGAAATTCACTGGGTGGAGGTGGATTGTCTTTTAACCAACGCTCGATCTGGCGATGCCATTCATCGAGTTTCAATCGATTGGGATCGAGATTTTCTAGAAGATACCGCACAACGTCACCAGCATCGCCTAGCACATTGAGTTTATTCGGAACGATATCTCTAGATTTTGTGAACTGGGTT
Source organism: Planctomycetaceae bacterium TMED10 (assembly GCA_002168195.1). Classification (GTDB taxonomy): domain Bacteria; phylum Planctomycetota; class Planctomycetia; order Pirellulales; family UBA7805; genus UBA7805. The sequence goes on from NHBP01000008.1 coordinate 127,799, forward strand.
TTCTCTGTATCAACATGAACCAGAGCGGCTCGTTGTTGCGCTTTGGGCGCAAAAGAGGTTGGTTTCCCGACCGCTCGATCATCATATCGCGCGCCAAGCCCTAAAATGAAATCAGAGTGGTACCCCGCCGCACTGGCAGCATATAAACCATGCATGCCGAGCATCCCAAGGTTATATTCGTAACTAGAAAGAACGGCGGATTTTCCTGGGAGTGTATGAATAACCGGGAGCTTTGTTTTATCCAGAAGCGCATGAAACTCTTCGAAGACATTCGCCAGTGAAAGGCCGTAGCCTGCCATAATGACCGGACTGTTTGATGTGTACAGCAGGTCGATTGCCTTATCTAACGCTTCGGTGTCAAGTTCCGGCTTCTCGACGTAGTCCTGGTAGGATGTAATTTTTTCACGGCATTGTTGCAATTCAATTGGTGCAAATTGAACGTCCTTAGGCAAATCCCAAAGTACACTCCCGGGGCGACCTTCGGTGGCGTGAGCCAAATCCTTCGGAATAGATTCCAGTAATTGATCGATATTCTCTATCAGCCTTGCCGATTTAGTGACCGGCTTCACAACCTCCGTGATATCGGTTCCCTGAAACGCATCTGTACCGATCGCTTCCTGGGGCACCTGACCTGCAATCAATCCAACGGCCGCGCAATCCCGGGAGGCGTCCGCCAGAGCCGTCACGGTATTGAGTCCCCCGGGACCTGAAGTCACGATGCCAACCTGGGGCTGCTGACTGACTTTCGCCATACCGAGGACAGCAAATGCAAGTCCTTGCTCTGTTTTAAAAAAAACCTGCCGTAATATTCGACTCACTCTATCCATCGTGGGCATAATCTGCCCACCTTGGAGGGAGGGAACAATATTGATCCCTTGTGCCCGAAGAATAAGGCCAACTAATGACGCACCAATCACCGGAACTTTATCTTTGTTTGAAATTATTTCTTCAGCAAGTTCNTCGATAACTGTGGTTTCCATTATTGCAGTCAGGCCTTTATTAGGATCACGGGAATNGGGTTATTCGATGTAAAAATCAAGCGGTNAGTCGATGAGCCNACACCCTCAACTGCGTCTNGGAATGCACCTATAATTCTAGATATCAAGAGAACTCGCATCTAACGCATGTTTCTGAATAAACTCTCGCCTCGTTTCAACGTTNTCNCCCATCAAAATTCTGAAAAGCCCGTCCGCTTGGCTCGCATCATCCATGCGTATTTTTAATAACGTTCGATTGGCTGGATCGAGAGTTGTTTCCCTTAATTCTTCGGCATTCATTTCCCCAAGTCCTTTGAATCGGGTGACCTGAAGTCCTTTTTCGCCTGCTGATCGCACTGCGGCCAATAATGAGCGAAGTTCTTCGATCCCAATTTCGGTTTCTCCGCGACGCAGAATATATCGAGCTTCCTCAGTTCCTGTTTTTTCAATCGGGAGCAANGCGTCAATTTCGAATTGCATTTCCCGTAAATCACTTAAAAGAGTATTGATGGTGCGGATTTCATTGAACTCGACGATATGAAGTCGTCGAGATTCAGGGGTATCATTTGCGTCGTCCCCCTCTGCAACCTGCAATTCCTCTCCCGTTTCTTTTTCTTGCTTTTCAACGAATGCATTTAACTCAGTGCGTGAAATAAACCAATGTTCCTCCTGGCCAAGAAACACATGAAACATTGGTAGTTTACCCGTTTCCGGGTCTTGTCGTGCCGCATGGGTCCGGAGATTGATTCCCCTTCTTTCCAGTGCAGTTAGTGGCTCCTCAATCGCCGAGAGTGTTGTACATAATTTTTTCATTTCCGCACCCGAAATAACTCGCCCATCTCGAGGATCAAAAGTGGAGTCTTTTAATCCCGACTCAGTTAGCTGCGTCTTCATTTCTTCTTCGGTTTGCACGTAAAATGTTTTCTTTTTNTGCTTAACCCTGAAGAGGGGCGGTTGAGCCACATAGACCTTTCCCTCTTTAACCAAGTCGTACATCTGTCGATAGAAAAAAGTGAGGAGTAGTGTCCGAATATGCGACCCGTCTACATCGGCGTCAGTCATAATGACAATCTTGTCATATCGTCGTTTTGAAAGATCTTGATCCTCTCCAATCCCAATCCCAACTGCGGAAATCATACTGCGAACTTCCTCATTCGCCAGAACTTTATCTTCCCGAGACTTATAGGCGTTTATTATTTTTCCGCGAAGAGGCAAAATCGCTTGATATTCNCGCAACCGGCCACCCTCTGCACTCCCACCGGCGGAATCACCTTCNACTAAATAAAGTTCGCANCGCTCCATTANCCGACTACTNCAATCGCGAAGTTTGCCTGGNAGNCCNCCACCAGAGAGNACTCCCTTCCGCTCCCGAAGAAGGGCTTTCGCTTTACGTGCCGCTTCTCGAGCTTCAGCGGCCAGAATTCCTTTACGTACTAAATTTTTTGCGTTTTTCGGATTCTCTTCNAGGTAATTAGAAAGAAATTCTCCGAGCGATGTATGCACCACGCTTTCAACTTCGCTATTACCTAGTTTTGTTTTTGTTTGACCTTCAAATTGTGGGTGCGGCACCCGCATAGAAATAACTGCTGTGATCCCTTCTCTAAAATCATCTCCCGAGGGAGTGATGTCTTTAAAAAGATTCTGTTTGCGGCCGTAACTATTAAGCGACCGTGTGAGCGCCGAGCGAAAGCCCGATACATGAGTACCACCCTCAGTCGTGTGAATATTATTCACATAAGACTGAACATTTTCGGTAAATTCCCCGCAATACTGCAATGCTATTTCATAACCCACATCATCTGTTTCACCGGAGAGATAAATCACATCTTGATGAAGNGGATCGCTTGCTCTATTGAGGTGCTCCACAAATTCAATAATTCCATTCTCATAGAAAAATTCTTCTCCTTGATCTGTTCTTTCATCCTTATAGATGATCCGNACGCCACGATTTAAAAATGCNAGTTCCTGGAGTCGTTTNTGCAGAATATCGTACGANTACTGCGTGGTTTGAAAAATTTGCGCGTCGGGCTTGAAGGTTGTTTTTGTACGNACTTTATCAGTGGCACCCAGTCGCTTCACTTCGCCTTGCGGGATTCCACGCTCNTATTCCTGTTGATAAACATGCCCCTCTCGACACACCTCNACTTCACACCACTGGGAAAGAAAATTCACGACCGTCACACCCACTCCATGCAAGCCACCAGACGTCTGGTAGGCGCCTTTTTCAAACTTACCGCCAAATTTTAGAACCGTCATCACGCCTTCAAGAGTGGANGTCTCTCGACCCAACTCNTCAGATAACTGTTCGTGTCGNCCTACAGGAATNCCCCTNCCATCNTCTTCCACNGTNACACTACCGTCATTATTTATTTGCACNCGCACCGTTGTTGCATAACCGGCCATTGCCTCATCAATCGAGTTATCAACAACCTCAAACACAAGATGATGCAGTCCGCGGGAAGTGGTGTCNCCGATATACATACTCGGTCGTTCACGCACATGCTCTAGATCAGAAAGGTGCTGTANATCTTCCGGTTTATATTCGGATTGGCCTTTCGCGATAGAAAAACCTTCATTCGTTTCATTATCTGGTGGTGATTCTTCTGCCATTTGATTTTCTAATTATCTACTTACCGGGATGTTNATTGATAAATGTATTTAAAANTNAGTTTATCGATTTGGNNGTTGACCGACACGAAANCGAATATCTTTAATTGGGTANTCNGGGGTTCTTGTGTTTAATTTCTGAATAATCTCTTGTTTTCGAAAAGTTAATTCCTGCATGACAGTGGAATTTTTCACAATCACATTTAATTGTTGCCGGTGAATTTTTCCACAATGTGTCATTGGAGCAATAGCAGAACCAACAACTTCANTCCAAATCTGATCCAATTGGATTGTGGCTTGCGGTCGCCCAAGACCTCGTTGGGCAAGAACGTCTGCTACTATATTNCCGATGGGNACCGGACCCCTCTTTTTCATATTCACCTATCTCTTGCCATTGGCATAATCACATAACCGTACCCATCNTCTGTTGTACAAACAGCAGCACTCTTAGCATCTTTAATTTCCAGAGAGAATGTTTTATCTGCGTCAAGTACTTTTAGAAAATCACTCATGTACTTTGGATCTAACATCAAGGTAATCGGTTTTCCGTTGTATTCGATTGGCAGTTCAATTCTAGATTGTCCGGTCTCAGCAGCTTCTCCAGCTAACACCGCATTCCCTTCACCAAATGTGAAATCGATTCCACGACTTTCCTCGCTGGTTACAATCGCCGCTTGCCGAACTGCGGAATAAAACAACCCAACTGGCAATTCGATACGCATGTTTTCATCACGCTTCGGGAAAACATCTCGCCATTTCGGAAAGCGTCCTTCAACTAATCGAGAATAGACTGTCACATGACCACACTGAACAAGAATATCATTTGAATGTGTGGAAAATTTNACCTGTGCTTCTTGATCAGACAATGCGCGATCAATTAACTGGAGGGCACGGCTAGGNACAATGGTTGTTGATTCACCGGTTTTATGACCACCAATAGATTGTGAGGGTCCTTGCATTTTTGCCAGTCGGCGACCATCTGTACCCACCGCTATCAAGTCTTCGTCATTAAGCTCAAACAANACACCACTTAATGCGTATCGACTACTTTCGTTATCTGTGGCGAAGATCGTTCGATGGATGATTTCCTTTAAGAAACCAGCTGGCACTTCATGATATGAATCATCATTAAAGGAAGCCACATTAGGAAACTCGTCCGGGTTCGCGGAGGGAAGTAAAAAATTACTTCTTTGGCCATGTATCCGNACTCCTTGTGNAGTGACTTCAATTTCTAATTTATCATCCGGTGCTTCCCTTAAAATACTAGAGAATCTTCCCACAGGAAGTAACGCCGCACCNGGTGTCTCTACCTCAATACCATCAACAGCATATCGTATCCCNACCTCCATGTCGGTTGCCGATAAAATAACATGATCACCNTCTACCTCGAGCTTAACATTCTGCAACACGACNTTNGGACTTCTTGATGGAGCAACGGATGCTACGATCTGGAANGCCTCTAAAAATCTTGCTCGATCACAATGGATTTTCATAATCCAATCTCCTCTTCCTAGGATGATAAATCCTAAATCTTCTTATCTTCTATATCTTTATTATTTATATTTTNAGTAATTAGAGCAGGTATGTAAAAAAACAAACCNTCAACTTAAACCCAAACACACAAAGGGTTTCAAGAATAAATACTCCCTAATAACATGTTCTTATCCTGTAAATCTACACACACTCNAAAGTTCCCTAACGTTCANAACTACAANAACAAAAATCAGTNCTTCGATTTCAATCAAAAAAGAAAATTTAATAAACATGAAATAACAAGTTATCCCAAGCCATTAATNACCNACTCTTTTTTTAATTTTGTTTTTAATAACAAAACATGTTTTTCTATCTCTCGCTCCACAGCCATTTTTTTCTGCAGCACTTGGCATCCATGTAAAACTGTTGAGTGATCTCGACACAGAAAANCGCCAACTTTCTGTAAACTATGCTCGAATACATCATGGGCNAGATACATAAATACATGTCGCGCAAATACAATCCCACGCTGGCGACTANGNCCCTTTAAATCACGTATAGAGATCCCAAAATATTTCGCAGTTACACGACATATATCGGCTAATTGAGGTTTTAGTGGGTTAGGTTGATGGTTTAATAATCGACCCATCATTTCAAAATCAATCGAAGTAACCTTATCCATCTCGCCTGCCGCATAAATCCGACCTGCTAAATCCAGTACGGGTTCATCCATACCTACAACATAGTTATTTAGTAAGCATTCCGCATTTTTTTCTATATGTATATTCAGGTACTCCGCTAATTCCCGTAACACATAAGTTTTGCTTTCTATGGAGAGNGGATTTAATTTCAAAACCAAACCACCATTGAGGCGACTACGAAGACGTGCCGGNAAATGGGCTAACTCATTCGGTGGAATACTCGTAGTCACTACAACACGCCTANTTTGTTCAACGGCGCGATCCACTAAGTGACAAAAAAACTCTACAACCGATTCCCCAGCCGCAATAAGATCAAGATTATCAATAATCCATAACGCATCACTTTTAGCGATAGACCACTGCTTTTTTAGACTGGCATAAGATGCCTTTTTACCATCGATAAAAACAACCTCTTGACCTTCAGCACGACATTGCTCACCCAAACCATTNGCCAATAAACTTTTCCCCGTCCCCCGACCTCCCCATAAGATAAATGGGGTAAACAAAGACTTCCTGAGTAACGAGTTGACCGTCTGCTTAACAAGCGATGGCAATAAGGCGTTTTCGGGTCCCGCGAAGAAACAATTCCGAGCACTTGCCAATGGATTTGGAGTAGATTCAGCGTCCGCACCCGCTAATGAACCCCTAAAAGATATACGGCTAACTGGGCTGACTACCATGGTTCCATCCACCGGGCAAACAACCCAGAAACTGCGACCTGAAAGAACTTGAGGGGGGTATATTAATGAGCCCTCAATCTACCATTTTTAACCCCTCCCGACGAGCGGGTATGGCTTTCGATGAGGTGGAAGTGGAACTTTGTAAGTTGTTAATGCAACTGATGATACGGCACGCCGAATCTTCGATTTCCTCGGGTGTATTGAGATAACCAACACTCAACCGAATTGCCGCCTCTAAAAGGGACGTTTTACACCCCATCGCTTCCAATATTGTGGACCTTTGGGCCGCACCACTTTCACATGCTGCGCCTGTGGAGCACGCGATTCCCGCCTGATCAAGTGCCATCAATAAGGCTTGTTGATCAAGCCCATCAAGTGAGAAACAACTCGTTTGTGGAGCCCTTTCTGCTTGGTCACTATGAAATACCATTTCTGAAAAAGCAGCCGAAAGCTTACTTTCCAGGCGATTACGCATACTCGCTAGTGACCCACTCGCAGCCTCTCGTTTTCTTTGTGACCATTGCCAAGCGGCTCCNAGTCCTTGAGCCAAAACAGGACTTTCAGTTCCCGGGCGCAAACCTGCTTGCTGAAACCCCCCCGACAGAATTGGAGTCAGGGAAGTGTTTCCACGGACAAACAACCCACCAATCCCTTTGGGCCCGTGAAATTTATGCGAAGAAAAAGTGAGTGCTGAAACAGGAATTGTTTGAAGGTTGATTTTCGTCTTCGTAATAATTTGAGTGGCGTCAGTATGTAGAGGAACATTGTATTGCTGACATAAATCTGCAATCCGGGTCATTGGTTGGATGACGCCCGTTTCATGGTTTGCCCAAATAATACTGACCAATGTGGCCCCACGGCGAAGAAAAGANTCGAGTTTTTCGAGTGAAATCACACCATGACAATCAACATCAAGCCACAAGACCGTGACCCCTTCCTCCGCTAAAATTTTCCCGACTCGATCGATACTCGGATGNTCGATGGGCGAAAGAATGATAGGGCCTTTCCCTCCCATTCCTCGTAGCACCAAATTATTCGCCTCGGTTGCNCCACTAGTGAAGATTAACCTGTCGGGCTTNNCNCCCGTAATGNNNGCCCCCATATCAACCAGAATATTTTCTCTTACCTGCTCAACAACATGTCGCGCCTTGCGNCCCAATTGATGTGGNCTNGCNGGATTNGCATGCTGGCAACGCGCGCACGNCANCATTGCCTCTAAAACCGTCGTCGCCAANGGAGTAGANGCATTATTATCAAGATACAGAACGGCNCGTTCAGACATGNTTCTTATTATAGGGTTTTTCACACAGAAATGCGGATGAATGCGGATGATAGCTGTTTAAAACCAGGTCGTTCACGCCATCGAACTGGAAATCATAATTTAATTCAATTGGCGTTGTCTTCCACGAAATACCCTATGTATGATCCCCGCCATGAAACCTTCAGCCTTTGATACTTTTTGTCGTGCTCTGGTCTTAGGAGCTGTGTTGGGCGCTCTTGGATGGGGTGCGGTACGTTACACNGATCTNCCCCAGATGGCGCTANAAAAAATNGTTGCCATAAGTCAGGAAGCACAAGGGCATGCCCTCAGTGAAAACTACCTGAGTGATTCTTCCGTACTCTCAGCCAGTACACCCGCCCCCCCCTCTGCTGTGAATCAGCAAGACGATCTACAAAATATCCCCAGTGTCACGCCAGGTATCTTGCAACACTCAGCGCAACACTCAGCACGACACCCGACCCAACACGCCGCACAACAAGCCGCATATTTAGAGCCAACGGTCACCAACCCAAATATTTCTCAACCTTATTCCCAAGCAGANAATATTCGAACGGCCATAGAACAACGCCTCTGTGAACTTGGCGCCGTTTATAGTTTGCTTGAGATGTGGGGAAACGAAAATATTCAATATCGTTTCCACTGTCGAGTTTCCATTGCGAACAACAGGCAAGTAACACGTAGTTTTGAAGCAAATGGAACNAGCCCTGAAGGGGCAATGCGACAGGTTTTGAAAGAAGTGGAAGGGTTTCAATCNACTAGTAGTCTTCAGGGACCAGAGGTACGCTGAGCAGATTAGAATATCCTCAGNTACCTTCGTTACCCCCACTAAAAACATATCATAGTATTAAATNGATATGTTTCGCGTCCCCCAGCCCTCCAGTTGATGATGAAACCCATCAATATCGGAAACACCCGCCGCCCTTTTACAGCCGTCCGCAGTAAANACGGCATTCCCCATATCGAGGCCGATTCATGGCTTTCGTGTCTGTATGGTCTAGGTTATATGCATGCCATTGATCGTCCAACGCAAATATTATTTGCCAGGGCAGTCGCACGTGGCACTGCCGCCGAACGCATATCCGACAAACAAGACCTGGTCGATACAGACCAATACTTTCGTCGAGCTGGCTTGTATCTCCACCAGAAAGAAGAAGTCGAAAGACTTGATGATAAAACCTTCAGTGAGCTTACTGCTTACTGTGAAGGCCTGAATGATGCCATGGAGGAAGCAGGTCGAAGTTTACCTATGTGGGCCACNGGTTTCGATCCCCAGCCATGGACCCAGGAATCAGTATTGCTTATCGGAAATTTACTTAGTTTCGGTGGGTTGGCTGTCGGGCAACAACAAAGTGAGCGACTACTCCTGGAACTCGTTCAATTAGGAATCAGTAAAAATCGTCTCCAAGAACTCTTTGCACCGCATCTTGATAATGTCGACTTTAATCTTCTCCATAAAGTAAAGATTGCGCATCGACTTTCCGATGAAGCCCTTGAACTCATTGCTGATCTTCCCCGATTGGCGGGCAGTAATGCTTGGGCCGTTGCCCCTGAACGGAGTCACACTGGGGCACCCCTCCTGGCGGGCGATCCGCACCTCGAGGTCAACCGACTCCCTGCAATCTGGTATGAAGCTGTTTTAAAATGGCAGAAAAATTATGTGATGGGTGCAACGCTTCCTGGCTGCCCCCTGTTTGGGGTTGGCCGCACTAAGAATATTTCCTGGTCCGTCACTTACCTCAAGGGTGACACGAGTGATTATTTTATTGAAGATTGCCGCCCTGGCGGACTCAAGGGATGGCAGTATCGTCGAGGAAACACCTGGATCGATTTTTCACTTCGACAAGAAACGATCCACCGAAAAGATAATCCTTCGCTCGAGGTACCAATTTATTACAACGATATCGGGACGCTTGAATGTGACCCTGAAAAAACGGGTCCGGGACTGTATCTATCACTCGCTTGGGCGGGGTCCAAAGAAGGCTCCGGACAATCTATCGCTTCCTGGCTCCGCTTACTTGATTGCACGAATGTGCGCGAAGCGATGTATACGGTTCGCGAAACCCCCCAACCCACCTTGAATTGGATATTTGCCGATCGCGAAGGGCACATCGGCAGACAGGCGAGCGGCTGGATCCCCCGTCGCCGCTCGGGGCAGAGTGGTTTAGTTCCAGCGCCTGGTTGGCTCAAGGAAAATCACTGGGGTGGCTGGATCGCCTCTGACCAGCTTCCATCTTCCTATGATCCGGTGGAAGGCTTTGTGGTCGCGGCCAATGAAAGTGTCAATCATCCAGACGGTCCAATCATCAACACCTTATTTTTACCCGACTATCGTTATCGGCGTATCANCGAGAGGCTCGATGAATTACCCCAAGCGACCATCGACGATTTTAAAGCTCTGCAATACGACGTGGTCAGTTTGCAGGCGCGCGATCTATTAAAAATATTTTTACAACATTTACCTGAGGGTGACATNAAATCTCGACTCAAAAATTGGTCGTGCCAATACANCCCCGAAAGCCACGAAGCTTCTCTTTTTCAGCGGCTTTATCGAAATATTCTCCTGGAGATATTTGGCCAGCCGAGTAAAGAACAGGGGGGGATTGGCTGGCGACGGATGTTTTATCTCGCCAGCCGGATCGGCTATTCGACCACGGTCATNACAGCAATAGACGCCTTGTTACAGAAAGACACCTCCACGTGGTGGGACCGACGCGACAAGGCCACGATGATTCGCAAAGCCGCGGAATCACTGCGCGAAAAAGATGATCGCCCCTGGTCAGAAGTTAATGCCTTTCGGTTCACCAACCGTTTTTTTGAAGGCGATCGTGCNGGAAGATTACTAGGNTTTCATACGGGTGAGTTTTCGATGCCCGGTAATCACGCGACCCCATTTCAAGGGCATCTCCTTAGAGCCGCTAAACGCGAGTCGACTTTTGCTCCCAGCTATCATTTCGTTACGGATATGAGTACTGATGAAGCGTGGACTAATCTTCCGGGTGGTCCACGCGAAAGTCGCTTTTCAAAATATTATAAGATCGATATCGCCCGCTGGAGCCGTGGTGAATACAAATTACTCTCACCCAATACTACTGAGTAGACGGAGCATTTCCATCTGGTATCTTGGAGCCAATGGAAAATACAGATGAAANACCTATCGAAATTGTTCGCGCCGAATTGATCGCCCCACGGCGACGNCGCGTGCTATTGCCGATACTTCTCTTTTTGGCAACCTGCTTCACCACATTTTCAGCCGGTTGTTATCGGTGGAACGCGTGGGAAACACCGGTTTTTGGAAATCCGGTTCGAATTGAAGTCGANCCCGGCGATTCTTTTACGGATCTAAAAGGCCAACAGCAAACAGCAGTCCAGCGATCCGTTGTTTGGGCCAGTTGGTATGACGGTTTACGATACAACTGGAAAACAGGTGTGCTGTATATGGTGTGGGTGATGGCTATTTTACTGTTGCATGAAATGGGCCACTTTCTGATGACGCTCCGCTATAAAATTCCAGCCAGCCTCCCCTTCTTTATACCGGTCCCTTTTATGGTTACCGGAACGATGGGCGCGGTCATCGGTATGAATCCGAATCGGGCAAACCGGAAAGAAGTGTTTGATATTGGGATCGCAGGGCCACTGGCCGGACTTATATTGACCATACCTCTGCTTNTTTATGGACTCAGTGTTGCTGAACCAACACCCGAGCGGCCCCAGGCNCGAGGTTATGGCGATCCACTTATTGTGAAGTTATTGATTCCTCTGCTGCATGATTTAGATGAAGTAAAAAAAGATTATGCGGAAAAAAACAATGATCCCAGCGCGCTTCAAAAACCTTTTACATTTGTGGTGAATCCCATCTATATGGCCGCGTGGGTTGGCATGCTTGTGACNGGANTNAACATGCTCCCGGTAAGTCAACTGGATGGTGGCCATGTCTCCTACACTCTTTTCGGCCCCNATGCCCGTTGGGTNGCNCGTGGNTTNATGCTNNTAGCNATGCTTTTNATNGTNTGGACCGANTCNTATAANTGGACGCTCATGCTCATACTCGTCCTTCTGATGGGTACTGATCATCCACCGACTGCGGATGATCGGGTCAAACTCGGACCGTGGAGGTANGCGTTGGGGCTGGTATCACTGTTAATTCCCGTTTTCTGCTTTACGCCTTTTCCCCTGCTTATGGGCGAGTAGCTCCAACAGAAATTCAGCCTATGTTCCACGAGCGATCGCAGATGAGGACAGTATGGGGTGCTTGCCGTAGCGATACTGTGTCTGGGATACTGCGAGGGCAAATTATAGTAGGTAGATATTTACTAAAAATAACGAGTACAACACGACAGGGAATGTCGGAGATATCGCATGTCTGAAACAACTTATCGCACCGCCCCGGAACCAACCACCAAAATGCCAGGTGGTATTCCCTACATCATTGGCAATGAGGCCGCCGAGCGATTCAGCTACTATGGGATGAAGGGGATTTTAATCATCTTCATGACCCAATATCTCATTTTAATGAAGGGTTCCAGGCTGGGCGACACGATGTCGGATGCAGAAGCGACTGCAAACGTTCATCTTTTNAATTCAGCCGTTTATTTTTTCCCTATCTTTGGGGCCCTCCTATCTGACATTTTGATTGGTAAATATCGAACTATTCTTATCCTTTCAGTGGTTTACTGCCTTGGGCACGCCGCCTTAGCTGTGATGGGCTATCAGGGTGTGCCNATGCACTGGATGGTTGCCGGGCTTGTATTAATTGCGGTTGGCTCCGGGGGTATTAAGCCCTGTGTATCAGCACATGTCGGCGATCAATTTGGAAAGACNAATAGTCACCTGTTAACGAAAGTGTTTGGGTGGTTTTATTTTTCCATNAACATGGGTGCTTTTATTTCCACGCTTCTCACTCCATGGTTATTGGAGTGGTATGGCCCTCATTGGGCGTTTGGAATTCCCGGTGTATTGATGGCCCTTGCCACGATTGTCTTCTGGATGGGCCGCAAGGTGTTTATCCACGTGCCTCCTGGAGGGAGTCAGGCGTTTTTTGGGGAAACATTCAGCCGAGAGGGGCTCACGGCCATTGGTAAGCTTTTGATTATCTATATTTTTGTAGCCGTTTTCTGGGCNCTCTTTGATCAGATGGGCTCTTCCTGGGTGTTACAGGCCGAAGATATGGACCGTCGCTGGCTGGGGATCACTTGGCTCTCATCACAAATCCAGGCGGTCAACCCGATCTTGATTCTGGCNTTCATTCCCCTGTTTCAGTTTGTGGTCTATCCACTAATCAATAAAGTTTTTCCCCTGACACCGATGCGAAAAATATCGATCGGTCTCTTTATTATGGTAGGCGCTTTTGCCACCGTGGCGTTCGCACAGGAGCGGATTGATTCAGGGGAACACCCTTCCATTGGTTGGCAGGTATTTGCGTATGCACTATTAACGGCTGCTGAAGTGATGGTCTCTATCACGTGCCTTGAGTTCAGCTATACGCAAGCACCGCGAAAAATGAAATCGGTGATCATGGCACTATTTCTAATGAGCGTATCTTTAGGCAATTTTTTCACAGCTGCCGTGAATAGTTACATTATCGTACCCGAAGGTACAGCGCCGGCCACCAGATTGGTACAAAGTTCAGTCCAGGATGAAGGCACCCTCGATCCCGAGGTATTGACGCAACGGGCAACCGAGAATGGTCTGACGGCCGAACACGGGGGAGACGGTAAATTTATTGTCACACTTCCTCGTGGCGAAGCGGCGGAACCATCTTCTCCAGCAGCCGTTGTGTTCAGTTCCCGCGGAGAAATGTTAGAGGTACGTACCCCAGAGAATAGCCGTCTTGAATCTGCATTGAAAGCGATTTTAAAACATTGGGAGGGACAACAAATGTTGCCCGTCGACGAAATGGGTTCGGAGTTGGTAGGCATCGCGCGCGACCAATGGGGTAACCCACTCTCCTATGATCTTAAAAACAACAAGAGATTTTTAATCAGTAGTCTCGGTCCGGATGGAGTCCTTTACACAGTCGATGACATCCATCTCACGGTTGTACGTAATGTCCAAACAGAGGCAGAAAAACAAATTGCTAAATCTTCAGGTGGTGATCTATTTGCGGGGCTTCATCCTGACAAACCGTGGCTGGATCGTCGCCGGGAAGAGAGAGGTTCCCGCGAGAAAGATGGGGAAAACGGGGGACTTCAACAAGAAATGGCAGAGCAAGATTTTTCCACTAATATTTCCATTGGTGGTGGGGAAAAGCTATCGGGTGCGGCCTACTTCTGGTTCTTCGCCCAGTTGATGCTGGTCACTGCCTTTCTGTTTGTCCTCGTTGCCTGGTTCTACCAACCACACGAGTATCTGCAGGAAGAAGCCGCGGCATAGTGCTTTGGGTGCGAGAGTATATTGATGGATCATCACAGCCACAGCCACAGCCACAGCCACGGTCCGCCCAATTATACGTTCGCCTTCGCCTTCGGCATCGGGCTGAATCTCCTCTATATTGGCGTGGAGGTTTCTTACGGACTTGCGATTGATTCCCTCGCGCTCCTGGCCGATGCCGGCCACAACGTGAGTGATGTTCTGGGGCTTCTCCTTGCCTGGGCCGGCTATCGACTCAGCCAGATTCCTCCCTCGACTCGGCAAACGTACGGTTGGCGAAGCGGATCCATACTCGCGGCGTTTCTAAACGCCCTACTCCTGTTGATTGCGGTTGGGGTCATTAGTTGGGAAGCGATCCAGCGATTTTCTCATCCAGTTCAAGTGGCGGGTAATACGATTATGGCGGTAGCGGGAGTGGGTGTGGTGATTAACTTGCTCACAGCCCTCTTATTTCTCCGCGGTCGAAAGAACGATATCAATATTCAAGGAGCTTTTCTTCATATGGCCGCTGATGCGGGAGTCTCTCTAGGGGTGGTGTTTGCCGGATTGATGACGAAACTCTATCCGCTCAATTGGATTGACCCGAGTGTGTCGCTTCTCGTCGCTGCCGTTATCCTCTTAAGTACCTGGAGCCTGTTTCGCGACTCTACGACCTTGTTGCTTCATGGAGTGCCTCCCCGAATCGATCCACAAAAGGTGCGTGCGGCACTTCAAACGCATAAGGATGTGATTTCTATTCATGATCTTCATATTTGGGCCATGAGTACCACCGAAACCGCGTTGACCGCTCATTTAGTGGTACGGCTCGGGTGTGAATATAACGGGGTCTTGGAAACGCTCCGTGAAGCGATGGCTGATCAATTTGATATTGAGCATGTGACGTTGCAACTAGAGGCAGAATCCGATGATGATTGTCCACAACAACAAGAGGATGCCGTGTAAGTCAATTCTAAAAAGGCTCACGCGAATGCCACTGCAACCATTCTTTTGTATGCGGGTGTTGAAGCGCAAGTCCGCAGGCATGCAATCCAAGGCGAGGCATTTCATTGCGACTTTTCGCGTCGCCATAGAGCGGATCTCCAAGGATCGGATGACCTAAATATTCCATGTGTACCCGCAGTTGATGGCTTCGCCCGGTAACCGGCTGCAGTTCAACCCGGGAAGATTGCCCTTGCGATTCAATGACCATCCAATGCGTCACCGCTTCTTTACCACGTTGAAAATCGACGCAATAATGTGGCGGCTGCGTTGACTGTCTGCATATCGGCGCTTCGATCTTACCATGGGCTGTTTTTGGTTGACCGGCTATCCGTGCCCGGTAAATTTTCTCTACGACCCGCTGAGAAAATTGATGACTCAGGATCCGATGCGTGTCCACATCGAGTGCCAATACGATCAATCCCGAGGTATCTCGATCAAGCCGATGCACAATACGGGCATCGGGCCAGCATTGTTGACTGCGAACGATCAGCGAATCATGTTGAGCGGGTCCTAAACCCGGCTGCGAAAGCAACCCGGATTCCTTCTCCAACACAATTAAATAAGGGTCTTCAAACACGACCGCATCTTTAATCGAAGAAGAAGCTATAGGATACATGAGGGTAAGAAGCTTTTGCGCTAAAACGATAAATCAGTTTTCGCTCGAAGAAAATAAAGTGCCGCATACACTCGGCCATCTAGCAGGGTTCCGGAACGAACCCGTTGGTCTAAATAATTATCAATTTTAGCGAGCGGCACTTGATGAACCGTAATTTTCTCGTTCGCATCGCCTCCTCCGAGCCCGACTTTTTTAAGACCTTGTGCGAAAAATAGAGTCACACATTCATCAGTGAGGCCAGCTGACGAGGCCACCGTCACCCACTCCACCCAATTCTCCGCTTCGTATCCAGCCTCTTCAAGCAACTCCCGTTTCGCGGCTTGCTCTAAGTTTTCGAGCGGAAGATCGGACAGATCGCCTACCAGGCCTGCCGGCAACTCGAGTACAGACTGATTAACGGGAGGACGGTTCTGTTCCACTAAAAGCAGTTCGTTTTCATTCGTCACGGCAATAATTGCGACCACACCGACCCCCGTGGTTCGCTGCACAAACGACCAGCCTCCCCGATCGATTAAACGCAGATAAGGTGTGTTGGCGATCGTGCAATCCGTGGGTTGGGCAGACAATATAATTCCCGCTGTTAAATATTAAATAATAAAAAACCGACAGCAAAACTATATGCAATCGATGGATGTGAATCCACAGCAAACGACTGCAAACGACTGCAAACAACCTGCAGTCAACAGAAATCTATCCTTAATCACGTTGTGTTTCGGGCGAGGAAAGCGTCATCCCATCCAGATAAACGGCTGCTGCATTTCCGAGCAAATCGCGATGCATTCGCCAGGGGTCGCCGAAATATCCCACACCAATTTGTGTGTCAAGAAGATTGGTGCCGAGTATTTGAAGGGCTCGTTTCTGACTGAAGATAGATTCTGCATAGGTGATTTTGAGCCCTTCTCCGCGTACACCAAAAAGCTTGGAAAAATATTGAACCGCTAGATTATGTTTTCGTGGCATGGCCGCTCCTGAAACAATCACGCGCATCCGATCCCATTCTCTTTCAGAGATATTTTGTTTCCATGTCATCATCTGATTGTGGAAGTGATCAATCCGAAACTTTGCCGCGAGTTTCACATTTTGTAATATCTGAGGCTTCACCTGCTCTAAGAAAATTGCCAAATCGTTTGCCGCCCATTTTTGTTTAACGATAAGTTCGTCAATTAAGGAACAGCTTTTATTGATGACTGTTATTTGATCCTCTGCAAGTCGTAAATCATCAGCAAGATATTCCGTGACCGTCACTTTCGCGGATTCCGCGAGACGACTTAATTGCTGAAGTTGCTCTAGACGATCAGAAGAGATGCGACCTTCACCATAAGGTTCCAGTAAAAGAAACAGGCTTAAGGTTATATGTGAAATGGTCGTTAGTGCCCGATATCCAGTTGGTGGTGGTATACTTTTAATTTCCTTCCCGGCATGTAAAAGCGTTAGATCCTCGCCGCTAGCGATGATAATCGGTCCCGTATCGCGCAGCGTATGTTCGCGAGCCTGATTGTAGGTACTGCGGAAAAACACATCAATTTTTTTCAGGGAGTTAACGTCGTCCGGAGCAGCAAAACTCCCCGCACAGCAACCCATAAAAATTAGCCACACCCAAATGCGAATCAACTCTCGGGTTTGGATGGTGAGATGAGCAGTTGATGGGTGTTGGTTTTCAACGGTATATCTTCTTAACGCGTGCAAAACCATTAACATTCTCCAATGCGATTAATTTCCGATTACATCACTGTAATTTTGAATCACAGGCCCATAAACCGAGCGCGGGGTTGCGGATAAAGAAAATTTCTTCATGATCTTCCGTTTGATTCCATCCATCGGTAAGACGAGCGGGATCATAGGTTTTTAGCATCTGCTGAAGATTGCCGTACTGATAGCCAACAGATTCAATTTCTTCCTGAGAGAGATGTTCACAGCAATAGACCACATCGAAACGGTCTTCAGGTGATCCATGGATCAAATGTGCAGCAGCGGCTAAATTATTTTTGAGATCATCCGAAGATTCAACCGCGCGGAGAACCTCAGGTGTAGGGCGATAACCGTATTTTCGGATCAACTGATCAATGGCTGGATCTTCTCCAAACGTCTTTACGCCGGGGGCAAGAATGATCAACTGGGCGCCATCGGCCAAAGCCATCCGCGACCGATAAATTGCCTTGTTCCCTAACCAAGTACTTTGAAATTCTTCAGGATCCAGATAGATAACAGCTTTGTGAATTTCGCGATCAAGTCGCACAAAATTAGCTTCGACCGACAACGCACATGCCTGTTGAAAACAATCCTGATCGTCTCCAATAAAAAGTCCGCAAAGTACAGGATTCCCCTCTGGGTCGGGCGAAACCACAGTGAGCACGTAGAGAATAGGAAGATGGCGACAAAAATGCTCTTCCGCATAATTGAGAATTTTTCGCAGAGGCGTTTCGGCCCGACCCATCATTCTTTCGAGACCGTACGCTGCACCGATAAAATGACTTTCGTTAATCCCGGTTTCCCCTCCCGTTCCAATAAAGAGGTTCTTATTAAAATTAGCCATGCCGATCACTTCATGAGGGACAACTTGTCCCACTGAAATAATCAGATCGTGCTGCCCCTCCCACAGTAACCGATTGATTTGAACAGGCCATGGTTTGCGATAAATTCCGTCCGTAACCTCACCCACAAAATCTGCGGGCACTTCGCCGATTGTCACAACATCTTCTCTCCAGCGATGTGTGCGAATCAAAGATTTTGGCAAGGTTGGAAACATGCGATCAATTTGCCACTCTTCCATCGGGAAGTGCGTTCCTAGAGCCGGAAGTACATCAACAAGATGTGATCCGTAAAATTGATGCACCATGCATGTAATGGGTCCAGCTTGGCTGTGTACGCGTGTGTAGTCTGGCGGTACCACCACCACCCGCTTTCGCTGACCGATTTGTTCCAACGATTCGAACAAAATATTTTGCAGTTGTTCGGGGTGAATAACCGCATCAATAGATCCCGTTGCACAATAAAGGCTCATGGCTGGTGGAAATCCGCAGGTTGGAGGCTTTTATTTATCCAATCTTCATCACTTCGAAATCCGAAATCAGTGGGCTGATAAGGCGGAACAATCTCGACGCGTAGTCCTTGTAATGGAATAGATGTTTCCAAGCCACATGTCCAAAAAATGCCCTGAACGATTAACCGCCGCAAACCCTCAGAGAGAAAATCATTTGAGGAACCCATCGTCGTATTGAAAACCTTTCCCTTTCGATTATGGGAACCAGGAAGCCGATAACTTTTTGTCCACGCGATGGGCATCAAGGGTTTATTTTTTTCACCGGACAATGGAGGGTCGGTTGGTTTCATTCCCTTAAGCACCTGCCCAAAGACGAGTGTTTGGCTGTCGCCCGGGAGTGGCAACCGCACACCATAAACATCCGTCGGGCCCCAGATGTCCCCGTCATTGATTCCTCGAACGATCGGATGATTTCTTTCATTCCCCGCAATCAATCCCCGAGTGCTTTCATGGCGATGCGAACCATGGTGTGAAATCCATTTTTCCCCCAAAATAGCGCGACCAAACCCACCACGCCAAAATTCTTTTTCACCTTGGTAACCGTTGCCGTAATGCGCGTAAGTTTTAGCGGCGGGGATATTAAATCCATGCGTTGCCGTTCGCATTCCCACGACAGCACCCCCGCGTCTTAGAAAGTGATCAATCTGCATCATTTGCTTATCTGGAAGATCTCGGAACCGCGTCGCGATAACCATCACATCTGCGTTGTGTAAATGTTGCAATCCAGGGATATGATGCCGGAAATTAGGATCAATTTTTTGTGTTTCAGGGTGAATGGCAAAAAGAACAACACAATCAAACCCATGTTGCTGCGAAAGAATTTTTGCGAGTTGTGGTAAAACCTCTTCGGATCGATATTCTTCGTCACCGGATACCAGCACAACTTTTTTCTCGGTTCCCGGTCTGTTTGGACAGCCATCGATCACCAATATATCTTCGGCTTTCTCCGCCAACTCCGCAGCGATTCCAGAAGCGAGAGGCTCAGAGGTTAACCAGAAAAGAAGGACAAGCAAGAAACAAGATTTTAATTTCATAATCAATAAAACATTCCAAAAGAGTGGAGGAATAAAAACTCTTGAGTGTTACCGCCGCCAAGAGATCCAATGCGACAGCAACCACTTTATTCGTGGGGTCAATCGCGTGCGATTATATTGATCTCCAAGACGGCGAAATATTTCCCCCTCGGTGGGATAAGGAAAAATCGTATTAGCCATACTTTTTAAACCGATGCCATTTGTCATCGCCATCGATAACACACCAATCAACTCGCCTGCCCGTTTACCGACAGCCGTCCCACCAAGAATTTTATCAGAGTGTCGGCGGACATAAACCTTAACAAAACCCTCAGTATCTCCATCCAGTACACAGCGATCGACTTCACTAAGAGATTGCACAAAAGTATCCAATTTTATCCCCAGCTTATTGGCTGTCTGGGGCTGGATACCGATCTGGGCGATTTCAGGAGACGTGTATGTGGACCAAGGAATATGGAGTTGGCTTGCGCGTCCGCGAAGGCCTAGTAATGCATTCCCGATAGCAATTCTTGCCAATGCATCTGCAGCGTGGGTAAATTGGTAGGCAGAGCAAACATCGCCCGCTGCATAAATCCGACGATTTGTCGTTCGTAAGCGATCATCAACTTGGATGCCACGCACCGGCTCATAATTAATTTTAGCTGCCTCAAGATTAAGTCCTTCAATATTTGCTCGACGCCCCGTAGCGAGCAGTACCTGATCAACATTAATCTGTAAATTGTTTTTCTGCAGCTGCGCAGAAATATGTACTCCATCCGATTGGGGATGAAACTCAATGTTTTGTGCCCCGTTAATAAGATGCACGCCATCCCGACCAAGAGCGTTTGCCACAAGAGTCGCAGCTTCTTGGTCCTCACGGGGAAGAATACTGGAGGAGGAATCAAAGAGAGTGACATCGGATCCAAAGCGAGCAAAAGCCTGCGCAAGTTCACAACCAATCGGTCCGCCACCGATAATTCCCAACCGCCGCGGTAATTTTCGCAAGGAAAAAATTGTCTGACTTGTCAAAGCATTTATTTTATCTACACCTTTAATCGGTGGAATATTCGGTCGAGCACCCGTGGCAATGATTGCCCGCTTAAAACGCATAGAACTTCCATCGATAGATACCGATTTTGGGCCCGCGAACTCTGCGGTGCCAAAAAATATATCAACTCCAAGGCGAGAGAATCGATCGACGGAGTCATTACGGCTGATATCTGCTCTCAATCGTCTCATACGTTCCATGACGGAATGGAAATCAACCCTCGCAGCTTGATTGATTTGGATACCGTAGTCGGCGGCTTTCGAAAAAGATGCCGCGATTCGTGAAGACTGGAGGATTGCTTTTGAAGGTACACATCCGGTATTGAGACAGTCACCCCCTAAAGCTTCTCGTTCAATCAACGCCACGCGAGCCCCAAGGCCCGCTGCTCCAGCAGCACTCACTAAGCCTGCCGTTCCTCCCCCAAGCACTACCAAATCGTAACAACCGGATGGAACCTTATTGGTTCGACCATCCGGTTTTACGTTACTCGCGAGCCGGTCTTCATTGGGGTCAGTATTTGACGATGTCGAAGTCTCCAACGCGGCTCTCCTGGGAAACAAGAAACGAGAAAGGGCAGGCTCTTATTTTCGGTCTTAGTCGGCAAAAAGACAGACTGCATCGTCGAACAGAGCAAAAAATAGCCCCAAAAACCATCTAAATAAATCATTTTGACATCTTTTCGGTCCCTGGACCAACCGTGTCCACCTCGTAGCGAAATTAAAGAACAGCAATCAAAACCCAGGGAGGAAGAACAATGCGAGCTACCTTTTCAAACCACGATGATCAAAGAACAGAATCTACGCTTATGGAGGCATTTTATCGTGGTGAGGATTCCGCGCTCAATGTCCTTGCCGATCGACTTCATCCACAACTCCGGGGCCTCGCGCTTTCCCGCATACCTCGGAGCGAAGTTGGTCGATACCAACTAGCCGAAGACCTGGTCCAGGACACCTTAATGAAAGTCGCGGGAACGAAGAATCGCCCACTGAGCCGTTGGCAACCTGGAAAGAGTACGGTCTCTACATGGATAGGAACGATTCTAAAAAACGTAATCTACAGCCATCTGCGAACACGAAAAAATAGAATCCGAGTAACCACTGACCTCTGGTCTGAATCGAGCGACAACGAGAATGAACGATTTGAAAATAGTCTCGTCGATTACCGGCTCATAACCTCGAACCAAGGTTTATTAGCAGAGAGTGAACGAAAGAACTGGCACCAAGCCATCGATTCCCTACCCCAGGAATTTCATGTACTCATCACGATGCAATTAGAAGGCAAGAGTCATCGAGAAATAGCATCTAGTTTGGGAATGTCTCGGTCAACGGTGACTTATCGCATCAAAAATGCTACGAAGCTTTTAAGGAAGGCCGCTGCAGCCTGAATGATCGTGTTCCAACCGATTCCCTTTCGATCCAAAACAATTTAAAATTTAATTGTTTTGCTCAAAAGAAAGGATTGTTGATGGCACCATCCATGCAGCGCGGAAAACAGACGGCACGACAGTTTAAGGTGTTAGAGCTACTCGAAAATTCACGTTTCGGAATGACTACGCGTGAAATCCGGGACGAGGCAATCGAATCACTTGGCCTTTCGTCGCTACACGAAAAGACAATTAAAAGAGATTTAGAGCATTGGCGACAACTCGGCTATCCCATCGAGCAGCACAACACAGCAAATCCCGAACGGCCGAAAATCTGGATTCTTGATAAAACGCGCCGAAAAATTCCTCGCCTACCGATTGGTGTTGTGGAGTTACTTGCCTTCTCTGCAGGAAGAGAGCTTCTTTACCCGTTAGCAGGCACACCCTACTGGGACGGGATTCAACGACTTTGGGAACGTATGCGAGATAGCACGTCACCGGAAGTTCTCGCACACCTGGACCGCCAACGTGCCGGATTGATTGTGCGGGGCCATGGACCGGGTAACTACGCCAACAAAGAGGGAATACTTTCCTCACTCAACCGGGCCACATTCGAGCATCGATTGATAAAAGTCCGTTACAAAGGACTTGGTAAAGATCGCTCCAGAAGCCGCACTATTGCGCCCCATGCAATCTGTTTCTTTGATGGTAGCATCTATATCCTAGCAGCGGACGTGAATGCGGCGACTGATCAAACACATCCCGAGGGGCCCATCAAGTCTTTCAAGCTAGATCGTATTGCAGCGGTTTCTTTTTTAGATCGTCGATTTATTCCTCAAAACAACTTCGACCCTGAAGCACATTTTGACAATAGCATTGGTATTTTCCATCACGACAAGCCGAAAAAATTCCGCATCCGAGTCGAAAAGCAGTTTGCGGAACTTGCCGAGGAAATTTTAAAACATCGACAACAGCGAATTCGTGAACAGAAAGACGGTGCGGTTGTGATAGAAATCGAAGCTGCATACGAGGAAGAAATCATCCCGAGAGTTTTATCGTTAGGTGAACACGCAGAAATTTTGTCCCCCAAATCCTGTCGAGAAAAAATGGTGAAATTAGCAAAGAGATTGCTCACAAAATACCGGAACTAACCGGTGAGTATTTTCTTTTATAGATTGTCGCTACATGCTTGTCTTATGAATCCATCCGCTTGTGGATATACTGGACGGGGACACAGTCATCCAGAGACACCTATCAATAAAATGCACAACAAAATTTCACGAATATCGTTTTTATTTTTCGTTGCGGTGAATAGTTGCCAGTTGCTTGTGCCTGCTTCTTTGATCGGCGAAGAGAACATACGGCAGTCTTCGATAGACCTGAAGTCGATTTCTCTCGAAAAGATTAACGGCGAAGTTCAGTCATTTGGCTCGCTAACGGATAAAGAATATTTGGTTGTCGTTTTTATTGGCAACGAGTGTCCACTGGCAAAAATTTATCTACCGCGCATCGGCACCCTCGCCCACCAGTATCAGGATGTGGCAGAAATAGTGGGTGTGAACTCCAATAGCCAAGACACGGTTGAGGAAATCAAAGAATTCGTGCGGCGGAATGCGGTTTCTTTTCCAGTTTATAAAGATGCACAAGGTCAATTGGCTGATACGCTCAATGCAAAAAGAACTCCAGAGGTTTTTGTTATTCAGCGAGACGGTAAGGTACTTTATCAAGGACGCATTGATGACCAATACGGAGTGGGTTATGCCCGTGAGGCAGCGGGGGAAGAATATCTGAGAAACGCTCTGGCCCAGCTGCGTCAGGCTCGTCCGATAAGCATTCCACGTACACAACCAGTTGGATGTTTCATTGGCCGAATGCAATCTGCCATCAATCCAGTGGGAAAAATTACCTATCACAATAAGATAGGCGCAATTGTCCAAAAACATTGTGTGGAATGTCACAAAGAGGGTGAAATTGGCCCCTTTGCGCTCACAAACTACGACGATGTGGCCGTCTGGTCGGAAACCATCGGCGAAGTTATTGAACAAGGTCGCATGCCACCCTGGCATGCGAATCCTGCATATGGATCTTTTTCGAATACACGACGTATGAGCCCCGAAGAGCAGAGTGCGATCTTCCAATGGATAAAAGATGGTTGCCCTCAAGGGCCTGCAGATCATCCACCGACAAACACAAAATCGATTTCCGGATGGCAATCAGAAAAAGTCCCGGATCTGATTCTACCTATGCGTGAAAAACCATTTACTGTGCCTGCAGATGGTACGGTTGAGTATCAATACTTCGTGGTTGACCCAGGATTTACAGAAGATCGGTGGGTGACCGCCGCGGAAGTCGTTCCTGGAAATCGCAGTGTCGTTCATCACGCCATCGTTTTTATTAGTGCTCCAGATCAACAAAATCTAGACAGTTACGGCTGGCTATCCGCATATGTACCAGGGCAGCGGTTAACTCCTTTAAAACCGGGCCAAGCACGGAAGATCCCCGCTGGAAGTCGATTTATTTTTCAAATGCATTACACGCCCAATGGATCGATCCAAGAAGACCAGACGAAAATTGGACTCACCTTTACTAGTCCGGATAACGTTGACGAAGAGATGATTACACTCATTTCGGCCAACCGACATTTTAAAATTCCACCGGGAATCGATAGCCACCGTGTTGATTCGATTCTGACCGAGTTTCCCCAAGATGCAAAACTTACTGCGCTTACACCCCACATGCATTTGCGGGGAAAATCTTTTCGAATTATTCATCGTGATAAATCGAACAATAAAACAATCCTCCTGGATGTTCCCCAATACGATTTCAATTGGCAGCATGTTTACCGACTGAAAACTCCTTTGTCTTTAAATAGCGCAAAACAAATAGAATGCACCGCACACTTCGATAACTCAGAAAATAATGTAGTCAATCCCGATGCGACATCCACGGTTAGGTGGGGAGATCAAAGTTGGGAGGAAATGATGATTGCATTTTTTGAAATATCCGTCCCTCGAAATCAAAACGGACATGAAGAGCAAAAAAGTGAAGAGCAAAAGCAAGATCAACGACAATACGTTCAAGCAACCCAACTAGCAGAAGCATGGATGAGAAAATGGGACCATAACCTGGACTCCCTTGTTCAAAGGGACGAGGTTAGTGAATCTTTTCGGCGATTTGCCTTCTCAAAAATAGATCGAAATTACGATCAGGAAATCAGCTTAGAAGAAACCATCTCTTATATTTCAGACACCCTCTCAGAAGAAAAACAGCAAGAAGACATTCGCAGACAACTTGACCAGCTTAAATAAATATTTGTTACCATGTGATTACATTATGGTGCTTGGTCATAATGAAACGTGATATGAGGGCTTCTCGTCAGATCTCTTTTACAGGTTATTGTGAAATTAGTAGCACGTTATGCCGAGTGGGTTATCAAATACCCAAAAACAATTTGGGTCATAGTTCTAGTGATCAGTTTACTAGCGCTATGGCCGAATTTCTGGGCAAAACCAAAGGCTGCCCACATACCACTGCAGGATTTCGAACTAACGAAAGAAGTTGCGGGTAGTGACACGTTTCGACCCGATCGGGCCGACAGTTTTCTGGTAATTCAAACACCCGATCTATTCACGCCGAAATCCATCAACGCAATCCGAAGTTTGATTTCGAAGATTGAAAGTCTGCCTTCAATCAAGAGCGTGTTCTGGATTGAAGATATTCCCCCGCTCAACATGTTTGGTCTCCCCCCTGCATGGCTTCCGGATGAGCATGCAGCGAATGCCGAGTATGAGGCGGCAAAAAAACGTATTTTGGCCCACCCGTTGGTCTACGGCCAACTTATTTCTCCCGACGCGAAGACCTTACTCTTACCGATCCGGTACGATTGGATGGGAATCCAAGAAGATGAAGATTGCACCGAAAACCTACTTAATGTATGCCGTGTTGCAGTCGCAGCGTTTCCCCCCGCGCAAATTAAAATTAGTCTTACTGGGCGAGTTCCCCTCTATCTTGCCGCACAAAAAGCATTTCGATCCAACCACCTAAAGTTTCAAATTATTAGCTATGTATTAGTGTTTGTGATAGCGACACTTCTTTTTCGAGATGTTGCCACCATCATTATTGTGGGTGCAGTACCGGCAATGAGTATGTTTTGGACCGCCGGAGCGCTCAATTGGTTTTCCATTCAGAGCAATGATTTAACAACTGTTGTCCTTCCAGTATTAATAACGATGGTTGGCTTGACTGATGGTGTGCACCTCATCGTGGTATTGCGAAAACAATGGAAAGCGACGGAACAACGTTTTCAGGCATTACGTAATGCAATTGCGCACGTTGGCGTAGCTTGTCTCCTGACATCTATTACAACCGCCATCGGATTCGCTTCTTTATTAATGGCAAGGTCGACACCAATTCGCGACTTTGGGCTTGCATGTAGTGTGGGTGTATTGGTGACATTTGTTGCCGTACTAACAATTATTCCCGGACTCTCGATGTCCATTCTGGGTAAATACATCAGTCATCAGCAAGCGAGTAAACGAAATATCAAACTTAAACAACTACAACGTTTTCTGGCATTTATTTTATCCAACTATCGCACAGTCAGTATTTTAGGTGCGGTTTTAACTACGATTTGTATCGCTGTTTCGTTATCGCTGAAACCGGATGCCCGCACGATCAATGCACTTCCGGCAAACAGTCCAGCAACCATTGCTTTAAAGCACTGCAACACCTCTATCGGTGGAATTGACTTTGTAAAAATCAACGGTGAGTTACCAGAAATAAATTCACAAAACGACTTTAATATCATTCGGTTAATCAGCGAAATAAACGCGTTTGTCTCCCAGGAGCCGCTTTTAAGTCATCCCTTGTCGATCCAGACATTATTAGATTCACTCGGCAAAAGACCATCTTCGAATTCAATGGACTATGTCGAATTACTTCCACCCGGCATCCGCAATGCTTTTTTGAATCCAGATCAAAATCAGATTCAGATATATATCCGCACACAAGACCTGGGTGCCGCGGTATACTCACCAGTCTTCAAGCGGCTGAACAAAAAGTTAATAAAAATGGAAAATGAATTCCCAGGACTACAACTTACNCTCAGCGGAATTCCCGTAAAATCGTCNGAGGATGTCTCGTTGATTGTCTATGATCTTGTGGCGAGTTTAGGGACGGCATCCATNGTCATTCTTTTGGTAATGGTNGTTTTTTATCGCTCGTGGAGGATTGGCCTCGTCACCATTATTCCCAATCTATTTCCNCTCGCGTTAACTGGCGCATTACTGGTCGTCACAGGTCAAAACCTAGCAATTGTCAGCGTGTGCGCGCTTGCGGTCTGCATCGGAATTGCAGTGGATGATTCGATNCACTTTTTGACGCGGTTCCGTCAAGAACTGGAAAAGGGATTAGATGTCGAGTCGGCAATTCAAGCAACATTTTTCGGCGTTGGTGGCGCTTTAGTCATTACGACGATTATTCTGATATCCGGATTTGCTACGGTACTTATNAGCCCGTTACCGACCCACCGAATGTTTTCTATGATGGCTTGTGTGACGATCGGTGGAGCACTCGTAGGCGACCTCTTGTTTCTGCCCGCGCTGCTGAAATGGCTCGTTCGAAAACCGTCAGATATCATCCGCACTCGCCCGAATGGCCGGCTTGAGGATTGAACAATCAGATTAATTGTNAGACGATTGNATCGTTGGACGGCCAATAGAATAGTAAGTGAATCCGGCGCTCTGCATCTGTTCGCCATTGAAGAGATTACGACCGTCAAACACCACCGCTTGTTTCATACGAGATTTCATTTCCGCGAAGTCAGGCGTCCGAAACTCTCCCCACTCGGTCATGATTGCGAGGGCATCAACGTCATTGAGTGTATCCAAGGGGCGGTCGCAGTAAGTTAAACGATCGCCATACTTTTCACACACGTTACTCATTGCCTCAGGATCATGGACGACCAATTCACACCCTGCATCAAGTAAACGGTCGATAAGCACAAGTGCGGGTGCCTCTCGAATATCGTCTGTCTTGGGCTTAAAGGCTAAGCCCCATACGCCGATTTTTCTACCTGAGAGATCATTTTTAAAGTGGTTGCTTATTAATGTCGGGACCAACTCTTTTTGTACGCCATTGACACGGTCTACAGCTTGTAAAATTTGCGCGTCAATACTTTGGCTTTTAGCCAAGTAATCGAGTGCCCGCACATCTTTTGGAAAACAACTCCCGCCATATCCAACGCCCGGAAATAAAAAGGAAAATCCAATNCTACTGTCGTGCCCAATCCCTCGTCGCACATCGTCAATATTNGCATCCGTCGCGGAACAAATCCCCGACATTTCGTTGATGAAACTTATCTTTGTTGCCAACAAAGCGTTGGCAACATATTTTGTCATCTCNGCGCTTTCGGGNGACATAGTTAAAAAAGGTTTTTCTGTNCGTAGAAATGGCGCATATAACCTGCGGAGAACCTCCCCATCCTCGGCNGAACGAACACCCACAACCACACGATCAGGCTTCATGAAGTCATCAATGGCCGCCCCTTCCTTGAGAAATTCGGGATTGCTGGCAACGCGGCAATCACGACCGGTGTTTTGTTTCAGTCTCGCAAAAATCTGTGCGTTGGTGCCAACCGGAACCGTGCTTTTAGTGACGGTAATTGCATTTTCATTTAAGTACGGGGCAACAGAATCAACCACAGACCACAAAGCGGAGAGATCGGCAGCTCCCGACTCCGACATCGGGGTTCCCACAGCGAGATAGACTAACTGTGCCGGCGGCACCGCAACAGAAACAGCAGTTGTGAATTGGAGGCGTCCGGACGCAATATTACGCTCAATCAGTTCTCCCAATCCTGGTTCATAAATAGGTACCTCGCCGTTACGCAGCCTCTCTATCTTTGTTTGATCAATATCGACACAGACGACATCGTTTCCGCTTTCAGCAAAGCAGGTNCCTGACACTAAACCAACATATCCAGTTCCGATGACGGCGATTTTCATAAAACTATTCTCACTATCCAGAAATAATCAAAACCTTGTTGCGTATAATAACCAGTCGATAGCGTTGCTTTCCAGATGACTCAGGCGTTTTAAAATAGGAATGCCTAAGCTAACTAGCGAGAATTTTTAAATCACTTTGAACCATTTCNTTGATTAATGCCTCAAGCGAAATCGTGGGTTCCCATCCTAATTCTTTATGAATAAGCGAAGCATCCCCGCATAAAGCGTCCACTTCCGCGGGGCGATAAAGCGCCGGATCCACTTCGATGTGACGCTGCCAGTCAAGATCAACACACCCGAAAGCAATTTCCGCAAAATCGCGTACCGTATATTTTTTCCCTGTGGCGACAACATAATCTTTTGGTTGTTGTTGATTAAGCATCATCCACATGGCGTGAACGTAATCGCGGGCATGCCCCCAATCCCGTTCCGCTTCCAGATTGCCAAGGAAAACTTTGTCTTGTTGGCCTAGTTTAATAAGTGCTACGGCTCGANAAATTTTTCGACTTACAAATTCGCGTCCTCTACGCGGTGATTCATGATTAAATAGAATTCCACTCACAGCAAACAGGTCGTAACTTTCCCGGTAATTTATGGTGATAAAATGACCATACGCTTTAGCTACGCCATAGGGACTACGAGGTCGAATCGCTGTCTGTTCCGATTGTGTTTTTTCAGTGGCTTGACCAAAAATTTCAGAACTGCTTGCCTGAAAAAATCGAATATCAGAATTGTATTGCCGTAGAGTTTCAAGCATCCGGGTCACACCCAACCCGGTGACATCACCAGTGAGAAGGGGTTGTGTCCAACTTGTCGGCACGAAGGATTGCGCAGCTAAATTATAAACCTCATCAGGATTCGATTTTTGCAGAATGTGCAAAAGCGACCCGGAATCAGTTAAGTCACCCTCGTGCAGCGTTACCCGGGTTACAATATTTTCAAGTCGTTCCATTCGGTCTCGACTCGAACGCCGCACAACCCCATGTACCTGGTAACCTTTATTTAAAAGAAGTTCTGCCAGATAACTTCCATCCTGGCCGGTAATTCCCGTAATGAGCGCAGAGCGGGTCAAACAAAATCCCTTTCCATATTGCGTCTATCCTGTGGAACGGGCCATCGAAGGAANTANTCGTCTTGGAATAGCGGCANAAGAAACCGCTCAATCTCCCGGACTCTCTGGTTCCGTCGGAGGCACATCTAGATTTTCTTTNACAGTAGCATCTTGTTGCGGGCCTGACTCTAGTGAAACCGCATCCTCGTCAGAATCTTCACTAGNTTCTTCTTTTGGCACGCGAACGACCGCAACTAACGCATCGTCGTCATCAATCGACATAATGCGAACACCTTGCGTGTTTCTACCGATAACATTGATATCGTTTACTTCAATTCTTTGAATTTTTCCACGAGCCGTCATAATCATTATCTCATCGTCATCAGTCACACGAGTAATACCGATCGCAGGCCCATTACGAGTAGTCGTTTTGATGTCACGAACACCCTTTCCTCCTCTTCGCTGGGTTCGGTAGCGACTCGTCGAACCACTTTCTTCATTTTCTTTTTCAGCAGGATCTGCCGATTCGCCGGGCCCAAATAACGTTCTTTTTCCATAACCGTTGGCACATGCGGTCAAGAGTGTGGACTCTGGCTGTGCAACCACCATTCCGACCAAACGATCTTCCCCCGCAAGAGAAATTCCCCGGACCCCACTCGAGTTTCTACCCATCGGTCGAGCATCCGATTCTTTAAAACGGATTGCCATACCATTTGCCGTCGAAAGAACAACTTCGTCATCAGGCTTGGTGACAACCACATCTACCAACTCATCACCTTCACGGAGTTTGATGGCGATAATACCTCCCTGCCTTGGTCGACTATAAGCCTCAAGCTTTGTCTTCTTTACCAAACCACTGGCCGTTGCCATCATTAAAAAATGTCCTGGACGGTCAAAATCACGTACGGCACGACAATCAGCAATTCGTTCATCGGGCGCCAAGTTTAAAAGATTAACAACAGCGCGACCGCGGCTATCCCGGCTTAATTCAGGAAGGTCATATACCTTTTGCCAGTAGACACGGCCTCGATTGCTGAAGAAAAGCAAGTAAGCGTGTGTACTAGCAATAAAAAGATGTTCAATTGGATCCTCTTCTTGTGTGCGGGCTCCGCGAAGGCCTTTCCCGCCACGTCGCTGCGACCGATAGACACTTGCTGGCGTGCGCTTGATCCGACCACTATGGCTGATTGATACAACCATNGTTTCCTCGGTAATCAGGTCTTCTAGATCAACATTCCCGATCTCATTACCAGAAATTTCTGTNCGCCGTGGCTCACCGTACTTCCGCTTTAATTCGGCTAAGTCATCACAAATAATTTTAAGAATGTGTTTTTCATCCGAGAGAATCGTTAGGTAACCTGCAATATCTTCAAGAAGCTTTGCATATTCATTCCCTAACCGCTCTTGCTCTAAGTTGACTAACTGACCAAGGGTCATTTTTAAAATCGCGTCGGCTTGGACCGGAGTAAGCGTATAGTTTTCAGCAACACCATGCTCCTCCTGGTAGACTGAAAAACCTTCGTCTCCCAGCGCACGCCTCAGAAGCGAACCAGGACACTCGATCTGCATCAAACACTCTTTTGCCTCTGCCTGTGTCGAGCTACTCCGAATCACCCGTACCACTTCATCAAGATTCGCATGCGCAAGCAATAAACCCTCGACCGTATGCTTTCGGCTCCGCGCTTTAGCGAGCAAAAACTGCGTACGTCGACGAATAACACTCAGGCGATGCCGAATAAACTCCTCGACCAAACCTTTGAACGGCAATGGACAGGGCTTACCATCAACCAGTACCAATAAATTTAACGAAAAAGTGACTTGNAANTGAGAGAATTGATAGAGCTGATTCAAAACAACTTCTGGATCAGCATCACGCTTCACCTCGATAATCAACCGCACCGGCTCCTTGAGATCACTTTCATTACGCACCGCAGAAATACCATCAATGCGCCCCCCCTGCACCAATGAAGCAATACTTTCTTCGATTCGATCACGGGCCTGCTGAAACGGTATTTCTCGGACGATAATCCGAAACCGATTTTTTTTAAACTCTTCAATATCTGCCCGCGCACGTAAAGTAATCGTACTACGTCCAGTGTGATATCCTTTGCGAACCCCGCTTCTCCCGCAAACAATTCCGCCGGTCGGAAAATCGGGTCCAGGACAAATCTCTAATAATTGATCAGCAGAAATACTTGGATCATTAATGACCGCTGTTATTGCATCGCAAACCTCAGACAAATTATGCGGGGGGATGGATGTGGTGTAGCCAACGGCGATTCCATTAGCCCCATTGACCAATAAGTTTGGAAACTTGGATGGNAGGACAGTCGGTTCAGTACGCCGCTCATCGTAGGTGGGGAGAAAATCGACTGTATCAAGACTTAAGTCATCAAGCATGAGTGCTGCTGGAGGCGCCATACGAGCCTCGGTATAACGCATTGCAGCCGGTGGCAATCCCGCAATCGACCCAAAATTCCCCTGCTTATCCACGAGCACATAACGCATNTTCCANTCTTGCGCCATACGCACCAGGGTNGGATAAATAACACTTTCACCATGGGGGTGATAATTACCGCTTGTATCGCCAGAAATTTTAGCGCACTTGATCCGCGATGCCCCGGGGGAGAGGTTCAGATCATTCATAGCAACAAGAATTCTTCGCTGCGACGGCTTGAGTCCATCACGAACATCAGGAAGAGCCCTGCTTACGATAACGCTCATCGCGTAAGTCAGATAACTATTTTTAAGCTCTTCCTCAATAGGAAGATCGATCACACTACCTTCCATAGGTCCGCCATTACCGTTCGCGCCATCTGCTAGATTGCCCGCAGCATCGTCAGAATTTTTAGCCAAGAATCAAACCTCTTAAAGCAGAGAAGTGGAGACAATAGACACCGTTTTTTCCGCAGAAAAAACGCTATTTTTTACTCTCAAAAATATACCTTCCAGGGCATGTTTTCACAACGCCCCACCACACCATTTGCACCTCATTAAACCCGACCTGGATGAGCGAAAAAGGGGTCTGTCGAAGGCGCGATGGTTTCCCATGCTCAGCCNATAAGCGATCCATGTCANCAGTCACTCAGGGCGTGCCGTCATGGGAACGGTAAAGANACCGGCTCCGCCAAAACTGATCACAACGACATAGAATCCACCGACGGAAGGGCCATGCGAAAAAGAATCCTGAAGATAGTGAAATAACTTTGGCAATTCTCGTTGGCTATCAATGAAAGACACTGTCCGAATCAAGATTGTAGTCGCCAACTCATTCCGTTCTTCCCGTTCGGCATCATTCGCATTTGCCATGATTGCCGCATCCACTGCATCGTCTCCTTCCCANGTGCGAGCAATGGGAGTTCCGACGGAATCCTCGCAATCCACCAGAAGCACAACAGGCTCAACAATCCCGTCCACCACTCCGGAGTCAAATGCAGCAAACAGGCGATCCAGACAGGCTTCAACAAGGGCCTCACGACCATCCATGTCCTTCTCAGGATCTCCCGTACTTCCGGAAAAATTATCATCNGTAGGATCTGCCATAATTNACCCCGTTGCGATGNATTNAAACGCGATGCATTGAAAAAAGTGCCNTCAAAAATATTTGGCTACCACCGAAAACCAAAAAGATTCCGATTTTTCATTATGATTCGACTTTAGATCCGAAAACCCACCCCTATCTGCCTGCAGCAGAGCTTACTATAATCTTTGCTCCAAATTTACTGTGAGGGAAAAGATGTTCGTAAGGTCTTTTCATGGCCTTTTAGGGGCTCTCACGGTACCTGCAGGATTTTAAACCGACAAGAGTCGTTGTCGCCCGAGGGGCAAAAAACGGTTCCTTGGAGGAATTCCCATAACAGCCGTTTTTTGAGAGGGGTTTGCTGTGTCGATTCGGGTAGCAATCAATGGTTTTGGTCGAATTGGTCGTCTCGTTTTCCGCAACCTAATGAGTCGCGGGGAAGACTTTGAGGTGGTGGCGGTTAATGATCTCACAGATAACCGAACTTTAGCCACGCTATTGAAATATGACAGTACACACCGACGCTATGCGGCAGAAGTGACGTACAACGATGAATCGTTAATCGTCGACGGCCGTCCCATCCGCGCTCTTGCAGAGCGCAATCCCGCTGATCTCCCTTGGGGCGATTTAGGGGTTGATGTGGTCGTAGAGAGTACTGGAGTTTTTGCCTCGCGAGCAACAGACAGTAAACCAGGATACGACACGCATTTGGTCGCCGGCGCCAAAAAAGTGGTTCTGTCTCAACCGGCAAAAGACGGTGCTGATTTAACTTGTGTGATGGGTGTGAATGATGACAAGCTTACGTCGGATCAAAAATGTATCTCCAACGCAAGCTGTACTACAAACTGTCTTGCCCCCCTCGCAAAAGTGTTGAATGACGCGTTTGGTATTAAAAAAGGATTAATGACAACCGTTCACGCCTACACGAATGATCAACGCGTGCACGATCTACCCCACAGTGATCTTTATCGTGCGCGTTCGGCTGCTCAGAACATCATTCCAACTTCTACCGGTGCAGCAAAAGCGGTGGGTCTTGTAATTCCTGAACTTCAAGGAAAACTGACAGGCATCGCTCTCCGTGTTCCCGTACCAACAGGCAGTATTGTCGATTTGACAGTTATTCTCGACCAGAATGTGACTGAGGAGCAAGTTAATCAGACGGTGCGAAAAGCCGCGGAAAGCTCTCTGCAGGGTATTTTATGTTACAGCGAGGACCCGCTGGTATCGACAGACATTATTGGAGATCCGCATAGCTCAATTTTCGCAGCCGATTTCACCCAAGTGATGGATGGAAACTTAGTCAAGGTGGTTTCGTGGTACGACAACGAGTGGGGTTATAGTTGTCGCACAGTTGACCTTGTAGAGCGACTCGGAAAACTGCTCTAACCATTGTTGCGCCATTGTCGCAGATGAGACAAATGTTTGGCTCTGCCGAATCGGTTACCGATATGGCTTCCATTCGGCATTTGGTTTTATCTTTGGCATGACTCGATTCCTATTGATGCTCGCGGGTTGCAGTCGCTGTTGCATCGAGGATACCCCGCTGGATATCTGCCGCCGATTTTTTTGAGAGGCTGTGAAGTTGTCTGTGGTGGTGAATTCCCGTGGCCGTGTTCGTTTTCGCCACCCGCGGCCTTGGCCAGATTGTACACCGTTGAAAATAGGCTCTTTTTGTGCGAGATCAATCCGCTGATTGACGAGGAGTTCATTTCCTTCAGGCGTGATGAGTCGAACATAGATTTGCAATAAGTTGTCTAAAGGAGGTTCTCCCGACCAGGGAAGTTCCAATAAAAGTGATTCTCCCAATGGTAAATCGTCGGTGATCAAATCAACTTGAGCGGGCGAAAATTTCCAAGTCGCCACTCGAGCCTTATCCGTTGAATAGGCCCGAGGATTAATTAAGGCAACGGAAAGTTCACCCTTTGGACGAACTTTTTGTCCCGCGGCATTTTGAGGGGCTAATAAAAGCCAGATTCCGCCAAATGTGCCGCGCTCAGCATAGCCACCCGCCAAGCCCTGACTGAATGGCAGGGTAGTGATGACCGGATCGTCAATTCTTTCCCCGGGCATCAACGGAGTTGGAACACGTGGATCCTTTAGAATGGACTCTTGGTATCTTGCTAAAGTCACATTCGTCGGTAGCGACTGAGCCCATTGGGTTGTAATTGGCTGTGCTGCATACAAATCTTCCTGTTCCAATTGACCATAGGAATGAGGAGGAAAACCTGCGCCTGCACCATTATTGATGTTCGGTAGCTCTACGGCGGGCGGTTGCACGTCGTCAGAACGTAATCCACCCGGCGGAATCAAATGAACATCAGGGTGCGATTCCTTTTTAAGTACCGATGAATGATCAGATGGCGTTTTTCCTGAGTGTTGACACGCATCATTTTCCTGACGGCATTCTTCCAGATAACACTTATAGGTACGAATGTAATCCTGCAATTGATAGATCATGTCCTCCTGATATCGGAGTTCACGCTGCAGGGCTTCGGTACTACCTGGTGTTTTACAACCGATCGTTTCTAAAACCAGAAACGACAAGAAGAGACATCCTTGCCAACACTTCATTTTTTTCTCGCTTACGCATCCATGCGTTCAATAATGCGATCGATCAATTTGTACTCTAAGGCTTCCTCAGGCTCCATAAAACGATCACGATCAGTATCTGCTTCAATCCGATCAAGCGGCTGACCACAATGTTTTAAAAGAATATTGTTGAGCTTATTTTTTGTGTTTTTAAACTCTTTCGCGTGAATCATAATGTCTTCGGCTGTCCCCTCCATTCCAGCGAGAGGCTGATGAATCATGATTCGTGAATTGGGCAGCGCATTCCGTTTACCCTCTGCTCCTGCGGTTAAAAGAACCGCACCCATCGATGCGCACTGTCCGATGCAGTATGTTGCCACATCGCAGGTTACTAGCTGCATCGTGTCGTAGATCGCAAGTCCAGCGCTGACACTGCCACCGGGCGAATTAATGTAAAAGTGAATATCTGCTTTTGAGTCGTCAGATTGCAAAAACAACATTTGAGCAACAATGGCATTTGCGACATCATCATTCACACCCGATCCCAGAAAGACAATTCTGTCCTTCAAGAGACGACTATAAATATCCATCGCTCGCTCTTCGCGACCACTCTTCTCGATCACATAAGGGATCAAAGGCATCGGCAGCAAGTCTCCGAACAGTAATTATGGGGTCTGTTAATATTTAATTGCCAGTACAAGCTTACTCATCATCTTCAGCATCTACCGGTGACTTCGTGATAATTTCGTCAACAATTCCATACTTTTTCGCGTCTTCCGCAGTCATGTAATAATCGCGATCGGTGTCTTCCGCAATTTTTTCTATCTTTTGTCCAGTGTGTTCGCTCAGCACTTGATTGAGCACTTCACGAGTTTTAAGAATTTCGTCCGCCTGAATTTCGATATCTGAAACCTGTCCACCTACCTGCCCGTAGGGTTGATGGATCATTACTTTTGCATTTGGAAGAATGTATCGTTTTCCGGCTGATCCACCGGCAAGCAATACCGCACCGCCACTTGCCGCAAGGCCGACACAAAAGGTGGTGACCGGGCAGCTGAGAATCTGCATCGTGTCATAAATTGCCAATGTGGAACTGACGCTTCCACCAGGCGAGTTAATATAAAAATTGATATCCTTCCGACGGTTTTCACTCTGCAGATAGAGCATTTTCATCACAAGCTCATTGGCGTTGCCATCATGAATTTCACCCTGAAGGAAAATAATCCTATTTTCTAGCAGCAAGTCTCCAAGCGTCATCTGTCGCTGACGCTGATAGTCGCGATTGAGCTGTGGATTTGCTATAGGAGCCTGAGAAAAGCCATCAAACGCGTTCATCAATATTCCTTCCGTGGGAGAGCACTCGATAGACAATCATCCGTCCATCCGTGAGGTTTGTGCGCTTTCCTTTTTTCCTTTTTAAATAATCCGGCCAGCGAATTTAGGTGTGATCCTTCGGTTCCGCAAGTCCTTCTTCCTGACCATGCACTGCTACCGGTATTTCATCCTGATCACCCCCACCGACTGCTAGGTCAACGGCTTCTGTGTTCCCACCCTCAGTCTCAAAAGGAACGTCCTTAAACTTGGCTTCCTCGAGTACAAGATCAATAACCCGACGTTCGACAATCTGATTTCGAAGACTGTCCATGAGACCCTTCTTCTCAATTTGCGCTCGCACGCGTCTAGGTGAATCACCCGTCTGCATCGCGATTAACGAAATTTCTTTGTCGTAGTCTGCCTCTTCGGCATCAACGCTTTTTTCTTCCGCGATTCGCTCCAAAATAAAATGCTCTCGTAAAGCAGTGGCGGTGGATTCCTGACTATTCTGTCGGAGCTCATTCGCGTGTGCCTGAATATCTGCTTCAGGAAATCCGCTCCTTCGCAGCTCCATTATTTTCCGCTCCAACTCGCGACCGCTTTGCCGCTTGAGCATTTCCGGCGGTAGTTCCCAATTTGCAGCGGCCGTCAAAAGTTGGGTTATTTGTTGTCGGGCACGTTGCTGCTGTTGGTAATCAAGTTGCCTCTGCAAACTATCTTTAATGGCATCTCGGAGGTCCGCTTCCGAATCAAAATTACCAATTTGTGCTAGGAACTCCGAGTTCATCTCAGGCAACTCGAATTTTTTAACATCTAAGATTTCAAATTCAACTTGAATTTCTTTACCGGCAAGTTCAGTATTAGCCGCTTCCTCAACGAGCTGCACTGCAGTAGTGATTTTTTCCCCACACTTCGATCCGGTAACCTGTTTGCCAAAATCTTCTACCGTTCCATCTCGAAAACTGAGACTGGGGCGAACACAAACAGTATGCTCAACAGCAGCTCCCAATGATTCACCACCCAAAGAGGCTGAAATTTGTACGGTAATGTAATCACCTTCTTTAATTGGATCTTCCGAGGGCACCCGTTTACCGTAATTTGCTAAAACGCGTTCGAGTTGCTCGTCGATTTCATCGGCACCAAATTCAGCCGTGGGCCGCTCAATTTTTAGACCTTTCCAATCAGGAAGATCAAATTCGGGACGAACCTCAAGATCGAATTCAAAAGTTAACGGTCCCTCCGGTGGAAGTTCAACCGAACCAAGATCAATATCAGGTTCACTGATGGCAGCGAGATCATGGTCTTCGTTGACTTGTGCCATGCTATCAAGCAACAAGGAACCTTTGATTTGATCAGCAACTTCCTTGCGATACCGCGTTTCGACGAGCTTTCTTGGCGCTCGGCCGATTCGAAAGCCCGGTACATTTGCAGTCGACATCATTTCGCTAAACGCATCATTGAGATATCTGTCGATATCTTTGCGTGCGACCGTCACCGTAATATGTCTCTGGCACGCCGTAGGCGATTCAATCGCCACATCCAACTCTAACGCCGACTCATTCGAATCGACATTTTCTTCGACATCTAAATTTTGTAAATCATCGTTAGTCATATAATCATCAACTCTCTGGTCAATCTTCCACCAACCAACAAATCACCACATTCTGTCTCATGCCATAAGGAGCGGGTGATGGGATTCGAACCCACGACAACAACGTTGGCAACGTTGTGCTCTGCCAACTGAGCTACACCCGCTTGTAACTCAAAACGCTTCATTCCGATTACATGCTTATACCATCTACCAAGCGGCAGGATGGAAACGCAATGCCTCATTCACCGGCACAAAATTCGCCGGAGTATAGGGTGGTTCGAAGGGTATGCAAGGCCAATCGCCATCCCCATGCAGATTAAATCTTGAGGCCTTATAACGTCAAGGGGCGACCTTTGGGAAAGATGCGGAATCGGTGAATCGAGATACACCAAATAATCACAACTCACCCGACTATTGATCGCTGAATATTGGACCCAATTCTCTGCCAGCGATGCCAGCGGATCCATTTCCGCAGGCCTCAACATCGAGAGGTTGGCGACGCAGAATACCTAGAACACAAATGCCCCGGATTTTCTCAAACCAGCGATGTCCAAGCCCACCCCACCACAACGATGATCAATCCGCAGGTGATCAAAAGAAAACCGAACCCATTGAATTTGGAATGCTGCGACTGTAATTCAGTCCTTAAAACTTCGCGCAAAATTCGCCAACCCGCGCTTGACTGTTCAGAATATGTTGCCCGCAGTGTGATATTTTTCATCGAAACGGACGGTAGAATTTCAAATTGAATTTCAATTTCGTTGATTTGCAAAATGTTACCATGCCAACGAACACTCCATTTTTTCCGCTCCACAACGCTTTCCATAAGCGCGGAGAATTTATCCTGTCCCAAGTTATAGAGAATAAGTCGGGGACGATTCAAAAGTAACAACCATGTCGTTCCGAACAGATAAAGAATAGCCATCGGATACCAAACATTATTCCCGAACCGAATCATCCCCGCTTGCGGAAGAAACACTTGCATTGGCCCAATAATAATCAGGCCGGAAATGCCAAGACTCAGTGCGATGAAGTCCTGCCGCCCTGTCAGTACGCGCGTTTTAGAAGAAAGATTAATAATCCCCAAAAAAAATAAATATACGCCTAATGGCGCTAAAGCGGTTAAGGGAGAAAGAAAGTGCATACAGTCAACCTAATAAAGCACCGGCTTCACTATTGAGTGAGGTAATAAACCATGAATCGATTGATAACCATCGATACTCAGCGCGAAAATAGCGAACGTTTCAATTGCAATTATCTTAGATGGTAGGATTTCTATTTGGGCAACTGGACCCACTCTAAAATAACCCACCCCACCTTTGCCATCGACTCTCCAGAGCATCGCGCAGGAATATCTTCAGAAGTATGCCAATAACGATTTACAGGAAACCTTGGATAATCAAAATCAATAATTTCACAAGTCGGTATTTTTCCAACGTTTCGCAACATCAGGTGATCATCTCGAATAGGCGTTCGCATTTTCGGGTGCGTGCGCGCGACAAATTCCTTGATACCCAGTCGATGCGCTGTGTCCCAGATTTCCTGGGTAATTGGGCGCGTATCTTTCCACCACACACTATTTCGATCTTGGTAAATTTGCAGGTGTCGATCTCCGATCATATCCAACACGCAGCCCTTAACATATTTATGCGCCGGTGGATTTTTTTGATAGTCTCGAGCAAAATATTCTGACCCCCAAAAATAACGTTGGGGGGGGGAATCCGAAAACACAAACTCTTCAGCGTCCACCAACAAAAAATCAACACCATACGGGCCATTAAGATTTGGCATTTGATAAGCAAGCTCCATTAAGAGCGCAACACCACTTGCTCCATCGTTTGCCCCAAGAAATACATCACCGCGTTGTTTTTTTGGTACGCGGGAATTATCTCCTTGTGGCCTGGTGTCATAGTGGACACAAATTAAAATCCGCTCCCGTTTTTCTGGATGCCATTCCACGATCATATTGGCTGCTTCTTGAGGCGCTCTATTTTGCGGATGCGGGAAGCGAAACTTCTGTAGCCTGACGTTTCCCCCTAGGTTGCGGAAATGATCGGCAAGTATTTCTTGTTGCATTTGCATAGCCTCAGAACCAGTAACCCGCGGTCCAAGTTCACAAATTTTATTTAGAAATTCAAAAGCGCGTTCTTGATTTAAAGGTCCGAAAGATGTTTCGCTACTTGAGACAAGCGTAATGGATTCTTCATCAATATCTCTGCTGCGTGATCGCGCGGCCGCGGGAGGAAAAGGTTGATTCACAGATTGATCAACAATCTGATGTGACTCTGAATCTTGGTGTATTTGAGACTCAGGTGTCCGGCATCCCAGATAACAGAAGCAGTTACACAGAGCCAAAAAAACAATGCACCGTGTGCCAACTCGTTGACAATATGGTGCATATTTTTCGACGTAACCGGTCGAGAGGTGATTTGTTCGGTTTGAAATCCTGTGGGGAATCATAGATCGAGCCACTGTATTTTTATCCTCTTTACCCGGCCCGCCGCGTCATTTCTGGCCGAGGGCGGATTGATCAATCTGCCCTCGCATTGTAGCTCTGAAATCCACGATCAGCAGAGAGTAGACGGATGCAAAACACACTATTTTTATCGAGAAGGTCATCTGCTGATTAGAGAATAAACCTTTAATAACTCGATTAAATGTAATTAAATCTTGCCATCAACTCACACAGTCTTCGGTCTTTATCGAATATTTTTTGTGTCGCCGTATCCAATTCATTTCTCCATGCCCCACTCATTTGTTTTACCGGTTGGTTGATTTGCCAAGAACGAAAAAGCACGTTGTTTTCGAATCGCACGGGTTCTCTGTCT
Organism: Planctomycetaceae bacterium TMED10; assembly: GCA_002168195.1. Lineage (GTDB taxonomy): Bacteria > Planctomycetota > Planctomycetia > Pirellulales > UBA7805 > UBA7805. The sequence continues at coordinate 169,783 of NHBP01000008.1, forward strand.
GGAATGGTCTGCGTGTTGATGCTCACTTTTCGCTGAGCGTTAACTTCAATACATTCTTGCGCAGAGTCCAGCCCAATCCAATCGAAGATCATTTTTACCCCTTCGTAATTATTCTCGAACAGTTTCTCATACTGTGTTAAATAACCATAAGACTGCTTCTCTAAGTTAAGTGCGGTTTCCGTGTGCCGAATCCACTCCTCAATCAACGCCGGGGCATCACAAGAACCCCCCCCCGCTTCCTATGAGAGCAAAACACATCCCGAGGGTCACGTATAATAGATACGGATATAAACCGGGAATCTGCCTGATGACTATCGTCTAAAAAGCTGAAATCTTTGCGAGGGAATTTATAAACTACAAATTCATATTTTGAAGGGATGGTGGTGCCATACAGGTGATCTGCTTCATTCAATACATCAAAAACGCCATGATGATTTCCGATGATCTTGCGTAAAATACTCGTACCGGAGTGACCCATACCGGTAATAAAAATCATCTTTTTGATTTTTGTGTTTTTATACTTAAATCTTAGGCGACCCAGGAAGCGTCGAATCATTTTTTTCATTGCTATTGAATCCGTTACCACAGATCATAAGAGACAACTGTGTATCATCATGGACAAAATAATCGACCCTCTACACATCGAGATATCTGTCGATATCTTTGTGAGCGACCGTCACCGCTCGACGCCTGAACAGCGGGAACTTGTTGGTTATTTATTGAAATTAGTCGTAATGGTGCTGACATACCACAAAACACAAACACCGAGCAAGAGTGGAACCGGAAGATCACCCTTCGTAAGATGGCTGATCGCGTAGTGTGGCTCCCGTAAACGTGCCGTAACAAACCCAGCTATCACAGTGATCATTCGAAGTCCGGCGGCGAATCAGAAGACTGGCCACCGTAGTTTGGCCCCATGCTTTTGTCAGGAAGCGTCAATTCCTGGAGGAGTGTACTTCTAAAATTCTGCCCACGATTTTCGTCGTACTTTTCGTCGTATTGTGGCCATACATTTTAAGGCAAATCCCTCTATTTTACCGAAGAAGCAGGAGGCTATGGCTTGAACACGCTCTATTCCAAATGGTACGATGAAGGATTCTCTTAATTTGGCTAAGCAGAGGCATACAAAAACGATCTATGTTTGCAAAAGAACAGTATCAATTACTTGATTTCGGCGATGGTCGCCGCCTTGAGCGGTTTGGCGAATTTATTCTTGACCGTCCCAGCGTCGCAGCGGAGGGTGTCCCGAAACAACAAGCCGAGTTGTGGAGTTCGGCGCATGCCATATACGTGCGTCGAGGAGCGAATGAAGGTGCATGGCAAAGCACAAATCAGATGCCACTCTCGTGGAAGATTCAGCATGAGAATTGTGACCTCGAGTTGAAGTTGACCGATTTTGGACACGTTGGTGTCTTTCCGGAGCAGTCAGGAAATTGGGACTGGATGACTCGTCAGTTAAAAAGCACCGACGAAACATTAAAGGTATTAAATTTATTTGCGTATACCGGTGGTGCCACGCTGACAGGGGCTGCGCATGGAGCAGAAGTGGTGCATGTCGACTCGGCACAAAATAGTGTGTTATGGGCTCGGCGAAATACAGAGTCTTCAGGTCTCACCGATGCTTCGATTCGCTGGATTACGGAAGATTCCAGAAAATTCGCAACGAGAGAACTAAAGCGGGGAAACAAATATCACGGGGTCGTCATGGATCCCCCGAGTTACGGGCACGGGCCCAAAGGAGAGGTCTGGAAGATTCAACAAGATTTGGACGAACTGCTCGACCTTTGCATGCAATTAACCGCTCATGATCGGCGATTTATTTTGATTAGCTGCCACACTACCGGTTATCTGCCCCATGATTTGGAACAAAAATTACGAATGGCCTTGGGTAGCGGTCATGGAGGGACTTTTGAGTCAGGAGGATTAGCAATTCGTTCGGCCGATGGACGGCAACTGCCATGCGGTATTGCTGTTCGTTGGACCAAGAAAATTGATGGAACATGATCACGTCCTATGACCCAATTTCCCGCAATCACTAGTCCGCGCAATGAAAAAATAAAAGCGGCAGTTAAACTTCGCCGCCGCAAACATCGTGGTCGTCAAGGAAGGACTTTGATCGATGGAGCACGCGAGTTAATTCGTGCGGTATCTACCGGAGTCAATGTTGAAGAAATCTACTTCTGCTCCAGCCTTTGCAATACAACTGAAAGTCATCGTTTACTAGCGCAACTTGACGAATTTGCGATGGATATTTACGAGGTGACAGAAAGTGTTTTCGAGAAATTAGCTTATGGAGAACGAGCGGAGGGATTTGTCGGTGTTGCAATTCCCCCTGAAAGTGAACTCGATGACCTGATACTACCCGAAGATGCACTAGTCGCCGTTGTTGAGGGTATTGAAAAACCAGGAAACCTCGGGGCGATTATACGCAGTGCTGATGGAGCGGGAATTTCAGCGGTGATTCTGGCCGATCAAAAAACAGACGTTTTTAACCCGAATGCGATTCGCGCAAGCCTCGGAACCGTTTTTACAATGCCGGTTTGTGCTGCCACCTCAAAAAAGGTTTATAACTGGCTAAAGGTACAGGGGTTTCAAATGATCGCNGCCGCGGTCGATGCCCCAGATTCTTATACTGATGTGGATTTAAAAAAACCGACCGCCCTGGTGCTGGGAACCGAATCCACGGGACTCTCCCCAATCTGGAAGGAGGCACAGGCAGTGAGTATTCCTATGCAAGGCGTGGCAGATAGCCTGAACGTCTCAACAAGTGCTGCNGTGTTGTTNTATGAAGCTCNGAGACAGCGATCNCCAGCANCAAAACCAACTCAATTNGTGAAAACCNGATCCCCTACGTTTTTTATCGGCCGGCTGAATGNCAGTGATCGATCCCGGGCATGTTCGGCAGNTTTTAGAGTAGGCTTTCAATCAATAATCGTATTTTCCGCATTTCTGCCATTTGATCGACATCCGGAAGTGGCTGCATATCAACAGATAATGCACGATTGTATTTATTTTGNGCNAGNAGGCTGATTAAACGACCATANTCTATATCCCCCTGGCCAACACGAACCTGNCGNTTTTCTTTATTTGTATCTNTCAAATAGACGTGTTGTGTATAGGGGATNATNGGATCATAAGATCGCNCAGCCATCTCACCAAAATAAAAATGACTAAGGTCTAAAGCTACGGCAAGTCCTTTAATGTGATCGCAAAGTACTTTTACCGTGTCTGGGTCTTCTGAAATATTCCCTGATTTGGTCTTAATGGCAACCACCATGCCATCGGTAGAGGCAATATCGACCAACTGTTGCAAGTGTTCGACTTCCGCATTAAATGGAGTGCCTAATTTTGCCGAGGGCACAATCAGTGTGATAACTTTTGTTGCCTTCGCTACAGAACAAATGGCCGAAAACTGGCTATAGTACTCGCTTCCGGTTGCCGTAATTTCTATATCATACGCAACGGGTGTTAATCGTTGTGTTTGTCGACACATAGCGATCGCCCGTTCCGCGTCCTTCGTGACATCTGAAGGCTTTATCCCACCTCCCGATTCATAAAACGGTATTTCGACTCGGGTGTATTCCAGGTCAACAAGTTTGGATAACGCCGCTTCAAACGGAAGTTCAGGNAAGCATTTGCTCGATGCAGCAAGATACACTTTTAGGCTCCTTGGGGAGTATATTGGGAGTTCAGCGATGTCATATTTTTACTTTAANGCCCCCAACTTCGGGGTGTAATCTAACGCCGAGACTAATCTTGAGGCAACACCGTTGCAGAATAAAAAATGTGTTCGTTGGATAAAGCTGTAAAATCTTGTTTTTAATACTGATTCACCCCCTGTCCATGGTTTGTGCAATCACACGCGNGGATTGCAAACAATACGCTTCTGGATCCGACGTTTGACTGAAAATTACTGATGTGATTGCTCTTCCAGCGTGGCGTACTAAAATACATCTGATAAAATAAGGCTGTATTTTAGGCAGTTCGATAAAATAAAACATTCAAAACACGGTAATGAATCGCTAGGAATAACTTTATGGACACAAGCAATTCCGAAAATCCACAGCCCGATTTTTCTCCGGATAATCCAGACNCTAAAGTCGTGCAGGCGCGATATNCCGGGGACTTAAAAGGGGGTGACTTTCGCTTTCCGCCTCGAATCATTATTGAGCAACAAGGCCGTACCCTCCGACGGACACTCTTTGTGCTTCTNCTCCTTGCGCTAGGTGTTTCGGTNCTATTCAATTTTGGATTATTGGCTCAGTATCAAAGTTACATTCAGTCAGATCCAGAAATAACCGAAATTCTTGAGGCTGGAAATCCGGCGGCCGCNGANAAAATAGCCATCATAAATGTGGAAGGAACCATTTTCCAAGGAGATGGTTTTGTCAAAAAACAAATTGATCGAATTCGAAATGACGACAGCGTTGNAGGNGTCATTTTAAGGGTGAATTCGCCCGGCGGCACNGTAACAGCAAGCCATTATATTTACCACCACCTCAAAGAGTTGCAGCAGCACAAACGCGCAAATAACCAAGATTTTCCACTAGTTGTAAGTATGGGAGGTATGGCGGCAAGCGGNGGATATTANATCTCGATGGCGGTTGGTGNTGCACCCGATACAATTTTTGCCGANGAAACAACTTGGACAGGATCAATCGGAGTTGTGATTCCAAGTTATGATTTNTCGGGATTTTTAAACAAGCACCAAATCGTGGACTATTCGTATGTGAGCGGAAAATTTAAACAGATGGGAAGTTTTACGCAGAAGCGCACNCCCGCAGCAAGCGAAAAACTTCANGGATTAGTTGATGACAGCTTCGCTGGTTTTTTGGAAGTTGTATCTTATGGTCGCCCAGAGCTTGTCACAGATGACACGGCAATGNGTGAGGTGAAAACAGGGCAAATTTTCACNGCNAAACAAGCACTTCGCTTGGGTCTTNTAGANAANCTTGGTTATCTTGAGGATGCNACNAANCGCGTGGCAGANTTAGCNGCATTGGATGATGGTAAGTATCGTGTTATCCGATATNAACAACCATCAAGCTTTCTAGATGGCCTTCTGGGGGGCCAGGCGCAGCACCTGAAAAAGAACCGGTTTACTGTGTCNGACTGGGCCACTCCCAGNGCCTACTATCTGACCACNTGGCTTCCCGCAATCGGAGAGAGCATCTTNGATATGCCNCAATAAAGAAGTTGTNTAACNCTCAATAAAACATNNATTCAGATACAATTCGCCGTGTAATNTNGCAAATCGCAGGCGTCNTCCTCGCAGTNCAAACGGTCGAGCAAGTAACTTACTNGATTATCTATCAACGCGCGTTCTNGTGGCAANGNGGCCTACGGCCCTCCGGCTTAGCAAATAGCCATCTAAATCATCTGATACNAGAACTTGTAGAGCAGAGTTGACTCGAGCGGCGACCGCCACCCTNTCCATTTATTCTCGTTNAGCGCAAGCGATGCTAACGATCATCGATCACTTTGGTTCGATATAAATTGCAACACTTGAATATCTAATCTTTAGGGTATCGTTTATTCAGCCCAGTGTTTCGCGATCTATTATCGCGATAGTCCCTCCGAGTAGTTTCAATAAGTAAGTTTATATTTCTTTCAAAGTTCGGTTGTCTATCGAGGTTCTGTTGAAATGATTCCGAAAGCGACGACTTCATTAGTTGATACTGTTTCCGCTCATTTGGATTCATTAGCAATCTAGGATTCTGATTGAGAATTCTCACAAGCAGTTTAACGAGCCGACGTGATTTATCACGATTATTTAATTTTGAAATAGCATCAGCCCTGTTTTTATCTACCTCTCGTAAAATAGTTTTCTCATTTCGTAGCGCCACGTCTTCCAACCACCGGTTGATGACGATCAAATCTTTTCCAGGAATAAATTTAGCTTCCCCCGCTCGAGATAATATAAGCTCCTGTATGTATTCAATTTTTTCATGTTGATTACGGAGCGTAATTTCGACTTGCTCTAACGGATCAAGTTGCTGATACCATCGAGAGTACGTCATCAAAACTTTCGAGAGAACTTCGGTATTAGGTGCGGCTAACAAAGTGTCATGTAAAATTAATAATCGCTTCTGCTCTGGTTCCGGTAACTGCAAAAACCCAAGATAGTTTCTATGCACGCGATTTTTTTCACCCGAGTTCATTCCAAGAATACGGGTTCTAGCTTCTTCGTTCGAGTCCTGGGCCTGCTTTACGATCGCGGGATAAGCGGCGACCTGCGTCCGGGATGAAAAATACTCCATCTGATACAGTTTTGTCAAAAACTCGATATCATCAGTCAACTGGTATTCGGGAAAGTGTTCTAAAAAATTAAGGTGTTTTATGAGTAAAGCATTTCGGTTTTCGATCAAGCCATTTACGGGCGATGTATTTGTGATAACTCGCGTCGCCATATAACCAAAGAATCCGGCTAGAAGTGCTGCGGCAAGAATGAATAACCACCTTGGATTTCGCGACGCCCAACCAATTGCGGTACTCGTATCAAGGGAGTTGTTTGCTGTGGCGCGGATCGCCACCATTTCTACCGTCGACGCAGTAAAACGCGAAGACACGTTTTCTCGCGGCAGGCTTTCAAGAAGTCCCCAATTCTTCTTGAGGCCCGCTAACCGTTTGCGCAGTTTTTCATCCGCGGCTAAACGCTGTTCCAAGACAATCGTTTCCTCCGGCGATAGTTCACCGTCGATATAGGCTGACAACTGCTCGTTCAGTTGCTCTGCGTCATCACTGAAAGAAGTGTTTTCGGGCATTATAATTGGGAAAATGTATTAGGATTTCTTTTTCGGTTGTTGGCCTGTCTGAACATAAGCGGCAAGTGTTTCTCGTAAACTGCCGCGCGCGCGGGAGAGCAATGATTTGACTGCTTGAGGAGAGAGTTGCATGACGTCCGCAATATCGGCGTAGCTCATCTCTTCAAATTTAGCCAACAGCACTGCCATTCGCTGTCGATCGTTAAGACCTTGGATCGCCAGTTGTACAATCGAACATGTTTCCACATTATCGAGCTGTCTATTTGGCATTTGCCCACTGGCGGCTAAAGCAAGCTGTGCTAACGGATCACCAGCTAACCCTTCTGAATTTCGCTGATCGATGTGAACTTCGCGGCGCCGTGCCAGAGACCGGCGAGCGTTGGATGCAAGGTTATTTGCAATCGTAAATAACCAAGTTGAAAATTTGGCGTTTGGCTCGTAGCGAGCGCGAGCGCGATAGACTCTGAGGAAGACCTCTTGGGCGAGGTCTTCCGCTAAATCTCTTTTGCCGACAAGGTGTTCAAGCACACCTAGTAAGCGGTTCTGATAACGACTTACCAGCTCTTCGAATGCGTTGGCGTCGCCCTTCTGAACGAGAAGCATAAGGCGAACATCAGCGTCTTCTTTTTCATAATTCTTAGGAGACGTCTTAGAACCAGCCAAGCTACACCTGTAAAATGAAATCCACTTCAGCAGGGAATACAATCGTTAAAAGATATTCTACGAGTTTAGACCAGGCCTATTCAATTCGCTAGGATATCTCAGCCCAAAAGCGATAGATTCAGCGAGAGAGCGAAATATCAGAGGATCTTTACTGAAAAGCACCACTATGCAGATCAGTAAAGATGGATATGGTGGATTTTCGTTTCCATACTGGAAACGTAACTATCCGGAAAAAGTCATTATGTGATGCGACTTTAGTATCCGAGCATGGGTTACAGGAGTATTTGAAGTTATGAAAGCACAAACTCGAGTTGCGATTGTTCAAATGCGTTCTGAGCTTGATAAATGCACAAACATAGAGCGCACCAGAGAATTCATTGGACGGGCAGCGAAGCAACGTGCAGAACTGATTGCACTACCAGAGACCTTCAATTGTCTCGGTAGTTACGAGCAAATGGTTGCCTTGGCTGAAGAGATCCCGGGGAAAACTACAGACATAATATCCGAACTGGCGCGAGAGCATGGTGTCTATATCCACTGCGGAAGTATTTATGAAAAAATAGAAAATTCACCGCGCGTATTTAATACAAGTATCGTTTTTGCACCAACCGGCGAAATTGTGGCGATGTACAGAAAAATACATCTGTTCGATGTCGATTTAGCAGGTGATTGTACGAGTTGTGAATCGCGTTGGGTCGCTCCCGGTGACCAGATTGTTGCGATAGAAACATCGTGTGGAATGATCGGCTTATCTATCTGTTACGATCTTCGTTTCCCCGAACTCTTTCGGCGACTTGCCGATAAAGGGGTTCAGCTTATCTTTGTGCCATCCGCATTCCGAAAGACCACCGGAACTGCACATTGGGAAATCTTGCTACGTTCTCGGGCAATTGAAAATCAGGCATATGTGCTTGCACCAAATCAATGGGGGAATCATCCGGGCGAGATGAGTAATTATGGAAACTCAATGATTGTCAATCCCTGGGGTGAAATTATTGTTCGAGCTCAAAGCGAATCAGATTCAATTCTTGCTGTGGACATTAATCTGGAAGAACTCGAAAGAATTCGGAGTCAGTTACCGGCACTGGAGCATCGTCGAATCTATGGGAGTTGATGCCCAATATTAGGTTTCGGACTTTAAAAACATGAAGTAAAGACGATTTATCTAAGCGCGAGCTTCTTTTTCTTATCAAAACCGTAACGCCGCAATGCGGGTATCTGTGGCCAACATTGAAAGCGTTTGGATTCTCAAAAATTCGAGAAGAAACTTCTTTCGCTCATCAAGAAAAAAGTTTTTCTCTTCTGTCGCTTGACAATTTTATCTCCACAGGCAAAATGTGCGACTAGTGAGAAACTGGCTTTCGTCTATGACACCGTTAAACACGGTATTCAATATTTTGCGATACAGAGAATGGTATTTTATCTCTAAGATTGTGAAGTGTTGTTTGTTTGCCCCTATTCGCTTGATTCATAACAGGATTTTGTGAATCAAAGCGACTATGAGCGGGGATTTGGTTCAATTCGACGAGTCAGCGTCTCTTCCGCATAAGTTTAAAGCACACTTCCTGAGNAACTGGNAGTTTNGGAAGNTAACNGACAAGCGGTTGGGGGGCGACGACTGTAAGGATCGACAGTCGACGACTNGCGTCGTGGCCAGGATGTCCCCCCCACCCTTTTTGTCTTCTGGCACGGGTCAATGCCAAAAAGTTTGATCGGCCTGGGTGCAAATCTTGAGCACCGCGAAAAGGTTCTCAGAGACGTGGTACGGCAATTAGAAAAGTTGCCACACGTGAATATTGTCGGCTTGAGCCGAGTTTATGAGACGACTCCGGTTGGCGGTCCAGACGGGCAAAGCGTATTTCTAAATGCCGCGGTGCTGATTNAATCGAACTTTAAATCACCAGATCTATTAACGGAACTTCACAAGTTAGAAACTGCATTTGGTCGTACGCGCGATACGCGCTGGGGACCGAGAGTGCTCGACCTGGATCTTTTACTGCATGACGATGTGGTCAGCGATTCGCCAAAACTCACACTTCCGCATCCACGGATGACCTTCAGACGATTTGTGTTACATCCGGCGTGTGACGTCGCAGCNGATATGATCCATCCGGCCACGGGCCATACATTAGGTCAGTTGTTGAATCACCTCAATCAAACGCCCAATCATATTGTTTTNTCCGGTGGATCGNCTGCGGAACGCACTGCTATTATGAAGGATGTAAAACGAAAAATCGCTCCTCATGGGATAGAGTTGCATCGAAAATCCGAAAAAAATATTCCTAAATGTCCTGAATCAGGAATGTGGCTGATGAGCGATCTCCNGGAAGATATTGATAGATTGGATTCGGAAATCGNATCCAATATAAATCTTCCGAAACTTCNCGTTTCCCTCGAGCGATTAAGACGGAAAGATGCCGAGAGCCAAACGTCCCATCACTCGGCATTTGCCGGTCCCCATTTAGACTTGGCCCACTCAGGTGGCACTCAAGTCGCAGCTGTGGACGAGGTGGTAGCCGCTATACTAGCCATGAGCTTTTTACCTACGCCGGTGAAAAACGTTTCCCTCCAAGGCCCGTAGACGATAAACGAGTTAGCGGATGTCGAAACCAGAATTAATTGCTGAAAAAGCAGTGATGCGTGCCGCCATAAAAAAATTACGANCGGCCGGCCAGACAATTGGTTTGGTTCCTACGATGGGTGCACTGCATGCAGGGCACTTAAGTTTAGTTAAGGAATCCATCGCTCAGTGCGATATTACCGTCGTAACTATTTTTGTNAATCCACTTCAGTTCAATGAAGAAAATGATTTAACAGGCTATCCNCGCGATCTTGCAGCAGATGTCTCTATNCTGAGTCAACTTTCAGTGGATTATGTTTTTGCACCGACGCCAGAACAGATCTATCCCCGGGGGCATTGTCTATCAATTGATGTTGGACCTCTGGGACACATGCTTGAGGGGCGATTTCGCCCAGGACACTTTGCGGGAGTGGCGACAATTTTATTGAAACTATTTCATTTGATTCCTTCCGACATTGCTTTTTTTGGCACTAAAGACTATCAGCAGTTGAAGGTGGTGGAACGAATGGTTGAAGACTCGAATCTACCGATTCAAATTATCGGGTGTCCAACTGTCCGAGAAGAAGATGGATTAGCGATGAGTTCCCGCAATCAGTTGCTGACCGCGGCAGATCGCCTTCAAGCGAAGTGTGTGTACGAGTCTTTTNAACAGGCTCAAATCATGGTGACCGCTGGTGAACGTAAGTCGGAAAAAATTATTCAAAAAATGNGACAACACATCCATCATGCAAATGGAAAAATTGATTACGTCGCTTTAGTGGATCCGAGCACACTACAACCACAACAACACATAATAGAAAATATCTTGGGTCTGATTGCCGTCCGAATCGGATCNATTCGGTTGATTGATAATTGGCTGATTCAAGTGAACACCGATCAAAGTAGTTTGCACCAGTGAAACGCCGGTCACTCCATGCGACAAACACTCTTTTTTATTCCAGATNANGTTGCCAGCATACCTGTATTTGGGTGGGGCTTGCTCCTAGCACTTTGGTTACTTGGTGGTGCAGGAGTCATNTTCTTTTTGTTGCGCAAACAGGGCTTTAATGCAGACACCAAAGGCTATCTCCCGGTGTTTGTGATTGTGGCNCTGGCGATTATTTTTGTGTTACCTAACCTTCTTGAAACAGGTTTTGGGCTACCAGTACGTAGCTATGGTGTCATGACGATGTTGGCAATCATCGCCGCGATTACCCTCGCTACACAGAGAGCGCATCGATATGGCATTTCCAAAGAAACGATTTATGCCTTTGCGTTCGGATTTTGCGTCGCTGGATTCATCGGAGCGCGCATTTTTCATGTGATTGAATATTGGGACATCGCTTATCGTAAAGAAAGTCCAGACGGAACACTTGCTGTTTATCCGACATTGACAGCCATCCTCAATGTGCCACAGGGTGGTCTTGTTGTTTATGGCGCACTGATAGGTGGAATGCTGGCATTTGTATATCTGGTTCGACGATTTCGATTACCGCCACTTGCGTTTGCTGATTTTATTGCGCCGAGTATGCTCCTTGGNTTGGCGATCGGTCGCTTAGGGTGTTTGCTCAACGGCTGCTGTTTTGGCGGGTTATGCGAGGTACCATGGGCGGTCACCTTTCCAGAAAACAGTCCGCCTTTTAATCAACAAATAGAGCGAGGATTACCGTGGGGCGTTCAGATCGGATCCAACGACGGCGGGAAACACCTTACAACCGACCGTNCAGTTGAGGACCCGCNACAGGCGCTACAAATACTTTGGCGATCTCCTGAATTAGCAGCCCGCGGCCTTGAGGTCGGAGAGAAGATAAAGCGGATCAATCATGTGAGAAATCCACCCAGTGAGCAACTGTGGAATATCTTGAATTCCACCGCAAACAACCTGCANCCGGTGGTCCTCGAAACGGTATCNGGACAAGTTCTTTCTCTCCCCCGCCGCGAACTTCCTCCAAGAAGTCGACCTATACATCCAGCACAGATTTACAGCTCTATTTCGGCCTTTCTGCTCTGTTTTGTATTATTAGCCTACACACCGTTTCGCTCTCGCGATGGTGAAGTATTTGGTCTGATGATTACTATTTACCCGGTGATTCGCATCCTACTTGAAATGATTCGGACCGATGAGATCGGTCAGTTCGGCACAGGCCTAAGCATTTCCCAGTTGATCAGCCTTCTGATTCTTGTCGGGGTATCGATTTATTGGCTGATTGTCTTGCGTCAGCCTTCGGGCACCCTTCGGCTTTCACCGGATGTTTCGCAAGCAGCACATCGACAATAGTCGCCGCACCACCAAGACCTCAACCAAAAAGTCATATTTTCGGTGTATTTACGCCCACCCGCGCAGCAGCAATTTGACATCTCGGTCTGTAAGAGCAATCATACGCATGGGCACCATTCAAGCTGGAAACGTCGAAAAAGATAAAGGGAACCTTTTGCCCACCTCCATGTCTAAAAATTGGAGCATCCCTTGAAGGACCTTGAAGGACAAAGATGCCCGAAGTCTCCGAAGAGGATCTTGAGATTATTGAGATGACCCTGGCCGAAGCAACAGAGGCGTTCGGTGAGTTGGTCGAAAAATATCAAGGACGACTCTACAACTCAATCGNCCAAATTTTTGGCCAGAGTGAAGCAGAGGATATCGTCCAAGAAGCTTTTGTAAAAGCTTTTCAAAAATTAGACACATTTAAGGGGACAAGTAGTTTCTATACTTGGCTATATCGCATCGCTTTCAATACAGCAGTTAGTCATTTCCGGAAACAACCTGCGGCGAAATCAATTGATGAATTACAGGACGCTATTGGTGATCAATTAACAGATGATGGTGATCGGCCCGATGAGCATATGGAAACGGAAGAACGAAACAAGCAAATACAAAGAGCACTCGACTTGCTGAGGGAAGACCACCGAACAATTTTGATTTTGCGTGAAGTGGAAGCGATGTCTTATGAAACGCTTGCAGNTTTATTTAATGTTCCAGTCGGTACNATTCGGAGCCGACTGCATCGCGCAAGAATGTGCCTGAGGGATGTAAGCAGTCACATATTAGATACGGATGCTCAATAAAAAGTTANAGTTATTGTAAGATTCCCAATGCGTAAACAACCCGAAGAATAGTGAACGACTGCCGTGGACGAAATTAAACGCGAAGAATTAATCAGCGCTTATCTTGACGGGGAACTTGATCCGTCTGAAGCAGAACATACGAAAAAATGGATNGCTGAAGATCCTCGGGCAAAAAAATTATTCGAAGAATTAAAAATATTGCAGGATGCAATCCANGAACTTCCAAAACATCACCTGGAAAGCGACCTCACACANCCCGTACTTGATNACATNGTNNATCANCCGGTCATGCAGCACTATTCGATNNNAGATGCGGAGGAAATAGCTTATTCTAAATCAGATGAAGAAGTACTTTTTGCCGCCCCCTCAATCAGGCCTTCTTTCGACGTTCTTGATGCTGCTAAGAAAATTCCAATGGCAGCATCTGCCGCACCGCCGCCTGATCGTCGCCGGGTTTATCTCTGGCCTGCCGTTGCGATCGCCGCCGCGGTGCTCCTGATGGTATTTTCACGACCCGATCCGTTGGAAAAAGAGCGGTCGGTTGTCCGAACGGATGCCGCAGCGACCGCGGAATCGCCACGACCGCAACATTCTTTGATTGACTCTTTGGAGGAAGATACCAAATCCAAAGATGGTGGAATTACATTATTAGATATTCACCCAGAGGGAATTACCACACAATCCCAAAGTCAGGAATTTGGCCGTTCCGCAGGAGCAGGAGGAGATGCCCCGCCTACGGACGCCTTACTGGAAGAATCTCCACCACCTAATGCAAAATCAGCAATCAATGTGCCGCAAAACTCACCTACCGCCTCCCCGAAGAGAAAATTACTGACGACCTATTTTTTTAATACAGTGCCCGAGGTCGATAGCAAACTTGAAGTAGAAAATATTATCCGTGGCGAAAAAAAAATCCGGCTGATTGATTTGGGCGCCGTACGTAAAAATGCCTCTACCTATCGTGTTTTTGAGTTATATGGCGATCCTGTCGCGACCAGAGTCGTCACAGAGGCCTTGAAAAATTCGGAGGGCATTACTTTTGCATCCCAAAAAACCCTTCGCAGTGAAGTTCTGGAAAACGGCAAGACCAGCAACCAACGTGCCATTGATGAATTACAGCGGTTAGAAAAAAAACAGGCATTTATCGAGCCGGCTCGAGGTTGTATTCGCCTCATATTTGTTGAGCCTACCCCCTAGTGGCGTTGGGGGCATCTTTCCCCTCCCGACGTCACCAACTTTTATCCGTTTATCAACATCGAGAGTGGCTTGCTCGTTTAATCTCGGATCGGATAAATTGCGGACTACGCTGTATGAAGATGCACGAACCGCCCCACTACTTTGCATTGCATTGCATTGCTTTGCACTGGTTTGCTGTAGCTTCACTGTAGCTTCACAAGGTTGAGACCATTTAACCTGTTGCCGATGTGTTGCACATCGAAAAGTCAGGGATTATTCAAGGAAGCGTTTTAAGAAACGTTTAGAGAGATATGGAGCTTAAGATATCTTCGGGTCAAAAAGACGATCAAACCAAGGTGATCGCTCTATCTAAACAATTTTTACATCAGTGGAACCAACTGGTTAGTACGACCAACTGGGAAAAAGGAAAGATTATCTGCCAATGGCGTGATGTCCTTCAGGTGGAGGGGTTTTCGCCCCACCATTTTTCCGATGAAGTCTGGAGTCGCCACATTGGGAATGTGACTCCACAGCACGCCGGGCGTTTGCGAAAGGTATTCGTTCGCTTCGGATCGGTGTGGCAAGATTATTCGGGTCTCTACTGGAGCCATTTTTATGCAGCGTTGGACTGGGAGGATCCAGAATTGTGGCTTGAAGGGGCAATTCAAAATCAGTGGTCGATNTCCCAAATGCGATCCGCCCGCTCGAAAGCACAGGAGGCAGNCGCACAAGCTGACGTTCAGGACGACGATATTCTTCTTCAAGATATTCACGAGAATATCGTGCTCGGGATCGGCTCATCGAGTCACGTTCCCGCCTCAAAGACTAAAAACCCCTCCACGACTGAGACATCCCATCTGGAAGACAGCGTTGCTTCTTCACAGGTTAAATTAAATGCAGAAACGACATCCCCTGTTTCCGCCTCTGACCAAACGGCAAACGAATCAATGTGGCCTGAAGATTTACAAAAAGCGTTTCGTCATTTAGAAAAAATTCTTCTAAAACATAAAAATGCTACTTGGAAAGAAGTAAATCTTGACTCGGTGCTCATGAAGATTGATCAAATGAAACGGCAAATTCAGCAACAAACGTAAAATTTAATGGCACTGTGCTTCACCGGTACTTCGGTCGGCGAANCGGCCTGCTTGTTGAATGAAGTCGACTCCCACACACACTGACCATGCGGTCGCCAATTGTCGAAATAAGGGACCAGGTTTTCCATCTTGAATAGGCTGGCGATTCAACGAGGTGACCGGAAGAAGACAAAAAGGTGTGCTACTCAAAAAGACCTCATCGGCCTGAGCAACGTCTTCGGGAACAATGGGGCAATGCTTCCAGTCGATGCCGAGATGCTGAGCAAGATTCTGGACGTATAACAGACTGATGCCTGGTAAAGCAGACTCGACAGGTGGGGTTAAAATCCCCTGATTTTTTTTGTAGAGAATAATATTGGCTGTCGATGCCTCGATCACTCGGTGATTTGAATCGAGTAGTAGGGCACGAGAACCGGGTTCCGTCCGGTCTGCTGATTGATCGGCAAGATAGTAATGCATCCGACTTCGGCACTTTAATTCTGCCGGCCAGCACTGGGGTGAAACTTGCTCGATTTCAGTCACACTTAACGACTGTCCCTGGTGATAATGGGTATTCCATAAATGAAATGGGAGTGGAAAGGTATGCATTCCCACACAGGGTGACCCACGCTTGCCGTCGTTAAAGCGTGGAAGCGTTCCTGGTGTCACGAAGAGAGTTAAACCCAAATCATCTTGGGCGTCGAAAAGCAGATGGTTCTGCTGTACTAAATTTTGGGCAATCTCGGCCAGATCGCTCAGCGACTCGCGCGGTTCGATGCCGACAATTTTTAGCGACCTCTCGAGCCGCTGTAAATGTGTTTCCAATTCAAAAATATTTCCAGCAAACGTTCGCATCTGCTCCGTGACAGTCGTGCCGAGCGTAAAACCAGCATCAGTGATGGAAATAGCCATTTCAGAGACGGGAACGATGCGACCGTCGAGATAACCTTGAGGTGGATTCATCACCCCATTATTGCCAGAACAGCAATGAGCGAAAATACCATCGGTCAAATAGCGGTATTCCGCTTTTATTGGCTCACAGTCGATACTTGTAGAGTCTGTTTCGGGTTATCCTGCCAGTCTGGAAGCGTACCCTCACGAATGAGATCCATCGTGCTTCTATTTTGGATATAAGCACGCCATGCATGTTGTTTGCCCACCGACCCACTCGCGTTGAATTGCCGAATTTTTTCTTTTTGTTCTCTTGAAAAATTCCCCTCCGGTAAGCCGGTATATCCCAGCGCCGAGGGACCGCGTCGCGCACAGTGACAATAGAGTTTGCCGTAATGTTTCAGAACCCAATCGCAATAGTTGTTAATCAGTGTGAGGCTGTCTATCACATCAAATGCTTTTCCAAAACGCCTATCCGGAAGCAGCCAATAGCTATCTAGTGCAGCTGCAAAAAACGTAACTCGATAAGAAACCCGATCACCTTGCGGAACAATTTTCGTATGGTTAAGTTCGCCACCAGCAATAATTTCTAATGCAGCCGAAACGACTTGTGCCCCGAAACTAAAGCCAATTAAACCCACAGATTTATGGCCGGGGATTTGCTGCAACATTCCCGCCAAACGGATTCCTGCCCAAGTGGTTCGAGCCGCTTTGATTCGCGCATCGGGAACGGGGCGGGAAAGAATTTTTGATGCCGGCCAAGACCAAATGATAAACCGAATAGGCGGATGGATTTCGGTGTCACGAACCAATTGCCGATAGACAGTTAACCCTGTTGCAAAAGCCTCGCTAGCTGTGGTGAGATTCCCATGAACCCAGACAACGGTCTGACAGTCTTCAGAGGAATGAAGGAAGTCTAGCATTTTTGAACGATCCCACTGCTGATCGCTCAAGTTATATTTCCAGGCAGCAAGCCCTTCGGTTAATGTCTCGGCATCGATAGAGGGACCTTGCTCTGGACAAGCTAAGCTTCTGCAACTGAGCAACCATACCTCGTCGTGAAGACGGGCGTCTGTCGCTTGACTCTCTGGGCAGTTCACACCACTGCCATCTTCAGCTTGTGCAATGGTAGTACAGGAAATCAGAAGGCAAAACACCAGACAATATTTCAAGGTGCGCTTTCCTTTAGTATCAGATTGAATCATCAATTGGAAAAAGATCGACATAATTTAGTAGTTCTTAATGGTCAAAGCGTCACAATTCGTGCGCTCATTTTATGAGTCTGATTAGTCCAAATAATAAGGGAAGATAAACCTTATCAATTGTTCGGGCACACAAAGCATAGCATCCGTAAAAGGCGGCCAAATGATGAAAATAAAAAACATCTGTTTCGTTTGCACATCATCCGACGTGTTGTAGAGTTGGGTGTCGAGTTGTTTTGCCGACTATATGAACACCTTTTACGGAGATTTAAGCCATGAAAAGGCTTCTAATGCTTGCAGCCCTAGTGGCTATCTGTGTCGGTTGTAACCGTCACCATTGTCGAAAATTGAGTCGAGGTGCTCCTTGGCGTTGTGGATCACAACAAATGATGCCCTATTCAAATTGCAATCCTTGTGCGCCTTGTAATCCTTGTGCACCTTGTATGCCTTGCGATCCTTGCAATAGTGCTTCTATGGGTGCCGGGGGTGCCGGTTTTTCGGGCTGTTCCACATGCAGCACGCCAGGTAATTATGAGCAGGGGGTCGTTCTCGGATCCGGCGGCGCTGTGAATCCCCCTACAATGACTCCAGTAGCTCCAGGTTCTTAGTTGAAATCGGACAATACGCTCTCCTCATAGTCCGCATGAATCCTGACATGCGGACTTTTTTATGCGCCCAAAAGCCATTTTTGCGACCTAAGCTTTAAAAAAGGTGTGGTTAGTTTCATCTCATTTTGAACTATAGCAAAAAGTATTTCACTAAATAGTTTTGGCCAATGCGGGAGGGCGTTATCGTGCGTATCCTTGTGCTGCTCTTCTTACTGCTCGTTACCAACCAAGGACTGGGACAGTTTCTTGACCAAGAAGATAATTCGACTGTCGAGCGATTGGCCTACCAGAAGCCTGTTCAGATGCAAGTTGGCGTTGTCATTCACGCAACCGCCAGCCCATTAAAAGGGATCAAATGCAGTGTTCCGGTCCCGATTGAATGGCCGGAACAACAAGTGAAAGTTATTCAGGAGCAGTCGTCTCCCCAAGTCCGTCGGGTTTCCTATGAAATGATTGGGGATTCTGTCAAACGGATGGTAATGCAAATCCCCTTTGTCGGTCCAGGAGAAACGGCCCAGGTTTTAGTGACCTTCGAATGTACGCGNCATCACATCATCGCACCAAAAGACACTGATCAATACACAATTCCTACCCGCAAGCAATTGACGCCGTCACTACGAAAATATCTCGGCCCCAGTCCGTTCATTGAAACAAAACATTCTAAAATTCGTAAGCAAGCCAAAGAGTTCACCAAAAACGAGAAAAAAGCTTGGANTCAAGTCGAGGCAATGTATGATTGGGTTCGCAACCATGTAACTTATAAAAATGGCCCCCAAAAAGGCGCTTACAAGGCTCTGAAAGAGAAGGAAGGGGATTGTGAAGAACTGACGGCGTTGTTCGTTGCTTTCTGTCGNATTAATGGAATCCCCGCGCGGACNGTATGGATTCCNGGGCACTGCTANCCGGAGTTTTATCTTGTCGATCNACAGGGGNAGGGCCACTGGTTTCCATGTCAGGCGGCCGGAACGAGAGCCTTTGGAAGCATGCCNGAATATCGCCCTATTTTGCAGAAAGGCGATAATTTNCGNATCCCAGAAAAATCGGGNCGCCAATGNTATGTNTCCCANCAATTAAAAATAGCTGATGTCCCAGGGGGCTCNAATCCAAAAATTGAGTGGGTNGAAAANATTCTTTCCGATTAACTGTAAGTAGANGCGGCTGCCCCCTCTTCGCACACTACCGTTTCGCTCGTTAGACTTCTCTTATTGACCCTCAAAAACTAAGTGTGAAGCAGGCAGACTCCACCTCTTTCGATCGTCTGCAGGACCGGTTGCGATGAATNTTCAAGAAGTCCATCACCCCCTCATCCAACATCACTTGACTCGCCTGCGCCACCAGACGACAGCGCCTATCGAGTTTCGAAACCTCATTCGCCGCGTTGCCGTGTTATTGGCATATGAAGCAACGAAAGATCTCCAGACACAACCACGTGAAGTCGAAACCCCACTGGTAGTTACTGAGGGATCGNCCCTGAAACAGAGTGTCGGCTTGGTTCCTATTCTTCGGGCGGGATTAGGAATGGTCGATGCAGTGCTTGACCTGATTCCACAAGCGGAAGTTTGGCACCTGGGTCTGTATCGTGATGAGAAAACTGCCCGCCCGATAGAATACTATAAAAAGTTACCTCAAAGTGAACCNGTCGATGTTGCTTTAGTGCTCGATCCGATGCTCGCGACCGGAGGCTCGGCAACCGCCGCGGTGTCAACGCTTCGAGCCTGGGGCGTTCCTAAAATAAAACTATTGACCGTGATTGCATCACGGGANGGCATTGAAGAAGTTCACAGGCAAGATTCGGAGGTGCAAATATTTGTCACTGCAATCGATCCCGAACTCAATGACGACAAATTTATTGTTCCAGGTCTCGGTGATGCGGGAGATCGTATTTTTAATACCTTCAAGCAGCGCGATTGAATATTCAGACTGAAAGTTGGTGCGGGGAAAAATATGTTGAAGGAGCATCTTTCTTCATGGAACGTATGATCAGTGGCGTTGGACTTTTGGCCATGATTGGCTTTGCCTATCTACTCAGTTCCAACCGNAAAGCTTTCCCCTTTCGTGTGGTGGTAGGCGGACTTATTCTACAAATCTTGTTCGCTTTACTGATTCTTTGGACTCCACCCGGAAAAGCCGCATTTCAAGCTGTTGGTGGCGTCTTCACGAACATGATTTCCTACGTGGATGATGGCTCGCGGTTCATGTTTGGCATGCAGCGAGAATCACAGGTGCCTATTTCCATATCCGGGGAAAGTAAACACCAGACGTTGAGTTTATGGGAGCACGAGGATCAAGATCGATTGAGGCATTTAGTTGAAACCCTAAAAAATCAAAAGGGTCAAGTGACTGTTTCGGTAGGAGCAGTAGACAAAACAATCGATTTAAATGCGGCAAACTGGGAAGCACAACTTCGGCAATGGTTCTTATCCACGATTTCTTCATTTCGATCNGATGGTTTCCCGCGAACGAAACAATTACTTTCCTCTTTNGCTTTTGGNGTGCTGCCNACAATCATTTTTTTCTCNTCACTNATGTCCATGCTNTACTATCTNGGNATTATGCAAAAAATTGTCTCNTTNTTCGCCTGGATNATGCAGCGGACACTGGGGACGAGTGGTGCAGAAACGCTCTCGGCTGCAGCCAATGTTTTCGTTGGTCAGACCGAAGCACCGCTCGTGATTCGCCCTTATGTGTCAAAGATGACTCAATCAGAACTCATGGCCGTGATGGTCGGCGGTTTCGCCACAATTGCAGGAGGCGTGTTGGCGGCCTATGTAAGCTTTGGAATTGATGCGGGACACCTGATCACAGCGTCAGTCATTTCCGCACCGGCAGCGCTACTGATTGCCAAGGTAATGCAACCGGAAACGGAACATTCAGTTACGATGGGAAAAGTTGAACTCCATGTACAGGACAAGGAATCTAATTTGATAGAAGCGGCGGCGTCAGGGGCGACTGCTGGAATGAAATTGGCCATTAATGTTGCTGCGATGCTCATTGCTTTTTTGGCTATCATTGCGATGGTGAATGGTTTGATTGGCTGGACGGGCACTTGGTTCGGGTTTGAGGAGGCCCACCGCTGGACGCTCGAAAAAGGCCTGGGTTGGTTGTTTTGGCCGCTCGCATATTTAATGGGCATTCCAGTCGCGGATTGTGGTGCCGCTGGTCAACTGTTGGGAACGAAGATGGTGGCCAATGAGTTTGTGGCCTACCTCCAGCTTGGTGAACTCATGGAGGCTGGCCAGCAGACATTGTCACCGCGAACCGTTACGATTCTTACCTATGCACTTTGTGGGTTTGCCAACTTCGGGTCCATCGGAATCCAACTGGGAGGTATTGGCGGAGTCGCCCCGGACCGTCGCGGCGATTTGGCACGTCTGGGGTTGCGGGCGATGATTGGTGGAACACTCGCGGCGTTTATGACCGCCTGTATCGCTGGAATCCTTATCTAGAGAAATATTATGAAGGTTCTGTTGACCGAAGAAGAATTGAAGCAAGGTGTCGCCAAAATGGCGACCAGTATCAGCGAATGTTACGCGAATGGTCCGTTAACCATCATTGGAATTCTCACGGGCAGTGTGGTCTTAATGGCCGATGTGATTCGGCTTCTGGAAATGCCGCTGCGTGTGGGTGTGCTTCAAGCGCGTAGTTATCACGGTGCCACCACGACGCGTGGGCCACTCATCATTAACGACGAATTGATGCCGGATATTGAAGATCGCGATGTTCTGTTACTCGATGATATTTTTGACACCGGTCACACGCTCAAAGAGGTGGAAGCCCGAATTCGTAAGTTGAATCCAGCGACTGTCCGCTCAGCAGTGTTACTCTACAAAGAAGGACGCCAAGAAGTGGCAACAGTTCCCGACTTCATAGGATTCAATATTCCAGACGAGTTTGTAGTCGGTTATGGACTCGATTATGAGGACGCTTATCGAAATCTTCCCTATCTTGCTGCACTCGAGAAAGAAGATCTTGCGGCAGCAGCTGATCAGAAAAACACTTAATTCCGATTCAAAAAATCTCGATTTCCGGGTAGCAAATCTTCGTGTTCTAGAAGTTGGCGTTTGGTCATCCAAAAAATGTGTGCAACTTCCTTGGGATTTGCTCGCAACACCTCGCCCTTGATGATCACAGCAGACCACCAATGGATTCTTGTTTTTGCCGTAGTGACGCTTTCCCAAAGCTTTTCGCCAGGGTTGACCTTCACCGCAACTTCCTCGATTAACTCACGACAGAGTGCAACCGGTTGGCTTTCTCCTGCTTCGATGCCGCCACCGGGAAAGCAGAGTTTTCCAGGAGCGACCACATGTTGAGAGCGTTGGATAACCAGAAATAAATCATTTTGCTCAATGACGGCGACGACACCTTCCCGTTGCTGACGTTGCTGAGAAGGGGCATGTGATTTCTGATTTTGCTTCACGATCTATCGTTCCTTATGTCGCACTTTCTTAGGCAGATAAGATTTAAGCACCATTTTTTGATGGAAAAGGATCAGGCAAGAGGTCTTCCAGGGAAATTTCGGTCACTTGTTCCTTACTGTTGATATCAATCAACAAAACGTTTATCCGGGGCGCAAATTCATGTAGCACCTGTCGACACGCTCCACAGGGTGCTACACCCCCGGAGGACGCGATCGCTACAGCCTCAAAATGATTTTCACCCGCCGAGACTGCACTGAACACGGCAGAACGTTCGGCACAATTTGTTAGTCCGTAGGATGCATTCTCAACGTTTGCCCCCGGATAAATCACGCCATTTTTTCCCAAAACCGCAGCACCCACCATGAACTGGGAGTATGGGGCATAGGCTTTTTGGGAAGCCTCCACTGCAGTCGCAAGAAGTGCTTCCCTTAACTTGTTATCCATTCAACTTCTTTCTTGATAATTTGTATCTTGCTACGCAGTGTTTGCCGTAACGTGGTCAATAATTAATGGCACNNCCGGTGGNTTCTCGGGACTGATTTGGATGGCTTCGAGCAGCGCATCCATCCAGGGATCGGCAGGTGGATAGTGGGCGAAAATACGCACAAGTTCTTGTCCANGTTCGACCGTCTCACCAATCTCAACACACAGTTCTATTCCGACGGATGGATCAATCGCCCCACCTAATTTTTGCCTCCCTCCTCCGAGTTGGACGACGGCTCTGCCAAACTTGCCCGCATGTATNTCGCTCACATAGCCTGCGTGCTTGGACGAAAGCACAAAAGGCTGTGCCACTTTACGCTCCGCTTCAAAATCGCCCCCCTGTGCCGAAACCATATGCGCGAATTTTTCACGGGCTTGTCCACTATCAAGCAGGGATACCAATCGATTTTTTGCTGCGTCAGCCTCGGACTCCATCCCCGCAGCCATCAATGCCTCGCATCCCAAGGCAACTGAAATCGCACGTACAGTCTCGGGCCCGGTTCCTTCTAATATTTCCACCGCTTCGTTCACTTCAACCGCATTACCCAACATTCGTCCGAGTGGNTGGTTCATATTNGAAATCAACGCCGTAGTGGTCACCCCCATTNGNGTTCCNAGNTNCACCATACTTTCTGCCANTGCGNGAGCCTCNGATTTGTNATGCATNGANGTACCCGATCCGCACTTNACATCTAAGACGAGTGCATCNAGNCCNTCGGCCAGCTTCTTACACATAATGCTGCTCGTAATCAGCGCAAGCGATGGNACCGTTGCCGTNACATCGCGCAACGTATACCACCTNTGATCTGCAGGGGCAATTTGNNGACTCGTTCCNGTAATNGTGCAACCGATTTTTTGAACTTGTTGCTGCATTTCCTCNAGGGAAAGATCNGTGCGAAAACCNGGGATGGATTCGAGTTTATCAAGCGTNCCTCCNGTAATNCCGAGTCCNCGACCCGAGATCATCGGCACCCGCAGATCGCAACAAGCCAAGAGGGGCGCAAGAATAAGCGACACTTTNTCNCCGNCCCCNCCGGTGGAATGCTTGTCGATGATAGGCCTCTCATCGGCAGGCCACTGAAGTGTCGTTCCGCTTTCAAGCATTGCCATCGACAGGGCATACACCTCTGCATCTTGCATACCCTGAATACAAATGGCCATGGAGAAGGCCGCCATCTGATAATCCGGCACTTCCCCGCTGACAAACGCATTGACGATCCATCTGATTTCGTCTTCGGTGAGTACATGCGCATCTCTCTTTTTTGCGATGATCTCTGTGGCGTGCATCATAGTGGCGAGCGTACCTTCGTGGATGAAGTGACACGTGAGGATCTATATTTTTGACTTTTCACTGGTTTGACTTCAAGCTCTTTCTATTCATTCTCAAGCCATTTNTTGATGAGAATGAAGGACGCCAAGCANTATTTTNCTCATTTTTTTTCCGGCAACCGATGCGGTTTCTAGCACTTCTTCNGCTGTTGTTTCNCTTAGGGCATCCGGGGAGCAAACGTTTGTAATCGCCGAGAGNGCCAGGGTCCGCACGCCGTNTGCTTCGGCGATCAATGCTTCGGGTATCGTCGACATNCCCACNGCNTCGACTCCGATGCGACGCAGATAACGATATTCNGCGCGGGTTTCATAGTTNGGCCCCAAGTGCCCGGCATAAATTCCCNGCGGCGCTTCAAAATTATGCTGTCGCGCAATCTGGCGTGCTAAATNATTCAGCACCCGATCGTAAGGCCGCAGCGTAGACTGCATCCACACCCCCGCCGGCGACTCGGTCATATCATCCTGCGGTTTTCGGTGCATTCGATTCAGATGCCCATTGAGGACCATCACATCACCGGCAGAGAAGTTTGGATTAAGCCCGCCTGCCGCATTCGAAACAATCAGCGTGCGAATCCCCAGGCCGCACATCACGTGTACCGGTAGCGTGACATCAGTGATTGAATATCCTTCATAGAGATGAAAACGCCCTTGCATCACGATCACCTCGACGCCTCCGAGTTGTCCACACACGAATCGTCCGTGGTGTCCAATGGCGGTCGAGCGAGGNAAATGAGGCGTCTCCTCGTAGGAAACCGTGGTGGCATCTTCTACCGAATCAGCCAATCCACCCAGACCGCTACCTAAGATAATGCCGACCTGGGGAATGCCTTTCCATTTACCCTGGACGTACCGCACAGCCTCTTGGGCCGCATCGCTCACGGCGGGGGAATCTTCACCCATGACACCTTTGNCCTGCCGAGGCATCCTCGTTTTTAGGATCGTGCTTTAATTTCCGCAATTTCCGCCGATCTGTCCCACAATACCGGCTACGAGTTCGCGTAATTTTGGCTCAGCCGCATTTGCGGTTGCTATGATTTCGTCCACATCGGCCGGTTTAAGAGCGTCTGGAAGGCACATGTCGGTCACAACAGAAAAGCCGACNACCTTGAGTCCGCAATGCACCGCCGTAATCACTTCAGGAATGACTGACATTCCAACCACATCTGCCCCAATCAGCCGCAAGAANCGGTATTCGGCNCGGGTTTCNAGGTTGGGGCCGGTGACAGAGACCAACACNCCTTTNTGGGCNACAAANTCACNTTTNCNNGCGATNGCCANNGCNGCATCNACCATCTNNAGGTNNTANGGNTCGGACATATCAGGAAAACGGGGTCCGAGTCGATCGTCGTTCACTCCGATCAGCGGATTATCGGTCATCAGGTTGATATGGTCTTCAATCACCATGATGTCACCGGCCTGGTAGTTGGGGTTCATTCCCCCAACTGCGTTGGAGGCGATCAGCCACTCGGCACCCATGGCCCGCATCACNCGGACCGGCAGGGTAATCATCTTTGCGGCATGTCCCTCATANAGATGGATNCGNCCTTCCATNGCCACNACNGGNACGCCATCGATTNTACCGCAGATGAGCCTTCCACGATGACTCGTAGCCGTTGAACTGGGAAAGTGGGGAATCGATTCATATTCGATTTCCGCTTCCATCTCGATCCGCTCAACAAAGGGGCCTAGCCCGGTCCCTAAAATAATGCCTACCTTTGGTTTTTCGNTCCACCTGCCGGCAATGACCGNTNTNGCCTCTTCAATTTTATCGTACAGATCCAACATAATTTTTTCTCTTCTAATNCACCCTAGTAATTTTCGTTTGATTCTTGGGATGAGCCACTTCCCTGCTCTTCAAGCACCAGGGCCTCGGTACTGCTGGTGCCGAGTCGCGAAGCGCCGAGATCGATAAATGCCCGGGCGTCGGCGAGGGAGCGGATACCTCCCGATGCTTTGACGCCGCGCGAAAAATGCTTTCGCATCAGGCGGATGTCATCACGGGTGGCCCCGGTCGATTGCAGTGTGCCTTCGGCAGACTTTACAAAACCAAAACCGGTCGATGTTTTGACAAATTCGGCGCCCGCTCTTTCGCTGCAGCCGCACAGCTCGATTTTTTGCGATTCATTTTCAAGCAATCCTGTCTCGAAGATCACTTTCACGATGGCCTTATGTTTGGCGGCCACCGCAACGACCTGCCGAATGTCTTCTTCCACATAAGCGTAATCTCCGGCGAGTGAGCGGCCAATGTTGACGACCATATCGAGTTCGACCGCTCCATCCTGACAGGCTTGCCCGGCTTCTGCGACCTTGGCCGCTGTGCTGGTACCGCCGTGCGGAAAACCGATCACGGTGGAAACTTTTACGCTACTAGCGGCCAGATGTTCTGCGGCGCGCGAGACCATGCTCGGTTTCACGCAAATGCTGGCCACGCTGAATTTATCGCAGAGCGTGCAGGCAGCGGCTAAATCGACATTCGTCTGCGTCGGGTGCAATACCGCATGGTCGATATATTGGGCGATGGAATCTGACATAGGGCCCAATTTTATCGTGATACTCGTTGTAGCGTCAGGTCGGTAGCCCACAATCCAAAGATGGCATTGTGATCGGATTAGTCGCGATATTCGACTTCTCCACCATCTCGCGTAAAACGATTGACAAAGACGTCGATTGGCATATCCTCGGATTCAAATTTCACTGCCCCATCACCATAGAGAATCATCGCACCATCCGGGTGAAAACTATAGACTTCACCGACGTTGGTGTGATTGATTAGTTTATTTCGATTGAAGGTCTGACTTTGAATCCCGGGATTCAATTTCATGGAAGCTTTCCAGTTACTCCATTGTGTATAGGTATCGTAGGCGTTCCCATACGGTTTTCCGTCGACGTAACGGTAAGGTTTTCCAGCGGATTCAAAGAGTATAAAGGTGTTTCCCAGTCCATCCTTGAACGCCGAGGTTCGTAACCGCTTATTTAAAGAGAGCCCGCCTTTTTCAAACGAATCTTCTGGCCCTTCGTATCCGTGTGTGTTTGTGTAGCCGCTATGCAGATCGTCGTCGATTGCGTATGCAGAACAGTAATCGGTGGCCGCATGTGGATAACTGTACGTTGTTGATCCCTGTGATACGTTCCCATCACGAGCGGGTGCACTTGAACAAAGAAATTGAAATGCATCCTGACCAGCAATGCGTTGGTTGGTGACACTAAAATTGTTGCTCGAAAACCCCATTCGCTGTTTAAAAACTTCCAATTCCGCCTCCGAAAGCTCATCCTTACGGTTCGTCGTATCGTTCCAATCACTTTCCATATCGAAAATGTCGGCAATGTAGTTGAGTTCTAGATAAGGAAGAATGTAGGCCAGCACATTGTAGCGTGGTGAATCTTCGAATTCGCCACTCGTAGCACCTGTCGCGGCAGCGGGAAAGGCACCATTACGACTCTCATACTGCTGTAAACCCAAACCCAGTTGCCGCATTTGATTCGAACAGACCGATTGCCGGGCTCCCTCGCGCACGGAGTTGAATGCCGGTAGCAAAAGTGCCATCAAAATACCTAGGACGACAATGACAACCAATAATTCAACCAGTGTAAAACCGGAATGGTAAATGTTTTTGGGTGCATTGCCAGATTCGGATTCACATGATTTTAATTTAATATGCACCAGACTGTTTGAGATTATTTATTCCTCAAACTCCTCATTTTCTTCAGAGACCAAACGGAAGGCTGGGATCACAATGGCTGTGATTTCTTCGTCTTCACCGGGCTGCCTGATGACAGCACTCAGCTGGGGATTTTCCGGATCACCATAAACTTCTCGTAGATATTCCCAGTTTTCAGGATAGGTATCGGGTTCTGTCATTTCATCTGGAGTCGGCCAGCGAACCAGTACGTAATATTCCCCCTCAGGAACGCCATCGCCCATTGCGTAGGTCGAGAGAATAAATTCACCATTCTCGTCAACGCTTGACGTGGGACTTATATTTTTTGTTGCGTCAGTTGGATTTTTTTGTACGAATTCCACATAGGCACCGACTGCGGGCTTAGCGTCGAGCAGCACTTGGCCTTTCACGGGTAGCACAGGCACTCGATTTTCATTTTCCCCGCCACAACCCATGATAAAGCTAAGAAGAAGCAGAATTAAACACTTCAAAAAGTAATCAGATGTTTTGTGCATGTGGTTATGTTTTTATAGTTGTGTTTTTACAGTTGTGCTATCACAACCACAACACAATCACAACTAAACTATCACAGTTGTTATCTTGAACGGTAGTGATCCAAGGTCACGCTATCTTNATCCTAGCGGTTCTCGCCCTGAGGATGCAACTAACCNATGAAATTTGCNGAAAATGNCNGCGATATTGTGACAAGTTCCTGTGGNCGCCNCGATCGNTCCTCGATATAATTNCATCGCACGGATCAAACAAAATAAAGCGGAAAATTTTCATGAGTGAAGCGTCTAAATCGACCGACACGCCAAAAGTGAGTCCGGTCGAAAAATTTAAGCAGGCCAGTCACTACCTGCGTGGCGAAATCCCTGAAGAACTCGTCGATGAGAATGCGTTTTTCGGCAAGGAAAGCATTCAGCTACTCAAACATCACGGTAGTTACCAGCAAGACAACCGCGATGAACGAAAAGCGGCACGAGCCGACGGTCGAGGCAAGGCCTACTCCATGATGCTCCGCACAGTCGTTCCCGGAGGGAAATTCAACGCCGAGCAATTGCTCGCGGAACTCGATCTGTGTGACGAGGTCGGCAATACCACGCTTCGCATTACCACACGTCAGGCGCTTCAACTGCATGGCATTTTAAAAAGCGACTTAAAAAAGACGATCCATCGGATTAATGAAGTACAAGCCACCACCCTTGCTGCATGTGGTGATGTGAATCGGAACGTGATGTGCTGCCCTGCACCCTTTCGCAACAACCCGGTCTATTCGCAAATGCAGGAAATGGCAGATCGACTCTCCCAGCATTTTATGCCCCGCACGAAGGCCTACCACCAGTTATGGCTCACGGATGAAGAGACGGAAGAGAAAGAACTGGTCGGCGGTACACTAGATCCCTTTCAAATTGAGCCCATTTATGGGGCGGTCTATTTACCGCGAAAATTCAAAATAGGGATCGCTTTACCGGAAGATAACTGCATTGACGTTTATTCCCAAGATCTAGGCCTGCTGGCAATCTGTGACGANNANAAAATNNTCGGNTACAACATGCTNGTNGGNGGCGGATTTGGGACCACACCCACCGCAAAAAAAACNTTNCCNGCNNTNGGCAANCCNCTGGCGTTTGTTTCACCNGAGCAGGTTGTCGATTTGGCAACCGCAGTTGTGAAAGTGCANCGTGATTTNGGNAANCGNGCNGATCGGAAAAATGCTCGCCTGAAGTATCTCATNCATAATTGGGGACTGGAAAATTTTAGAGANAAGGTCGAGGAATANTANGGTCAGCNCTTAGACGCGCCTAAACCTCTNGCAGTGACAGGCTTTGATGATCACTTGGGTTGGCACCCCCAAGGTGANGGCAAGTGGTTTTATGGACTCAANGTGGAAAATGGTCGGATCAAAGATGAAGGGTCGTTTGAACTCAAGACGGCNCTGCGAGAAATNTGCACNCGTCTGAAACTNCCGCTNCGTTTTACNAGTCANCAAAATATTTTATTTACNGATATTGAAGCGGATCAGAAAGCACAACTGGAACAGATNCTNGATGAACACGGCATCGCCCCGACCGAAGCGATTAGCACGGTGCGGCGCTGGAGTATGGCCTGCCCGGCGATGCCCACATGTGGCCTTGCGGTTACCGAGAGTGAACGCGCGCTGCCTGGTATGATGGATCAACTCGAGGTCGGGCTAAAAAAATTGGGNCTTGANAATGAAATTTTCACCACCCGGATGACAGGCTGTCCNAACGGTTGCGCAAGGCCCTANAACTCGGACATTGGCCTNGTGGGAAAAACTCTCGGTAAATATACAATCCTGCTTGCCGGACGACGCGAAGGCGATCGACTGAATCGCGTTTACCAGGATCTGGTGCCTACCGANGACGTCGTTCCGACTCTGTTACCGNTGTTCGCTTATTTTAAACAGGATCGGGAAAAGGGCGAAAGCTTTGGAGATTTTTGCGAGCGNAANGGNTTCGAGGATNTGCGCGAAAAAACTCAGTCGGAAGCAGAAGTAGCCTGATCGTTTTGCTCAGAAAGTGAATTTTTTTCACTATCGTCCGGTTGCACATCCGGTTGCGAACTAGATTTTTCTTNGTTGCTTTCAGCGGATACAGCTTGTTTTTCTCGCCACGGGTTTCCCGCCTCGTAACTTTTAAGTTCTTTTGCCAATTGTTCATCTACCTCNCTGTTNCCNANAGCGACAGCTTNGGTTGACCANCGGATGGCNTCGGGGAAGTCCCCGGTTTCTGCACAGGCTGCTGCCAAAGTGCTTAAAATATGNGCTTCCTTATATTCTGTCACTTCACATGCTCGCTTTGCGAGTTCCAGCGAGCGTTTTCCATCACGCAGCTTGGCATTNGGTGAAGTCGCCAGTAACCAGGCCAAATTATTCAACACTCCAGAATCATCCGGCTCAATTTCTAGCGCTTTATCGTAATTCTCAATNGCCGCANCCTGCCTGCCAATATTNAGTAGNAGATCTCCTCGATTACGATAAATCGGTGCGTGCGGAACAGGTCTTTCTAACAGCTTNTCGTAGGCTTCGAGCGCCTCAGCGGTCTGACTATTGTTTGCATAAAACAATGCGAGGTACATTAATAAACCGTTATGGTTCGGCAGGGAGTCGAGTGCTCTGTTCAGACCCGCTATGGCTTCTTCCATTTGATCATCTTCTGCCAAAATTGCAGCGCGCATACGAATTGCTTCAAGCANTTTTGGATTTACTGTGAGGATGTGCTCAACATCCCGAACTGCCTCATCATNTTTTTTTTGCTGCCAGTAAATCTCTGCCCGCACTAACCGCCAGGAAAGATTATCGACGACCTGCTCAAGAGCTCGATTGATGTCCTCAAGTGCGCGATCCAGATTTTTCTGCTCCAAGTAAATTCTCGCCCGATAAGATAATGCTGATCCTCGATCAGAGTCCAATTCAAGCGACCGATTAAAACAAGCAAGGGATTCGTCAAGTTGGTTCATAAACAAAAGACCCANACCCAACATTTCATGAACATGGGGATCATCCGGTTCGAGAGTTGTAACTTTACGAAAATCAACAATCGCTTTTTCGGGCTTGTTGGATTTAATGTAATAAATGCCTCGGCCCCTCAGCGCAGTAGTGTGGTTCGGGCTCAATCGTAGTGAGGCATTAAAGTCAGCGAGTTGGTTCGCAGGCTTTGATCGAATTTCCCCACGAAGGGCATAACCCATTGCTTGAGTAGAAGGGTCACCCTCAGATTGGACAATTGCTTTGTCGAGTGCCACCCNNGCTTTNTTNCGATCNCCNCTCGGGAGNAGATGGATTCGCCCAAGCAGTAGGTAAGCTTCGGCAAACTCTTCTTGGTGTTTCACCGCGGCCTCAAGGTCCATACGGGCCAATTGAGAGAGAGTGGGCCAATTATCACTCGGAGGATAACGATCAAAAACCTCTTCACTGATTCGACTTGCACGTTCGAANCGCGTGGANGCAATGAGCTGATTGGCAAANGCTTGATTTTGGTTATCTAAGCCCTTACTNATTGCTCCCTCACATAAGCCAATNACTTNCTTCAGGTCACCAAAACTNTCTGAGTTNACTTTGAGACGTGTTGCTTCATGGAGATCTTCTTCACCCGCATTTTTATCCTCCCCATTTTTTTTCGGAGCTTTCGCACTCGGTGGATTGAGATCATCCTTAATCTTCGAATTGTTTTCCGCATCCGGGGATCCGGCGNATTCATNGGCTGCAAGCAATGACCCAAAAAATAGGCAGCTAGATGCAAAAATTAAAAGCCCGCAGATCCTCTTCATGCGAATCCTCCTCCCTAAAGATGGCATCCTTTACTTAAGCCGCCTGTCTGGGCATTGTACCGCAGTCGGCTCATGCGGGCCACCTAATCATTGCGTTGAGATACGAAGCCTTTTTATGCGGCGCGGCTTTTACTGATTACGCCAGAAACCGGGCAAAAATAAGACGAAGATCGTAAAGATTTCCAAGCGNCCAACCATCATTAGCCAGATGAAAAGACATTTAGCCTGTGGNGTGAAGTAAGTGTAAGTGTATTTCGGTCCGACCGTTCCAAGACCAGGACCTACATTGTTGAGTGTCGCCGCAACACTAGAAGCACAGTCAATCAATTTATGATCCATATGTTCGATGCCTGTGCCACCACGAATCCATGTCGCATCTGGTTCTGTCGTAATCAGAAAGAGCCAGCTAAAAATGAAGATTATTAAAATCAGACCAAAATAAACAAGAATATTCTTGCGCAAATTTTGATCCTCTACAGGTTGACCACCTAAACGCAGAGGACGAACAACGGTTGGATGATATGATTTTTCAAGTTCCAGTCGCATAATACTCAAAAACATAATGTGACGAATGACTTTAAGACCCCCTCCAGTGCTTCCGGCACACCCCCCAATAAACATTAACAGGAATAGCGTGCCACGACCAAAATTATTCCACTCATCAAAGTTAGCCGAATTACTAAATCCCGTTGTTGTCATAATCGAAACAACCTGAAAGCTACTATGTCGTATTCCAGAGGCGAGCGAATGCCAGATATTATCNCCATAGTAAAACAGATAATCGTGGTTTAAATAACCGAAGAAGAGAATCAATAACGAAACGCCAAACAGTGTCATAACGTAGGTTCGCCACTCTACATCTTTCAATAGCTTTAAAGGTTTGCCGATAGCCGTGAAATAGAGCAAGGTGAAATTGGTTCCCGCGACCACCATAAACAACATGATAATTGACTCAGCCCAGGTCGCACCGACCGGTCCCACACTCGGTATTTGCGAAAAATGTCCAATGCTGTTGTCGTACGTACTAAATCCCCCGGTAGCCATTGTGCCGAAAGAGGTACAGAAAGAATCGAACCAAGAGAGACCACAACAGGCGAGTAAAATCGATAAAATAGCAGTCAGCACAATGTAGATTGTGGCAAAAATCCAGGCTGTGTGTTGCATGCGAGTCCGTGGCCCGTCTTTTGTCGGCCCTGGTATTTCACTGCGCATTAATGTTTTTCCCGCAGAGCCTTGTCCGAGAATTGCAACGAACAACACAATAATTCCCATGCCGCCCAGGAAGTGCGTACTGCTTCGCCAGAAAAGTATTGATCGAGGAACTAAAGCTTCACCGTTGTACATTTCAACGTCAGTTAAAACTGTTGCACCCGTGGTACTAAATCCAGATTGTGATTCAAAACAGGCATCCCAAACCTGCATTACTCTTCCCGGTGCCATTTCGGTACGACTAATCACATAGGGCATTGCTCCGACCGCGGTTGCTAGAATCCAACTGAGCCCGACCACCGCCATTGCTTCCTTGCGATAGAGCGAACCGGTAGCATTCCGACCGAGATACCAAAGTAAACTGCCCACCATAAGGGCGATCGCGATTGACCCTACGAGACCGAAAAATCCATCAAACTCAAACTCCGCACTTCCCCCGATCACGGGAAAAGCCCAGGGCAGACTAAAAACCATGGTTGCCGCAATAAGAAAAACAATGCGACTCAACAACTTGAACAGGAGCAGAAAGTTCATAATTGCTGGCTTTTTCTAAAATAAAGTAGAGACCAAGTAATTCTTACTTGTAAATCAATTCATTTCATCACTGGGAATCTAGTGGGCACCTGACTCAAACATAGCAACTGTTTCTTCTATGGCGGAGTCATCAATCAACGCCACGACTGTATCTCCTGGTTGCAAGCGATCATCGGCACCAGGAACACGAACATAATCATCATGAACGATCACAGCAATCAAACATTGTTCCGGGAGTTTTAAATTAGCCAATACATGTTGTGTGCAAGCTGAATTTTCTCGAACCGCCAGTTCCAGGACATTTAAATCTCCCCCTCCAATCGCAGTCCGGGAAATGACAGGACCGCGAAAGAGAAAGCTAAGTACCTGCCGGGCCATCACTTCGCGCGGGCTGACCGCGCGATCAATTCCCAGTTTCCCGACAACCTCAGCATAATCTGGTCGCTCTACAACGGCATTAATGGTTTTAGCACCAATTTCGCGGGCCGTTACACAAGCCATAATGTTGTCTTCATCATCTGCCATACAGGCAACAAAAACATCGGCTCTTCCAACACGTTCTTCTTCAAGATGTGCTCGCTGCGTTGCATCCGTATGAACAACGGTAACGCCAGGAAGGCTTTCAGAAAGAAAATTACATCGTTCTATGTTTGCATCCAATAAAACTACACCGCAACGGCTGCTTTCCAGCGATTGGGCTAAATGGTATCCCGTTTCCCCACCCCCGGCAATTACTACCCCCAACTTTGCAGGAGATCCCTTTTGAAACATTTCCTTCACATCATCAATGTCATCTCCCGTGCCGATAAGTGTGATCCGATCGCCCACCTCAAGCTCATCTTCCGCAAGCGCCAGAGAGGTACGATTATTTCGAGTAATCGATGCAATTCGAACCCCTGGAGGCAGGCCTAAACTTTTGATAGGCATCCCTAACGTGGGCACTTTTTCAGTCACTTCAATTTCGTCGACCTCCAGCTCTCCGCGTGCAAAGTGTTCCATCGCCACACTACCAGGATGTCGAATATTGTGTGCAATCTCCATCGCCGAAAGATGTTCTAGACTGAGTAGGCGATCAATATGAAAGTGGCGTTGGTAATCAAAGGTACTTAAATCGTTATAAACTGGCGCGTAAACACGCGCAACGGTACGTATCGCGCCCATGGCCTTCGCTAAACTTGCCGCAATTAAGTTAACTTCATCATTTCCCGTTACCGCAAGACATAAATCAGCACTTGCGACTCCCGCCTGAAACAACACGCTGGACTGTGATGCTGAACCGTGGATTGCCCGCACGTCAAGCCGCTCATTAATCCCTGCAATATTTTCTCCATCGTGATCCACCACAATCACATTATGGCGATGCTGGCATAAAAGATCAGCAATTGATGTGCCTACCGTACCGGCACCCAGGACGACGATATTCATGACGCTGGATCCTCAAATGCAATACACGGAAAAGACTTGAAATAATAAAGTCGCATAAAAAGACGTGTTATGGTTTTAGTTCATCTAACCCATTAACAACTGTCTTATCCGAATCGTAAAAAAATCGTCTATCGAGCTGCGCACACCCTTGATCAATGTAGTAATCAACCAACGCCATCCGTAATTCCCTAGGCGTAAGTACGCCGGCTTCCCAGCGAACAAATAAGTCGGCGTGACGCCTTCTTCGCGCGACGACTTGATCAAATATTTTATCACCTTCCGGTCCAGGTTCTATGTCATCAATGGCATCAATTCGAAATGCGGTGCGTACGTTCTGGTAATGATCGCTTGCGTTTTTCGCAATATTATCTAGTGTTTCGACAACTGCCCCCAGTTTAGCGGCCGCCACCAGATCAATTTTTTCATTAACCCCCGCGGCATTGGCCAATGCCCTCCCTAAAGTAGGATTGGTTTCCGCCGCTTGGGCCAAATTTAACCGCAATGTGTGATACCACGTTAGTGAGGGTGTAAGGTGGCCATCACGCATTTGTTCAGCGAAATGATCGTAGATCGCCTGTTCAATTTCTCTCCTTGGCGAATACATTGTTTGACAGCGATAAACCATGTTCAAATGCGAGGAAAAAAGCGGGCCAGTCGGCGAGAGAAACCGTTCGGGCATTGAAACATCAAGCTTCGCCAGATTTCGTAGCGTATTGCCGCCCGCAGGGCGTTCTCTAAGAGGGAAAAAATCTTCCAATGGTTTTCCCGTTTCTTGTGCACAAAGCAATAATAGTCCGGCACAATACCCATCGATTAATTTTCCTTCCAGACTCTGTCCCTTCAAGCTTTCGATTTTAGTTGTACGAAAGTTTAAATCGAATTTTGATTCATTACTTATAATTTCTTGCGCAACCCGACCCATTGTTTTCTGATCCCCCGGACTATGATGTCGCAGAATGACAAAATCGAGTGTTCGTTCTATGAATTTTTCTACAGGAGTCGCTGGAATCGTATTACCAATTTCAGGCAGATCGACCACCACAAACCGTCGCCGGCCGTCCTCTGCGATTTCAGTCGTAATAACCCCTGCATGCGTAAATAGTCCGGGGTAGAGATCGGTAAATCGATTGTATGGAGAAGGATTTTTCATTAAGAGCCAATCGCCTTCGCGTACAGTCGCCCCGCCAAACCGAAATTCTTCGTCCATGACACCCTGCTTATTGTGTGCGGTGACCCAGTGCACCAATTGTTGATGCCTCAGGCTGTCTGTCGAACTTAAATTTGCGGTATCAATATTTGAAAGAGTTTCAAGAATGTCTTTACCGTTTACTAACGGTGGACTCAGGGCAATATCCCCTTTCGGCCGCGAAAATTGAGGGAGACCAATGAGCCGAATGGTATCGACAATAAAAATGACCAATTCAGGATCAATATGTTTTTCGCCTAAAATTTCAACGAGGACAGATAGTAGCTGACGTTCCCGAGTAAGACGTGCCAACTGCAAAATTTTCCCTTTAATGTGATCTGAAAATGCTTCATTTGAGGAATCGCGCAAACTTTCAGCGAGAAGCTTAAGTGAGGTGATTGCACCTACGGAGTTTTCATACTCCATAAAATAATCGATCAGCGTTTCATAGTCTTGGAGCGATTCTTCGAGTTCGTAGCCGGCCTCGGTAAAAAAGTCTACCGAGTAATAACGGATNCTTCCGGAAAGATTGATTAGCGCAGTCACGCATTCAAGAAAACTACGGACCACAAGCTGTTGATCACCTATCTTCCCTGGTTGCCTTAAATTTGCGCGTTGCGCATAGAGTGCATCGAGTGTCTGGTTCAGAACCCGATCAGTTTTTAAGACACGAACGACGGCGGTCAAAAGATTTTTATTGGAGTCGTTCGCAGCAAGTNTGTTTTTTTTGACCAACCAGCTTTCAACCTGTGGCACGAGTAATCTTATTTTCTGCGCCGTCTCTAAATTATGTTCCTCTACTGTTTTTGGAACAATCGCCAACAGGTCATCCAGTGGTGTTTGTTGGGCGTCTACGCTGCCCCCTGTCAGTAGTAGAGCTGACACGAATCCAAAGCAATATATTCGAGTAAGGGGCGCACTAATTGGCAGATAACTTTTCATGATCTCGGCACGACGTTTTAAAAAAGACGTGGCAGCCCTGATACGGATTGAAAAGTAGGACCGCCAAAGTCGTACCCACACTCAATACAGCTTAAGAGTAGCCACGGTGGTAATAACA
The DNA here is from genome assembly GCA_002168195.1 of Planctomycetaceae bacterium TMED10. GTDB lineage: Bacteria > Planctomycetota > Planctomycetia > Pirellulales > UBA7805 > UBA7805. Next base: position 207,379 of record NHBP01000008.1, read on the forward strand.
CGAGAACGTGANAATTCATGATGACATGCTGAAAAATTTAATGCGAGTGTATCTGTCATACCAAAGTTTGAATCACATACAGAACAATAAACGCAAAAAACATAAATCCGAGGATCCAGGAAAATGTACGGAACGCACGCCAAATAATTAATGACATTGGTTCATGGTGTGTTGCGGCATAGACCAGGCTGATGCAAATCACCAGTGGAATGANATACCACATGCGTAGTAGCGATGAAAACAATATTAGATCGGTCATCAAATAAATAAAAAGATATTGATCAATTCAGCGGGCCTTGTGACTCGGCTGTTACGCAAATCCGATAACTATCGATATAAAGTCGATAGTAATTGCCGGATCAACTGATGTCGTCAATATTTTCTTTTCCCCTCTTAAATCGCTTTTTTTGGGTATCTACCGGCCCGGCTGCGGCATCAAAAATAACTAAGAGGTTGAGCAAGCCGGCAATCATTGTAAATACGGTGCCCAGTTCATAATCCCCGTGATAATTCAACTGCCATAGCGCGGCCTCGGTTGGTTGATCATGATTGACTTGATCATTAAACCACTGCTGGTCGACCGCTGGTCGTCGCATGAAATCTCGGCCAAACGGAGTAATGTTTACCGTTTGGAGAATTGCCGGCCACGCCGGAATTCCGGTCCAAAACTGACAAAAATATTGCCATCGCCGATCACCGTCGCGCCAACTTGCATAAACAACTTTCTGTCCGCCAAGATTCCAGCCGGTCACAAACAGCGACAAAATACAGACCATAAATAACACACCTTTTGCGTAACGACGCTGGTAGATATGCCCGGAACCGGGCCAAAGCAGTGCCCAGAAAGCGGCCCGCAAAGGGTTCCGTAAATCGATATCCCTTGAATCATCGTTCGTGTCGGTCAATGCATCATGCCTTTTAAGCAAATCGGTCGGACATCGTTCGAAAGAGTCGACTCAATATCCCAGGAAAACGATGTGAACATCCGTTATACCGCCCGCCTGCTGCGGGTTTCAATATCCATACAATGCCACTGAAAATTAAGGGTGTACGCTCAAGTGTGCGGTGGGTGGCTACACTTCGCGANTTGCGTTACGAGCAAAAAATCTTCAGCGAGGACGAATTGACGCAGCAAATGCAAAATTCGGCAATTTCCCGAAGATTTAAGCAACCGCTGTATTTTCTCCTTCGTTCATTCACGGCAAAAAATAAAAAATTCGAAAAGATTGCACGGAATTTGTTACACCTTGCCACTATTTATGATGTTGGCTGAAATCGACTGTTTGTGCGTCGCTGGTGGGTGTGACTTCAGCGACAAACCGACACAAAGAGTCGTCCGATTTTCTGTGCATCTGTCGTGCATCTGTGCATAAAGTAAGAAGGAAAAGTAATGCGATTAACGCTTCGAACACTTCTCGCCTATCTGGATAATATCCTGGAACCGGAAGATAGGGAGCTTTTGGAAAAGAAAATTCAAGAGAGCGAATTCGCACAAAATTTAATCAGACGAAGTCGTGAAACACTAAATGACCAAGACTTATCGGCTTTGGATCCAATTGGCCACGGAATGCGACAAGATCCGAATTCAGTGGCCGAATATCTCGATAACACAATGCCACGGGAGCAGATCGAAGAATTTGAAAGGCAATGTATAGAAAACGGCCTAGAGGCTGATACATGTCTTGCTGAAATTACATCTTGTCATCATATCCTCACAATGGTCCTGGGGGATCCAGTACAATTTTCACCATCGAGTCGAGATCGGATGTATCGAATCGCTGAAAGCGATCCATTGTCCGATCAAGAGGACGGCCAGCGTTCCGGCGGGCATTTACAAGAACCTGCCACAGGACGTGATTATGCAGAAACAACTGCATCCAGCGAATCAGAATACTCAAGACAAGTCGAAGACTCTGAAGCCGGTTTTAATCCAGCTGACTTACTTCCAACCTCCAATGTCCCTGACTATCTCCGTGGAGAGGAAAAACGGAACCGTTGGTTACCCATCGTAGCAACGACTCTCGTAGCAGCAGTGGTGACGGGCGTTCTATTAATTTTATTTGAACCGACAGCTTCTTCAAAAAATCAAAATGGAGAGGGATCCATTGCCAAATCCGATTCCTCGGATAGCGCTGGTCGTCCATCGGTTCCTCTTGACCAAAGTCCCGCATTGCAGGGAAATTCGACTATTCCGGAGGTTATCGAAAACCCTCCCCCTGAGAAAACTGTTCCGGATATTCCGGTAGAAAAAACCCCTGCGCAAAAATCGATACCTCAAGAGTCACCCGCTACCAAAAGTGTCCCGGCTCCGCCGGCAGAAAATTCAACCAGTGCCTCAAATGAAGAGGACCAACCAAGCCCTGCCGCCCTTCCCTCTGAGGAAACAGACACTACGTCGAATTCAGAACCGGTTTCGGACTCTACTGTGAATGACAATGAACCATCCGATACAGAGGAACCGACCGACCCAGAAAAACCATCATCGAACGCACAAGCTGATGAGAACGATACCAATACAGCAACCGTCCCTGAAGATACGTCTGCAGAAGATGCCGGAAGTGGTGGTCAGGTTCTCGGCCGGTTGGTATCGGATGACCAAATTTTGCTCGTGACTTCCGAAGGTTTTGACCAGTTACNTTATCTACCACCTCAATCCAACCTCAAGAAAGGCTATCAACTTTTAGCGTTGCCGACTTTTCGCCCCAATCTNAGTTTGCTTGCATTTACGNTTGAGCTTGAAGGGGGATCGCTATTGGAGTTATTGGACTTGAATGAAGGTGGGACTCCTACTGTTCAATTATCATATGGTCGCATGGTTTTGCGCACTAATTTTGATGGAGGAACATTACACCTTAAAATTAGTGATACACGGACAATCACTGTGACACTAAATAATACGGAAACTGCAATTGGTGTTGAAGTTTCTCCAAGAACAACGCCGGGCAAAGATCCGGAAACGGCGGCCAGCGAGCATGCAATTAATATCTATGTCCTCAGTGGAAGCGTGAATTGGCAAGAGTCAACGCTGCAAGGGGTGGTTGAGGCGGGGCAACTTCAAGGCCTCGGTCGCACGCCACCTTTAGAACCAGAATCGTTTTCATCAGCTCCCGATTGGTTAACGAAGGTTGAAATAAGTAATTTGGAAAAGAGAGCAGTTCCGGTCGTCCGCGATGTATTNCAAGAGGATCGNCCTGTGAAACTCAGTTTTCAGGAACTGGTAGAAAAGCGACGTCAGGAGGTAAAACGATTAGCCCTAAGATGTTGTGCCTATATCGGATATTTTGACCCGCTGGTGGAAGCCCTGGGAGATGAAAATATGAATCGACACTGGGATAATTGCGCAACTGACCTTCATGAGTCAATCAAGCGACACCCAGAGTATGCGCGGNGAGTTCGNGAATCTATTGAGCGGTTGCGAAACGACCAAGGTGNAGATTTATATCGAATGCTTTNGGGATACACTAATGAGNGTTTGCTNAATCAAGGNCAGGCNGATCAANTNGTGGAATTTTTATCGAGCGAAGATTTNGATTTGCGGGTGCTGAGCCATTGGAATCTAAAAAATATCACCGGNAAGGGATATACGTTTCAGCCCAATAAGTCAGAAAGTAAACGACGAGTGTCAGTGAAAAGGTGGGAAGCCCTGCTCAAGAAAGGCGAGATTAAATACGCGCCCAAATAAAAAATAATCTTAATTGGCTGTCGCAACAACACGATGAAAGTGCAGTTGGACTTCTCTTTCCAATACGCGTCGCACGCCTTCGACGAGACAATGCGGCTCATTTTTTTTCTGCCCCCACTCAATCACATCTTCGAGACTCGAACCCGCGGCGACCTCAAAAGTGGATTGATAAATAATTTGATTCCCGGCATCAAGTTCGGGCACAATAAAGTGGCAGGTTGCACCGTAGACCAGCATGTTATCCCGGTAGGCCGCGTGATACGGGCGCATTCCCGGAAAGCCAGGTAACAATCCATGATGAAGGTTCATAATACGTCCTCCCGCAAAAGCCCAGCATGTTTTTGCCGGAAGAACTCGCATGTAACGTGCTAAGACGATGTAGTCAATTCTCTCCTGATCAAGAAGCGCAACAAGCTTATCTTCATCGGGCACTCCTTGGCGATCTCCAATCAAAGACCAGGGAACCTCAAAATCGTCGGCCAACTGTTTGCAAGTTTGATGGTTACTGATAAGCATCACGGGATCTGCCGAAATCGCTCCCCCCCGAATACTTTCCAGCAATGAACGAGCGGACTCTGACTGATGGCTTACACAGATTGCAATTCGCGGCCGGTCAATATTTATATCGGGGGACCAGACTCGAACTTCAAGCCCTTTTGTGCTGCCGATTTTGGGTAGCGATTGATTCAGACGTTCAAGAGCACTCTGGTCAATATGAATTCGTAACATCATCGCAAATTGACTAGCCGCATCCCGATCATACATCTGAATTTCGGCAATATTTGCGCCTTCCCCGGTAACGTAATGGATAATCGGGTCGGCCAGTCCTCGGTGATCCGGACCGAGCGCGGTGATGATAACTTGCAAAACAATATTCCTCTGCTTCGTTGGTATCAATAAATTGACGTTGGTNAGCAAATCCACCAATTAATTTTAAGGGAACACTTGTAATTAGATAGATTGCAAATGCCAGTTTCATTGGAACGTGCATTTGCGTTTAGCCGCTGGCACATTTCACCCTATTCTGATAGGCTATGCGCCGATGTTTTGCTTTAAAAAAACAAACATATTTTTCTGTTTCGATAGGGAAAGAATCGCCGGAGAGAAAAACGGTGAATCAGAGACCAGGACGTAACGAACTTCAAGCAGATCAAGTGCTCTGTGAATTTTGTACAGCAAAGTGCTGTCGTTATTTTGCTCTACCGATCGACGAACCGGATGAATGGAAAGATTACGAGTACATTCGCTGGTACATGATACATGGTGAAACAACGATTTTCTGTGAAGATGACGACTGGTACTTAATGGTTCACAATAAGTGCGATCATTTGCTTGAAGATAATCGGTGTGGAATTTATGAAACTCGCCCACAGATTTGTCGTGATTATACGACGAATGAATGCGAATATGAGGATGATTGGACATACGATCGGTATTGGGAAACGCCAGAACAGATGCAGGATTACATGGATGCGGTGCTTCCGAAGAAACGCGGTAACAGCATTCGCAGTGCCCAACCCCCGCTTTTGCCGGTTCTTGGCTAAATAGAAGGTTTATCTTTTGCCTTTGATTACTCCACGCACGCTCAAGGGATTTCGTGATCACTTGCCTGAATCGATGCTGCAACGCGAGCAGTTGATCGATAAGGTGAAGTGCATCTATCAATCGTACGGCTTTTCGCCAATCGATACGCCCGCGCTAGAATACGAAGAAATTCTGCTTGGTAAAGGTAGCGACGAGACAGATAAGCAAGTTTATTCTTTTGAGGATCATGGCGGGCGTCGCGTTGGTCTCCGTTTTGATTTAACGGTGCCCTTGGCAAGATTTTCGGCACAGCATATTGGAGAACTGGGCACGCCCCTAAAGCGATACCAAATCGCCACCGTTTGGCGTGGAGAAAATACGCAAAAGGGACGGTATCGAGAGTTTGTACAGTGTGACTTTGATACCATCGGCACCAAAAGCGTCGTGGCTGATATTGAAACCGCATTGGTGATTCACGACTTACTCATTGCTTTAGGATGTGAAGCTTTTAAGATCCATATAAATAATCGCAAGATACTGACCGGTCTCCTTTCTTCACTCGGGATAGAAGATAAAACAGTGCCGATACTCCGATGTCTGGATAAGCTATCGAAGGTAAGCCGTGAAAAAGTCGCGGATGAGATGTTAAAGATAGACGGTATTGGCAAAGAAGCGGTTACCTCTTTATTGGCTTTTACGGAGATAAAAGGAACTAGCGAAGAGGTGCTTAAAGCGGCCCGGGATCTAGTTACGGATAATACGACGTTTTTATCAGGTATTAGCGAACTCAGTGAACTCATTCATGGTCTGGCTGTCGCTGGCGTTTCTGATTCAAAAGTTCATCTTGATTTATCGATTGCACGTGGATTGGATTATTACACGGGTAATATTTTTGAGACTTTTCTCGATGCGTTGCCCGAAATAGGTAGTGTCTGTTCCGGAGGCCGTTACGATCATCTCGCAGAGACTTATACCAAGACAGAATTACCGGGTGTTGGTGCCTCCCTGGGCCTCGACCGTTTGCTCGCAGCAATGCAGGAAATTGGCGTGCTGGATAATAGATCACTGGGAGCCGAAATATTTATTGTTTATTTCGATCCGGAGCGACGGGATGATTACCTTCAAATGGCTCGCTCGCTAAGGTCAGCCGGTTTACGTGTTGAAATGTATGTAGAGCCAAAGAAAATTGGACAGCAGTTAAAATATGCCAATCGGCGTGGTCACCGTTTCGCGTTGATTGCAGGAAGTGAAGAACTGGACCAAGATCTCTGTCAGATAAAAGATTTAGGCACAGGAGATGCAGACCCGATTTCACTCAAAGGTGGCTATGAAAATTTGGTGGTCGCACTCAAGCAAAAATTGGCCGACTAATTATTAGGTTGGATCGTGCTGCCAACATTTGCATTTTTCTTTTCCGTAGGCCGGTCCACAACGCGTTTCCAAACCTGATAGGTTTGATCCCCTGCTTCAAACTGTGTCGGCCGTGGACTTCCCGGTTGTGAATACGCACGTCGGAGCGTATCCGCATTGACCTCATAAATTCCCTTGATCACAGTCGCCCCCTCCTCGTCNGAGAAGGTGACATCAAATGCTTTGGGTTTCTGCTGAGAGTAAAGCCGAAACGAATAATCTTTGTCTACCTGTAGTGGTCCAACCCGCAATTTCAGTCGATAGCGATTGCCACCCACAGTCCGAGTTCCCTGCCGCTGCCCTTTAGGAATGGGTTTTGCAATGTTGTCACGGTAGTAGACAAAATCTACCAAATTCCATTTGCCCTGCATGAGAATTAGATCCCCATCGATTTTTTCTCGAGACCCATCATTCGCTTCAACCAGGGCAATGTGTACAGCGAGACATGTCCCCAAAAGGATAAATGGAAGAATCAATCGTGGAGCCGGAATCGCGATATATGAACCTTGCATGCACTCATTTTAACAGGCTCTTGGCTGAGACCCAAACGCAAACAAACCCCGCGATCTGCTGATCCCGGGGTTTGTTTTAGTTTACTTCGTACTGAGAACCCCATGAGGGAACTCCGCAACGATTAATACATATCGTAATCGCCACCGTGACCGCCAGCTGCCTTCTTGTCGGCTTTCGGCTTCTCGGCAATCAGAGCATCACTCGTGAGCAGTAGAGTGGAAACACTCGATGCGTTTTGAAGTGCTGTCCGCGTCACCTTGGTTGGGTCAATCACACCAGCCTTCACAAGATCCTCATAGGTATCAGTGGCGGCGTTGTAACCGATGCTTTCTTCTTCCTGAAGGACTTTTTCACACACGATCCCACCATCCTGGCCAGCATTATTGGCGATCGACGTTAAAGGTGCTCGACAGGATCGTACAACGATGTTGTAACCAACTTTTTCGTCTTGCGAGAGTCGCTTAGCAGAAACGCTACTGGCGGCACGAAGGAGGGCAACACCACCTCCAGGCAGAATACCTTCTTCAACCGCAGCCCGAGTTGCGTGCAGAGCATCTTCAACACGCGCTTTCTTTTCCTTCATTTCGCTTTCAGTGGCAGCACCTACGTTAACTTTGGCAACGCCGCCAGAAAGTTTCGCCAATCGCTCTTCTAGTTTTTCGCGATCGTAATCGCTGGTAGCGTTGTCTATCTCGGCCCGAATTTGATCAATTCGATCTTTGATATCTTTACTCTTACCAGCACCTTCAATAATGGTGCAATTATCTTTATCAACAATCACCTTCTTAGCGCGACCAAGGTCCGTAATCGGAAGATTGTCTAATTTAATTCCTAAATCTTCAAAAACAGCAACTCCACCGGTGAGGACGGCAATATCTTCAAGCATGGCTTTGCGACGATCACCATAACCAGGTGCCTTTACGGCACAACAAGTAAACGTGCCCCGCAATTTNTTAATAACCAGCGTAGCGAGTGCCTCGCCTTCCACATCTTCAGCAACGATTAATAGAGGCTTGGAAGCATTCGCAACCGCCTCAAGGACTGGCACAAGATCTTTTACGTTCGTGATCTTCTTTTCAAAAACCAAAACATAGCAATCGTCNAATTCAGCAGCCATCGAACCTGGATCGGTGACGAAGTAGGGAGAAAGGTATCCACGATCAAACTGCATACCTTCAACCCATTCGACCTCAGTATCCAAACTTTTACCTTCGTCGACTGTAATNACACCGTCTTTACCCACTTTTTCCATCGCTTCGGCGAGTAAATTTCCAATCTCGTTATCGTTATTCGATGCGATGGCGCCGACTTGGGCCATTTCTTTCTTCGTCTTAATTTGAATCGATGCACTTTCGAGATATTCACTGATATCCGCAATCGCTTTTTCAATTCCTGTCTTGAGTTGTACGGGATTCACTCCAGCGACAACCGCCTTCAAACCNTCATTGAATATTGCCTCAGCGAGGACGGTTGCTGTGGTGGTCCCATCACCCGCAACGTCACTTGTTTTCGAAGCAACTTCNCGCACCATCCGGGCGCCCATATTTTCATAAACATCTTCCAGGTCAACTTCCTTCGCCACCGTAACACCATCTTTGGTCACTGTGGGCGACCCGAAACTTTTCTGCAAAATAACATTGCGACCCTTGGGGCCCAGCGTCACTTTGACAGCACGAGCCAACTTGGAAACNCCACGACGCATCGCATCGCGNGCTTCTTGGTCAAATGCAATCATCTTGGACATGAATCATACTCCTTATAGGACCGAGCAATCGGTTTTCATCAGATTACGGATTGTTTTTATTCAATGACAGCCAGTACGTCATCTTCTCGCATGAGCAGTAGTTCGTCGTCGCCCACCTTGAAACCTTCTCCCGCATAACTCGAAAACAGGACACGGTCGCCGACTTGAACTTGAAGTGCACCACGACTGCCATCGTCGAGCAGTCGACCCGGGCCAATACTCAAAATAGTACCGCGAGCCGGTTTATCTTTGGCAGATTCAGGTAGGACAATCCCACCAGCAGTTGTTGATTGTGAGTCTTCGCGCTCTAGGACAATGCGGTCACCGAGCGGCTGAATGTTGATTTTAGAACTTGATTTTTTCTTTGCTTTGGTCGCGGTAGCCATCGGCTTTTTTTTCCTCCCTAGTGGACGCTGCGTGAAACAGGGGCATGCCAAAAATTGTCATTCCGCTATCTACGAATCTCGATCCATTCCGTTGCAACGCGTGTTCCAGAAACAAAGTCCCCGGGAACACCCGCCAGAAGATCGGATCCAGGCAAAAGACAACCCAGTCTGCCACTATTGGTGCGGGACACCCCGCACTAGTTATGTAAGCAATCCGCGCGCCAGTGACTTCAATGCTGAAGAAATTCCTTCTGAATCACTATATTTTAAGTATTTAATACCACCAAAGTATTTGAGCCCCCGAACAGGAATTCCTTCGGTTGGCATGGCGGACCCGCTAAAACTGCCATTTTGACAGTCAACTCGATATTCGCCTCAGACGGCGTTGAGCGGATAACCTCCTTCGCTTGAACCGTTGCTCCCGGGGGGCAACCAGTCCTCGTGGAAAAAGGGTATCCTCTTCTTTCTATCCGAAATATTCTCCCAAGGTTGCAATTCCATGTCGGCATCAGTCCCTGCATCACTCAACCGCCAAACGATGTTGACCCGTCTCGCAGACGAAACATTCGATATTCTCGTCATTGGCGGCGGAGCAACTGGTCTCGGAGTTGCGGTTGATGCAGCAAGTCGTGGTTACCGAACTGCCCTGGTCGAGGCACACGATTTTGCCAAAGCAACCTCGAGCCGCAGTACAAAACTTGTCCACGGAGGTGTGCGTTATCTGGAGCAAATGAATTTTTCTCTCGTCACCGAAGCGCTGCGTGAACGCGGTATCATGGCCCGCAACGCCCCGCACCTGGTAAATAATCTTGCGTTTGTCGTCCCGCGTTTTAAGTGGTGGGAAGGTCCATTTTATGGAATCGGAATGAAACTTTACGATGCGCTCGCAGGAGAATTGAATATAGAAAAAAGTCGTAGCCTGGATCGTGAAGAAACCATCAAGGCGATTCCTAACGTGCAGCAGGATGGCCTCTTAGGAGGGATCATGTACTACGATGGCCAATTCGATGATGCCCGGATGGCGATCACATTGATGCGTACGGCGGTTGCGCATGGAGCAGCAATCGCTAATTATTCCCGAGTGACCGGTATTCTCAAGCAGAACGATCATGTGACCGGTGTGTGCGTCAACGATATGGAATCGAACACTACTTTTGAAATTCGCGGGAAAGTCGTTATTAATGCCACGGGTATCTTCTCAGATACAATTCGTCGTCTCGATGTTTCCGATGCGCCGGAACAGATAGAACCTGCACAGGGTGTTCATTTGGTACTCCCTTCCTCCTTTCAGCCAGGAAACAACGCGATTATGGTTCCTCATACCGACGATGGTCGCGTATTGTTTGTTATTCCGTGGCATAATCGGGTGATTGTTGGTACGACTGATACCCCTCGCGAAAACGCAGAAATTGAACCACGAGCATTACCGGAAGAAATAGGATTCATTCTTCGAAATGCGGGTCGCTACATGCATCACGAGCCGACATCATCAGATGTAAAAAGTGTTTTCGCTGGACAAAGACCACTTGTCCATCCGGAAGGTCGGTCGGCTGATAGTAAATCCATTTCTCGATCACACGAAGTGTTTGTCAGTAAAAGTGGACTCGTGACCATTGCAGGAGGCAAATGGACCACCTATCGAAAAATGGCAGAGGATACCCTCACGCATGCGATTCCAATAGGTGGCCTTCCCGACGCCCCATGTCGGACCGAACAGTTACCGTTATGGGGCGCTCCGGAGAATCATCAGGAGATTCGTGATCCTCAAGATCCGCTGCGTTATTATGGAAATGATGCCTTTAACATCGAAAAAATAACCTCGGAGAATCCAAGTTACGCCAGACGACTGCAGGCAAATTCTTCCTATTGCGGTGCTGAGGTCGTGTGGGCAGTTCGGCATGAAATGGCGATTCACCTTGAAGATGTTCTTGCCCGCCGCACACGAGCCTTGCTGTTAGGCGCAGAAGATTCAAAAACAGCAGCACCGGCAACCGCTAAAATTATGGCGGAACAACTCGGCCATGACGATCGCTGGATTGACGAGCAGTTGAAGGAGTATACGGCACTTGCTGATGGATACCGGATATCGGCCGAAACATAAGAAAAAAGTCCGGCTTCGATTTATCAATTATTTGGAGTGTGTCCTCATGTGCGGGCGGTTTACCCTGAAAACTCCGACCGCAGATATTTGTCGCCAGCTTTCGATGTTCCGGTTCGCTTCGAGTAACCCGATTTTTTCTCACCACCGACCGTGCTACAACATTGCCCCGACTGACAAGGTCCTCGTCATTCGTAATGACTCGGCTGAAAAAGAGATCAAGCAAGATGATGTGAGTCGGTCATTTGAAATCTTGAAAATGCAGTGGGGAAATTCATTTTCTCTCAATCAAGGCAAAAAGTCAGTCATCAATACCCGGANCGAAACACTGATCGAAAAACAAGATTCACAATTCACTACGAATATAAAGCCGTGCTTGATTTTGGCCGATGGTTATTACGAATGGAAAACCACTGAGGGATCGAAAATTCCCTATTACATCTACCGAAAAGATCAGCAACTTCTGGTGTTTGCAGGAGTCTGGCAACAGAATTCGCGTTCAGTGAATGGAGTATCCAGGCAGCTTGAGTCCTGTACGATCATTACGCGTCCGGCAATTGACCCGACTGGTAAAATACATGATCGCATGCCGTGGTTCATGGATGCGTCCAGCGGTTTCGACTTGCTCCTGGACGACCAGACGTTCAANGATGCCCAAAAACATTTAAAGACATTTCCCAAAGATTGGTTGAAGATGCACACGGTTCACACGCGTGTTAATCGTGTCGGCGTCGATCAACCGTCCTGTGTCGAACCGGTGTATTTTCACAGGCAAAATTCACTTTTCTAGTGTGACGAAAGCAGTGGGCAAATTTTAGGCCAAAGCTAAAAATATCGCCATAAAATAGGTTTAANAAATTCTTTCTTCAGTCTTGATCTGATTTTTGCCGATGAAGAACAGCGATTCGATGAAGCGCGATAAAAAATAATTTTTATTTCATNATTTCGNCTTGATTCAAGACTAAAATTTACCTATTCACTACACGANCTTTCGGTTCCAAATTCCGTCGGAGGGACTAACCAATAGCGTTGGCTCGGGATCAATAACAGCTGTGCCAAGCACCGCGGATCCCCGTCATTCTCGCAGCGACCTCCACCGTCGCAATGGACCGAAAGTTTATGAGGCTGCGGTTTTCTCCACGGAGGAAACCGGCGGCCTTTTTTATTGCGCCGTCTGTTTTGNTAGATCGTTGACGGGTTTAAGCAGATCACACGAAGGTTCGACCGAAAAACGATTCCATGCGTCCGGTCGCTAATTTTCACCGTCCTTGCGTGTGGTGTCGTGGGCGAAAGCTTGTAACAGAATATTACGCATTTGGGCAAAAAATTCNCCACGCACATAGACGTGGTCGCACCCGGATTGCTCTGCGCGTTCTAATGTTTTTAATTGAACATGCGGTCCAAACGCAATCACCATGGTTCGTGTTTGTTGCGCGTGAATCCATTGGACAACTTCTTCGACATCCAGTCCTGGTAGTGTAAGATCAACGACGATGAGTTCAGCGGGAGACTCNGACCATGCCAATTGCAAATTATCGGTCGAGGAAACCGATTTAAAAGACACATTGAGTGCTTCAACGACACCACTCACGCGAGAAGTAACCAGGAGGTCCTGTGATAAAAGGAATACACGCATCGATTTATTTTCCCATAATTTTGCGAATTTAATTTAGACCATCTTTTATTTTGGTAGGCCCTTGGATTAGTNACTCAANTTTTAATTAATAAGTTTATCGAATGGATAGACTGATTTTTAATTTTGATTTGCACACAAAGCAGCCAATACAGTGAACTCTATTGANNCGGTACAGTTTGTTCTTAGTCATTACCCGAGTGATTGTCGTTCGGGAAAAATTCAACCGCTTGGTTCCGCAGGCGGTTTTAGCGGCGCTGAATTTTGGAAAGTTTTAAGTCTTCGAGGGCCTCTTTGNGTGCGAAGGTGGCCAAAAGAGCATCCCCCGCAAAGCCGAATTGACTTCATCCATCGTTTACTTCGACATGTGGTGCAAAAAGGCTTTNCCCTCGTTCCTGCACCGATTCCTTTGGATTCGGACTCTTGTCAAACGCATCTAAAGTTTGCAGGGCACTTTTGGGAACTCANTCCTTGGATGCCGGGNGATGCAGATTATCAGCAGAGTCCGTCGAACGAAAAATTGCAGGCAGCCATGCGTGCCTTGGCAGGCTTTCATCAAGCCGCTTCGAACTGTATCAGTGTATCACCAGAGTTGGGCGTCCCTCGAACAGTGCAAGATCGAATTGGACAAGTCAATACTTGGATTCGGTCAGACCTTGCCCGACTGGAAAGTCATACCGGCCAACTCAATAACATAAAAATCAAAGGACTTCCGCAATGGAAGAAACTGATTATCAATCATGCAAAACAACACNTGAATGAAGTGCGAATGGCATTGCACGCTATAAGTGATTGCAAGGTGCCTATCCAAGCCTGTATCCGCGACATATGGCATCAGCACATCTTGTATCGTGGCGATAAAGTTTCCGGATTGATTGATTTTGGTGCGGCACGCCCCGATACGGTCGCCGCGGATCTGACTCGGCTCCTTGGCAGTCTGACAGCAGATAATAAAAGCAAATGGAATTNTGGATTAGNCGCGTATGATTCTGTTCGCCCATTGAGCGATCGGGAACGCTCGCTCATTATCCCGCTCGATCAGAGCGCGGTCCTCTTGGCGGGACTCAATTGGCTCCGCTGGCTCTACCTCGAAAATCGTAGCTTTTCAGACGAAACTGCGGTCGAGGAACGAATGCAACAAATNGTCACCCGGCTTGAAATTGCTAGAACAAAAACCAACTGATAGCATGGCATGATACGGATTTATCTAGAAAATTCAGTTGTGCAATACACAAACTCCGACCGATAATGCAGAGGAATATTCGATTGACCGTAAAGGCAAGCTAGCAATAGAATAGNTAAGCGTCTTCGCCCTTTTTTCGCCAAAGGTATCCTAAATGCCTCCACGTCAGCGGCAAATTCTGTCCACCCGGACCGTTGTTGCGATTCTCTTCGTGGCGACCACGGCACTCGGTTGGTCAGCAGAATCATCTTGTGCGGCTGACCGTGTTGAGGTCTCGGCCCAAATTGTCGCTAGCAATGGTGGACAACAGGCCGAGCTACAGATTACCGCCCGAGTACAACCCGGCTGGCACATCTATTCCATTACCCAAAAGCCAGGGGGCCCGAAGCCGACTCGGATCAATCTTGTTGCTTCTGATCGCTATCGTCTTCTAGGCAAGTTTGTGGCCGTTCCTCCAGCGACTGTGCATCATTATGACTTTTGGCCGTCTCTAGACGTCGAGGAACATGAAGATCAAGTAACTTGGTCGGTGCCCGTTGAAGCGCTCGGTCCCGACGGTTGGCGCGGGATTACGATATCGGGTGATGTGCAGGGGCAAGTTTGCAAAGATTTGTGCGTCAATTTTTCGCAATCTTTTGAAGCAAAAGCAACTGACGATTTACTGAACTTTCAAAATGCGGGGACACTCAGAAAAACGACTGGAAAAACGACTGCTGGCAATGTAATCAAAGCACCATCTGGCACCGCNTCTGNCACCGCGTCGCCAGTTTTCAAGCTTGGTGAAATAATTATTCAACTGGCATCCGCGATGCTCGCAGGTCTTTTGCTCAATGTGATGCCTTGCGTTCTGCCAGTGATTGGCTTGAAGGTTATGTCTTTCGTTCAACAAGCNGGGGAAAGTCGCAAAAGAGTTTTTGCTTTGAACGCATGGTTTTCTCTTGGATTAATGTCCGTNTTTTGGNTTTTAGCGACCTTGGCTGTCGGNGTGCGGTTAGCAACACAGGGNGATTTAGAATTTGGTTGGGGTGAACAGTTTCAATTCAGTGCGTTTAATATTTTTTTGACATCGGTGGTCTTTGCCTTTGCCTTGTCTTTCCTNGGGGTATGGGAAGTTCCCATCCCCGGGTTTGTCGGCGCCAGTTCGGCGAACGAAGCGGCAGATCGAGAAGGNGCGACAGGAGCTTTTATAAAGGGCATNTTGGCAACGTTATTGGCGACTCCGTGTGTAGGACCATTGCTCATTCCGGCAACAACTTGGGCGGTCCAGCAACCGGTTTGGATGACCTACACCGCGTTTACGTTCATCGGACTCGGGATGGCAGCCCCTTATCTAGCAATTGGGGCGTTTCCTCGGCTCATATCTTTTTTGCCNAAACCGGGTAACTGGATGGTGATTTTTAAGCAAATCATGGGTTTTGTATTANTAGGAACCGTCGTATGGTTATTTTCNTCACTGAGTGAACAATACCATACCGCGGTCTTAGCACTTTTAGCCGCCATTGGTTTTGCGTGTTGGGTGATTGGGCGGTTACCAATCACGGCCAGTCGCTCGATACGAGTACAGTCTTGGGGATGGGCCGTCGGCACCGTTGCCTATGTGGCGTTAGTCGCATTCGGTACCGGTCGATTAACAACACCGATCGCCACGATTATTGCTGCCTTCGCAATCGCAATCTGGATTTTGATGCAGATTTCTGAAAACTCTTCAATCAAGTCTAAAGCTTGGTGCTGGTCTGGCGCCATTACCGTGCTTTTGCTTTCCACAACAATAAGTTACTTGGCCTTGCAGCACTCAGAGTTACCTTGGGAACCGTTTAGCCGCGCCGAATTGAATAAATACCTCAGTAACGGTCAGACGGTCCTTGTCGATTTTACNGCNGATTGGTGAGCGAGNTGTAAAACAAATGAGGCGGTCGCCTTAAANACCAAGACTACACAAAGACTCGTTAGCAAATATAAAGTNAAAACACTGAAGGCCGATAATACGCATGATGCACCGGAAGTAGAAAATCTTTTNGTCGAACTCGGNAACATCAATAAGCAAATTCCCTATCTGGTAATTTATCCGCCAAACGGCCGAAAGCCGATCATTTTGAACGGCCCTATTTTGCAGAGCGATGTGACAGAGGCACTNCAAAAAGCGGGTCCATCGCATCCGGTCAAGCGCACGGCCATGACTGAGTGATGATAAAACACAACTGTCGATCGTAAATGACTNGGTGTGATGCCTANAGATATCGTGCGGTGGTTATCTAACGTTGCTGCCCCCTCTAACTACCTTGTCGATCCATCGGTATCACAAGGCGCAAAGCATTCTGAACGCNCNCCTGGGAGTGCTANGCAACGGATCCCAAATNATGAAACTNCTCAGCTGGCTGGTGTATATTCCCCTACAAATAATTATCCTGCCACTCTCCATTGTGGGCGTCATTCTGGTTGCCTATCGGCAAATGCTGGTGAGCAAACGACTCGCCGTTTCTCAGACTGCCATCGAGGTGTTCAACGGTCGCTGGACCCTCCATGTTTTTGGCATGCGCAATGATCCTGGTGCGGCGAAACTTGGACCACTACTCCCGAACACTTCTACGATCGGTTTATGGTTAACACTGTTGCCACTGTGGCTCAAAGCGAAAATTGCCGGAGCGCCGGCCATCTATCCGCGGCGTGTCAAACCGGGCCACGAGACTGTGATGGATCTCATCACCGGCCGTACCGTTTACTTTGACCATCTAACTTCCAAGCAGCTTCCCCATGTCGAACAGTTTGTATTGCTGGGCGCGGGCATGGACACACGGCCTTATGGTGCCCTCAATGTTGAAAGCGTGAAAGTCTTCGAACTTGATCAATACGCTATGCAGCAACTGAAGCGCGATACGCTTAATAAAGCTTCCATTAGCGCAAGCCATGTGACGTTTCTCTCCGTGGACTTTGCACATGAAGACCTATTCACAAAACTTGCTGCCACCAACTACGACCGGAACAAAAAGACACTTTTTTTATGGGAAGGCGTGACACTCTATATTTCAGAAATGGTAGTTCGTGATACGTTCGCCAAGGTGAGGGCCAACTCGGCAGTCGGGAGCGTCTTACTTGCCGATATCTATAGCAAACAACTAGTCTCTCTGATGCAGTCTCGCCCCGGACGAAAAATGCTGCACTATACTAACGAAGGTGTCCACTTTTCGCTGAACTTCGACAAGGGATGGGAGAACGAACTCCGCACGTTTGTTGAGAGCACAGGGTTCACCCCCGGCGAAACATTTTTCATGGGGACCCAATCGCGGAAAGGCCCATTTATGGTTGTGGCTGAAATGGTGGTTTGAGTGAAATTCACCCGCACTAAATAAGTATGCAGGCGAAGCCGCAGTGGTCTAGACACACGTTAAGCGGCGTATTTATTTTGCTATCTCTCGTTGCGTTTTGTAGTGGGCGTCGTTCTCGTTCCCTGGTGAGACGCATTTTGCAGCCAACTCGTATTTGATTCGTTATCAGAAAATCCTTGCGATCCGAAAGAGCGTATCGCTGCATCAGGTACTCTTTCGATGTGCGTGTAACTCGGATGGTGCGACTCTTTATAAGGATTGTTAGACCGAGCGTTGTAGCAGCAGATCATCGCCCACCGGGATTGTGTTGAATTATTAGGATTACTGCGGTGCAATAAATTTGCGTGAAAGAATAGAACATCGCCTGGTTTCATCAGGATGTCCTGCGATGGATATATTTTAAGAATTGCTTCCATCCGCTCCGGGTCCACAGTGGATTGTTCCCCCGTTCTTTGGTGATCCATTCTGCCGAGTTTGTGGCTTTTGGGAATAACTTGCAAACAGCCATTTTCTCGTGTTGCAGCATCAATTGCGATAAAACAACTTGTAAGTTTTGGTTGCAGTAGCCCGTTATGGTACCAATAGCCGTAGTCCTGATGCCATTCCCATGCTCCCCCGGATTCGGCATCTTTTAAGATCATTTTTGAATGATAGTGATAAGGCTCATCGTCCAAAATTTGTTCGGCGACTCCCACAACTCGGTCACATCGGGAAAACATGCCGTACAGATTATCCTCTGGATGATTCCAAACTGAGAGACGTACCGGATTTCCATCCCCGTCAATTTTTCCAAAGGCATGAGCATGCAACTGTTTGTCAGATTGTGCGGTTGTCCGTAAGAGATCAATTTCATCGTGCGTAAAATGAGCGGGGAGCAGCAAGTATCCCGCTGCACGATATCGATCAATTTGAGCAGGAAGAAGTCGAAAAGACATGCACCTTGCGCCCAAAAATTCTTGTGATTAGTTGCTCGCCGAAAAACAGAACAAGGCGAAATTATACAGCATCCGCTCATTTTTAGCCACTTTTGACACGAGAAGCACCATGGTCATCGCCCAGTCGTTGAATCAGTGTTTTTCCATTAGGTCATTTTCCCCAACTCAGGTCTGATTTAAAATTGAGCATGAGAGGTTGGCTAATAAAAAGATCTTTAGCCAAGAAGCTTGATATCCCCGCGAAACCATTCTATTACAAAAATCGATGACAGAAAACAAAACACCCGCCGTTGGCATTGATCTTGGAACGACGCATTCGGTCGTTGCCTATCTGGACAACGAAGGTCGACCTACAACGATTAATAATTCCGAAGGTGGAATCACAACACCGAGTGTTGTCTTCTTTGACGAAACAGGTCCCGTGGTGGGGAAAGAGGCAGCGCGTACCGCAGCCTTTGAACCGGATCTGATTGCACAATTCGCCAAACGCGATATTGGTGCAGAATCTTATAAAAAGAAGGTGGCCGGTAATGATCTTCCCCCGGAAGTGGTCGAAGCCATTATTCTGCGGAAATTGAAAGAGGACGCGGAACTCGTTCTCGGCGAAATTAAAGATGTTGTCATTACGGTTCCCGCCTACTTTAACGAACCACGTCGGAAAGCCACACAGGATGCGGGAGAGCTCGCCGGGTTGAATGTCCTCGATATCATTAATGAGCCCACTGCGGCCGCGATTGCGTACGGAGTTCTCCAAAAGTTTTCGCCTTCAACGGAGTCTATCGAAGGCAAGGAAACAGTTCTCGTTTATGATCTTGGGGGTGGAACATTCGATGCAACCTTAATGGAGTTGGAGGGCACGCAGTTTACAGCAATTGCCACCGCAGGCGACGTGCATCTAGGAGGGATTGATTGGGATAATCGAATCTTTGAATATGTGGCCGAACGGTTTGTAGAAAACTTTCAAGTCGACCCTCGTGAAGACGATTCAGCCGCCGAGCGATTACGCCAATCCGCAGAGGTTGCAAAAATGGCGCTCACTGCTCGCAACGCATATAAAATGCATTGCGAATATGAAGGCAATCGCATGCGTCTTGATTTAACACGTGAGGAGTTTCAGGAACTAACGCAAGACCTTGTTGAACGGACACTTTTTACCATTCGCAGGATGCTTAAGGAAGCGTCACGAACCTGGGAAGATATCACTCGGATCTTGCTTGTGGGTGGCTCGACGCGGATGCCGATGGTGATCGAGGCCCTTGAGGCTGAATCAGGCGTTGTCATTAACCGCTCGATTTCTCCGGATGAAGCCGTTGCTCATGGAGCCGCAGTCTACGCTGATTTTGTGCTTGCAAGTCAAAATAACGAAGAGACCGATTTACGCGTGCAGAATGTCAATTCACACGATCTGGGCGTTCTTGCCGTGGAGGCAAGCACCGGCATGCCGCGCAGAAAGATACTTATTCCTAAAAACTCCACCTTGCCAGCAACGGGTTCCGGAAATTTTAAGACCCGTGATAAAAACCAACAGACCATCGCGGTTAATGTCATTGAGGGCGGAGATGCGAGTGGCAGAAACTCAACAAAAATCGGCGCCTGTGTTGTTTCGGATCTTCCAGAAAACCTCCCGGCAAAAACGGCCGTAGAAGTTGAATTCAAATATTTGGAAAACGGCCGTTTAAATGTAAACGCAAATATTCCCGGTACGGACGTGCAAGCCACACTTGAAATAGCGAGAGCGGCCGGACTTTCCGATGAAAAAATTGCATACTGGGGCAATTGGATATCGGAAGGCGCAATCATTACCCCAGTCGTCGGCGCTGTTGAGGAAGATGAACAACAGGAGAGTGTCGATTCAGATCAAGAGATCGACTTTATTGGTGCGGAAGAAACTTCGCCCTTCGAAGCCCCCGAAGAATCGGCGAATGGATCGGATGTCGCAGAAGGTGGTTTTGATTTTGGTGCACTATCCGACGAAAACGTCGAGGATCCAGAGGGTCAGGATAATCAGGATGATGCGGCAGAAGAATTTTTTGCTGCCGATGCGGAAAGTGAGGTTGCCGACGATGGGTTTGCTGGACTGGTGACAGACGAATCGGAATCGGAAGGTGATGCAGGCACCGATGATTCGGATCTGGCCGATTTTCTCAAAGATTTACAATAGTTAAAACGAAAGTTGCCAAGACACCCGCGCATAACTGAACAACCTATTGATCTGTTTTGAAGTCCCGCTGCCAAGCCGTTTTAATCCATCAAGAGTTATAAGAAAATGATTGTCAGCCCATCTGATTATTTGGGCAAATAAGGAGGCATAGCGTAACTGTCTCTGCTAGCAAAAAAGAACAAACGGTTGCTACCGCAGTATATGTTGTTTAACGCAGTTAATCTGTATTACCTCCTTTTACCCTTTCGAATACGTCGTCTAAACTTCAGTATGTGTTGGTGACGAACTAAGGACATGAGGGAACATGTGCTTTCTAAGAAATTGATGGGGATTCAAGAAGTGCTGCAAAGAATTTCGATGAAATTGTGCTGGCTATCCATACACGCCATACACGGATTTTTGTTCTTGGGAATCCTTGCTGCAGTGGGTAACCCGGGTCCGGCAACCGCACAAGAATGGGCAAACAAGATGTTTGACCATTTAGAATATGATTTCGGCCCTCTCGCACGTGGGGCAAAGTCCGAGCATCGTTTTACGATAAAAAACAATTTTAAAGAAGATATTCGTATCTTAAGCGTGCAATCGAGTTGCGGATGTACGATTCCGCAAGTCTCTAAAGAGATTCTCTCCTCCGGTGAAGAAGCTGAACTCGTTACGGAGTTTGACACAGTAAAGTTTAAAGGACCTCATTCGGCCACCATCACGGTCACATTTGCGGCACCTTTCTCCGCCGAAGTTCGTTTGCAAATTCGTGGTTATGTCAGACAAGACGTGGTGTTTCAGCCCGGCCGCATAGAGTTTGGTCAGGTGCCTGCCGCAGCTGGAGCCATGCAGAGTGTGGCGATTACCTACGCTGGGCGTGATGGATGGAAAATTAAAGACGTCCGCAGCGGCAGCGAAAACTACGAGGTCGAATTGCAAGAGACGGAGAGGACCGATAGCGGCGTGGAGTATGATATGCTGGTGCGGTTAAAAAAAGATGTTCCGACAGGCTATCTAAAAGATCAACTCACCTTAGTAACGAATGACGCCGAACGGCAATATATTCCGCTTATTGTGGAGGGCAAAGTTGTTCCGGCAGTCGATGTGGAACCAAAATCACTTCATTTAGGCGTTGTGCGTCCTGGCGAGTCAGTCACTAAGCAATTAGTCGTTCGAGGCACGACTCCTTTCAAGATTATTGACGTTGCTTGTGAAAAGCCCGACGATAGTTTTCAGTTTACTTCGAACGACAAAGAGCGAAAATTGCATCTCATCCCCGTCACGTTTACAGCCAGTGATACGCCGGGAAAGATTGTAGAGACAATCCAGATCACTACCGGAGCACCGGGTGAAACAGATGCCGATGAGCAAAAGGCTTTAAAGGTCGTTGCCCATGTGGAAGTACTCAGCGACTAGCGGACAAATAATCCGCAAGCCTCAGCATGGATGTCACAGCCCGTATATTTCGGAGGCTTTCGTTCTTAGATAGTCGATGAGGTAGCGGTGCGTTAACGGTTCACCGGTCACCCGCTCTACTAATTCCCCTGCCGAGTAGCATTGGCCATGCTGATGGATATTCTCACGCAACCACTCGCGAAAGGGATCAAAATGACCGTTCGCAACTTGCGTTGTTAAATCGCCAAGATCGGTTTCGCTTTTTGCAAAGAATTGGGCACTGTAAAGATTGCCCAGGGCATAGGTGGGAAAATATCCAAATGCGCCACCACTCCAATGAATATCCTGGAGTACCCCCTCGGAGGCAGTCTGCGGTCTGATGCCCAAATAAGATTCATATTTATCATCCCAGGCCTCAGGGAGATCTTGGATGGCCACATCGTCATTGAGCAGTAATTGTTCTAGTTCAAAACGGATCAATATGTGGAGGTTGTATGTGATCTCATCGGCTTCGACCCGAATCGGTGAAGGAGTCACGGTGTTGATTGCGTGATAAAATGATTCCAAAGAAATGTCACGAAGAGCCTCGGGGAAGACACTTTGGAGACGAGGAAAATAGCCGGTCCAAAAGGCTCGACTACGTCCGATTTGATTTTCCCAGATGCGAGACTGTGACTCGTGAATACCCAAAGAAATCGTCTCACCTGCAGGTAAACCGTACCATTCTTTGCATAGTCCCTGCTCATAGATAGCGTGCCCCGACTCATGTAGCACGCCAAACAATGAAGTAGGGAGAAAGTTTTCATCGTATCGTGTTGTAATGCGCGTATCATAGGGGCCGATCTCAGTGCAAAAAGGATGCACGGTGGTATCGAGGCGGCCCTGCTGAAAGTCGAATCCAATATTTTCAGCAACTTCTTTTCCAACACGCCTTTGTTTTTCAACGGGAAAATTTCTGTTCAGGCAACCTGTTTCAATCGTGGTGTCGGAATTCTTAATTTCCTGTAACAAAGGCACTAATTCTTCACGTAGACCTTCTAAAATATTTTTAACCCGCGCGGTTGTTTCCCAGGGCTCATATTCATCGAGCAAGGCATCATAGCGACAATCAGAATACCCAATTGCATCCGCCTCTTGCTGTTTGAGCCCCACCAGTTTTGTAAGGCTGGGCATAAAAATAGAAAAATCATTTTTTGCACGAGCTTGCTGCCAATCGTGTTGACCTTGAACGGCTGTCCGCGTTAGTTCCATAACGAGTGCTTCGGGCAACTTGCGGTGCCGCTCAAATTGTCGTTTTGATTCACGAACAATTGTTCCCTGGACCGAGTGTGGATCGGCACAAAGAGGAGACTCCGCAAGTTGCTCGAGCCAATCACCGAGTTGGGAATCTGTTCGTCTGCGATGAATGATGCCAGCAAGGTGCGCCATCTGTTCGCCACGATAGTCCGCAGCGGCGGGTGGCATTCCCGTTTGTTCATCCCAACCAAGTAAAGAAAATGTCGATCGAAGCAGCGCGGTTTCACGCATAGAGAGACAAAGGCGGTCAAACGTTTTTTGGTAGTTTTCAGACATAGAACCAGCAGGACGTTGTGAGGGTGCTTGGTTGTTGGATAGCCCCAAAAAAAGAAAGTTAGAATGCCGTGATTTTACAGCACAAAGGCTTTATGAGGAGACCATTGAATTTTCGGAAAAATATGTTTACTCAATGATAGCAAGATGGAATGAATCGCGGATTGATTTTGACTAAAATAGCTTAAAATCTGCGATAGAAATAATTGTGCTTTAAATGCAAGGAAAGCGAGGGTTGCTGATTTGGATGCTTTAGATGTGTTGATCGTGGCTCCCCACCCTGATGATGCTGAATTGGGAATGGGTGGTTCGATTCTGAAGTTGAAACAGGAAGGGCTTCGAGTGGGTGTTTTAGACCTGACAAGTGGCGAACCAACACCCCATGGCTCGGAGGAGATCCGGCGCTTGGAGACAGTCAATGCCACCGAGGCGCTTCAGCTTGATTTACGCGAAAACCTGGGACTGCCAAATCGTAGCCTGGAAGCGAACCTTGAATCGCGACATCAATTGGCTGGCTTTATTCGTCAAACAAGACCCCGTTGGCTATTTGCACCTTATTGGGTGGATGCCCATCCGGATCATGTTGCCGCAACGGAATTAGTGGAAGGGGCACGGTTTTGGGCGAAGCTCACCAAAACAGATCTCCCTGGTGAACCCTGGCACCCGGAAAGAATTTTTAATTATTTTTCAATCCATTTGAAGCTCGTGCCCCAACCGGCATTTGTGGTTGATATCAGCCAGCAGTGGTCGCAGAAGTTGCATGCCATAAAATGCTATCAGAGTCAATTTGCGATGGGATCCCGAGCTGAATCGCCAACGTTTTTCGATCAGTTAGAGTCCGAGGCAGCGTACTGGGGCAAATCGATCGGCACGGCTTATGGAGAGCCTTTTGCGAGTCGTGAACCGGTGGGCCTTTCTGACCTTAACTCTCTCGTTTAGGGCGTCACACACGTCTTTCAAGCTTAATGAGGCTTTCCACGGTCTTCATTCATCGCATGTCTCTCCCTGCCTGCAAGCAGTAGTGGGGCTGTCTGTAGCGACTGTGCCGATAAAGCCTGCACTACGGTTTATGTGCTTGCAATCATCCCAATTTTTCGTGCCGGATCGATAAGACTGAAAATCCGGAGTAACGGGACGAGGCCTGAATGGTCGATAAAAAGCTTGGTGCCGGTTGCACCAACATTCTTTATCACACGCCTAACCAAACGCTTTTCCGGGCACTGTCTTGAAGGCGGACATAGGAGATCATAATCGTGTCTCAGGATATTAATGTGTTAGCCATGGTGAAAGGGAACGAGCGTTACGTTTTTCTATTTGACGATGAGAGCCGTGCCGAAACGCTCCGTTTGCTGGGTCGATACGCCTCGAATCCGGAGTTGAGTTTTACCTGGCAAGATGCTGCTGTTCTCAGCCAACGTATTCGCCAAGAAGCTCCGGTCAGCGACAAGAGATTCGACTTGCCTCTTCCGCTGGATCAGGATGATTTGCTCTAAAACATTTCATTATTCCCACGGCCTTCTGAATAATGCGCACGGCCATCGAAAGATTTATTGAGTATCTCCGGGTTGAGCGCAATGCGTCACCTCTCACACTCAAGAGCTATGAAGAAGATTTAATTGCTCTCGTGCTGTATCTGGAAGAGGTCGAAGAGCGGCCCGTTAAAATCGTTGAAGTGACTACACTGAGCCTTCGTCGCTTCATTGCTCAGTTGCAGGAAGAAGGCTATGCAAAATCAACGATCTCCCGGAAACTAGCCTGCCTTCGCAGTTGCTTTCGCTTTGCAGTTCGAGAGGGATGGATCGAAGCAAATATTGCAAAGCCACTAAGAAATCCACGTGCCGGTAGGAAGTTGCCGCATTTTCTTTCGGCCGAAGAGATTGCAAAACTCCTCGAAAGTCCTCCCTCCACCACCTCCTCCGGATTGCGCGATCGGGCAATTTTAGAAACCATGTATTCCTCAGGCCTTCGAGTCAGTGAACTGGTCGGGCTAGGTTTGGAAGACATCGATTTTCCTGCGGGCCTCATTCGCGTGCGTGGAAAAGGACGTAAAGAACGTTTATCCCCGTTGGGTTCCTATGCGCAAAAAGCGCTAAAAAAATGGATCGCCAAACGAAAACCAGATCCCAAAGCCGGTGAAGATCATACGTCGGCTGTATTTCTTAATCGGTTTGGCCGGCGACTGACTTCGCGGAGTGTTGGGCGGATGTTGGAAAAATGTCTCAAACAGTGTGGACTTGATCAGCGAACCAGCCCCCACACTTTACGGCATAGTTTTGCGACGCATTTACTGGATCGAGGTGCCGACATCCGTAGTGTGCAGGAGTTATTGGGGCATAAAAGTCTGATCACGACTCAAATCTATACCCATGTCAGTACGACCCGATTACGCGAAGTCTATGAGACGGCCCACCCTCGAGCCGGATGACGCTTAAAAACGCCTTTTGCTTTAGACCAGATTTCTGCGGACCGCCCAAACGGCAGCTTGGGTGCGGTCAGAGACTCTGATTTTCCGCAGAATATTCTGCACGTGCTCTTTGACGGTTTCAATGCTGATGCCCAAGGAGTTTGCAATCTCACGATTGCTCAGTCCCAAGGCAATATGTCTCAAAACCTGAGATTCGCGGTTGGTTAAGGCAACATCGTCGCCGGCCCCTTTTTTTGATTCCAGCGTGGCTGCAATGTTATAGAGCAGTCCCACTTCAATGGGCGATTCTCCACGGGCGGCTGCCGAAACCACTCGCACTAAATCGTCTCGACTGGTGCCTTTGGTCACGTAGTCACACGCCCCCAGGGCATGGGCTCGAGCCACATAGGTAGGATTATCGTAAGTAGAGAGAATAACCACAGGCGTTTGTGGTTGCACTTGCCTGATTTCTTCCAGCGCCTCAAGGCCACTACTTTCATTCATCCGTACATCCAGGAGCACCACGTCGGGTTGTTTCGCGACCGTTTCCGCCACAGCATCTTTGGCATTACTGGCAACTGCGATCACAGAGATTTCGGTTCCCGAAAATAATTCATCGAGTCCACTGCGAATCATCGGATGATCATCTGCAATGAGAACAGAAATTGCCATCAGACTCTTTCTTACCTTTTCAGAGGCGCAAATCTTCAAGTAGAAGCAGCAAAACGCCACTTCTACCGGGGTGGGGGATCAAAGGTGTTCATTAAGAACGGAAGGTAAATTTCATTATGTATCAGATGGTGGAATATCGAAAGAGGGACAACCGAGAGGATAATGCGTATTTTGGATTGATTCTTTATCTTTTGAGGCATTTGCTCTCCATCGACGTGTTGTGATGCCTGGGGAAAGGACACCCCAGGCGATGATCCCTGGAAACAGGTCCGAGCTGACTTTAATGATCCGCGCGATTTTAACGCCCAAAACAAATATTCAGCCAAATAAACTACGGGATCTTTTGACGTGTCTGGTCTTTCGACGTACATAAATAACATCACAGCTTATGACTCCCCCAAGCTTTGGTACTGATAGTCGGTAAGCCACACGTTTGCTCTTTGAGCGGTCGTTTTGTGGTTACCTGCGAATAGACAAATTCAGCACACGATGCTTAAAGGGGAACAAGAGAATGAGCAAAGGTTCAATCCTTTTGGTGGATGACGATCTTCACGTTTTAAAATCCACCGCTTCCTGGCTAAAAGAAATCGGATTTACGGTCACTGAAGTTGCCAAACTTTCGACCGCGCAGGATGCAATCCACCGCTCACGGTTCGATGTGGTGGTCTCGGATATTCGCCTGGAAGATGGCGAAGGGTTTGAATTACTCGCTGAATCACAAAAATTGGATTACGCGTTGCCTGTGATTCTCTTCACCGGTTACGGAACACTCGATACCGCGGTGGAGGCTATTCGCCAGGGCGCGTTCGATTTTCTTTCCAAACCCCTGATGGATGACGAACTTTTGAGCGCCATCGAGCGAGCTGTGGCGCAGAGTTCACCCCAGCAAACGGGCGATCAGACAAGGTGTCAAACCAATCAGCAGCAGCCGCGGCAAAATAGCGAGAGTGTAAATCCGCAGCGAATCAAAGGAATCGAAACCGACGCTTTGCATTCGCGTGACCCGGAAATGCAAAATATTTTTGAAGTCATTGAGACAATTGCAGACACCAAAACAACGGTTCTGATTACGGGCGAGAGTGGTACCGGAAAATCCCGAATCGCCCGAGAAATTCATCAGCGAAGCTCCCGTTGCAATGGACCTTTTATTGAAGTCGCTTGTGGCGCGCTTCCAGAGACGCTTCTCGAGAGCGAACTCTTTGGTCATGTGAGGGGCGCATTTACCGACGCACATGCCGATAAAGATGGAAAATTTCACCAAGCTGAGGGCGGAACTATTTTTCTGGATGAAATCGCCACGGCAAGTCCGGCGATGCAAGTCAAACTACTGAGAGTGCTTCAGGAATTTCAGTTTGAGAAGATCGGCGGCACGCAAACTTTTAACGCCGATACGCGGGTCATCTTAGCAACCAATGAAAATTTAAATGACTTGGTTGCCAAGGGTCAGTTTCGGGAAGATCTTTTTTACCGGATCAACGTGATTCATCTGGAATTACCTCCTCTGCGAGCGCGAGCGGCAGATATTCCGTTTCTAGCAGACTTCTTTCTTGAAAAACTCGGCGAGGAGCTCGGCAAATCGGTGGACCGTTTCTCACCAGAGGCGATGCATCATCTGGAAACGCATCCCCTGCCGGGCAACATTCGGGAACTGCAGAATATCATTGAGCGGGCCATTTTACTTGGNAAATCTACCGAAATTCAGGTCGATGATTTTCCAGAAGCGGTTGTTCNCACACAGTCNGCCGTTNCCGGTTCGCCNCGTNCTNCGNCNGTCCNGANCCNNNCCCAGACGCTGAAGGANGCCCTGGAAGGTCCTGAGCGCAGCATCATCTTNAATGTGCTNAANGGAAATAATTGGAATCGCAANGAAACGGCTGATACACTNGGGATCAACCGCACNACGCTGTATAAGAAAATGAAGAAGCTCGGCTTAGAAGAGCCCCGCGTTGTGAGCTGTCTGTAAANCACATATTGCTGGTTCTCCAAAGAACAAACAACCGGGGCTATTCCGTCTTAGGTGACAATCAGTGAAACCATGCAACGTATCTATTTCATAGTTGGGCTGCTGTGCACCGGCTTTGGCCTGTGGATCTCGTCTGGAGCGACGATCAGGTACTTCTTTAGCCCCTACGAGTTTTTTTCCACTATCAACTTAGCGGGATTGGGAGTTGTAGGTTTAGTCCTGGCAATTGGGATTTTTTCCTGGCTTAAGTCGGGTTCGTTGAGGTCGGGTAAGGTCGCCTGGTTTTTTGTGGGTGCCGCGATCTCCTGGATGGCCTGGACTATCAGCAACGCCGTCGTGTATCGCGCCAAGGACTATACAAAACACTGGCCAACACATGATCGAGAGAGTGCACCAGAATGGATGAGCAACGCCAAGGGCCGACGACTCGGCAATTACCGCTGGCTTGCGCCTGCAGATTCGTCAAACGCATCGGCTCTGATTGAACTTTACGGCCCGAAGTTCAATGGTCTTCCCGGGTTCCTCATTGAGGACGAGAACGGGGACGGGAGCGTGGACAGTATTCTTATCAGCGATTCCGCACACCGCACGTTTGAATTTGATGATAAGAACGGCGATGGTGTATTCGACACCTACGAGTACACAACGGGATTCGATCCGGATTCGAAGTCGTATCGCGATGACAACATGGATGGACAGTATGATTTCCGTCTTGGCCCTGGCCGAGTGATGGCCGTGTTTATCGACTCGCAATGGCGCGATGTTGTCTTCAAAGATGGCAAGTCGTTTGTGGAACTGGAAGGCAAGGTGACTCCAGTAGAGGTTTTTCCTGCCGTAAAACTAATGACTAAAGAATAAGAACACATCACCAACAAGTCGTGGCCGCAGGGTCCGGCTTCGCCGGGTCACCTTCGCTGTTTTTGCACAATTCCCATGTTTCCATACAATGAGGGTGTTACTTAACTTTTAATTCCCGGTGTGGGCGGTGACCACCAAACTCACCATTAGGCAAACCTCGCCGCGTCATCATATGACCACTCGACGAACGCGCCCAGCGCATTTGGCATTGCATGCGATCATCGGTGGGATTGTCTCGCTTCTTCTGGCACAACTGATGTTCTCGCTGCTACCAGTCAGTGCATACGTCGGCGGGTTAGGAATCATGCTCATCGCCACTATTATGATACCGAGCCAACCGCGACTCATTCTGTTGTTGTACTATGTCACGTGGGTACTTGTGTTCGCGATAGGCATCCTGGCAGCACAGATGGGCAATCGCGAGAGCCTTGNNTTTTTGTTCGACTGGGCCTAAAGAAGCTTTAACTGCCATTCCCGATGCCGCCCAACAACGCACAGCCGCGACGTTCGGCATCCATGCCGAATCGCCTTTTTTGTTATGACAACGCCCCACATGCCCCACATTTTGGTAACCTAATAACCCAAGATGGTCGTATGCTGTAGCAACCCGCGGCGACGACTGTGCAAACCATTGGAAGAACTACGTTTGAGTGTTTGAGTAAGCCATGAAATGGATCGTCGCAATTATTTGCATCCCAGTTGCTGCCTACTGCATCTTTGGANTTTTGGNAACGTTTGAGCCAGGCGTATCGAACGCCATCGCGTTCCGCAGCGGCTTCGTCCTTATTGGCTTCGCATGCCTGGTGGGAATCGCATACCCGTTTGTGCCACGCAAAGCGAGTTGACGGTTGCATCTGCCGCCAATAAGTCGTGACCGCAAGGTCGCACCTAGGCCGGGTCCGCTTGGGCTTCGGGCTCGCTACGAGACGCGGCGAACCAAGTTGCCAACCTGTTCGGGGCGACAAAACTGAGGCTCGCCACGATGATCAGGGCATAAAACGGGGCAATGCCACTGATGAGCATGAGAGAGAACCAGATGAGGGCCCCCAATGCCAGGACAAGCGGCCGTGCCAGACGGTTCCAAATGAAAATCGGAAAGCACAACTCGACCAACACGATGAGATGGGTCCAGGCAGCCACCAGATAGGGATGTTCCCGCAAAAACGTCAACCCTTCAAAGAGTCGTGATTGCGGCCTAGAAATCATCCACCAGACCGCTTCGCCGGTGCCCCAGGGATCGTACCACTCCTGGGCACCCACGATCTCACCCGGGCCTGAGAGTTTTGCCAGTCCCATCATCCCGACAATAATGCACAGATGCACCTGGATCAGTCGCGTCGCCAGATTGGCGCTAAAATATTTTTTCTCATCCGGTTTGTTTTGCGTTTGCCGCTCCGCAAGATAGCGATCGACCGAAAGCCGCGCGCCGCAGGGACCAAGGCACAGATAAAACTGCAGTGCGGCCAGCAGCGGTTCAAACTCGGAGGTGAGCAGCGGCGCTCTCTGGATATAAGAGAGCGTTACGATCAGTCCTAAAATGGCAGTTACCCTGGAAAAACACCCGATTGTAAACAGACACAGGATGCTGATTCCGACCCAATGGGCTATCTGTAAATGAAGCGGCGACTCCAGGTACGACAGATACGAGAGCGTGCCCGGATTGTAGACCGCGTTATAGGGGGGATATTGTTCGGTGAGTTCAAAAGGTAACAGGCCGCCTTGCGCGAAAAAGTAGGTCAGATCCGACGTGTAGCTGAATACAAAAAACAGAGCAAACAGGCCAGTGACGATACGAATCAAACACAATGGCAGCGGGTCGCTGGGCGAATACCAAAAGCGGTTCCATCCGTTGCCAAAACCCTCGGTCAGCCGCCGAAAATAATCGTTCACAGAGAGTGTTTCCATGGCTATCGATCCCGCCCTCGTGTGGCCCGTGATTGGGTCATTTCTCCACGGCCGCCTCGCGTTGAGGGCGACCAGCGATCTTCGTCGAGAATCAGGTCAGCGTTGTAGAGGGTGTCAAACCAATCCGGATGGTTCGGGTCGCGGAGCACCGGATCCATCTCTTCGAGGCTNATCATATCCTGAGTTCTTTGGGCCAAGAGCAGAAAACGATGTGCACCCGACTCGACTTCAGCCTTTCGCAGCATCCCGCCGGCAATNGCCGANACCAAGGCGGCTTCCTCGTTATCGTCACCCTGCACCGCCGCGAGCCATCCGGCGAGTGTCAGGTAGCGTCTTTTTTGCATGCCCCATGGCGAGGAACCGGCGGGGATTAAGTNGACCTTTTGGAGATCAGCCGCATCGTCATTGAGCGGATCAAAATTTGCTGGCGGGTTCACCACAATCTGGCACAGATGATCCCAATCATCAGCGGTGTTGGAGATAATTCCATGGTCATACCCTGTATCGAGTCCGAGCGTATGCAGATAGGGTTGCACGCCGGGACTTGCACGCAATTGCCGTCTCAATCCGCTGCGGGCGCCGAAGTTACCGGAGATCCCCGCAAAGATGGCAAAAAAATGGAAGAACAGGAGGAAAGTNAAAAAAGTCCGCACTCCGGCAGANGGNAATCCTNGCTCTTCCCCGTNATTNTTGATGGTTGATTCTTGCGGTGTTTGCATAGTCGGAGNAGNGGTCGGGGAGGGATAGAAATGGAGCATTCACAGGAAGGNTACCGCTATTCATCGACCAAGTTGCGNGGAAAACTGTAACGTCACCTTCGCGACCGCCTTTTTCGCGCAACAAAAAAAGCCGGGTCCCCAAAAGGAGGACCCGGCTTTAACAGTTCGCTTTACGCGCCGCTTTTGGTAAACCGATCAGACAAGTGCCTGACAGGTTACCGNTGCTTAAGCTAGCTTANGCAGCACAGCCNTTANAGGCAGGTGCCGAGCAGCCATTGCAGCGACCTTTGCATCGGCCGTGGCAACGACCCTTGCATCGACCGTGGCAACGCTCTTTTTTACCGCAGCAGCGGTCACGACCCGAGCAGCGATCACGACCCGAGCANCGGTCACGACCCTTGCAGCGGTGACGACCCTTGCACTTGCAAGAGCAATCATTGTCACAAGCGGAGCAATCATCTGAGCAGTCACAGCTACAGCCGTGGCCTGCAATGGCTTGCTTTTCACCGCCAATCATGGCGATTCCAACAACCGCGAGAAAGATCGCGATTCCGAGAATTAAGGTGCGATTCATCTTTTCCAATCCTCCAAAAAGGTACCCAAAAAAGTAGGAGTTGACATCTAACAACAGTTGCCGTCTCGGCATCCCTATCCTGCCCCGCCGACTGGACGGCGTTGGTCGGGGACAGCAACCCCCAAGATCAAAACTCGCACCACCGAGGCAAACGGAAGATGTACCGGTTACGTCAGGTTTAGCGATTTTTTAATCTAGGCGGGTAAAATAACATGGTGTTTTTTATTGTCAAGAAGCCATTTAGGTAAAATAAGGCTTATGAGTGAAATTAGTAGTTTAAGTGATCTGTATATGTTTCCATAAACTCTACCCCATATTGATTACAGGGAGCGTAGATCACAATGTTTTTCGAGAAAAAATCAGAAAAATAGGGAATTTTTTCCAATTAGGTTGTGTTTACTGACCAAATACAGACTCATGTTTAGGCGGCTTTGGAATCTTTTGACGTTTTTCCCCTGTAGGTTTTCCGCGGAGAGTGCGCAGGGTGGCGGAGTGTGGGGCCAACGTGCGGTAAGCGATACCGGGGAGCAAAGTGTTATTTGCCCGAGAGTTCTGGAGGACAAAAGCAGTTCGAGACCCACGCAGCACGAAGTGTGCTGCAGTTAAGAATGCCGGGTTGGATCGCAACGCGAGTTGCTGCTCACCGAATTGCAAATTGCAAACGCCACGGTTGCTGGGGTGAACACGCGGCATTATCTTTTATGCGTTTTGGAAGCCCGACAAAAACCAATTTATTATACTTTCGGGATAATAAAGAGTTATTCTATTTGTCTTTTTTGTCGTCAGGCCGCTTTCCACCCAACAGCGCTTTATCGTCCTGGTTTTTGTCGTCGCCTTGTCTATTTCGATTGTCCTTTTCCTTGTCCTTTTTGTTCTGCATTCCCAGGTCGAATGCGGTGCTGATTCGATTGAACCTTTGGGTCTCCCGTTGGTCCACCGCCGAAGCGGTGTTTCTCAATTGAAATTCCCCGTTTGCATCCAGAAATAGAAGATCACTCATCCCTGTCTCCGCGGAGGCGGGAGCCTGGGAGCGAACGTCGACCAACAAAAATTCAGCATTCAAGGGGTCTTCACCTTGAGTCAGCCTTTGTGCGAGGCCGTCCATCTTAAAAGAACTTTCCCCGACGAGCGAACCTTCAGCAACCATCCCACCTTGCGGTAAGGTCAATTGGCTGATCAATAGTCCGCCGTCGGAACCGTTGGGAGTTTTGATGATTACGGTTGCTTCTTTTTTTGTCGGTTCAGGCACTACCGCGGCGTACACCTCGGAGAGCGGTGGAATGTAGA
>NHBP01000009.1 GCA_002168195.1 Planctomycetaceae bacterium TMED10
TGTGCAACTGCATCCAGAGAACAGAAGGTGAGGCAGAGAATGCCTACGCTAACGATGCTGAAGAAGGAAATCAGGGACAATGCCCCGCGTCGCATCCTTGCTCGCATGACTGGCCTCCCTTCGCTTGTTGCCCGCCTCCTATGTATCGGACAGCGGAGCGTAGGGCCTTTAGTAAAGAAGGGTAATGCGGGCGGGATTTTAGATAAAAATTTGATCCCCCTCATATCGATTTGTAGCTGAGCAGCATTAGTTTCCTGCGGGAAGTCGAGGGAGTGGTTTGGGTTTACGACTTGCAAGCGGGTTTGCTCGGCCTCCCTTTTTTGGCGTTACTTTCGCTTGGCTCGCTTCGGTAAGAATCGCCGCATCCATCGCCTGCAGGTCGTGAACCCAAACACGCATCTGCATGTTGCCCACGCCACGTGAACCGCTTAGCGCACGGCTCGGCGCTAAAGGTCCAAAGAAGGGTGGTGCGAATCGGAGACGACTTTGCCTTGCGCCGGAGAATCCACCGAGCGAAATACTGCCACGGTCGGGAACTACGACCGTGGTCTGCAGGCCGCGTTGTTGAAAGGCTGGGAGTTGAATCGTCTGTCCGGTAGCGCCCCGAACGGTAAGCACAATACTGAGCAAAAGCGAGCAGATGGCTGCCGAACGGATATCGGAAATTCTGTTAATCAACCGCATCGCGCGCTCCAGGCTTCAATGCACCCACACATCCTCACCTCGGGCATTGTATCGCGTTGGACGGAAAAAATACAGGAAAAACATGGTTCATCTGCCGGTCATTGCTTTAAGGCGTTGACGGAGGTTGTATCCCCCTTTGGACTTTCGGCAATTGACGACTGCTAGCTTCGGGCACATTCCGGCGGCCCAAGTGCTGTTCTGTTTGGTCGGGAATTGGTATCCTATCAGTGTACGGCACAGAAGTGCACGGCAGAGGAAATGTCCGAGCACTTACAACCCATAGTTTTTGAGTACATCAACAGAGTCTATCTACTAGCAGCAAATAGGAGTAAATCGATGAAGAGCTTAATTAAATGTGGCCTGCTAATGGCAGTGATCGGAACGGCATTGATCTTTGCCGCGCCTCAGCGTGCCGAAGCCCGCCGCTACTATTCATATTATCCCGCGTACCCCGCGTATGGTCCGGTCTATACGGCCTACTATCCCAGGCGGGCTGCTTATCCGCGTCCGCGGCGTGTGGCCTACTATGGTGCCCCGGTTGTTTATTCCGCACCGGCGTACCCGGTTTATTACGCTCCGGCACCCGCGCCCTGTTGCTGTAACTAATAGCCTAAAGCGAGCCCAGCGGAAAACAGTTTGCTGCGTTATTTAAAGGTCGCTGTCGGATTATCCGGCAGCGACTTTTTTATGCGATGCACTTGGGTTTTATAAAAGATTCTGCGTTTTTATGTATTGATTGCTGATCGTATCCGGTCCGGCTAAAATCGACTCTTTACAAAGGGTTCCGTCTGCAAGCGGATAAATGATGGCAAAAAATTTTGATCCGTATCACAAATGGCTTGGTATCGCACCGGAAGAGCGACCGCCAACGCATTACCGTCTGCTTGGATTGAATCTCTTCGAATCAGACTCCGATGTGATTGAAGCGGCCGCCGATCGCCAGATGACGTATCTACAGGAGGTTTCTCAGGGTAGCAAAGCGGCGCTGGCGCAGCGACTGTTGACCGAGTTGGCCGCGGCAAGACTTTGTCTTTTAAACCAGGAGAAAAAATTGGTTTATGATGCCCGGATTCGTAAGCAGCTTGAGTCCATCGAGGGGGGGCAGCGAGCGCGTATTCAAACCGAACCAGGGCAACAAAAATCAAATTCTAAAGTGCAAAAAGATTCTTCAGAACCGACGCTTGCGGCGCGGAAAAAGAAGCAAGCACGCGATTCCAACCCGAGTCAACTGGCGAAAGCACAAAAAGCCAAAACGGCTCAACAGACAGATTCAGGATCTACAGCCCCGTCCAAACCTGAACGTTCAGATAAACGCCCGCTTTTCATTGCCGGTGCAGTGCTTGGACTTATTCTGATTGCTCTTACCGCTTTCTTTTTGATCGGTGAAGGCGAATCACCACCCCCAACAGATATTGACGCAAGTGGTGCGTCGCAAGTGGCCGAGTCCAATAAACTGCCGCCACCGGTTGAGATACCGCCGGTGGGTAGTGGCCGTAAAGTTATCGTGCAGCCGGAAATATCTAAAAAAGATTTGCCCACCGAATCCACCCAGCGTGAAAAAGGATCTACGGGAACAAAGCCCACGCTTGAAGACCCGGAGGAGCAGAAAGAGAAATCTTCAAAGAATGCGGAAGAAGACAAATCACCGGATGAAAAATCTTCAGAATCAGATGAAGAAAAAACGACGTTAGTAAAAAAGAGACCTGTCCGATTTATTCCACTCGAGATTGCTGCAACCGATACCAAGACGAAATTTCGCTATCAGAAGCAGGGTGATCAGTATTACACCGCCGAGGGGTCGACTTCCGCTTACTACAGGATGCGTGTTACCGGAGACTCCGGTCCCCTCAACGGCCTTTGTTTGGAAATGGTGGGGCCGGCACATCAGACGGCGAACCTGACCAATATGAAAATCAAGTCAGTTCAGTGGAGCAGTGTTTTTGATTCATTGGATCAGGGTGGTGCGGAGACAGTGATCGATGAAAATGAGAATGCTGGATGGCAATTGCAATTCAGCGACGAAGAACCGGTGTGGGCTGTCTTTGCCGCGAAGCGCCCGTTTGATCCAAAATTTCTGATCGAATTAAAACACGAAAGTAACGCGCAAAGACTTTCTAAATTTCGTCTGCTGGGAATTACCGGCGGCACAACTGCCAAAGAAATGTCGCAGGCGATGCGTGATCGCAAACTGGCCGAAAAACCCTTTGCTGATTTTGTTGCCCATGGATTGCCGGAGGGCGACTCCGGAGAGGTGGGCCTGGGAAGCATCTATCTCGGCGGCCAAAAACTGAACGCACGACTCTTTGGTGGAAGTAGCAATGTTGCGGGAGTAAGCTTTACGTTAAAAAAAGTACCCACAGTTGCAGGCGACCTGTCGCATCAGTGGGAGTTTTTACTGTCATCCGATAATCAGCAGACTGCCGTGGCGGAACTGGTACAGCAGGGAGAAAAATTGGCGGAGCTTACCCTGCGGTGGCTCCCGGAGGCGGCGGGGCTGCCGCGTGCGGCCGATTTGCAAAACGGACTCCTTCAGTTGCAGATCGGTGAGCATTCACGCAGTGTCCCGCTGCGTGAAGTTGTGGAGCTTGTACCGCTTACCTACAGTCCGCTTAAAACGGTGAGGCCTCAAATTCAGGTTCCGGCGGGCGTGGCTGCTGAAGATTTACGCTTAGCGCTAAAGTTTCCCCAGGCGACTTTTGGCGTCGATGGGTCTGCAGTCCTTCAGGTTCGCGGTGAAGATGTGGAAACGGACATACTTATTAAAGACAATATGGTTTTAAAGTTAGACTCCTCCTGGAAAGCTCCTGTCATTACCTTGAGTATCAAGACGCAGATCCAGGAAGAGGTGGCGGGCAAGGATGGCAAGAAGAAAGCCAAGATCGTGCCTTTAAAAAAAGCTCTTTCCGAGCTTCCTAAACTTACAGCTCGAATAAAAAAAGGCGAGGAGCTTTTGAAAATTGTGCAGGGCGTTGAAAAGTATGCGGGTCGTTCTCGACTAAAGCCTGACGAAAAGCGTGAGATCATGATAATCCAAAAGCGGTGGCGAGATTTCGGCCTTAACCCGCGAACCATCTTGAATGAGAAACAAGCTGGAACACTGAAAACAATTGTCAATATCGAAATAGAAAAGATCAACAATCGTGCCCTGAAACTCAAAGATCTTCAGCAGTGGTCNAAGCAATTCGGGCGAGAGGGTGTCGGAGCGATTGAGTTTCGTGTCTACACGCTCATCGATGGCGTGCCCCTCGATCTTATGCGTTCCACAGGTTGGCAATCCTAGTGCCTTCGATACGACGGGGGTGACGGTTCGCAGGATCTTTGGTTTCCTAACCGTTACAACCGCGATGAGTATTGCTTTTGGCAGAGCTTGGCAAAAGCATACCTGAACCCCCCTGCGTCGAGTGCATCGGTCCTGAGAAGCATGCTAGCGAAGAATGCATGTTTTCGATGCATGAAGGAGTCACCTGTTTTTTGCGCCAAAAAACTTGACTCTCGCTCTGGCGCTGAAAAGATTGTCTGTAGCTCGAAGATGGCCCTCGACGTGCTACTCTCACCTTGCAAGGAAATGTCNTATGGTTTGCGTTGCGTACTTGCCTCAATCATACAAATTGACCTTATCTTTGGCCGCCTTGCTGCTTCCTTTACTCGCCGGAGCAGCGGTGGCTGAGGATCCTGATATGCAATTTGACTGCGATCCGACTGTTGTCTGCCGTGACATCACTCCGGTCGATTTTTCCCTGTCCAACCCTGACGAAAAAATTATTGAAGCGACCATAAGGATTTCAACTCGGATGACCGCAGGTGCAACCGAAGACCTTACTGAACTGGTTTACGAAATTCAAAGTCCATTGGGACGAATTGACGATTTTTCACCCCGGACCAAATTATCCAGCGAGTACGTCGAACCGATCCAAATTGTCAAAACGGTCGGTAAAAATAACACGATCGGTGGAAGCGTCAATGGGACGATGGCAGCGCCGATCCCGTTGCCAGCCAGTGCCCACCCTGTGGCCAGTCTTGGCCGCAATGAGCATGACTCAGTCACCGAAGAGATGCGTAAAATGCCTGCGAAAAAGCCGCTGATTGTCAGTGGCACATTCAGCCAAAGGCAGGGCGTATTTTTTAAGTTCAAACAATCGAATCAGGTTTCTCTTGAGGGAATCAAATCAATTACCTGTTCGTTCATCGTGCCTCGTGATTGGCGGGGTGATTATTTGCTCCTCTCCTGCCGTGCCGATGGTCAGCGATCACGTTACTTCATCAAGGGANTTTATCCATGTGGTGAGTCTCGGTTCGTAGTAGGTCTTTATCTAGAAGGCGATTTAGAGGCGAAGCACGCGGCCATCGGTCTTGCCGACCGCCAACTGGCTCTGCAGCGACAAGGAGTTTCGTTCGACGCGGTGGCCGACGAATCAGAAAGCGATTCGGAAAAAAATAGCCTGCAAAACGCAGCGAAACTGCTTCGGCGCTTTGCGGGCAATCATCGTTAATGGGGATCCAGTTCTTTGGGNCGCCAGAGCGCAACTAATTTGCCCTCGATCTGCAAACTCAAGTTGCTCCATTGGTCGATCGGTAATTCAATCTGTGCCAATGCAGCGGTCGGCATCATGCTGTCGCAACCTGTGAGTTTGAAGAGAAGATCAGAAATTCCCGGGTTGTGGCCGACAATCAGAATTCTTTGAAAGCGATCGTCAAGGGAACNAGNCGTCTCAATGTAGGTGCCGCAACTTGCCAGATAAAGTTCATCTTCTTCAATGATCGTCGTTTTATCTTTGAGCGCCTGGGAAACTGCTTTTGCAGTGCAGATAGCCCGTGCTGCGGAAGAACTCAGGATCAAGTCTGGTTGGATCTTTTGCTCGGCGATCAACGTCCCCATGCGCGGCGCATCGCGAAGCCCCCGTTTATTTAAGGGCCGGGNGTGATCGGTTTGACCTGCTTCTTTCCANCTCGACTTGGCATGNCGAAGTAAGAGGACNGTTTTCATGATCATGGAAGAATACCCGTTTAAGCTACAAAGAGTAAATGCCATCAATGCCCTCCGAGACAATTTAGTCAGTTTCTGTTAGAGTANGNNCTCTCAAGGGAATACGATGAAATGGTTTTANTGATTGAAAGAGGTGTGTGATGAAGGTGGCTACGATAGAGACGAGCAAGGGTGCGATTCGGATTGAATTACACGAAGATCGCACGCCAAAAACGGTGGCTAATTTTGAAAAGCTCGCTGGCGATGGATTTTATGATGGTTTACTTTTTCATCGTGTGATTCCTAATTT
Organism: Planctomycetaceae bacterium TMED10; assembly: GCA_002168195.1. GTDB lineage: Bacteria > Planctomycetota > Planctomycetia > Pirellulales > UBA7805 > UBA7805. Next base: position 5,958 of record NHBP01000009.1, read on the forward strand.
TATGATCCAGACAGGTTGCCCACAGGGAACCGGAATGGGTGGTCCGGGCTATGAATTTGAGGATGAATTCGACAATTCGCTGCGTCACGATCAAGCGGGAATTCTTTCAATGGCTAATGCCGGTCCCAATACGAACGGATCCCAATTTTTTATCACACATGGCCCAACGCCTCATCTCGACGGGAAACACTCCGTTTTCGGTGTGGTCCTTGAAGGTCAGGAAGTTGTCGATGCGATTGAGCAAGGCGACACGATGGAAAAAGTTTCTATTGCGGTTGAGAATTGATTGCAGACAGCATTCCGTTTCTGCTGAATCGTGTAAGCCCCTTGCTGCGTTTCGGGTAGGTGTTACGATACTCGGTCTTGAGTCAACGTGTTGATGCAGCGGCGCGCGAGCGCCCCCTTAGCTCAATTGGCAGAGCAACTGACTCTTAATCAGTAGGTTCTTGGTTCGAGTCCAAGAGGGGGCACTTAAAACCCCGAGAAAAAGATACTTTTTCGGGGTTCCTTTTTTGCGCTGATATTCCCGTGCCCTTCCCGTGCCCTTGGTGCGTTTTTTTAGGCGTCTATATCCGCTGGCGGCGGGCCTCGNCTATCNCAATCNNTACGCCGGCGCACAATAAATAAANNNTCGTCTTTTGGCAGTTCCCTTTGGTGATGGAAGGGAGCAGGCCGTCAAAAAGGACCCGCTGCGATAGATACGCCAGACAAATGGCGATAGAACGCGGGAATGGTGGGGTTTTGTCTGGGCTAGTCGGCGGGGAATGTTTTTTTAGATAATGGGGGATTGGTAACTCTCGCTGATGTAATCACCAACTACCACTGGAGTCCGTCACGATGCAAAAGACCACAATTGCAAAGATCGGATATGTCACCGCCGCCTTCCTGTCTTTTTTGATGTCCAACTATCTTTGGTTTACCGGGCTAAGAGAGGAAGGATTGTACGTGGGAATATGGGTCCCTTCGATACTCGCTTTTGGTGGGTTGATGCTCGCCGGAAGGGAGCGGAAAAGTGACTGACGTCGTCATCTTCATATTTGGTTGCGTTGTAACCATAGTTGTGTTGAGCGTAACGATCTTGCTCGTCTATGCCGCGAATGAAGATCCGCCAGATTAGCGGCCATTCGCCGCCCGTTCCCGCAGTCGCCGGGCGCCTTCTTCATCCGGTTGTATCTGCGGCAAGACTATCAAACCCCATGGCAACTCACCGTTAAAAGACGAAACAAGATTTCCTCATTATCCCCACACAGCAGCAGAGAGAAAGACTGGAAGTGGCCTCAATTACCTGCCCGCAACTGCTTCAGCAACACCGTCGCACGCTTGGGGCTGTTGTTTCGTGCGATGATAGTAAAACCCGCGGCTTCAATCTTTTGCTTTTAGCTATCTGTAAATTACCCGTCTTATTCAGGCACCTCGTTTTTGACGGTAGAAACCGGACATCTTGAGATGTCAGATGTCCGAATACACTCGGTCATTATCGCCAGCGAATGCGAATAAATCCCAGGGCGGCCAGACCAACAAAAAACAAGAGTGCCGTTGCTGGTTCGGGAACGCTTGTTCCTATCGACTCACTTGCCACGGTGATTGAGTGGATCGAGTGATAACCGTACTGCAAATGATTCACGTTCAGCACAACGCCACCGGCTTGGGGCGTATGGTAGCTCCCTAGTAAGATCGACTGCGAATCATCATATCGATAAATGGCTTGGCTTATATTATTCAGGTCGAGCACAAACTCATGACTTCTTGTGAAAGGAGAGCCGATTTCCATAACGGAAGTCATCGTGATCGAATGAATGCGAATCGGTGAATCCGAGAGACTCGAAAAATCGAGTTTAATGCTGTGCGGATCTGTGCTGCTGGATGTGAACGGATCAATTCCGAGGTTACCGGATACAGTCGTAAAATCGAGAACGCCGAGATTGGCAGAAATATTGACGGTGATTTCATCCACTACGCCGACTGACGTGTAAGTGCCAGAAGCAAGTCCAGCGAGATTGTCGATGAGTTGTGCATCCTCTCCACTAAAATTAAAAGTGTGTAACTCCGTGGCCAAGCTGCTGCTGGCGATTGAAGAGAGCCCGAGGAAGCACATATAAAATGTGGAAAAATGTCGCATCGCTTGCCCGACAGGTCCAAAGGTGGGGGTGAGTAACAGGATCGATGAGTTGAAATGGTCGAACGGTTACCCACGCGGACAAAAAAAAATGACCAATCNAGATTTTTTTTNAAAACNNGGGAAATANAGGGTAAATCGATTGATAGCTAGCGGTAATTGCACAACTGAAGAGCAGCAAATGCGGGCGAGCAGCNGCGGTCGATTTCGTCAATCACTGATGCGCGGATCGCCCGTTACTGCAAGAACCGCCGAGATAGCGTAGATTGGATGGCTGGGGATACATAGGACGGGAACTGAAAGATGCCGATTAGCAGAAGCAAAAACNCANGGTCTCATTACGGATTCACCTTGGTCGAGTTATTGGTCGTGATTGCGATCATTGGCATTCTCGTCAGCCTGCTGCTCCCGGCGTTATCGTCTGTCAGGGAAGCTGCCAGGGGCGCCGCATGCAAGAGTAATCTCAAGCAAATTGGTCTGGCTGTAAAAATGTANGAATCAGCCAANCGNTNTTATCCGCCGAGTTTTGAGTTTGAGGACGNGGGNGGGATGACATCGAACAATGGTTCCTGGTCGATTCACGGCCGATTGTTGCCTTANATGGACATGGATTGGGCACAGGACATGGTGGATCTCNNNAANGGTTANGANGANCCNGTNAATCTGGATACNGGGATCCCGNTGATGCGTGTTNCCGGTTACCTGTGTGCGAGTGAAGAATTTGATCAAGTGCGCATTAAAAATGGNGTTCCCTACATTTATCCCCAAAATTACGGATTCAANTTTGGCAGCTGGCTTGTCTATGATTCCAATACAAATACTGGGGGAGATGGTGCCTTTTACCCGAACAGTCGTTTGCGCACCAAGAACTTTACGGACGGCGAATCGCGGACAATGTGTGCTGCCGATGTNAAAGCCTATACCTCCTACTTGCGTAATACCGGAGGCGACCCGGGCGACGTGCCTACAACGGTGGACGAACTGGTCAGCATGGCTTCTGGGGGACAAAGTAAACTCGGTCCAACAACCAACCAGAATACAGGGCACACCGAGTGGTGTGATGGTCGAGTGCACCACAGCGGAATGACAACGGTTTTCACTCCTAACACGTTTGTGACCTACGAGTCGGGCGGTAAAACCTACGACATCGACTACAACTCGGGACAAGAAGGAAAATGGGACCAATATCCTGTCACCAAGGCCGCGATCACCTCGCGGAGTTATCATCCGGGCAGTGTGAATGTGCTGATGATGGATGGTTCAGTCAAGGCTGTCGAGAATGACATTGAACCGAGGGTCTGGAAGCAGATGGGCACCCGAAGCGGCGACGGATGAACCAGAAACCTGTTCCAGATGCAGCTTGCGGGTTAAAGAAGTATTTCTGGAATCAGTCTGCCGCCCACATCGGTGAGGCGGAAGTCACGACTGCTGTAGTGGTAGGTAAGCTGCGTGTGATCGATGCCNAGTAAGTGAAGAATGTTNGCGTGCAAGTCGTTCACNTTCACTTTATTNTCGATNGCNCGATAGCCCCACNNNTCGGTNGNNCCNTANGNNNTNCCNCCGCGAATTCCCCCGCCTGCCATCCACATGCTAAAACCTTGAGGGTTGTGGTCTCGCCCATCTTTACCCTGCGCAAAGGGTGTGCGGCCAAACTCACTCGTAAAGACCAGGAGCGTCGTTTCGAGCAGGCCACGTTGCTTGAGATCTTTAATCAGTCCTGCAATCGGTTGATCGACAGCCCGTGCGTTTTTGGGATGCCCTGTCCGTAGGTTGCCGTGCTGATCCCAGCGGTCTACCCCATCCTGTTTGCAAATCGTTAGCTCGATAAAACGTACTCCACGCTCGACCATCCGTCGGGCGAGCAGACACTGCGTGCCATAAGAACTGGTAGGCTGAAATTTGGAATCGATACCATAGAGACGCTTGGTTTCTTCCGTTTCCTGGGAGAGNTCCATCGCTTCNGGGACGGCCATCTGCATCCGAAAAGCCAATTCATAGTTAGAAATGGCTGCTTCTATTTCTCGCTCTTGAGCAGTGTCCACAAGCAGTTGCTCATCGAATTGTTTTAAGTAGCTCAGTTTTTTNGCTTGCAACTCNGCCGACCCCTCNTGGCGACTTAGATTACGAATCGCAGGTGGAGTGCTAGAAAANATCGAACCNTGATGCTGNGCAGGCAAAAAACCATTTCCAAAAGTCGTCAGCCCTCCNGGAGGAACCTGTCCCCCGTGGAGCACGACATAGCCGGGAAGATTTTGATTCATGCTTCCGAGTCCATAAGAAACCCACGATCCCATACTCGGTCGCCCGCGCACCGCATAGCCGCTATGCAGTGCGTAATTTGCATTGGGATGATCGGGAAGAGGAGCAGTCATCGAACGGATAACACAGAGATCATCGGCACACGTTCCAAGATGCGGGAAGAGTGAGCTTAACGGCAAACCACTTTCGCCATGTTGCTGAAATTTCCAGGGACTCGGGAGTAGTCCACCCTTACTGTTGAAGACGGTCGGATCTGTTTTAAACGGCGCTTTTTTGCCCTGATNTTTGGCAAGTTGCGGCTTTGGATCAAAGCTATCGACTTGTGAAATACCACCATCCATGTAGAGGAANATCACATTNTGTGCGCGCGGCTTGTGGTGAGCCAATTTTGTTGNGGGGCTCGTCTCACTGGCTTCAACACCATNGCGAAGCAGAANATCTGAAAGCGCTAGAGCACCAAANCCCATNGANGTGCGGCGGAGAACATCTCTTCGTGTGACTGCTCGAGTGGTCATGCGGCTAACGGATTGATTCAACGGTAGTGCCTATCAACGGATGAAAATAAATTCTTTACGGTTGAACATTAAGTGACAAAGGTTTTGCCATGCCTCCTGGGATTGGGCGATTTGCCCATCTTTCGTCGGAGCGCTTTCTGAAAAATAGTTTAGCATATGCTTTGAGAGCTCAATCTCTTTTTCTGTTGCGGGCCGTGATAAAGCAATCTGATGCACGAGATCAATCCGCTCTTCGGTCGATAGGTTAGCGGTATGTACGATCTGGTCGGCCCAACGTTTGGCCTGTTGTATAATGAAGGGATCATTCAGTAGCGCTAAACTCTGNGCCGGGACGTTCGTCACTCCCCGCTTCCCNAGAGCNACTGCNGCCTGGGGAAGATCGAAGGCGAGTAGCAGCGGCGGAAGATAGTTGCGTCGAATTTCCTGATAGACTGCNCGGCGACTGTCTCCATCCANAGGCCCGCTGGTAAGTGGCCTGGCGCGACTGGGAGGCATTTGGTCGAGGTTCAGTGGAACACCGGGCCCGTACATCGTGGAATTGAGTGATCCGGAGGTCGCTAAAACCGCATCGCGAATTGCTTCGGCCGGCAGACGACGTACCGGGGCGTGTTGTAGCAGGATGTTACCCGGATCGATGGCTAAAGATTTTGGCGATGCTTGAGTCGACATCCGATACGTACTTGAGAGTACGAGTTTGCGAATCAATTCTTTTCGCGACCAACCGTTCCGGACGAAATCTTCCGCAAGGCCATCCAAGAGTTCAGGGTGACTCGGTTTGCTTCCTTTCACTCCAAAATTGTCAACGGTTTCCACAATGCCTTTTCCGAAAAGTCGATACCAGATGCGGTTGGCTTCGACACGGGCGGTGAGTGGCTTGCCGACCACAGTGGCTGCAGTTGCCCATTTCTCCCGTCCACTACCCCATTCGGTAAAAGGTTGTGGATCAAGCGCATCAAGGAAATGACGTTTTGCGGGATCTTTGCTCGGTGCGGCGGGATTACCGCGNATGNGCAATGCTTCATCNGTACCCGGCCCATCGGTCAGGCTACGGGCATAGATCGGCTTCGGGATGCTTTGCATTTGTTGTCGATANTCTTCNACCATTTTTCGAAGCGGTTTCTCNTCGTCACACGCCACTTCCCACAGTCCACCCACGGCAAACAATGATGCAAGAATTTCTTCACCGCTACGATCCACAGTTGCGGCCTTCCATTGCTCTAGAAGGTCTTCGATCCGGTCCAGAAAAAAGGCGGTAGCATCGACAAGACTTTCGGGTGGTTCCCCTGCGATCTGCCAGGCGGCAATGACCGAACTCATTTTTGAGTTTGACTGTGTTGGTTCACCAACAACGACTTGATCGACTGCCAAATACCCATCTTCTTCATGCCGCCAATCGTGTTGTTTGCGTGATATAAATTGCATTTGATCACCGTTTTGAAGCAATTCCAGATAGGCGCTTTTGCCTTCCCATAATCGCGTGTCAAAGGAAATCCAATGCCAGGCATCTTTATTGATCGGAATATCAAGACTGGTCGTTGTCGGTCCCTGACCGACCATCTCGTAATGTTGAACATAAAGTCGTGCACGACCATGCCGCCCTTGAACCCGCAGACTCAATTTTTTAGGGAGAACAAATGTCGGCGATTTCAGCGAACCGGCCAGTCGCGATGTCAGGTCACCTGCTACCCAGCTTGAGCCTACAATTGCGTTCAGCAGCACTTTTCCGGTTGGTGAAATCACAACCGTGCCCGGTGGTCGCTGTTCACAATCAAATCCCGGACCCGAAGAAAACCATGCACTCGGCGAACCTGGTCCTATAAAATTCTTTAGATTTTTATTCTCAGGTGCGGGGATCTGCTTGAATCGATTCCAAGCGACCCGGCGAGTGTCTGCGTCACTGGCAAGCAGGACAGCAGTGACAGGATAGAGAGGATGGTCTTCCTGGTTCCATGCTTCATTCGCCTTGAGTTGTTCACTTAACGTCGAGCACTGTTCTGGGGTCGTAAGGTCTAAGTCGTTAAACGCACTCTCAATATGTGAAATCAACGCTTCACGAACCGTCTTTTTTTTCTGCAAAAGATCAGCTTTGAGTTCTGTACAGTTTTCACTGGAGACCGTATTTGCAAAATCAAGGCGAGAGCTGGCGATAACCCCGTAGAGTGAATAATAATCCTGCATCGAGAGGGCATCGAATTTGTGATCGTGACAGCGACAGCAGGAAAGCGTCAGGCCCAGAAATGCCTTGCTGGTCGTATCAATGATGGTGTCAAAAACACGCGCTTGGTCTGCATGAATGTCTGCTGGTCCATGGTGTCCATCAGTGAGATAGACATATCCGGGCCCCATAATCGACTCATTGGCACCGTCGAGTGGATCAACTCGTGGTTTTTCAATCAGATCTCCCGCGAGTGCTTCGCGAATGAATTGATCATAAGTGACGTCGGTGTTGTAGGCTCGAATTAAATAGTCGCGGTAACGAAATACAAACGGGGCGGAATAGTCTTGCGCAAAAGCTTTTGTTTCGCCATAGCGGATAATATCCATCCAGTACCGCGCCCAATGTTCTCCGAATCGTGGAGAGGCAAGCAGTCGGTCAACCACGCGTTCGTAAGCATCGGGAGATTTGTCCGCGAGGAAGTGATCAATTTCATCAAGCGTGGGAGGAAGTCCGATCAGATCGAACGTGACGCGACGTAGCCATTGATTTCGATTTACTTCCTTTGCGGGTTCAAGGTCGGCTTGTTCCAGTCGGCTCAAAATGAATCGATCAATAAATTGACGTGGCCAAAGTACATCTTGGACTGCTGGAGGGTCGCTCGATTTAAGCGGATGCCAACACCAGTGGTTTTCTTTTCGTTGCTGGAGTGAAAAAGTTTCTGTGTCCTCGAAATCCGCATCGGCTCCTTCCGCTGGCCAGGGAGCACCCATGCTGACCCATTGATTGAGTAGATCGATTTCTGCTGACGGTAACTTTGAGTCTGGTGGCATTTCATAAGTACCACCGTAGTGAATGGACTCAATCAGTAAGCTCTGTTCAGGATTTCCTGGAACGATTACCGGTCCAGTATCACCACCGGCAAGCATCGCGTGGCGGGAGTCGAGTCGCAACCCGGCTTCAATCGTCTCAGCTGTCTTGCTGTGACACTCATGACAACGTTCAACCAAGAGAGGTCGAATCTTCTTTTCAAAAAAAGCTAAGTCTTCGGTGGAAAATGAGGTCGATGTTTCTTCGCCTACGCCACGTAAAAGCAGCGGAGAGGTGAGGCACACTACAGTTGCCACGAGAAATGCCAGTAGGTGTCGCTCGGTCATGCCTGGAGACCTACGAAACAGAAGACAGAAGTCCGACCCGGGATCACCGTGGAAATGCGATTGATCCTTACCCGTACTACTTTAAGGCCAATGGCGGAAGATGTCCATTCGTTCCCGAGAATGGAAAATGGTCGATCCTCGCGTCGCCAGAGATCACCGAGAAGTAGAACACAGCGGTGGCGCGCGGAATTTCCCCCCTGGAGGGGGCAAAATGCCCCAGTTTTTTTCCGCATTCCGCGAAAAATAAGCTGATTTTTAAATCAAATCCTTTGGCACGCTCGTTGCGTATATCAAACCGCTGGGCAATGAGGGGTGGGGTGGTGATAACCGTGCCCGCTTTTTGAAAGCTTTGATAACGATTATTCGAATCGCATATACAAACCAGAAAACTGATTGGAAAGGCAACTGAGATGTCGCACGCAACTGTAAACAACAATGTAACGCATGAACAAATCAATCAGATCAGCGAGCAGATCAAGACACATAGCGAGCCTTTTCGTCGGTTGTTAGGCGAAGTGGGTCGCGTGATCGTCGGACAAGAACAACTCATGCATCGAATGCTCGTTGGTCTTCTTGGCAATGGCCACCTATTGATCGAAGGTGTTCCCGGTCTGGCCAAGACGACAGCAGTCTCTTGCCTTGCCAAAGGCATCAACACAGGATTTCAACGATTGCAGTTCACTCCTGATCTTCTTCCGGCGGATTTGATTGGAACCTTGATTTACCGACCGCAAGATCAGGACTTTGTGGTTCAGAAAGGCCCCATTTTTTCAAATCTGATTTTGGCGGACGAAATCAACCGCGCGCCTGCAAAAGTACAGAGTGCTCTTTTAGAAGCGATGCAAGAGAGACAGGTCACGATTGGTGGTGAAACCCATCTGCTTGACGAGCCTTTTCTTGTGATGGCAACCCAGAACCCGGTGGAGCAGGAAGGAACATACCCACTTCCCGAAGCTCAAATGGATCGTTTCATGCTGAAGGTGATTGTTGGGTACCCCAATCACAAGGAAGAATTAGAAATCCTCAAGAGGATGTCGAAGACGAAAGCTTCGTATGACGTCCAGTCGGTGCTGGATCCAGAAGACGTCGTTGAGGCTCGCAAGCTTGTTGATCAGATTTATGTTGACGATCGGGTGAGTAGCTACATTGTGGATCTTGTCGTGGCAACGCGCGAACCGGAATCCTACGGCATCGAAGCGAAGCACTTGATTCAATATGGTGGCTCACCACGTGCCTCTATTAATCTCACCCTCGCTGCCAAGGCGAATGCGTTTCTTGCGGGACGCGGTTATGTGACTCCACAGGATGTCAAAGACATTGCCCATGATGTACTGCGACATCGAGTGATCCTGACGTATGAGGCGGAGGCCGAAGATATCAGTTCGGTCGATATCATTGACAGAATCCTGAGCGAAGTTCAGGTTCCCTGATTTATGCAACCCGGCCCGAGAGGGCCGGGTTGAGCGTTGATTGGAGTAAGCGAAAAAGTGGAGGTGTGAAGACAATGATTCCTGTTGAGGTGATGAAGAAAATACGGCGGATTCAAATTCGCACATCCCATGTTGTTGACGACATGCTGGGTGGCCAGTATCACTCCGCCTTCAAGGGCCGTGGCATTGAGTTTGAAGAGGTGCGGCCCTATCAAATCGGGGATGACGTCCGCGCGATTGATTGGAATGTGACAGCACGCTGCGGGAGTCCCTTTATTAAGCTTTTCCGTGAGGAAAGAGAACTTACGGTTCACTTAATGGTGGATCTCAGCGCTTCTCAGTCCTTAGGGACTCAATATCAGTCGAAACGTGAATTGGTGACTGAGTTGGGCGCGACGCTTGCTTTTTCAGCGATTAAAAACAACGACAAAGTCGGACTGACTTTATTTACGGATGGAATCGAAAAAGTTATTCCTCCGGGCAAAGGTACCCGGCATGTTTTGAGAGTGACTCGAGAGTTGCTCTATTGTGAGCCAATCGGTCATGGAACTGACATCGCAGCGGCGATGGATCATCTGAACCGCACGGGCAAGAGACGATCAGTGATCTTTTTAATCAGCGATTTTCAAGATCAAGATTATCGGAAGCCGCTTCGCATTGCGAGACGAAAACACGACATCATCCCAATCGTGGTTGATGACCAAATTGAACGTGAAGTGCCGAATGTCGGTCTGTTGGAGTTGCGTGACGCAGAGACGGGCGAAACGGTAGTCTTCGATACCACAAGTCGAAGGCAGCGAGTCGCTTATGCGGAGTTTGCCAATCGCCAGCGCGACGACAGAGAACGTCTTTTTAGGGAATTGAACATGGATCCCATTTATATCCACACCGGCCAGGACATGATTGATCCGCTCCGGCGATTCTTTCATAAGCGGGAGGCGCGACGATGAAGAACAATGGGTTGAAATACTCCCACCGCATGAGAACTTCAGCGGCAAGAACGCTATTAGTAGCCCTTGTTCCGATGGTGATGTTAAGTGGTGCGATGGGAAGCGGTTGTAATTCTTCCAGCGATGCGAGCAAGCAGTTGGCATCATCGACGATGCAGATCGTAAATGAAGCACAGGAAGGTGGCGTCAAGTTAACAGTTGCGTTGGATCGCCGAGTGGTCCAGGTGGCACAACCGGTGAATTTGGAGATTACGGCTCAAGCACCCGAGGGAGTGTCTGTGCAGTTTCCTGAACCAAGTGACAGCTTCGGTCCTTTCCAGATTGTCGATGTCCAAGAGCAATTCGATATTCCGCTGGGACAAGATCGCATTTGGAAACGCGAGTACGAATTAGAGTCACTTGCGTCAGGTACAAAAACAATTCCGCCGTTAAAGATTTCTTTTGTTGACCGGCGTTCGGGAAAACCGGTGTCTGGTGCCGTGAGTTCTGCACCCATTGAATTAGAGATTGCAAGCTTGCTTGAGGGGCAGAGCGACCCGACAAAGTTCCGTGACATCAAAGGGGTGGTCCATGTTACTAAAGAAAAGACTGCTACCAACGCTTGGATCACCTATGGCGTTTCGGCAGGCGGTATTTTTCTGTTGGCGGGAGTTTTGTTACTTCTTTGGCATCGGCGTCATCGAAAAAGTACGCCTGCAGAGTGGGCTCTGATGCAACTTGCCTGCCTTGAAGAGCGTAATCTTTTAGCAGGCGGTGATACACATATTTTTTACTGTTGTTTAACCGACATCATTCGCCACTACATTGAAGATCGATTCGGTTACCGTGCCCCAAAACAGACGACTACGGAATTCCTGTCAGCGGTGCAGCGAGAAGACCTACTTTGTGAAAAGCACCAAGCGCCGCTGCAGGAGTTCCTACAAGTTGCGGACATGGTCAAATTTGCCTGTCACAGCCCATCCCGCGATGAAGCGGATGCCGCGATTGATAAGGCAAGAAAATTTATCCATGACACCGCCAACGATGAGACAGCCTCAGTAAAGGAGCAGGTAGCAGCATGATTTTTCAAACCGCCAATACATGGTTTTTACTTCTCCTTCTTTTGATTGTGCCCGGTGTTTGGATGTTTGTGGCTCGTCGGCAAAGGAATTCGATGGCCTTCAGTTCGACGGCCGCTGCAGTCGCAACAGGTGCGACTTGGAAGACAAAAACGCGGTGGATCCTGCCCGCGCTGAGGTTGCTGGCAATTGGTCTTTTGATTGTCAGTATTGCGCGGCCGCAATTGGGTCGTAAAGTGACAACGGTCGATTCTGAGGGTATTGCCATTGAGCTGGTTGTCGATCGCTCTGGCAGTATGCAGGCAATGGACTTTCAGGTCCAGGGCGAGCCGGTCGATCGGTTGACCGCGATCAAGGATGTGGCAGGAAAATTTGTGCATGGCGGAGAACAGTTGCCAGGGAGATTCGCCGATCTGGTTGGCTTGATCACATTTGCCGGTCACGCCGATGGGGTGAGCCCACTTACGCTCGATCATACCTATCTGACTTCGCAGTTGCGACAGACTGGCATTGTTAAAGACCAGAGTGAAGATGGCACCGCAATTGGTGACGCCGTGAGTCTCGCATTGGAGAAACTGCAGACCTTGGATAGCCGTAATAAAGAAGAAGCCAATAAAGTCAAAAGTAAAATTGTGATTTTATTGACCGATGGCGAGAACAACGCAGGTGTTGTTGATCCTGTGCAAGCGGCTGAATTGGCTTCAACTCTGGGNGTAAAGATTTACACCATTGGCGTAGGGACCACTGGGCGAGCACCCGTTCCGGTAACCCACCCCCTGACGGGTCGTAAAAGTATTCAATGGGCAGAGGTTCATATCGATGAGGATACGCTGCGAAAAATTTCTGATACGACTGGCGGAAAATATTTTCGAGCGACCGACACCGAATCGCTTCGTGCGATTTATGAAGAGATTGACGCGCTGGAAAAAAGTCGCGTCGAAGAACAACATTACGTCGATTATCGAGAGCTTGCAATCGAGCCTCTGGCAGCCGGTTTTTTTACACTGCCACCCTTGGTGCTCCTAGCACTTTTAGTTTTAGTGTTTCAATGCGTTTTAGCAGCAACGATTTATCGCCAAGTACCGTAAGACCGAGCGAGGGAGAGGAAACACGATGGATAT
>NHBP01000010.1 GCA_002168195.1 Planctomycetaceae bacterium TMED10
AGTTCAGCATGGGAAGGCAGGGATCCCTGGGAACCGAAATTCTCTGCCGTTTTTACGATTCCCGTGCCGAAGAGCGATTGCCAGAATCGGTTCACCGTAACACGCGCCGTCAGAGGATGGTTTCCGCTGACGAGCCAGCGTGCAAGAGAGAGTCGATTCCCCGGACCTTCGGTGGGTAAGGGGGGAAAGACATCCGGAACACCCGCTGTTACATGCTCTCCCGGTTGATCATAAAGTCCGCGCTCCAGTAAATACGTACTCCGCATCTTTGCAGAATCGCGCATGACCATCGTGGAGGGGATCTTATTTTCAAAATTATCCCGATCACGCTCTGCTTGTTTTGTTGCCGATTTCAAATCTTGATAGGTTTTATCCTGAGAGAGAAAATATTCGGCTAACTCTTGCTCTTGCGCGTCGGTCCGCTTTCCCTGATCAAGCAGCAGGATCGCCTTGATCGCCAGCACTTCGCTATTTTTCGCTTGTTGGCTTCCTAAGTCATTGATTCTCTTTTGCGCCCACGCTTCCGCGTTTTCTCGACTGCCAATTTTATAGGTGTCGATTTCCTTCTGTTTGGCAGCAACGATCGAGTTTAACGTTTCAAGTTGGGTCTTTTGCTCCGGCGAAGGGAAGCGCATCAGAGGAACAGCGTTTCCAATGGCTCCATCGATGCCACGTTCGGGAACGGAATTAAAAAAAGCAAAAAAGCGGTAATAGTCTCGCTGTGAGAGTGGGTCAAATTTATGGTCATGGCAACGCGCACACTTGAGTGTCAGGCCCATAAATATCGTAGCGGTCGTGTGTACCCGATCGACGACATACTCCACGCGAAATTCTTCCGCAAATGCACCACCTTCAAAATTGATGCCATGATTGCGATTAAAACCGCTCGCAATACGACTGCTCTCGGTCGCTTCAGGCAGAAGGTCGCCCGCGAGTTGTTCGATCGTAAATTGATCAAANGGGATGTTGCGATTGAAGGCATCGATCACCCAGTCTCTCCATCGCCACATCTCTCNTTGCGAATCGACGTGGTAGCCATGGGTATCAGCAAATCNNGCGGCATCCAGCCAATCGATAGCCATCCGCTCTCCGTAGTGCGGCGAAGCCAGCAGCCTTTCGACGACCTTTTCGTAGGCATCTTCACTCTGGTCGGCAAGGAACGCGTCGATTTCTTTAAGCGTTGGTGGGAGTCCAGTCAAATCGAGTGTCACGCGTCGAATCAGAGTTTCTCGGTTCGCCTCATCGCTTGGCGACAAGCCTTGCTTCTCCAGGTTTGCCAGGATAAAGCGATCGATTTTCCCTCGAGGCCAGTCTGTCTGATTGACTTTCGGGGGCGTGGGTGCTTGGACCGGTTGCAGCGACCAGAGTGTGTCCCAGTCCGCACCGCGGTCGATCCAGATTTTGATTTGCTCAATTTCTTTTTCCGTCAGTTGCCGCACGGCATCTGGTGGCGGCATTCGTGTTTCCGGGTCGCTCGACGTAATCCGCTGAAAGACTTCACTGTCGGCATGACTGCCTGGTACGACCGCCGGTCGTTCTTCGCGCGTGGCCAGCACACTTTCCTGTTGATCGAATCGCAACCCTGCTTGCCGCTCTTTTCCATCTGGTCCGTGGCACTGGTAGCAGGCCGCCGAGAGAATGGGGCGGATATGACGAGAGAAGTCAATTTCCTCGGCACTCCAAGCGACACTCGGAATTGCAGTTGCTAAAAAAAATAGCCAACCGACGGAAATTTGAAACGGAGGTCGCATGAGGAACGGTCACCGTAATTTTGAACTGACATTTTACAATTAGTCTTATTGTAGCCGAAAAACCGCCTACTCGCACGTGCTGGCTACTCGCTTAACCGAAGGCCATGTTGTCGACTATACTTTCAGGTGGATTTCTTTTTTAGGAATGAATGCAAGTGAAACACGCTCTCTTTATTCGGGCTCGACTCGTTCCCTTTGTCTGCCTCGTTTTCTTTTCGGCAGAAGCTCTTAGTTTGCGGGGGGAGACTCAGCAGCATAAAACAGAAGTCAGTGATGGTAATCGGCTGACGTACTTGGACGATTTCAGTAACCCTTACTATCCGAATCTACAATTTCCCAAACTCATCACTCCTCAGTGGGTCGGCGAGAAGGGTGTCGAGGCGGTCGTCACGCTTGGCATCGACGATATGCGGGAAGTGGAAAGATATGAAGCTTACCTGAGACCTATTCTCGATCGCCTCCGAGAGCTTTACGGATACTCTCCGGTAAGTATNGTTACNAACAGAGTCGACCCGAGTGATCCTCAGTTGCAAAAGTGGTTGGCTGAGGGTGTCACGATTGAGGCGCATACGGCCGACCACCCTTGTCCCTGCCTGCGCGACGGTGATTTTGAAAAGGCAAAGAGTACCTACGACCGTTGTGTAGATCAGATTGCAAAAATTCCGGGAAATCATCCAGTTGCCTTTCGGTTTCCGTGNTGCGATTCACTCAACACACCCAGTCCCCGCGCNTTNGCCGAAATCATCAATGCNCGNACTCCNGAGGNAAACTTTTTGCAGGCGAGTAGTTCCATTTGTGCACCGCTGACGGTCGACGATCCGGACTTGCCACGTAACCTGGTAGAAAACACGAATGGGACCCCGAGATTTTCACGCTATATCCCCTTTGAATTATTCGTTAACAAGGTAGAGAACTATCCCTATCCTTTNCCGGTTGCAAAACTTTGCTGGGAATTCCCTCTCGCGGTTCCGAGCGATTGGCAGGCCCAAAAACTCCAAAAACCGAACAATCCGAAAACGGTAGACGATTTAAAAGCCGCCGTGGATGCTACGGTCATCAAGCGTGGCATGGCCAATATCGTGTTTCATCCGCATGGGTGGATACGGTCGGATCAAATGGTTGACGTGATCGATCATGCAGCGAATCGCTGGCAAGATAAAATCCGATTCCTCAACTTTTCGGAGTGCATTGATCGACTCAATAAGCATTTGCTTTCCGGCCAACCGCTACGCGCCGAAGATGGAACCGATAACGGAGTGCGTCTTTTGGATTTAAACGCTGATGGTTATCTGGATGTGGTCATCGGCAATCGCAAACTGCAGCAGACGCGACTTTGGAAACCGGATCAAGCCGCATGGGATGAAAACGTTTTTCCTGTTCTGGTGGTCGATGCACCGACTCCGCGGGATGCCGAAAAAAAACCTTCGGGCGCGGGTGACGCAGGCGTTCGCTTCGGTGTGCTTTCTCCCGGCGGAGCGGCCAGCTTCCTGGTGCGCAATGAAAAGCAGGCTGGCGTATGGCATTTTCATGATGGAAATTGGCGGCACGATCCGGCGATGCTCGCGGGACTCATGCTTGATGGTCAGCCTGTGATGACATCCCGCATGGGGGTGGATCAAGGTGTTCGCCTGCGCGATTTGAATGCCGATGGGATCTGCGAAGTGATTGTCAGTAATCCTGAGCAGAACGCAGTCTTTCAATGGAATGCGAAAACGAAGCAATGGATCAAGCAAGCCTTTGGTCTGCCGGAAAATGCGCTGCTGGTCGATGCGGAGGGCCGCGATGCGGGTTTAAGATTTGTTGACGTTAATGAAGATGGCTATGCAGATGTNCTGTTTTCAGATGATTATGCGTTNGGGCTTTATTTATTCGATTCCATGCANACCGGNTGGAGCGACCAAGTTTTAACGGGGGANCGATCGGCGGAAAAAACNATTCCGCAGATTACGCGTGCTGCGCGAAATAACGGCGCNTGGTTTGCAAAGCGTCATCTGTGGGTNCAAAACGAGGNCACGACCCGGCTTCCGGGTGGTGTGGATCGCCGAAGTTTTGCAGAACTTCTGGGGGATCGACCTGCAGAGCCAAAGTCACCAGGCGCATCGCTCCGCAGTATCGAACTCCCTGAAGGGTTTGAAGTCGAACTTGTCGCGGCCGAACCGCTTGTCCGGGATCCAGTCGCTTTCGATTGGGGTGCCGATGGTGCGCTTTANGTTGTTGAAATGATCGACTACCCGGAGGGACTCGATGGAAAGGGCCAAGGAGGCGGACGCGTCAGCGTCCTGCGTGATCTCGATAAAGATGGTGTCTACGATCAGGCNACTGTGATGGTGGACGGTTTGAACTTTCCTACCGGCGTCATGGCGTGGCGCGATGGCGTGTTGATCACNGCTGCCCCCGATATTCTTTTCGTCCAGGACACGGATGGAGATGATGTGGCTGATCGGCAAGAAACGCTGTTTACCGGTTTTGGTCTCGGCAACCAGCAGCATCGGGTCAATGGACTGGTCTATGGACTCGATCATTGGCTTTATTTAGCCAATGGCAGCAGTGGCGGAAAAGTTTCAGCCGGAGAGAAGTCGGTGGATGTGCGAGGGCGCGATATCCGGATTGCTCCCGATGCGTCCCTCGTCGAAACGGTCACCGGTCAAACCCAGTATGGCCGCGATCGCGATGATTGGGGGAATTGGTTTGGCTGCAATAATCCGAANCCCATCTTTCACTTTGTACTCGCAGAGCAATACCTGAATCGCAATCCGTTCGCAGGTGCAACAAGTTCGATGCGCGATATCCTTGAGGGCTCCAGGCGTGTTTTCCCCCTGGCGAGGATCATCAGTCACTGCAATCGCAATATTCGCCCCCTGGGAGCACCAGCGATTTTTACTTCTGCTGGAAGTACAATTCTTTATCGAGACACTCTCTTCGGGCCCGAATATGCGGATGCGACATTTACCAGCGAGCCAGCTTACAACCTGATTCACCGTCGCAGACTAGTCTCTGAGGGCACAACTTTTGTTAGTCGCCGATTTGCCGAAGATAAACAAACCGAGTTTCTCCGATCGAGTGATCCATGGTTCAGGCCNACCCGNATCCGCGTTGGACCCGGCGGTGCGCTCTATGTTGCGGATATGTATCGCCGGGTGATCGAACACCCGAAATGGCTCGATCCGGAAGTCATCCAAAAGACCAATGTGCGTGACGGACATGACCGTGGACGGATCTATCGGATCCGGCCTGTCGGTTCTTCGCGGCAAGCACTTTTGGACTACGATCAGTTGGAGGTGCGTGATCTGGTAAAAGAATTGGAAAGTCCCAGTGGTTTTCGGCGAGATCTCGCGCAGCGAATGCTCATCTGGCAGGCAGATCCAAAAATCATGCCATTGCTTGAGCAGATGGTCGCTGGTGGAAAAACGCCTCAAGGGCGATTGCACGCGCTCCACACACTNAANGCNCTNGNGCGATTAAANGAGTCNACCCTTGTCCANGCACTCGAGGATCCACACCCTGCAGTGCGCCGTCAAGCGATCCAGATTGCCGAACCTTTTTTGCAAGCACCATCGCCTGATTTAAGAGAACGAATCTTGGCGTTGGGAACCGATCCGGATTCACAAATTCAACTGCAACTTCTCTATACATTGGGTCAATGGAGTGACGATGAAGCAGCTCAACTTCTCGGCCAGATGTTGCTGCAAACTTGTGCAGATCCTTATTTACGCATCGCAGCGCTCAGTTCGCTCAACGAATCGAATGTCGCAGCAGTCTTTGAAGTGATTNGNCCCGAACTCGGNCNAGCAGAGATGGAAANCATTTTACGCCCGCTCTTTGCGTCCCTTGCGCGTCTCGCCGATCCGGAGCTACAAGATAAGGTGCTACGCGCTTTAGGCTCCGGTCAAGGGACACCGCAAGCTTGGCAGCTCGATGCCCTGGCCGAATGGCTCGATGCACGGCGCGAGCCAGGGGGNACGGTGCGTGGGACTCTCNCGCAGCTTCCCTCCGAGGCGAGCAATCGCCTTTTTAAAACCGCTCGCACGTGGATTGTCGACCCCGCGGCTACTGATCAGCAAAAGCGATACGCTTTGCGTCTGCTCATGACATCCGATCTGGGTACCCCAGGTGATCTTGATCTGGTCGCTGAGTTACTTTCGCCGGAACAGTCACCCAAGATGCAATCTTATGNCGTTTCGGCGCTGGAGCGTCGTGGCGATCTGGCTGCCATTGAGCGGTTACTNGCTGATCTTGCTGCGCGGGCACCGGAGCGACGCGCCGGTATTTTGGATTCNGTATTTCGTCTTCCACTCGGCCCCACAATGCTTTTAGAAAAAATCGAACAAGGTGAGTTAACCGTATCGCTGCTCGATGCACACAGGAAGCAGCGGTTACGGAACGCCGCGGATGTTTCGATTGCAAATCGAGCGAAAGCGTTGTTTGAGACCGCGCCGGATAAGGATCGTGGCCGAGTGCTTGAGCAACATGCCCACGTTGCAAGCCTCCAGGGAGACCCATTACGTGGCAAAGGACTGTTTGAAAAGCAATGTTCCACCTGTCACGAGTTGGCTGGGATGGGACGTGCCATCGGCTCGAATCTCGCNNCCCTTCGCGATCGNACCCCCGAANCGCTCATGGTTGCNATTCTCGATCCGAACCGNGCAGTCGAACCCCGTTATCTGGAGTATCAGGTCGAAAATGCCGAGGGGCGAATTTTTTCGGGATTGATTNTGTCTGAAAGTGAAGCAAATGTTGTTCTTGCTACGGCCGACGGAAAAAANCACACGATGCCACGNCAACAGATTGTGGATTTGCGGACCAGCGGGCAATCTTTGATGCCAGAAGGGCTGGAGAAAGAACTTTCTCCACAGCAGCTGGCCGATGTGATGGCATTTGTTGCAGCAGGTGGCAGTGTTGCGACCGATCATCCCCCCGATTCGGGATGATTGACGAAGCAATGTAAATCCAGCAGACTGAAAGTCNGCTACCACTCTGGTGAAATGCCCGAAAATTGAGATTTGAGGTTGTTATGAAAACTAAATGGCTTTGCTGCTCGTTGCTCTGCACTGTTTTTGCTTCGACGCTTTTGTCTCTCANTCTCTTTGCGGCAAACTCGACTGAAGGGCCCTCGAAGAAAAAGATTATTCCCCCGCCCCTCAAAGATCTCGGCAAGCCTTACAAGGTGAGGTTGGTCTATTTTGTGCCCACCGATAAAGAAGCCAAGCCGAACTACCGTCAGAAAGCGGAAGTGCTGATGCGGGTCGTTGCGGATGTGTATCGACGCGAAATGAAAGCCAACGGGCAGAAGACGCGGGGACTCGATTTTGAATTTGANGAGAACGGTAAACTGATTGTGCATTTAGTCAAAGGCACGCATCCATCGGTTTTCTACACGGGCGAGCCTTTCGATGTCGACCGTCTGCTTCAATCTCAGCAGCAAGAAACGTGGGAAAAGACCGGCTATTCACGCAATCGACCGACACTCTGCTTTTCGGAAGCCGGTGCGGTCGCCGAAGCGATGCCCATTCCACACATCTATTCGGGCTTCGCTTGTGTCTCCGGTGATATTTTTCGCNACGAAGTCACTGCCGATACGATTGAAGAGCAAATCCAGAACTTTTCTGATGCCACGCCGATCAAAAAAGTAGGTGGTAAAGATCCCATACCGAGGAGTCGAGAATCTCAAACCAGTAATGGAGTCTTGAGTCACGAGTTAGGNCATATCTTCGGGATGCTGCACGATACNCGCGATCCGCGCAACATTATGATGCGGGGATACGATAACCTGGGCCAAATGTACGATCCCAAGACAGCAGGCAAAAGACCGGTTCGATTCTCAAGAGGTCATGCGCGGATGGCCGCCGCTTCGCGGTTCTTCAACGAATCGATGAATGAACAGGACACGACACCGCCCCAGATTCACGAGTTTAAATTGGCTNGTCCGCCGAAGGGTGGACAAAAGAAAATGCAAATCTCGTTNAAAATGAGTGACGATGAGGGCTTGGGGCCACTGGTTGTCTTTCAGCGAGGCGGTGGGCAGATCGATGCCATGGTGGCGGACGTCGACCTGAAAGGGAAGAAGATATACAACAAGACGGTTACGCTGAAGTGTGCCCGCAACTTACTGGCAGGCCAACCGGTAATCTACATCATGAATGTGTTCGACAAGAATGGAAATCTTAGCCAGGCTCAAACACAATCCGTTGTCGCGCCCTGAGAAACAATCGCACAGATTCAAGCAATCAACCTAGCGATTCAGCGTTCTTCGTNCGAATTCTCCAGAGGTTTCACTTCCTCGGGGCTGAGCATCGGATTGAACCAGAAGGCNAAACAGCCTAAGAAATTGCCCTCACATTGTGTAGTGAGCACAAGTTGCTTCACGCCAGTTACATCGATCGCAAAAGGCTTAAAGCTTCTTTTCCCTCGTCGTGCGGTCTCCGCGATTTCTGTTTCATCGCCATCTCGAATCACCGAGAAGGTGATTTCAGATTCTGGTCGTCTTGAACCGGGGATTTCGGGCACACCCACTCCCCCAGTGAAGGAACGNTAACGACCATCCAAGTCAAAAACGAGAACTGACCTTCCTGGCCGTGTGTAGGGGTGTAAATAAAGGTTATTTTTCCCCGGGGTCTGTATCGGCGGTTGTCCCGCGCCCATCACAACACGCCCGGTTCGACTCCAGAGAGGCGTCCCGGCAAGATTTTTAGGCGCATCCCATTTTTCTGGTTTCACTTTGGTGAGCGGTTTTGATCTCTTGGCAAGTCGCGGTTTCTCACCCTCAGTTTCCTTATCCTCGGTGGANGGTTCGGTTTCGGATTGCCAAGATTCAATTCGGCTTGCAATTTTCTTTTCGGTCACACCCGATAATGCGGGCTGAGCTTTCTCGTACCATAAAACAGCCCGGTTTTTCAAAGCATCGCGGTCATCCGGCATCTGTTGTGCGAGGTCCCAGCAGAGGTCCCCCATTCGCATTTCGTCATCCGGTGTTTTTTTAACTTTTAGATCCAGTCGCGATAGCTCTTTCATTTCGGAATGGTTGCCTAAAGCGAGATAGGTAACGCCTTCTTCCCAGCGACCTTTTTTTAGACAGAACCATTCGCCAACCGTTTGGTTCGCTTCTGCGTCAAGTGGCTTCTCTTCAAGCCTCTCTTGGGCATTTTGGACAGAACGAAACTGGTTGCTTTCGCCGCGCGTTTTCTCAGCGAGTTTTTCGTACTCTCTCACGAGCTTTCGATCTTTGGTGCGATCCCCCATAGCCGTTACGGCGGTTAAGAGTTCTAGTGCCTTGTCGTACTCATCATTGGCAATTGCCTGATTCACGACAGTCCGCATAGCATCCACGGTACGGCCATCGGAACTTTTCTTTTTAGTGTCGCCCGCGATTTTCTTCAGGAAATGTACTTTGATTTTGAGACCGTCGATTTTAAACCGCTGAGACATCGTATCCGTGGTGTCAATGAGTGCTTCTGCATCCTGGGCAGCGGCCTGCAGGCTAATGGCTTCTTTTAATAATGCGAATTGAACTGCTGCATCCGTTTCCTCCTCAGCTACGGCATTCAATTTCGTTGCCAGGTTTATTTTTTTTTGGGTTTTCNGATCGGCGTCCTTATAGTCTTGGGCNTACGCCTCCCGGATATCTTTCACAGCTTGGTTCACCGACTCGGTATCCGGTTTAGGAAGTTGCGCATTACCCCTCGCGTTGATTGCGCTGATAAAAAAAATTGCAAACAAGCCAGCAAGTAGCATTTTCTTGCGATCAAAAAAAGGCATCGACACGATATCCCTAAGAGTGACTATTTCTTAATTCAGAGAAATTTGGTGAAACGATATTGTAACGCAGTCGGCGTTCAGGATTCAAATCTACAGCGGTCAGTTGAAGAGGGTTATTTTTACAAAAAAACGATTGTGCCTTTACATCGTTTCCGGGCTCGTTTCTAATGAGAAGGTCGGTATCCGATTGCGAATTTCGGCTCTTTTGTCGGGGTCGCCGGTTTGCTCTTTGCTCAAGCTTGGTTTGCATCATGCGTAAACGTCTAATCATCATTATGACGGCTTTTATGCTCGTCGGGCAGTCNGTTGGGGTGTCCGGTGGAGAAGGAGTGCCGGCACAAACCGATTTTAATCACGATATTCGTCCGTTGCTNGCAGCGGCATGTTTTACCTGTCATGGTCCGGACGAAAATAAACGAGAGGCTGATCTGCGGCTCGACACCCCTGAGGGGTTAACGCGGCTTTCCTCTGCCGATACCCCGATTTTGAAACCGTACGATTCGAGGCAGAGTGAACTCTATCAGCGTTTGATCCACACTGATCCCGAACAGCGTATGCCTCCTCCGGATGCATTGCATCAACTTACAGCATCTGACATTGATCTTATTNAAAAATGGATTGAAGAGGGTGGAAATTGGGATGAGCATTGGGCTTTTGTGAGTCCTAAGCAAACCGAGTGGCCTTCAGTCCATCACGCCTCTTGGATTCGGCAACCGGTTGACCTGTTTNTATTGGCTAAACTCGAATCAGAAGGTTTGGAGCCAAGTGTAGAGGCTGACCGCCGAACGCTGATTCGACGGGCGACCTTCGATCTAACCGGGTTTCCNCCGACATCTGAAGAAGTCAGCCACTTCCTCGCGGATGAGTCCGTTAACGCCTATGAGCAGTTGATTGATCGGTTGCTCGACTCACCGCGATTCGGCGAGCGTTTGGCGGTCGATTGGCTCGATGCCTCGCGTTACGCAGATACGCATGGTTATCACGAAGATTTNCATAGAGACATGTGGCCTTGGCGTGATTGGGTCATCCGGGCAATCAACCAGAATATGCCTTTCGATCAATTCGCCACGGAGCAGATAGCGGGGGATTTGCTTCCCGATGCGACCAATCAACAGCATGTTGCAACAGGCTTCAGTCGTAACCACGGCGTTACGGCCTCAGGCATCTCAGAAGAATATCGAGTGGAGTACGTCATTGATCGAGTGAAAACAACATCCGCAGTTTTTCTCGGTTTGACAATCGGTTGTGCCCAATGCCACGACCATAAATATGATCCGATCACTCAAAAAGATTTTTATCGCTTCTTTGCTTACTTCAATACGATCACGGACAAGGGTGTCGAAAACCGATCGGGAAACGTGGATCCGCTGATTCAGGTTGAGGATCCGTTGCTCCTGGCCGCCACAAAAGAGGCAGAAGAAAGATTGGAGTCTATCACTTTGGAGATGGACCGGCTGCGTGGGCGACGCAAGATCGCGATAGACAAGTGGCTCGGTGACCTTAAGCAAAAAGATTTGAGTGCCCCCGAAGCAGCAATGGTTCCTGCCTTTGGCCTCGTTGCACACTTTATGCTCGATGCGGAGGAAGGCAACCGTGTTGCCAGTCAATTGGGTGGCGAAGCGGGCTATGTTCGCGGTAATCCTGAATGGATGGAAGATGCAGAGCGCAAAAGCCTTAAGTTTGATGGCCAAACCCATGTCGATTTGGGCGATCGGGCAGCCTTTGATCGCCTGGATGCATTTTCATTCGGTGGTTGGATCTATCCTGAGCGAGAGAGCATTCTCTTGGCTCGTGTTTCCCCGGATAAATCACTGCGGGGTTATGAGGTCCGCGTGGGTGGCGGAAAAATAGATGCGCGACTTACAAACCGCGAGTTTGAAAAAGGTTTGCGCGTGACAACCGATGAAGATGCGCCACTGAATGCGTGGAGCCACGTGTTCGTGACGTACGATGGCAGCAGTCGGGCCGCGGGAGTAAAAATTTATTTAAATGGCAAGCCATTAAAAACAAATGTCCAGAAAGACAGTTTGCGGGGCACGATTCGCGTACCGGACCCTCTAAAAATTGGACAACGGGGAAATCGTCAAGCACTCTTAGGGCGAGTTGCCGATGTGCATGTCTACAATCGCCAGCTTACGGATGCAGAATTACTGCAGCTATCCGGGCAGACAGATCTGATTCATCTACTGAAAGAAGAACCGCTAGCCATAGAATCTCGAAGACTGTTAGAAGTGGATTATCTTCAGCGAGAGGATAGCGATTATCAGCGGCTTTGGCGCGATCGGGAAGCGTGTAAGGCAGAATTAAGGAGGCTCGGGGACGATAATCCGACGGTGATGGTGATGCAGGAGATGGAGCAACCTCGAGAAACATTCGTGCTGATGCGCGGTCAGTATGATCAGCATGGCGAAAAAGTTGAGCCGGGGCCACCATCCGCTTTGCCAGCCCCATCAAAGGGTGTACCGCAAAATCGACTGGGTCTGGCTGATTGGTTAACCGATCGCGATCACCCGCTTTTTGCGCGTGTCATGGTGAATCGCCTTTGGCAAATGATGTTTGGTGTGGGCATCGTCCAGACAGCAGAAGATTTTGGAACCCAGGGCGAACGGCCGACACACCCGGAGCTTCTCGATTATTTGTCGCGGGAATTTGCCGCTAGCGACTGGGATATCAAGCGGCTGATCAAGCAATTGGTTCTTTCCTCGACGTATCGACAGTCATCGGTGACATCTCCCGAATTGCTCGCCAAAGATCGAGATAACCGCTTACTCGCCCGAGGTCCTCGGTATCGCATGTCGGCGGAGATGATTCGCGATGCGGCGCTGGCGACGAGTGGTCTTTTGGTCGACCGTGTGGGGGGGCCGAGCGTCAAACCGTACCAACCTCCCGGGCTCTGGATTGAGATGCAGAACAGGCCCTACGAACCAGATCATGGTGAAAAGCTCTATCGACGCAGTCTCTATACGTATATCAAGCGTTCCGTTCCCCCACCCAACATGGTGGCACTCGATGCAACGAATCGAGAGGTCTGTACGATGCGACGGCAGCGGACAAGTACGCCGCTGGCAGCACTGGTGATGCTCAATGACCCGACCTTTGTCGAAGCAGCCCGAGTTCTGGCAGGAGATCTTTTGCAAACCCAGGGCCTCAATGTCGAAGATTGCATTCGTGAGGGTTACATGCGTACCGTGAGTCGCCCTCCGAGCGCAAAAGAACTCGACGAATTAGTGCATCTGTATCATAGGCAACACGAGATCTACAGCGAGGATGTGGGGGCCGCAAAGTCCTTACTCGCAGTAGGAGAATCTTCGCGCGATACGGCTTCTCCAGTGGACGTACACGCTGCACTGACTTGCGTGGCAAGTGTGATTTTAAACCTTGATGAAACAATCTCGAAGGAATGAGCCCATGGAAAATTCCATCGTAGATNCCCGGCAACTCACCCGGCGACATCTTTTCAGTCGTGCTGCCGGTGGTCTTGGTGCAGCGGCGCTTGCCACACTGATGCAGGCATCGCCAACATCATCCCGGGCCGCAGAAGTCGGGGCAACCGTTAACGGATTGCCGGAGTTACCGCATCTTCCTTCGAAAGCCAAGCGGGTGATTTATCTCGTGCAATCTGGCGGCCCATCGCACATTGATCTCTTCGACTACAAGCCGCAGTTGCGCAAACATCACGGCGANGAATTGCCNGAATCGATCCGACAAGGGCANCGTTTGACGGAGATGACNCANAAGCAGAAAGAAAAGCCATGTGTGGCGACCGCGTTTAAATTCGCCCGCTGTGGTGAGAGTGGCATGCTGCTGAGTGAACTTTTACCGCACACAGCCGAAATTGCAGATGAAATTGCACTTATTAAATCAATGCATACTGAAGCGGTGAATCACGATCCGGGCGTCACGATGATGAATACNGGATCGCAGCAACTCGGTAAACCAAGTATGGGGGCATGGTTGAGTTACGGTCTNGGGAGTGAAAGCAAAGAATTGCCAGCATTCGTGGTCATGATTTCACAGGGGTCCGGCTTGCGTGTCACGCAGCCCATCTTCGCGCGGTTGTGGGGATCCGGTTTTTTGCCCTCAGAGCATCAAGGTGTNCAGTTTCGTAGTGGCCGCGATCCTGTATTGTATCTTTCGGATCCCCCGGGCATTGATCGCCAGAGTCGTCGACGCATGCTCGATACTTTGGCCCGCATTAACCAATCCAAGGCAAGCTTGCATGGGGACCCCGAGACNGCATCGCGAATCGCACAATATGAGATGGCATTTAGAATGCAATCTTCGGTCCCTTCTTTGATGGATCTTGGGGGAGAGACNGAAAAGACCTTTGAGCTTTATGGAGAGGATGCCCGAAAACCAGGCACGTATGCGTCNAACTGTCTCTTGGCTCGAAGGTTGGCTGAACGTGGCGTACGATTTATTCAGTTGTATCACCGCGGGTGGGACCAGCACGGCGGTCTTCCCAAAGGAATTGCCGCTCAATGCAAAGATACAGATCANCCNACNGCNGCCCTNATCAAGGATNTGAAGCAGCGCGGAATGCTTGATGAAACCTTNATTGTTTGGGGCGGAGAGTTCGGTCGAACGGTTTACTGCCAGGGTAAATTAACCGGCGATAACTATGGNCGCGACCATCATGGCCGATGCTACGCGCTTTGGCTCTGTGGNGGTGGAATCCGCGGAGGTACCGTGCTCGGGGCAACGGATGATTTTTGTTACAATGTCGTTGAACGACCGGTTCACATTCATGATGTGAACGCCACTATTTTGCGTCANNTGGGCATCGATGACAAACGGTTGACCTATCCTTTCCAAGGACTGGACCAGCGGTTGACAGGCGTGGAACACGACGGTCGCGTTATTCAAGAAATTCTCGCCTGATTACCACCGAATTTACGATGGCCCGGAATTCAATAATTTTTTTAGTGATGATCTTGAGTTGCTGGCATGTAAAGGCCAGCTTTGCCTGTCGCTATACGGTTCGCGATGTGGCGTTTGTCGACTTAGGAGATGTGCCTTANCGTCTATTNGTCTTTGCGGATNAGGCCAATGAAGCAGAAGCAGGCGAACTTGAAGCGTCAGTGAGTCGCATTGCCGAAGAAGTGCTTTTGGATGCGAATGCTGTTATTGAATTTGTCGACACAGCACCGGAAATCGATCATCCTGCTTTAAAGTATGCGACGAAGGTNAAGCATTTTCCGGCAGTTGTGGCCGTGGGTCCTGAAGAAGAAACACTTATCTTGAAAGAGGGACTTTCTAAGGATGCATCGACCGCAGTAGACGAACTCAGTCAGCTTTGTCAAGCTTTTGTTGCTTCGCCTGCACGGCAGGAAATGTTTGCGCATTTGCTTGGTGTCCACAGTGTGATTCTGGTAGTGGATGGAACCAACGCCGCATCGAACGAGGCAACGCATGCCCTGGTCCAACAGACCNTTCCACAGGTCGAGCAATCCCTCGAATTTCTTCCCAAGCCGATTAAAGAACCGCCGCACGTGGTTCACCTCACAGCGCAGGCGGCAGCGGAAGAAAAAGTTTTGCTTTGGGCGCTCGGCATGGATNCGAACCCCACTGAGGCAACCCGAGTGGCCCTGCTTTTCGGNCGTGGNCGCAAGNTGGGGCCNATCCTGCGTTTCCCCGAGGATCCACACCGTCGCTTGATCCGCTCATTGGCAGTCGTCGGCCAGGATTGTGAGTGCGGACTTGATCGCCGTTGGATGCAAGGGCCGATGGTACCGCATCGCTGGGCGACATCCGATGAGAAGGTGGCCATTGAGCAGCTTGGATTTGATCCAGGCAATCCGCTGGTGAAGGCGGAAATCGATCGGATTCTGACCCGCGGCCCCGGTTCAGACGGCGGACGAGATGNGGAGTTGGAAGATGCCCTGAAAATTGCGCCGGCCCTTAGCTATCAGGAAATTGCGCTCGATGATCTGGTCACTGAAGAAACTTCTCCAGNGTCNGAGGCAGTTGCTTCCCCNGCAGCGCCCGCAAACGATGGAACGGAAGAGAATTTAACAGCCGTTGTNTCTCAACCCTCGAATGCAAAGCGGCAGCGACCGCCNTCAGTGCCCGCTGAGCGTGTTGAGCAGACGGGTGAAGAACAAGGGATTTCCCCGCCGGGGAATTGGTCNTATCTCTTTTTAATCGGTTCTGCGTTGGTCGTGGTAACGATCGGNTTGTGGATCCTGCTTCGCAATGGGGAGGGATCGGCGTGAGCTACTCCTTCCGACTGATTTTTAAAGAGTTGCTGCACCGTTGGTCAGGATTTTTACTTTCCCTTCTGGCGGCGACAGCGGCAGTTGCGCTTTGTGTGGGGATCACCATGACGCAGACAGCCGCCGAGAAAGAGACCCGTCGTAACGCGAGGGATATCGGTTCGAATGTGTTCATCATTCCGGCAAGCTGTGATTTATACGAATATCACCAGCAGGGATACTCACCGCACCCGATGCCGGACACGGCGATCGATCGCATGATGGAAGCAGGNAAAATTGCTTACAATCATTTGATTCCGACTTTAACTGCGGAAATAGAGGTTGAAGGTCGCCCCGCGCGGTTGACTGGCATCGCGATGGCACGGCATCCGAAAGGTCGTCCAAGTAAATCTAAAATGGGCATCGTTGTTCAACCGGGAAATCTGCATCTTGGCCATGGCGTGGCCGCTTTGCTCGGAGCCAAGAAGGGAGCCGATGTCGAACTCCTCGGTCGACGCTGGATGATTGAGCGAGTGGCACCCGAAATGGGTACGGTTGACGACATCACTATTCTCGCGAACCTGGAAGATGCTCAACAAGCGCTTAACCGCGAGGGAGAAATTAGCGAAATTAAGGCCATCAGCTGTGTGCAGTGCGACACTCCGGAAGATACATCGCTTGGTACGCTACGTACTCAGTTAAAAAAAATTCTTCCCGATACGCAGGTCTATCTCATGAAAGAAATCGCGGATGCCCGCGTTCGTCAGCGCCGGATGATGGAGATGTATTCCCCGTTTGTGATTCTCGTTTTGATCCTTGCCAGTGCCGCATGGCTTGGTGTCCTGGCAGCGATCAACGTCCGGGAGCGGGTTGGAGAAATTGGCCTGCTCCGCGCCCTAGGTTACGGCGGGGCAACCATCGGTTTTTTAATTCTAGGTCGTGCGGTGCTTGTCGGCTTGTGTGCCGCCCTCTTGGGTTTTGCCATCGGGACCATTATGACGCTCACGTTTGGCCCTGAAATATTCCCAGAAACGGCCGGTGCGATTCGTAGCGACTACCAGCTTTTAGTTATCGTGTTGGTAGCGGCACCGCTCATTGCACTTTTGGCGAGTTTTATTCCCGCCGCCTGGGCCATTAATCACGATCCGGCTGTCACTTTACGTGAGAATCAGTAAGCATGATCATTCAATTGAGAAAGGTAACGCGGACATTTCCGGTACGCAATGATCGAGTGACGGCGCTTGCCGATGTGAACTTGGAAATCGAGGCTGGTAAATTAATTTGTCTGTGCGGTCCCAGTGGTTCCGGCAAGTCGACACTGCTTTTTACCATGGGTGGTATGCTTCGTCCGGATTCGGGTACGGTGCGCGTCCTTGACCGCGATCTGTATGCGCTTTCGAAATCCGAAAGAGCAGCCTTCCGGGCGTCGCAACTTGGTTTTATTTTCCAGGATTTCCATCTGGTTCCCTATCTGACAGTGCGGGAAAATGTTTTGTTGCCATTAGGTCATCTGAAAAAATCAGCACAATCCAATCAACAAGATTGCGATCAGCTACTGGCACGTTTAGGGCTTTCGCACCGTCTTGACCATAAGCCGAGGCAATTGAGCGCCGGGGAGCGACAGCGAACTGCGATTGCCCGGGCAACGCTGCTTAAGCCCCCGATCTTGCTTGCTGATGAGCCGACCGGGAATTTGGATGAAGACTCTGCAGAAGAGGTTTATCGGTTATTGACTGAATACCGGGAGCAAGGAGGCACGGTGCTGGTGGTGACTCATACGCGTTCGGCGTGGACATATGCCGATCAAGTGATTCAGATCGTAGAAGGCCAACTGCAGGTCAATCCGTCAGTTCATCGTACCGGTACTTCGCCACTTCGCCATAGCACAGAAGGATAAAGCTACCATGCCCCGATCGATCCAGCGGTTACAAAAGATCAATTCCCGGGTGGGTCACTATGGATTGCTCCCCAATGACTTACGGGCTTTCCGGGTCGTCGCCTGGAGTGTTATTTTCTTGCTCCCGATAATGGTTGCCGAAGCAGAGTGGCCCACGTATCGCCATGACAACGCCCGCAGTGCGCACACCACCGAATCGCTTGAGTCAACGGAGTTGCACACGGCCTGGCACTGGGACTCGGTTCGCCCACCCCGTCCAGCCTGGGCGGGGCCGGCGAAGTGGGATGCCTACAATGANATTCCNCGNNNGAACTCCATGCGGAATTACGATGCNGCAATGCANACCANCGTNAGCGNTGGAAAGGTTTATTTTGGTTCTTCGGTAGACGATACGGTTCGCTGCCTTGATGCGATGAGCGGGAAGGTTTTGTGGAGCTACACCACGGATGGTCCTGTGCGGATTGCCCCCTCNGTGNCAGAAGGCAAAGTCTATTTTGGTTCNGACGATGGTTCGGCGTATTGCCTGGATGCCGAGACAGGTCGACTGGAGTGGAAATTCAATCCGCGGNCCGATTACAGAACAGTAATCAACAATAATCGCTTGATTTCATTCTGGCCTGTCCGGACAGGTGTCACGGTTGAGGAAGGAACCGCTTATTTCTGTTGCTCGATGCTTCCCTGGAGACGTTCCTATTTGTGTGCCGTCGATGCCAAAACGGGAAAAGTCGAAGGAGAAGGCCGTTACGTGAAAGAATTGAGCGATAGCCATTCGTTCGAAGGCGCCATGCTCGCTTCAAAAGAATTGCTGATTATTCCCCAAGGGCGGATTGCCCCTCTAATCTTAAATCGCAAAGACGGTACACCCCGGGGCAAAGTNGATTANCACGGCAGTGGATGTTTTGCTCTGCTCACACCGGATAACCAACTTTTCCACGGTCCCGGAAACCGGGATGGTAATTTTACTGCGAGCAATCCAGAAACAGGGGCGCGGCTGGCGACCTTTCCTATGGGCCAGTCGCTGATCGTGGTGGGCGAGCGAGCATATCTGCTGAGTACGCCAACGAAAAATGCGATTAATCCCAAAAAGAAGGACGACCTCAATATTGCNCTCAACGCCGATAAAGAACCACTCATCAGCACGCCCTTTGATCGCCAAACCCTCGGCCGTCCGGTGATCACAGCCTTTGATCGAAAAACAAAGAAAATTCAATTTCGCGTCACCGGACTGTCCATCGTATCTATGATTTTAGCGGGCGATACGATTTATGCCGGTTTGGTTGACGGAGTGGCAGCGGTTTCTGCCGAAGACGGTTCTCTGCTTTGGCAAGCAAGCGTTCATGGAAGGGCCTTTGGCCTGGCAGTGGCCGAGGGCGGGCTATTNGTCAGTACGGATGAAGGGCAGATTACCTGTTTTCGAGTTGGGGGTAAGGAAGAGTCGCATGCGATACGGAAAAACTATGGGGCCCGGGTGGCTCGGTCCGAAGACTCTAAGGTGGCATCGCCTGCAGAACTTGCCTGGGGTCCGCTCTTGCAGTTTGATAGCCCGACCTCTGCTGTCGTGCGTTGGGGCACAGAAGAAAACATGCCGACCCGACTGGAATACATTTCTGCCAGTGGCAAAGAAAATGTTGTGGAGGATCAGGCAAAGCGCGAGCACGAGGTGCACCTCGACAATCTTGGTCACCGCCGGAACTACCCTTACACGATTCTGCAAACCGATGCGACGGGCAAAGAACGGCGATCGACATTTGATTGCGACACCTTCTTTAATTACTCGACTTGGTCCCCAAAAGACTTGCCAGCGGGAGAAGCCGAGGAGGCGGCACGAAGCGCGGCACNAAGCATTGTTGCACAGAGTGGAACAGGTCCCGGTATTTGCGTCGTTTTAGGCGCAGGATCGTTGGCGGGCGCGATTGCCAAACAGAGTGATTGGACGGTGCTTTGTCTCGACACGGATCAAGAAAAAATTAAATCCACCAGGGAGCAATTACTTCGTGAAGGTCTTTACGGTCATCGTGTGGCGGTGTTGCCGGTCAAATCATTTGATGCCATTGCTTTGCCAAATCACTTTGCCAATCTTGTTCTTTCCCAAGCGGCACTCACAGGCCAAACTCCGGAAGTCGGGGCAACCGAGGCCTTCCGATTATTGCGACCTGAGGAGGGGCTTGGAGTTTTTGGTCAGCTTGCCATCCACAATGCGGAAGAGGCGGAAGAGGCGGTAGAGCAACTCGAGGATTATTTTCTCCGCGATTCTGTTGCTGCCACTTTGACGGCGGGTCTCGATGGCGTTTGGGCCCGTTTTGGCAAGCCTGCTCTTGAAGGTGCCGGTGAGTGGTCGCATCAATATGGACGCGCCGATAATTCGGCGTTTGGTGGAGAGCTTCTCGGTTACACTTCGGTAGCCAACGAAATGGAAACGCAGTGGGTGGGACGTCCCGGACCGCGTTATCAGCCGGATCGCAATGGACGTAAGCCGGGACCCCTTTCGACAGGCGGTCGTCTCTTTGCCCAGGGTCTCGAACGCGTTGTGGCGCTGGATGCCTATAACGGAACGATCCTCTGGTCTGCCGAAATTCCCGCGATGCGTCGCTTCAACATTCCACGCGATTCAAGTAATTGGTGTGCGGACGATGATGCAGTTTACACGGTTGTGGGTGACCGGTGCTGGCAGTTTGATGCCCGCACTGGCCGCTTGCTTCAGCAGTATGCGTTGCCCGCTGCAAACCACACGCGGCAACACATGGATCGACAATGGAGCTATGTGGGAAGCCTTGGCCCGCTCTTACTGGGAAGTAGCACAGCGGCGGATGCACCCTACAAAGAATTTCGCGGGCATGCCGCATGGTATGACCAACCAAAGGGGCCACAGTCGGCCAAGGTATGCAGTGAATCTCTTTTTGCGCTTTCCAAGCAAAGCGGCAAGCCTCAGTGGGAATATCAGGACGGTCTGATTCTCAACCCGACGATCACCGCGACCCCGGAGGCAGTTTATTTTGTGGTGTGTCGCAATCCCGGACTTGTGGCAGATGACGAGAGACGGATTGACAGTCCTGATCTTTGGAAAAATCAGCATCTCGTCGCTCTCGACGCCAAAACGGGTGCACTGCTATGGGAGCGACCGCTTGATACGGACGACGGGGAGGCCGTTTTTTACTTAGCGAATCAACGGGAAAAATTAGTGATTGTGGCGTCGGGGAGTGGAAAGTATCACGTTTCAGTTTACGACCAGGAAAACGGGCAACTTGCCTGGGAAGACCGTTTTGACTGGCCTGGTGGTGCACACGATCATGGAAAGGCAATGTCCCGACCAGCGATGATCAACGGCAATCTCTTCGTCCGGCCCCGCGTTTTCGATTTAGCCAGTGGTCGAACATTGGCGAAAGTGATGCCGGGGGGTGGTTGTGGAACGTATGCCTGCGCGGGCAATTTTCTTATCTTTCGTGCCGGCAATATTACACTCTGGGATCATCGTTACGAAATTCCTTCACAGTGGGCGCGGCTTCGTCCGGGGTGTTGGCTGAGTGCGATTCCCGCAAACGGTATGCTCTTAGCCCCCGAAGCGGGTGGCGGTTGTAGTTGCGGTACGTGGATGGAAACATCAGTTGGATTTATGCCAAAGAAGGCGAAGCCGGTTGTATTACAGGCATCCCAGTGATGGACGCATTTTGGTTGATTTATTTTGTACGCCCCGTGGAGTAGAAGGCTCATCGATGACAAATCCTAAAAATTTTGACCGCCGTACCGCTTTAGCGCTCCTCGCCGGATCGGTGACAACGGTTGGATTTCCTCAGTTCGATTCTGCCCTGGCAAACGATGTGGAGAAGGCGGTCGATCAAACAGCGGTGCTACCGGATGATCGGCGATTAGGGCCACTCAAAAATTTGACCGGCTCTTTCCCTTTTGATCCCCCCGAATCACTAGAAGAATGGGCGATTCGATCGANACAATTACGCCGCCGCGTTCTNTTAGCTGCCGGGCTTTGGCCACCCCCNAAGCCGAAGCCGGTCCATGCAACNATCTGGGGACCGGTGGAGCGCGAAGGATATACCGTTTCGCGTGTTTACTTCCAAAGCAGTCCCGGTCTTTGGGTAACCGGAAGCCTGTACAAACCGGCCGAGATTAAAGGCAAAATCCCAGCGATTCTCTGTCCGCACGGACACTGGAAAGAAGGTCGTTTTCACTCGCATAGCGACGAGCAATTCACNAAAGAATTGACCTGGGGTTCAGAGCAGGATCGACCGAGTGGTCGTTATCCGTTGCAATCTCGATGCGTTACCTTATGCCGAATGGGATGCGTGGTCTTTCATTACGATATGCTGGGCTACGCCGATAGTGCGCCTGTCGAGATGATTGCGCACGGGACGAGGCGGCGACCGGAGATGGAACAAGTCGACCATTGGGGTTTGTTCAGCCCCCAGGCAGAGTTGCGTTTGATCAGTTCACTCGGACTGCAAACATTTAATTCTCTTAGAACAGTGGATTGGATTTCGACCCTTTCGGAGGTTGATCCTTCACGGATTGGTGTCACGGGGGCCTCGGGGGGCGGCACTCAGACTTTCATGCTCACGGCCATCGATGACCGCATTGCAGCAGCGTTTCCCGCAGTCATGGCATCGACCTCCATGCAGGGTGGATGTCCCTGTGAGAATGCCTGTTATCTTCGCATCGGTGCTGGAAATATCGATTTCACCGCGTTGACGGCTCCACGGCCGCTGGGTCTTTCAGCGGCCAACGACTGGACAGTGCACCTCGAGAGTAAAGGGCTTCCCGAACTTAAAAAGCTTTATGCCCTTTATGACGCCGACGAAAAAGTCGAAGGAAAACATTTTGACTTTGAACACAACTACAATGCCCTTAGCCGAGCAATGATGTATGCCTTTTTTGACAAGCATTTCGACTTGGGGCATCAAGAGATTGTTGAACAGGAATATCAACCGCTAACGCGATCCGAGATGACTGTCTGGGGGCCGGACCATCCAAAGCCCCCGTGTGGCGAGGCCGCAGAAGTCGAAGCAATTATTGCTTTTAATCAAGCCCGTAAGCAGCAAATCGAAGCACTGACTCCAAGCGATGGCAAGTCACTTGCCCGCTATCGAAAAATTGTTGGAGGCGCACTGGAGACCATGGTGGGTCGCCCGGTGCCCGAACGGGAATCGATTGAAAGATTGCTGCTATCCAAAGTCGATCAGGGAGAATTTCAGCGTGAATCCTTACTTGTCAGTTCTCCTGAGTATGGCGAAAAGATTCCGGTTACTCATTTTGTGCCAGCGCGCACGCAACGCTTTGGCCCGAAACCGATTGTCTGGATTACCGATACCGGCAAGGCGGCTTTGGAGGCACCGGACGGCAAACTGCTGCAGCCTTTTTCCGATTTAGTAAGCCGAGGCTATCCCCTCATGGCAGCTGATCTTCTGTATCAGGGAGATTTTCTTCGGGATGGCAAACCGCTTGCCAAGGCTCCGATCGTTCCGCACGTGCGATATTCGCTTGGTTATACATTCGGCTACAACAATCCACTCTTTATACAACGAGTTCACGATGTGCTTGCGCTGTGTAAATCATTTGACCGGGGTCAGGGCGTGCATTTGGNCGGCATTGGTCGGGCTGCCGGGCCGATTGTNGCTGCAGCGTCCGCCGCTTGTTCCGGCGAGGAGGATCGCCAACTGATTGATCGCGTTGCAATTTTTACTGCCGGATTTCGATTTACACAGGTGACCCGGTTTGATGATCCGATGATGCTACCCGGAGCGGTGCGTTATGGAGATGTTCCTTTTCTTCTAGCGCTGAATGCACCTCGAGCGATGTGGCTGGGTGGCGAAGGAAATCAACTGCCTGAACTTGTGAAACGCTGTTATGCTTCAGCAAAAGTCCGGCCACCTCAACTTTTCATAGGATCAGAGTCAAACGCAGCCGCCGTCGTTGCCCGTTGGATTTTCAGTTAAGGCCGAAATAGTCAATCCGGTGGGTGAAGTTCTCCCTGCGGTATGGGGACAAATATTCACATAACTTTAAAAAGTGCCTTTCTGACACCTGCACATACTGTTCTTCGGGATTTACAATCGGTGTTTATAAGATTCCTCGTCGCGATACCTCCGAATTGGATATAAAAAATGAAGATCGAAAATTCTCTCGCAAAGCGGTTGGTCTTGAGTCTCATTCCGCTACTTCTTTTAAGTTCAGTCTATGCCGAAGACAAGAAAAAAAATGAAGAAAAAAAACCTGACACCGTAACGATCAAAACCGAACTTCTCAAAGTAGAGGTCAAGCTGAAAGGCTTTTTTGAGGCGGTTGAAACCAGTGAGATTTTGATTCGCCCCGAAGCCTGGAGTGGCATGTCCATTACGAAGGCTGCAGGTCACGGTGATCACGTCGCAGCGGACGACCTTCTTTTGGATATTGATAAACGCAAGATTGATGTTGCGATCGAGGATCTTGAGTTGCAAATAATCAGTGCCAAGCTTGCCCTCGCTCAAACAGAGGCAAGCCTGGAAACAATGCGTAAATCCGTTCCGCGCGACTTGGAATCCGCAAAGCGGGCGGCTGAGGAAGCGGAAGAGAATATGCAGCGTTATCTCGAGATTGATCGTCCGGAAACCATTGACGATATTGAGCAGCAGGTTGAAGGTGCCCGTCATGGGCTGCTCTATCAGCAGGAAGAGCTTGATCAACTGGAGAAGATGTATAAGGCAGATGATCTAACGGAGGAAACAGAGGAGATTATTCTCACCCGCGCCCGGCATGGGGTAAAAGCTGCGAAGCATCGACTCGAGAAAGCAATTTCCGGGCAAGATCATGCAATGAATGTGTTATTGCCCCGCCAGACCATTGATATGCGCGAAGCTCAGCAGGCTGCGGCCCTCGCACTTGAGCGGGCAGAGGCCACGTTGCCTGCGTCAATCAAGGAAAAGGAACTCGGTTATCAGAAACAACAGGTCGACCTCCAAAAGATGGCAAAGAAACTGACAAGGATCAAGGATGACCGCAAATTAATGACGGTGCGGGCACCGCATGCCGGCACGGTTTATTATGGCCAGGCGGTACGTGGGCAATGGCCGGATGCAACGGCCAAGGGCAAGACACTCGTTGCAGGTGCTAGCGTACAACCCGGTTCGGTATTGATGACGGTTGTTCGTAATGAAAATCTTGTTGTTCGTGCAACAGCCGAAGAGAAGCAACTTGTGGACCTTCATCCGGGAGATTCGGTCGCGGTGACTCCCGCAGCAATCCCCGGAGAAAAACTGGCGGGCAGTATAAAGAGTGTTTCTTCGATACCCGTTTCGCCAGGTAAATTCGACGTTCAGATCGATGTCGAATTGGATGAGCAGGCAAATCGGATTGTCGCAGGTATGGGATGCTCGGCGGTGATTGAGGTCTACCGGCACCCAAGCGCAATCTTGGTACCCAAGGCAGCGGTTGCCGAGGAGGGGGATGCGGAAGAAGAATACGTGTATCTTGTCGATGGCAAAGATAAAAAGAAGCAAAGGGTACGTGTAGGTCGTACCGTTGGTGATCGTTTAGAAATTTTACGAGGTTTGAATCCGGGTGATAAAATTCTTGCCAAAAACCCTGACTGAGTTGGTAATGTCTGTTGGGAAACTGTTGCTCGTCTTCCTTTTTCTGCTCGGCCCGTTTTTGGTCGCGCCAGATTGTAGTGAAGCGGCAGATCCCGACAAACCACTTGCTCTGATTGATTCCTATCGTCCTCCGAAGGACATCGAAATTCCCCGTCCGGAAGCGGTGGAGTATCCCGGTGTTGAACAGGTGGAGGAGAGTATCCGTCGCGGAGTCGATTATCTTTGCAATAAACAGAATAAGAACGGTTCCTGGGGAGCACCCAAGCGAACCAAGGCACTCGATATTTATGCACCTGTTCCTGGTGCCCATCACGGATTTCGTGCGGCGGTCACCTGCATGGCTGTCACCGCACTGATCCAATCAGGTGATCAACGATCGAAGGTGCAGCAGGCGATCGATCGAGGGGAAGCTTGGATTCTTGAGAAACTACCGAAAGTACGCAGGGCCAATGCGACGGCACTTTACAACATCTGGGCACACGCCTACAGCTTGCAAACACTGATGCTTTTGCAGCAACGGGCTGGAGAAAATAATGAAAAATCTGAAAAACTCGCCCAATACACGCGGGATCAGATCGAATTGCTTACGCGGTATGAATCGGTAAACGGAGGTTGGGGCTACTACGATTTTACGGTGGGTGCCAAACGGCCATCGAGTATCGTGACCAGTTTCAGTGCCGCCACATGTGTCATCGAATTACAGCGAGCCCGTAAGGCTGGATTTGAAGTTTCCGCATCGGTTACCGACAAGGCAGTCCGTTCCATAAAGCGTCAGCGAAAACCCGACTTCAGCTATCTCTATGGTGCGCATCACTGGTCTAAGCCAATGTATTCGATCAATCGTCCCGGAGGCAGTTTGGGTCGGAGTCAAGTTTGCAACCTGGCCCTGTATCGCGATGGGGATCGGGCAGTCACAGATCAAGTCTTTGTTGACTGGCTCGATCGACTCTTTGCGCGTAATCTTTGGCTTGATCTGGCCAGGAAGCGACCGATTCCCCACGAGTCCTATTTTGCCGTGGCCGGTTACTTCGTCTATTATGCTTACTACTACGGATCGGGCTGTATGTTAGAACTGCCCGAGGAACAGCAGGCTTTTTATAAAGCACAGTTTGCACATCTTCTTCTCGATTTGCAGGAAAGTGACGGGTGCTGGTGGGACTTTCCGCTCTACGACTATCATCAGTCCTACGGTACGGCGTTTGCAATCATGACGCTCGTACGCTGTCGTTAGTTCTCTTCTGCTCCGCCCGCCTAAAGTCTTAATCACGCAGCGCACGATGCAGTGCCGCGTGGGCCGCGTGGTAGCCACACATTCCGTGGACGCCTCCACCCGGCGGAGTCGATGCAGAACAGATATAAATCCGCTGATTGGGGGTGGTGTACGGCGAGCGACGCAGTGCGGGTCTGGCCAACAACTGCTTGACGTCCATGACTCCCCCGGTAATGTCTCCGCCAATATAATTGGCGTTATAGGCTTCCAATGCACTGGGAGAGAAGATATGCCTTGCCAGAATCAGATCGCGGAATCCCGGAGCAAAGCGTTCGATCTGTGACTCGATGCGGTCGGTCATGTCCTCGTTGCAACCGTGGGGTACATGGCAATAGGCCCAACCGGTTTGCTTTCCCTCAGGGGCACGTGTCTGATCAAACAGGCTTTGCTGAGCAAGAAGTACAAAGGGTTGTTCCGGTATTTGGTCTTTCCAAACTGCAGATTCAGATGCGGCAATTTCTTCCCACGATCCGCCAACATGCACAGTACCCGCCCGCTTCGCATCTTCGTTCTTCCAGGGAATCGGACCATCGAGTGCCCAATCGATCTTAAAAGCGCCCGGTCCGTGTCGGAATTGTTCCAACTTTTTCCGATAACGCGAAGGAAGCTCTTCACCCGCGATTCGGCTCACCGCACTCGGCGCAAGATCAAACAAGACCGCCCCGGAGGGAGGTAGCTTGGAAAAAGTGGAAACCGGCGAATCGGTCACCACCTCTCCCCCAAGGCTTTCAAATAGTGCTCGCATCGCCGCTGCGATCGAATGAGATCCACCGCGTGGAAGTGGCCATCCACTGGCATGTGCTGTAATGCAAAAAAGTAAACCGACCGCACCGGTAAGCCGAGTTTCAAGAGGTCTCACACTATGGGCAGCCATTCCTGCAAACATGCCGCGGATTGCGGGCGTCTTGAAATTTTTCTCGACAAGCGATTCNGCCGAAGATAACCCCTTCCTTGCAAACCCGGCGAGCATGCGAAGGTTTCCTAAAGGAAANGGCGGGTTGAGCAGTTGTGGGAGCAAGACATCGGCACGATTGACAAACGGTTCGACCAATCGCTGGTACCGCTCTCCATCCTCACCGAAAGCCCGCACCGTCTGCAGAAGATCGCGGTCGAGTGCTNCCGCTGAACCATCCGGCATGGGATGGACCACCGGTAGCTCAGGCTCAATCCACTCCAAGCCAAAATTTTCCAACCGCAATTTGGCAAAAAAGGGTGAGGCCATCGCCAGCGGGTGGATGGCGGAACAGACGTCGTGCACAAATCCGGGAAGTGTTAGTTCAGCCGAACGAGTGCCGCCCCCAATTTGATTCTGCGCTTCAAGTAACAGGACCTTTTTACCGGCTTGCGCAAGGGTGATTCCTGCGGAGAGCCCGTTTGGTCCAGAGCCTACAATGACGGCATCGTATGACATGCGGAACTTAATAAAAGAGTTGCCTGCTAATGGCCGAGGAGGGGATCGAACCCTCACGGGGGTTACCCCCCACGGGATTTTAAGTCCCGTGCGTCTGCCAATTCCGCCACTCGGCCCATTGAATGACCCATATCGTATCTGGCGCTCTCAACTGTGGCAACGCGCCACAAACAATTTGAAGTTATCGGGCCATTGTTTTGGCCCCCTTTTTCGGGTACCTATTGAAAGGGTTGAGTGGGTACTCAATCTGTTTGAGGCCCGATACGGTCAAAGGAAAAGGCAATCAGGAGTTTTTGGTATGCAATGCAACGGAAATGGTCTTAGCAGATGGGGGGCTTTTTTAGTTGTGGGACTCGTTTTTGGCTTGATTACGTGCGTGGGTTGCGAAAAATCCAAGCCGACCGTTGGGGAACAAGTCGGGGACGCAATCGATGAAACGATCAAATCGACCGGGCAGGCAGCATCCGATCTCCAAAAGAGTACGAAGCAATCCGCCAACGATTTTCAAGATAAATTCGATCAGGCCTCAAAGAATGTCAGTAAGGAGACGATTGATCTTCGCGATGCGGTCAAGCAAGCGGTCGACGATCATCTCGGCACCG
Organism: Planctomycetaceae bacterium TMED10; assembly: GCA_002168195.1. Taxonomy (GTDB): domain Bacteria; phylum Planctomycetota; class Planctomycetia; order Pirellulales; family UBA7805; genus UBA7805. Next base: position 28,452 of record NHBP01000010.1, read on the forward strand.
AAAAGAGCAATTGAGTCGATCGAAAGCCAACGGTCGACATCAATTAAAAATGCCGCTGATTTTTCTGATCGCCTCTTTCGCTGCGGTTGCAACGCTCGGGTCGTCGTCTTTGGCAGCTTCCCGCAGCGCGGGTAAGGCTGATTTTGCCAAGGGTCCCAACTCGGCTAACGAATCCGCCGCTTCATGCCGTACAAATGGTCTCGGACTTTTGAGCGCGGCAACAAATAGTGGAATGCCTTTGGCAACGACTTCCGGATCATCCTCATCAATCCGTGCTAAAGCCCACGCAGCGGTTGCCGCATAGTACTGGTCCTCATCGTCAAGATGCGATTTGAGTGCATCTTTGCCACGCATCGCATCGGGCCCGATCTGACCAAGGATGTAAAAGGAAGCATAACGAATTCCTTCATCTTCATCATTGCAGCCCTTGATTGCCAGATCGATGACTTCTTTTCCCTGCGGACCAATTTCAGCAAGGGCAAAGAGTAAATTCGTACGTGTATCCACATCGGCTTCATCCTGATAAGCCCGTACCAGGGCCGGAGCCACCGGAGCAGCGGCAGGCCCGAGTTGCTGAATCAATTCTGCAACATTGACTCTCGCCCCAGGGTAATCGAGTGCTTTGATTAACACCGGAATTGCATCTTCACCCAATCCGTTCAGTGCAATCAGGGTGTCATTAACCACTGCCGGATCGCTGCTTCCCAGTGCAGCCTCGAGCGCCGGCAATGTAATTTGCGCCCCGGGATTAAGGTCAATCAATGCTTGGGCTGCCATTCGCCGTACGTGATGATCGGGATCGGTAAGCATCTGGGCGATAAATCGAGCGGTCGTCTTCTTGATGTTTTCATTCTCGGGAAAAATCTTTGCCAGAGCCCACGCTCCGGCTACCCAGAAAAAGGGATCTTCGCTGTCGAGGTGTTCGCGAATTGCCTCGGCCGCAGGAGCCGCGGGGGGGCCAATCATTCCCAGCGCAAAAACGGCAGCGTGCTGTACGCCAATCTCTCGGTCATCGAGCAGTGTGATCAGATCAGGCACAGCAGATGCAGCGCCAGGACCGATCATCCCCAGAGTCATGGCGGCTTCCTGACGTTGGTAGGGTTCGTTGGCTTCATGCAAAACATCACAGATAGCGGGTACGGCGTCTTTCGCGTCGGGTCCTATTTCATGCAGAACCAGTAACGCGTAAAACTCCGTCCGGTCATCCTTCAATGCCTGAATCATGGCGGGCACAATGTCTTTACCGCGCTTTGCCAGTGCGTGCACAGCTCTTTTAACAACAGCGCCTTTCTGATCCTTGAGTGCCTCGAGAAGTAATGGTACGACCAATTTTTTCCCCGGCTCGATCTCTGCCAAAGCATCAAGCGCGGCACTCCGAACAGATGCGTCCGGATCGGTCACCATTTTTGCCAGAGCCACAACTGCAGGGAGCGCCGCTTTGCGCATCTGCCCGAGCGCGATTGCCGCGTGGGCTCGGATGTGTGGATTAGAGCTTTGCAGTAGCTTCAGCAGCGCAGGTACCGCCTGGGCACCTTTGGGGCCCAGGTGGCTAATTTCTTCGATTGCTTGCTCCACGACTTCATCGTTATCAGAACCGAGCGTGGTGATCAGTGTATCGATATCGGTTGCAGCAAACGTGGACAGAGGGAGACAAACAAGGGCAAACAAAATAGCCGCAAAAACGAATTTTGACGTCATAGCGTGGACCCGCTGCTAAGGTTTTCAGTAGATTGACAGTTGCATCCAGAAGGCAATCCCTTTAATCTAAAGAGAAAGCGACTTGTTTGCAACAATGAGACCCAGCGGTACCGACTAAAGGTAAATTTGAGCTTTTCGGGGTTGCCAAACCACGAGCAATTTAAAACGGGGATTTTGATAATGCTTAGACTAGGGTTGTTCTCATTCGCCGTCACCATATGTATTTTTGTTCCCACCGATGCCTCGGCACAGTGGTTCGGCGGATTCGGAAATATGGGCTACCATGCTTCCACAGTCGCGGAAGGTGAAGGAAATGCGATTTCCGCAGTCACACGCTCCAAAGGCCAGTATCAGCTTGATGCATCCCAGGCACGAATCAATAACGCCCAGGCCAATGCGATGGTTATGCAGAATCGCAAGCAACTCGCGAAAGATTATTTTGAGACGCAGAATATCAACAAGCAGAACCGCTTTGGGGATTACGCGGATAAAAAGAAACAACACGATAAAGATGCTCTGTTTCAATACGGATCTGAGGGACGACCGACGCGGCTCACAAGTAGCGAACTCGATCCGGTGACCGGTCAGATTACCTGGCCAATTGGTTTGGAAGCGCCTGCCTTCTCCCAGTTTACAACACCGATTGATCAGGCATTCGTGAAGCGTGCCGAAACCAAAAGTCGATTCAGTTACCAAACGTATCAGGAAGTGAATAAAAACTGTGATGGAATGGAAAAAGAACTCAGGGTGCAAATGAAGGAAATGGGCACCAATAATTACGCAACGGCCAGAGGTTTTGTTAAGCGTCTAAAGCGTGAAGTCCGTTACGCTGCAAGTTGAGCGTGCGAATTCATTTATCTTTTGCCTTTTCCAGCGGACCCTCGATCTGGCGACCCCGAACAAAGAATCGGACTGATTATGCCAAGCGGTAAAATCACTAAAATCGTACACCTGAGTCTTCAGTCCAGCTTTTCGACCGATAGTAGTCCTCAGTCAAAGGGGTATGGATTTCTCAAGGCAGATGGGGGTGGAGAAGATCTCTATTTTGCGGCAAAAGCCGTTTCAGGCTATTCTTTCGATGATTTGCAGGTTGGACAGACGGTGGAATTTGAGGAAGATCCCAAGACTCCAATGGCCAAAACAGTCGTGCTGAAAGGGGATGTTCTTGAGCCACCTGCCCCCCAAAGTCATATTGAATGACGAAATTCGGTTTTCTTTTTGCCGAATTGATTGAGGATCTCTCTCTGTAAGGCCGATGGTAATCTGTGCCGGTCACGGATGATGGGCGTTTTAAGTTAGCCTCACCCATTATCCGGTATTTCCGTGCTTAGCCAGAATGCTCCCCAATTGGCGGTCTATCCAGAGCCGCCGGTCGATCCGCCAACGCACTCGACTCCCTCGCACTTTGCAACGTGCGAATCGCTCTGCGAAGTTTTCTCCCGCGCCACCGGTAGTACACTTCAATTTTCGACAGGGCATCGCTTGCCCACATCCGCAGGCGCAGGATCAAGTTATGCTGCCTCCAGCGACACTTCATTTTCGACCCCTGCAGCAGATTTTTCCAACCCGCTGTGGTCCGCAATGGTTCGTTCGCCACCTTTTGCAGGCCAGATTCAATTGATGGGGCAGAGGGAAACAAATGATCCCGCTCAAAGTGAAGCCGTTTTAGAACTTGCCCAGATGTTGAGCGCGTTGCTCGAGGGATTTTTTGACGCCCGCACAACCGCAGAAAAACTAGCCTGTGAAATCGCTACGCTGGAGGTGGCTCCTTCGAAGCCCGCAACGGTGAATCTAGGGCAGCGTTTGCAACGTGTATTGCAAACGATGGTGGAAACGCTTCACTGCTCGGCGGCCGGGCTCTACGTTCTCGACGATGCGACGAGCGCTCTGCAACTGCGTACGAATTGGGGTTTACCGGTCGATGCGTTGACAAGGGAACCACGCATTCTTGAAACGGCGAAAGCCGATCTGGAGGCAATGCTGGGACATGCCGTAGTGATTTCCAATAAACAGATGTTTGAACTCTGGCAGGTTCCAGAAATGGACTATGAGGCGGCTGTATGTGTTCCCCTGTCAACAGCGACGACTGTGCTGGGCACCGTCTGGCTCTACCATACGCAACCCCGGTCTTTTGGAGACCAAGAAGTGAATCTCATCGAAGTTCTTACTGGCCGATTGGCGATGGAACTCGAATATGCGGCCTTGCAGGTTCCGAGACCTTTGTCCGGCTGACTTGACGACTCCATATCTAGCCGCCTAGACTCATGGATCGCCTCAAGAAGTTCCCCTTTACAATGGGGAGAAGCGGCTGTGGCGGAATTGGCAGACGCGCTAGGTTGAGGGCCTAGTGTCCTTTTTGGACGTGGTGGTTCGAATCCACTCAGCCGCACTTTTATCGAGATTCCTCGCACCAACGGTATTCAATGACACTTGCCGAGTTTTACCAACAGGGTCACTGCTACGCAGACTTTCTGACTCAATACGGAAGCGAGAATGATCGTAAACGGTGGCAACAGGTTTATGCGCAAACGGATCTGGAGCCGGAACAAGAAGCATTGCTCGGCTCTTTCGCCCGCGAAATGCATATCCTTTGTATGGCGGGCGCCTGGTGTGGAGATTGTGCCGAGCAATGCCCAATCTTTACGGTGTTTGAAGAAGCCTCGCCTATGATCCATGTGCGCTACGTGGATCGAGATGCATACCCGGAACTCAAAGAATCACTCACGATTTGCGGCGGCGCCCGCGTGCCACAGGTTGTTTTTTTTAGTGAAGACATGCAGCAAGTCGGTCGGTATGGAGACCGAACCCTCGCCAAGTACCGCCAGATGGCAGCTTCGATCGGTGGGGCCGCCTGCAGTTCGGGGATTCTCGGGGAGACAAATCAGCACGCCGAAGTTGTTCGAGAATGGCTTGATGAGTTTGAACGCATTCAACTTATCTTAAGAACCTCACCGAGACTTCGTCAGAAGCATTCGGACTAGAAGAGCCGAATCTGGTTCATGGCCGCATGCCGCTTGCCAAAGACGATAGCGCTAGACAGCCGCTGGGTGATTTTCTTGATCCGCATCGGCATGGGTAATGTCGCCGATTGTTTTCTGCGATGCGATGCGATCCCGAACTTCACTTCGTTGGATTGAAATATGAGGTGGTGCCGATAGACCCAGGCGGATTCTGCCACCTTGAATTCCCAGAACAACAACGCGCATCGTATCGTCAATGACGATTTCCTCGCCGACTCGCCGACTAAGAACTAACATGATTCGACTCCGAAATGACTCGGTTGTGCGGAACTGAACGGGTCCATGCGCCGATCATTTTCATGATGGTTGTCGGGCCCCGACCACCGAATGCTAGTCAGTATGCGTTAAGGATGTATGAGGAACGGATTACTTGTTGGTTAAAATCGAACTGCGAGGGCGGTGACTCGATAAGTAATTTGCCAAAAGAAAACAGNAATTTTTGTTCTGACAGGCATCTACCCGGAAAAAAGGAAGTTGCCAGACGACGCCGAAGCTTATTTGAGGCGAAATCGTGCGATTACNGCNTTNTGGTCNGANCCGGTCTGAGAGGGACCACCTGCGAGAATATCATATGATTCTTTTTCATATTGTTTGGCCATCGTTGGCGACGCAAAAATGAAATCGATCATGGATNGATAAGGCTCTTTGTTGTAGGTGATCCGCGCCTTTTCNGGCACGTCGGAATANAAAGAAGTCATTTTTGTTTTNCCGGTGCCCAGAATGGTCTGTAGNGGGCGACTATCGATCGTATCATTAAAATCTCCACAGAGTAGAATCTGTGCTTTGGAGTCGGTTGCAAAGAGATCGTCCAAAACGCTTCTTATCGCCTGGGCCTCTCCGGTTCGAACAGCATCCGACTTTTTCCCGCCGAACTTACTTTTGAGATGAACTCCCAATACGTGGATTGGCAGNCCCTCTTCTGGTTTGATAAGGGCATGCAATAAGTCTCGACGGAAAGACATCTCGTTCCCGTTTGCGTCAGGAAANCGTANATGTCGATAACTAGTGACAGGTCCTACCGGAACGCGCGAAAGAATTGCCACATCAATGCCACGACGATCGTTTCCTTCAGTCAGAACCACATGCTTGTACCCGAGATCGGCAAGGAGTGCCCGATTAAAAAGTTCTAGATAGCCGCGATTTTCAACCTCTTGGAGCACAAGTACATCGGCATCGATTTGGTGAATGCTTTGCGCAAGCAACTCCAGATCTTTTCGCAATTTAGTCGCCGTTTTCTCATCACCGTGATAGGGATCGTCCTTGTCGTCAAACAAGTTCAAGACGTTGAGGGACGCAACCGTAATCGTATCGCCAAGCGTATGGTCGACGGGTGGTCCAACCGTCGTCATCTCAGAAAGCATTGTGTTATCAGAAAGGACTTCGATGGCTTGGGGGCCTAAAATACGAATGTTGGGGTTGCCACGATATTTGTAGAGCATCCCTCGAACTTTGACTTTTTTCCCCTTGTAGAACGTTTCGGGGGACTGTGGGAATTGTTCAACAACATGACGATCGATGAAGCCTGTCAGGTCAGAACGTTGCCGCCCAAAATTTAAAAATTGGTGTCCCCCGCTACTTTTTCCGGTATTGGCAACCTGACCGACGAGGAATACTTCTTCGCCAATATGATGTGGAGCATCCTCCCAATCGATAGTGGGCAGCAGTTCTTTCGAATCGATGACGGTCGCAGTTTCAGCATTCGCAACCTGCTTTTGCTTGGTCTCCTTGTCGACTGTTTTGTCGACTGCTGCCGCGTCAACCGGATTGGAACGCTGAGAATCGCACCCGTTTGCCACCAAAAGGCTGATTAAAAGCAAATACAAAATGGTGCGATTCATAAATTTTTTCGACCTTGCACAAATGTTCTTTCTAACGACGATCGGTTTCTGTTTTCAGGCAACGGTTTCCAGCCAACGGTTTCCAGCCAACGGTTTTCAGCCAACGAGGTCTCAGCTTTAGGGGGCGATGAGCAGGCGGCTTGGGGTTTCCAGATACCCCTTTACATCATTGAGGAATCGGGCGGCCGCTGCGCCATCGACCAATCGATGGTCATAGGAAAGGCTTAAAGGCATCATGAGACGAATCTTCACCTCACCATCTTTTACAACCGGCATTTCGCGCGATCGACCGACCAAGAGAATCGCAACTTCCGGGACATTGATGACGGGTGTGGAATAGGTGCCACCGATGGCCCCCAGATTACTGATGGTGAAAGTTCCCCCACGCATGTCATCCATGCCAAGTTTGCCATCTCTTGATTTTTCGGCGAAGTGAGCAATTTCTCGAGCCACCTGGGGAATACCTAAGGTATCGGCATTTCGTATGACGGGCACAACGAGCCCGCGTTCGGTATCGACGGCGACTCCCACATTCACGTATTGCTTATAGACAATTTCATTGACATCCATATCGAGTGCGGCATTGATTGTCGGGTGGTAGCGAAGTGCTTGAGCGACGCTTCGGACGACAAAAGGCATGCTGGTTAATTTAATCCCGGCGGCCGCATAATCTTTTTTACTCGACTGACGGATTTGTTCGAGTTCCGTAATATCAGCATCATCGAAATTGGTAACATGCGCCGCGGTTGCCTTGGATCGCACCATATTTTTTGCAATCGTGACGCGAATTTTTGGCATACGACTTCTGAGAATCGGCCCATAAGCATCCTCACTCGCCTCGCCCTCCACGCCGCTGGCCACCGAAGGGCTCTCAACGCCGCCTCCTTGCATTTTGCTNCGCGATGCAGGACCCGTTGAAACTCGGACTGATCCGCGGATATCTTCCTGTGTGATTCGGCCATCCGGGCCGGTGCCTTTGATCAGGCCAAGGTCGACACCCAATTCCCTTGCATAACGGCGGATCGCTGGACTCGCTGCCGATTGGTGGTGTGCATCTGTGGCCGTGTGCCCCGATGGGGGAAGCGGCGGACTCGGTTTTTTCGTTGTTTGCGCTGTTTGCATTGTTTGCATTGTTTGCATTGGCATCGGTGCCGACGCGGGTGGGTTCTTTGTTGCTTCCACTTCGGCCGCAATACTTGTTGTGGATACAACCGGTGGATCCTCAGTGGTGCCGACCCTGGGCGGTTCGTTTTCCGGCGGGCCTGTTGGTTCACTCTGCTGAGCGGTTTCCTCGCTGTCGACCGACTGCGCGACTTCGGGCGTTTCGGTCGGTTTTGCCGCCTCCTCCGTATCGAGTGTGATGAGCGATGCCCCAATCGCTACGGTCTCGCCCACTTGAACATGCACTGCCGCTACCCGCCCGGCTTGGGTTGTAGGAATTTCCGCAACCGCTTTTTCCGTTTCCAGTTCAACAATCCCCTGCTCCGCTCGAACGACATCACCCACCGTCACGAGAATGTTGAGTACATCTCCGGAGTCGAGTCCATCACCCAGATCAGGAACTTTTACTTCAATAGACATAGATAAATCACNGCAGGATATGGTTNGTTTCGTAAGGTGTTCGTTCGCTATCCATTATAACCNGTATCGATCAGGCAAAATATGGATCAATCTTNTCGCGATCGTACTCGAAACTCTTGATGGCTTCATCGACTCTTTTGCGTGGTAATTTGCCGAGGAGCGATAATTTATAGAGAGTTGCAATTACAATACTTTCAGCATCCACTTCGAAGTGCCTGCGAAGCGCTTCCCGCGTTTCACTTCTTCCCATTCCATCTGTGCCGAGCGCGTAGAGCCCGCCGGGGATCCAGGGACTNATTTGTTCGCTAACGGCNCGGACATAATCGGAAGAGGAGATAAAGGGCCCCTCGATATCAGCAATCAAATCTTCCAAGTAACTCTGTTTCGGTTTCTTTGTTGGGTGCAGTCGATTAAAACGTTCGGTTGCTTGCGCATCCCTCGCTAATTCTGTGTAACTGGTAACGCTCCAGACGGTACTCGAGATACCATANTTTTCGGCGAGTAACTGTTGGGCAGCCAAGCTACTATTTAGAATCGCCCCGCTACCGAGTAGCTGGACATGATGTTCAGCACCATCAACAACTTCTTTTTTTAGTTCGTACATGCCCCGAATAATGCCCTCGGTAACGCGCTCTGGATCGTCCATCGCGGGCATGACGTAATTATCATTCTCACAGGTGATGTAGTAGATCGCATCTTCGTTGTCCTGGTACATCTTCTTCATGCCATCCATCACAATGACTGCAATTTCGTAAGCNTACGCCGGATCGTAAGATCGTACCGTCGGAAATGCGATCGCGTTGAGCAGGCTATGCCCATCCTGATGCTGAAGCCCTTCTCCATTGAGAGTCGTTCGACCGGCGGTACCCCCGATCATAAATCCGCGTGCTCGAGCATCTGCAGCACACCAGATGAGATCACCAATGCGCTGGAAACCAAACATGGAGTAGTAGATGAAGAATGGAATCATCGGCTCGCCGAGGGCAGAATAAGAGGTTCCTGCGGCAATGAAGGAAGCCATGCTCCCGGCTTCAGTAATTCCTTCCTCAAGGATTTGTCCATCTTTTGCTTCTTTGTAGTAAAGCAACTGCTCTGAATCGACCGGTTCATACAATTGTCCCGAGTGGGCATAGATGCCGCACTGACGAAAGAGTCCCTCCATACCAAAGGTGCGTGACTCATCAGGAACAATAGGCACAATCCGCTTCCCGATATCCTCTTCCCTGAGAAGTTTGCTCAATAGACGAACAAATGCCATCGTGGTGGACATCGGTTTACCCTTGCTGCCCCCCAGGAATTCCTCGTAGCCCTTGAGCGTGGGCGTTTTCAGCGATACCTTCTTTTGGCTTCGNGAAGGGAGGTATCCCCCGAGTGCCTCGCGTCGTTCGCGAAGATACTGTAATTCGGGGCTATCCTCAGCGGGCTTATAAAAGGGTGCATTCGAGACGTCATCATCCGAAATGGGAATTCCAAAACGACTTCTAAACTCGCGCAGTTCTTCTTGATTCAATTTCTTTTGATTGTGCGAGATGTTACGACCTTCACCCGCCTCGCCAAGGCCGTAGCCTTTGATTGTTTTTGCCAGGATGACGGTCGGTTTTCCGCGGAATTCGATGGCAGCCTTGTAAGCGGCATAAACCTTTTCTGGATCATGTCCACCGCGGCGAAGTTTCACCAATCGTTCGTCTGAAAAGTTTTTGACCATTTCCAGTAATTCGGGATATTTGCCGAAAAAATGTTCCCGAATATAGGCCCCACCGGCAACCTTGTATTTTTGGTATTCACCATCAACGACTTCCATCATNCTTTTTGCGAGAAGACCCTGGTGATCTTTTTCAACGAGAAGATCCCAGTCGTCACCCCAAAGGACTTTGATAACATTCCAACCTGCACCACGAAAAACAGCTTCAAGTTCCTGGATGATTTTACTATTTCCGCGGACGGGTCCATCGAGTCGTTGCAAGTTGCAATTGATTACAAAGGTGAGGTTGTCAAGTTTTTCTCGAACGGCTAGACCAATCGCTCCAAGCGTTTCTGGTTCATCACATTCGCCATCTCCGAGGAACGCCCAAACTCTGTTCTGGGTAGTATCTTTNATGTCCCGATCTCGCAGATATTGATTGAAACGGGCTTGGTAGATTGCCATGATCGGCGCAAGCCCCATGGAAACCGTGGGATACTCCCAGAAGTCAGGCATCAGCCAAGGATGCGGATAGGAGGAGAGTCCGGATGTGTCCCGTAGTTCTCGGCGGAAATTGNTCAGATTTTCTTCGGTGAGTCGACCTTCGAGAAAGGCCCTGGCATAAATTCCTGGCGAGGCGTGACCCTGGAAGTAAACCCGGTCGCCCTGGAAATCACCGTAATCACCACGCAGAAAGTGATTCAACGCGACCTCATAGAGCGTAGCACTTGATGCATAAGTCGAAATATGTCCCCCGATACCAGCCGATACTTGATTCGCTCGAGTCACCATCGCCATGGCATTCCAACGAATAATACTTTTGATTCGTCGTTCAATTTCGCGGTTGCCCGGATAGACGGGCTGTTTATCGACCGGGATGGTGTTCACGTAGGGTGTATTGGCCGTGAAGGGCAGATCAATACCTTCCCGGTGTGCTTGTTCCTCGAGCACGGAGAGCAAATAGCTGACCCTTTCAGGGCCTTTTTGCTCGAGTACATACCGCAGCGATTCAAGCCATTCGGCCGTTTCCGCCGGATCGATGTCTTGTCCGGTATTCGAAGCTTTCACATCCGTGGCCATTGCAATAAATCCTGGGTGTCATTCTGCAGATAAGGCGAGGTTGTAATCTACCACGACCGAAAGATTTTTCGGGAAAAAAGCAAGCGAACCCTCACCATAGCTCCACCTGCCAGTTCAAAATCCTCCTCGGGCATACGATTTACACGACCCCACCCCCTGGTTGGAGTGGGACCAGCCCTTCGGTACCGGGCGAAACACCGGTAATCACCTTATTTTCCCCAAGTTATTGCGGGACGTAAAGAGAGGTTTGGCCGAACTTCTGGCAGTTTTAGGCCAGTTCACTCGTTTTTGGCCGCTCTAATCGCTTTAACCGACAGGTTTCCTCTTGGGTCGATAGACTTCAGTTGCCAAGCCCAATTGGACTTCGGCTGCAAAAGCCAGCGTTTCACTGAGTGTGGGATGGGGATGGATTGATTCGGCCAGATCGCGGGCAGTCACACCCATTTCAATGGCCACCACACCTTCAGCAATCAACTCTCCAGCACCGGTACCAACCAACCCCACCCCAAGCAATCGCTCTGTTTCAGGCTCGAACAGCAGTTTCGTCAGTCCGGACGTCGCCCCTACCGCTTGCGCTCTTCCGCTTGCTGCCCACGGATACTGGGCAACTTCGTAAGCGATTCCCTCTTGCCTTGCTTGATCTTCAGTCAGTCCGGCCCATGCGATTTCCGGGTCCGTAAACACCACCGCCGGAATGGCCAATTTGTCGAATTCAGCCGGCTCCCCAGCCATCGCTTCGACCGCCACTTTTCCCTGATGGGCTGCCTTGTGTGCAAGCATTGGTTCGCCAGCGACATCCCCGATGGCCAAAATTTTGGGATCGTCAGTTTGTTGCATCTTATCGGTTAAGACAAACCCGCGTTCATCGATCTTGACCGCTGTTTTTTCAAGACCGAGATTGCGACTATTTGGCCTTCGCCCGACAGACACGAGCACACGGTCAAATTTTTCTGTTGCCGCCAGCTCACCAGCCATGACCACTTCTATCTGTTCCCCATGGTCAATCAACGCAGTAACCTCGGTGTTGAGATGAATATTTTCAAAGCATTTTTCCAGGCGTTTGTGGAGCGGTTTCACCAAATCACGGTCGGCGCCCATCAACAGATTGTCAGTCAATTCGACGACAGAGACCTTGGTACCCAGTTCGGCATAGACTGTGCCTAGTTCGAGGCCAATATAACCACCCCCGACGATAAGCAATTTCTCAGGGACATCGGTCAAATCCAAGGCGCCAGTCGAATCCATGACACGCGGATTGTTGATTTTGAATACGGAAGGTACGGCGGGTGACGAACCGGTTGCCAAGATAAGTCGATCGAAGGAAAGTAAATCACCTTCCTTATAGCTTGCAGGGTCACCACCACTGAGGCGTAGAGAATCAGAGTTTTCTAAAACTCCCTCAGCCTGAATCACGCGGACTTTTCTTTTTTTTGCAAGTTGGGCAAGGCCACCAGTCAGCGTTTGGATGACTTTTTCTTTGCGTGCCCTCATTTTTTCAACATCAATTTTTGGCTCACCGAGGCTGATCCCCCAATCGATCATGTCTCGGCTTTCGCTGATCACTTTGGCAACGTGCAGCAGCGCCTTTGAGGGGATGCACCCGCGCAGCAGGCAGACGCCGCCAAGTTTTCCTTCCCGATCCACGATGGTTACTTCGAAACCAAGGTCTGCTGCCATGAAGGCGGCTGCGTATCCGCCGGGTCCACCCCCGAGTACTACCAATTGTGAGTGCATCAAACGTAATTCCTTTTCTTCTGCCTTGGGTTGTTGCGGAGTGATAGCGGAGCCCGCCATTTTCCCCGACTCTGCTTTGAATACAACCACCAGGTTGCATTCTTGCATTGCCGTGCGGCTTTGTTGCGTAGGAGACTTTCCGTTAAGGCCGTCAAGGGTTCGTGAGGCCCGCTCCGCAAAGGGTAGACGCAAGTCACCGCTACCGTTTTGATTTTACCTTAGCAATGATGATTTTCATACAACGGTGTCACCCTGATAAATACTGCAAATGTTGGATGAGCAGCTTGTCGCTGTGGATAAGAAAAGACTTACGTATCGGCTGATAGATTGCGATTCGAATTTAAAAAAAGAGAGAATGACTGGAAACCTGAAGGAAACAAGTTTTACGATTTTACGATGTAGTCAATCGCCAGCAGGCGACCTCTCCCTGCTACGGGGCCGGTAATTGTGCTATTCTCTACCCGTTAGCGTGTCTGCTAACGAAACCCGCCGCCATTGAATAAGTCGCTGGTAGGGCGGTATGGTTGTAACAAAATGGCCCTGTGGATACGCACCACGTGCACGCACTCGCCAAGATTTTCAAAAATCAAAAAGTCTGAAAAAGCTGGGGTTCGTTGATCCATGATTCCTTATATCGATCCAAGTAAACGGCTTTCGGCTGCTGCCAAAAAAAAACACGTCTGGTTAGTGGCCAATGGTGATTTACGGCTTTCCGCAAATCAGAATTGTTGGGCAGCGCAAGAAGCGATGGAGCATGCGTTAGCTGAAAGCGTTGCGGCAGCGGGATACGAACTTGTTCGTGCCCACCCCTATAAGAAAAAAGAAAAACATGCATTCATTGAGTCGCAGAAAGAAGGCATGCAGGTTTTTTCTAAAATCGATCCCGAGGTGAAATTAGTTGTTGCTGAAGCCGTTTGGCAATATTCGCATCATCTGCTGCATGGACTCATCTCTCATCAAGGACCGATTCTCACGGTAGCCAATTGGTCGGGAACTTGGCCCGGTTTGGTGGGAATGCTGAATTTAAACGGTTCACTGACTAAGGCAGGCGTCGAATACTCAACGCTCTGGGCCGAAGATTTTGCGGAGAATAAATTTTGTTCGATGTTGAAAAAATGGCTCGATCAAGGGGCGTACCGTCATCGCACGACACATGTCCGTTCTTTCCGCAGAGTTAAAGTACCGGCAAATTCCAGGAGAGTCGGCGAAAAGCTAGCAGTAGATCTGCAACGCAACAAAGCGATCATGGGGGTTTTTGATGAAGGGTGCATGGGAATGTTCAATGCAATCATTCCGGACCACCTCCTCAATAAAACGGGTGTCTATAAGGAACGCCTGAGTCAGTCAGCACTCTACTACGAGTCGACTCAGGTACGTCAGACGGAGGCAGTCGCCGTGCGTCGCTGGATGGACCGTAAAGGCATAAAATTTCTTACCGGCCCACGACACAAAGATCACCTCACAGAAGACCAGATTCTTGATCAATGCCGGATGTACATAGCTGCTGTGAGAATTGCAGATGATTTTGGCTGTCATACGATCGGCATTCAGTATCAGCAGGGACTGAAGGATTTGATGCCTGCGAGTGATCTTGTCGAAGGGACACTGAATAATCGTGATCGACCTCCAGTCAAAAGTCGCGATGGAAAGCGTGTGCTCTATGCGGGTGAGCCATTACCGCATTTTAATGAGGTCGACGAGTGTGCAGGCCTCGATGCGTTGATGACCTACCGCGTGCATTCGGTATTAGGTCAACCAGTTGAAAACACCTTGCACGATTTGCGTTGGGGTGATTGGGATCAAAGCGGTACGGTTGAAGATTATGTATGGGTTTTTGAGATAAGCGGAAGCGTCCCTCCGGCACATTTAATTGGTGGCTGGAAGGGAGCGACTAGCGAGCGGCAACCGGCAATGTTTTTCCCCAGTGGTGGTGGTACGATCAAGGGGATTTCAAAGCCCGGTGAAATCGTCTGGTCGCGCGTTTTCGTAGAAGATGGACGATTGAAGATGGATCTAGGTCGGGCAAAGGTTGTCAAACTTCCGCTTGAGGAAACAGAGCGACGCTGGCAGGCCACGACATCGCAATGGCCGATCATGCACGCCGTTACCTACGGAGTGACACGTGACCAGATGATGGCCAGGCACAAAAGCAACCACATTCAGGTTGCCTACGGCCACACGGCGGCTGACGCCGACAAGGCAATGTATGCCAAGGCATCGATGGCCGCAGCCTTGGGTCTCGAGGTCGCTCTCTGTGGAACACGAAAAAGCGGAAAACCCTGGTAGAGTTGTTCGACGGACAGGAAATGCTTCAGATGTTCAGTCAGCACTATACATGGATTACAACTCTAGTCCTGATCGTCGATCTCGTTATCCGGGGAGGGCTTTCGATTCGCGTTATCATGCGTCGTCGTCCCGTCGGGGTGACGATGGCATGGTTATCTGTGGTGCTGGTGTTTCCTTTTATCGGGGCGTTTCTCTACCTGCTTTTTGGCGAACTTCGACTTGGTAATCGAAGAGCTGAATGGGCAACGCGAATTCATGGACCCTTTGTCGATTGGATTAAGGAACAGCATGATTACTACAAGGTCCATTGGGAAGATCAAACATCGGTCAGTGAACCATTGGCTCGACTCGCGGAGACCGCAGTCCAAATTCCTGCGGTTCCGGACAACGATTTACAACTGATCGACAATTGGAATGCCGTATTCGATGCAATGATTTCCGATATCGATGCGGCAGAACGTACGGTTCATATGGTCTTCTATATCTGGAGTAATGGAGGCCGTGCAGATGAAGTTATTGAAGCCTTGTTACGTGCTAAAAAGCGAGGTGTGATCTGTCGGGTTCTTGTCGACGCGGTGGGAAGCAAAAAATTTCTTAAAAGTGATCAGGTCAAGCGATTGCGCGAAGCGGGTGTGATGTTGCAGGCATCGTTACCCGCGGGCATCGTGCGAATGCTTTTTGTGCGGTTTGATCTGAGAATGCATCGAAAAATTGTTGTTATCGATGGCGAGATCGCTTACACCGGTAGCCTGAATATGATCGATCCTCGATATTTTAAACAGGATGCAGGGGTCGGGCAGTGGGTTGATGCGATGGTCCGTGTGCGAGGTCCCGTGGTGGAAGGGCTTGCGATTACCTTTCTCGAAGATTGGGAGTTGGATTCTGCAGAGGGAGTTGAAGTCCTTCAAGAGCAAGGTGATGTCCATCATGTTGAGCCATGCGGAGAATGGATTGCTCAAGTCATTCCCTCGGGACCTGCGATCCGCAGCGATGCGATCCAAGATATTTTATTGATGGCCATCTATGCGGCACGGGAAGAGTTGATTTTGACGACTCCCTACTTTGTCCCGGATGAGTTGCTTTTGACGGCACTTATTTCTGCAGCGCGGCGGGGAGTGGAGGTGACGCTTATTGTGCCTTCCCGGGTCGACTCCGTATTGGTTCGTTTTGCCAGTCAGGCTTTCAAAGGAGATCTGTTAGATGCGGGAATCCGGGTGATGCAATTTGAGGAAGGCTTGCTGCACACAAAATCAATTACGATCGATGGTAAAGTCAGTCTTTTTGGTTCGCTCAATCTCGATCCGAGAAGTCTTCATCTNAACTTTGAAATCACGCTTGCGATCTACAATACGGTGTTTACCGAAAAGCTCAGATCGCTGCAGCAATCCTACGTGCA
The DNA here is from genome assembly GCA_002168195.1 of Planctomycetaceae bacterium TMED10. GTDB lineage: Bacteria > Planctomycetota > Planctomycetia > Pirellulales > UBA7805 > UBA7805. Next base: position 44,766 of record NHBP01000010.1, read on the forward strand.
GCATTCTCACCGGATGAATCGAAAAAGTTGGGAATCGCGATCGAAGTTGGTCCGATTTACCGAAAATGCCGCGCGGCTTCTGGGGCCGTTGCTCTGATCATTGCTCTGATCATTGCTCTGATCAAGAAACGTTCGAAATCCTCGGGGTAGGCTACTCAANAATCGCAACGCGGATATCCATCACGTTGGTATGCGTGGGTCCCGTGCGAAGTAAGCCATCGCAAGCATCAAAAAATTGATAGGCATCATGCCGGTTAAGAAATTCTTGCGGGTTTAATTTTTTTTGTTGTGCCCGCTTAAAAAGTTCGGAATCCGCAACCGCACCCGCTGCATCGGTCGGCCCATCTTCACCATCTGTTCCCCCGGAGAGAATGGTTACTCCGCGCATTGCATCGGCGGATAGTTCGGTAAGCGCAGCTAAGACAAACTGCTGATTGCGCCCCCCCTTTCCTGGTTGCGGACCGAGATCCACAACGGGTTCGCCCCCACTGAGAACACAAAATCGGTCATTGGTCCCCTTGGTTTCNTCCCGGATTTTGCGGCAACGAACGGCAAACAACCGCCCCTCCTCCGAGGCTTCTCCCTGGTGTGCACTACCGAGCGAAATGAGTTTGTAGTCGAGTTGTTGCGCGCGCTGAGCGGCTGCATCAAGTGCCATCGCATTGTTACCGATAATTTGGTTGATGATCGTGTTTGGCGCATTGCTCTGATCGTCATCGATGGTGGTTTGCCGGTGGAGAAACTCGATGATCGGGAGCAGTGCCGGATTTGGTCCGAGCCGTTCAAGGATTTTTAAAGATTCCTGTGCCTCGTTTTTTCTCGTTGCTTTATTTTGTGGTAAGACGGTGGGTCCTGAAGCAATGATAGAAAGGGGATCACCGACGACATCCGATACGATCAGGCTCCATAATGTTCCTGCGCCACATGCGCGAGCCAGCCCACCCCCTTTGATCCGCGATAGACAAGTGCGCACCGTGTTGAGTTCACGAATCGTTGCACCGTGATTCATGAGCAGGCGAGTGACCTCGAGTAATGCTGCCAGAGTAACTGGTGGGCGAGGGGCGGGCATCAAGGCGCTTCCTCCTCCGGTGAGCAACGTAAGGCAAAGATCATTCTCCCGGAGTTCGCTTACCAGCGCAAGCATTTTCTCACTTCCCACAACGCCACTAAGTGTCGGTTCATTGAGACCGGCAGGGCGTGCAGCGTGTAGGTGTATCTTTTGTGCGTCCGTTAAACAATCTGCGGGGACATTCACCCAGCCGGAAACTTTTTCTTTCACAATCTGCGGCCCCAATAACTTCTCCACCGCAGTCGCCATTTGCGCAACGCCTTTTCCCCCACCCACAACCCCGATTTTTTTACATTGATCCAGGTCGATTGAGGCATCACCAAGAATGAGTTGGTTCTCTTCACGACGAAGCGCTGCTGAAACGAGCCGATCTGCCCGCACCGCTTCAACTCCGGAGTGCCAGATGCTGAAAGCTGCCCGCGAGGTAACAGTTGCAGATGTCAAATTAATTTTCCTTAAACCAACCAGGCGACCCGATAGGCATCCAGTTGATAAGTGGACCCGTTNGTTCTTTCATCCGACAGCAGATCGAGTCGTTCCCCCAGGCCCGAAGGGAGGGGGATCATAACGTTTTGGTGACTGAAATTTGCGAGAACGACCACGCGCTGTTGACCATCAGGACTTGTCCGCTGAAATCCAAGGACACGTGGATCGGTGATGTTGAGCATGGCCTGCGCACCCTCCGGGTGAAATGCTTTTTGACGACAACGTATCCCAAGCATTTTTTGATACCCTTCAAAGACGGCCCGCTGCTTGGAGTCGTTGCTGGCGAGTCGTTGACGCAGTTCAGCGGATGAAAATTTCTGGCGATTGATTGAGCGATTGTGTCCAGTGCGGCTGACCCCCGCTTGGTCATTTTCTGTGCCGACAAGGCTATGGAAATAAACCCCAGGAATACCACGTAAAGCGAGCATCATGGCTTGGGACGCAAGGAACTTGCGTACATGCAACTCGGCTGATTTCTCTTCGGTATCCCTTAGCGCTGAAAAGTAGGTGATGTTGAGCTCATACGGACTTTGACTGCCATCCGGATTTTCGCGCCAGCTTACCTTTCCGCCGAGTTCAAGTACGCGGTTTGCCAGGGCGTCAATGCGGTCAGGTGACACAATGCCCTCGAGTGGTCGCATGCCGATTCCATCGTGGGAAGCCGTGAAGTTAAAGAAAGTCATTCCCTCATCGGGATATTCAAGATCGCTGAGCCATGTCTGGAGGAGTGATGCATCTTCTCTCAAGTAGGCATCCAGCAAAAGCGGAGCAAGACTAAACTGATAAACGGCCCGCGCTTCGTCGCCTTGACCAAAGTAGCTGACGTTTTCCTGATGCGGCACGTTTGTTTCGGTGAGGAGTATGGTATCGGGCGCAATCTGATCGATAACACTTCGCATCAATTTGACGACTTCGTGTGTTTGCGGAAGATGCATGCAGGTTGTACCAATTTGCTTCCAAAGAAAACCGATCGCATCAAGGCGAATTATTTTTGCACCGTTTGCAATATAAAACAGAAAAATATCGAGCATTTCCAAGAGCAACTCGGGCGAGGCGAAGTTGAGGTCCATCTGATCGCTGCTAAAGGTACTCCAGACGTGTCGCTCACCGCGTGTCGTCTGAACGGGCGTCAACAGGGGCGTCGTTCGCGGTCGAGTAACCATGGAGAGATCCAACTCAGGATCGGCCTCAATAAAAAAACTTTCAAAAGGCCCTTCGCCATTGCGGTAACCGGCAAACCAACTACTTCCTCGAGAGCAATGATTGAGAACAAAGTCGATCGCCAAAGCAAACTTTTGACCCAGGTGTTTTACATCCTGCCAGTCTCCCAGGTCTGTACGAACCTCGCGATAGTCGATGACTGAAAACCCATCGTCGGATGAGTAGGGAAAAATGGGGAGTAAATGGACCGTGTTAATAGACTGATCGAGTTGATGCTCAATCAGAAAGTTTCTTAAACTGCGAAGCGCAGGAACATTGTCGTCCTGGATTTGATCCCCATAAGTGATCAACACCACGGTCGATTCATCCCAGAGAGGATCTTGCTGGTGGACGGACTGGTCTTTCGATAACGCCGGCTGATAGCCAGCGATCAACTCCTCAAGCCGCGCATAAATGTCTGCACAATCATCACCATAAAGAAGCGAGAGATGTTGTTTCAGCTTGGCGGCAACCGATACAGAAATAGACATCACGCTGTCCTTTCTTTGGATGCGATCGGCACCCGATGTTGCGCTAACCGATATTTCGTTCCAAAGGTTCAGCCAGGGCCCGAAGCGATTCAAGTAAGCGATCGAACTCCTGGAAATCCAGAGTTTGTGCGCCATCACTCATTGCTGCCGAAGGATCCGGATGGACTTCGACCATCAATCCATCTGCCCCTGCAGCCAATCCGGCCCGCGACATTGCGGGAACGTAGTTTCTGCGACCGGTTCCGTGACTGGGATCGATTAAGACAGGCAGATGCGAATTTTCTTTTACGGGCGGCACGACCGATAGGTCCAGGGTGTTGCGGGTATGATCTGTGAAGGTCCTCACTCCACGTTCGCAGAGTACAACATTTTTATTTCCACCGGCTAACAAGTATTCGGCAGCCATGAGCCATTCGTCGAGTGTGGCGGACATGCCTCGTTTGAGCAGTACGGGTCGATTGCAACTGGCGACTTTCTTCAAAAGCGAAAAGTTTTGCATGTTGCGGGTGCCAATCTGTATCATGTCAGCCGTTTCCGCGACGACATCGACTTGCTCGGTATCCATCACCTCGGTCACGATACCGATACCCGTTTTTTTGCGCGCAAGTTCAAGAATAGCTAATCCCTCGTGCTCCATGCCTTGGAAGCTATAGGGNCTTGTTCGCGGCTTGAATGCCCCGGCACGCAGGAGCTTCACTCCGCGACTCATGAGATACTCTGCCACCTGCAGTACATTAGATTCACTTTCCACACTGCAGGGACCGGCGATCATCGTAAAAGAAGGAGAGCCGATACGAGCTTCACCCGCCTCGACAATCGTATCTTCCGGATGCATTTCGCGACTGGCAAGTTTGTAGGGACGCGTAACACGAATCAGTTCCCGCACGCCCGGTAGTACTTCAAGGCTTCGGGGATCCACCGACGAAGAGTTCCCGGTGATTCCGATCGCTGTACGCGTAGGACCGGGCATCGGATGCGCAGCAAGTCCCATTTTTTCAATGGTAGCGACGACGTCTGCCACTTCCGCTTCGGTAGCCTGATGTTGCATGACCACGAGCATCGTAATCTCTCCCTAAAATATAGATCCCGTTTGTTGGTCAATCATCATCATCCCAATCTTCATCGTCATCCCAGGTGTCATCGTCATCGTCTTCCCACTCCTCATCCTCGTCTTTGGAGTCATCATCGTCCTCGACTTCTTCCCATTCCTCATCGTTGAACCCATCATCCTCTGTATCTTCCTCTGCATCGCCAGCCTCTTCATCTTCATCGTCGTCCAAGTCATCGTCGTCCTGATCGAGGTCATCGTCGAAGTCGTCTTCAGTTGTAGCAACCGGAACTTCACTCAAGGTTTGCTGGTCATTCGATCGTTTCGAAAGGTCTGTCGCATCACGCACGCTCACCTCGATACCCTCCTCGGTCATTGATTCACGTTCTGAAGCGTCTTCGTTTGCCCGCAGCATAGACGCCCGCGGAAGTTCGTCAAGACTGCGAAGCCCGAAGACTTCTAAAAAGTTCCTTGTCGTACCATACAGAAACGGTCGTCCCAACTCATCAGCGCGACCTGAAATGCGGACCATCCCACGCTCCATCAATTGACGAAGAATTTCGCCGCATTGGACCCCTCGAACTTTCTCGATATCGGTTCGCATGACAGGCTGGCGATANGCGACTACTGCCAAAGTTTCCATGGCGGGCCCCGACATTCGGATTTCGCTCGGCACGGAAACCATTTTCCGAATCCATGGAGCGAAAATCTTTTGCGTACGAAGTTGATACCCTCCGGCCACTTCTTCGACCCGAAACGACCGAACACTGCTTTCATAAAGCGTGTTCAATTCCTTGATCATCGTGCGGGCAGCGGTTCCATCAGGCAAATGCACAAGCTGAGCCAACTTGCGACTTGGTAGCGGTTGAGACGCGAGAAAAAGGACAGCCTCTAAATGCGATAATTGGTCTGGATGGGAAAGGACTGAGCCCGAAACATGCTGTTCTTCGCCAGAGGGTAATTGCTGCCGTGCCTTCCCGCGTCTGTGGGTTCGCTGTGTGAGTGCCCCTGCAAAACGCAGGGAGGCACTGCCGAGACGGAAACCAAGATTGCTGGAAGAATGAGAAAGCACCATGCAACTCAACAAAGTTTCCGAGGAAAAAAAGGACAGTGATCCCTGATGCGAATATCCATCAAAGACGATCGAGCATATCTGCAGCCCATTCAATTTAATGAGATGCGCAGGTCCACGTCTATGCGAAAATACGTAGAATTTATAGGCTCACACGTATTTGACAGGTGCGTTACGGACGACAAGCCCAAAACCACACCGAAGATATTGACGAAGCGGTCAACGAAAGGGATGCAAAGGTGGTGACCGTCCGAGAATAAAGGACGAAATTTACTTCTTGCGATGCCGAATTTTTGCACGCATTCGACGCTTTTTGCGTCCGATTTTTCGCCGCCCTTTACCAGATTTTTTAGTACCCAAATTATCAGTCCTCAAAACAAATCAAAACAACTCAGATTTCGCAGTAACCTTACNCTCGAATTGTACCATGCGGCAGGTTTTACGATCAAGGAGGCCAACCATCCCATGAATTGGACCGTGGTCCATCGGAACCCCGGTCCTCAGGCCTAAAAGCAATTAAGGGCGCGACTCCCAGTCGATTCCTGAGGCAGCCGCAACGGCAATTTGGAGTGCCTGGGTGCCGCTGCGTCCGTGTCCTTGTGCAAGAAGTGCAGCGTAGAGTTGGTCGGCTAACGCAAGTCCTGGCAGTGAAAGATTCATGCGACGAGCTTCCTCCAGGGCAATACCCATGTCTTTGGCGAAGTGTTCCACAAAAAATCCGGGCTCAAAGTCGCCGCGCAAAATGCGTGGCGCTAAGTTTGTAAGGGACCAGCTTCCTGCTGCACCTGAGGCTACAGACTCAAGTACGGTATGCAAATCAAGACCCGCACGGTAGGCATATAATAATGCTTCGCAAACGCCTACCATGCCACTGGCAATCAGGGTTTGATTGACCATTTTGGTGTGCTGGCCCATCCCAGGGCCCCCCTGATAAACGATTGTCTTCCCAAGAATTTGCAACAACGGATGTAAATCGCGGCAAACTTGCGGCGATCCCCCGAGCATGATCGAGAGTGTCCCTTCTCGAGCACCAACATCGCCCCCGGAAACTGGAGCGTCGATGGTGGATAGTCCACATTGTTCACCTTCCCGCGCGATTTCCATCGCAAGATTCGGTTGACTTGTCGTCATGTCAACCAAGATCGTTCCAGTTTTTGCATTTTGAATTAATCCATTTTCTTCAAGATAAACCGCCCGNACATCCGCAGGGTATCCAAGCATCGTAAAAATGACATCTGAACCCCGGGCGATATCGCGCACACTATCTGCCCAAGTGGCGCCTTGTTTGCATACTGCTTCAGCCTTTGCGGCAGTGCGTGTAAAGACGGTCACAGCGTACCCNTCAGCACAGAGGTGCTTGCACATGCTACTGCCCATCACGCCCAGGCCGATCCAGCCGATACGGGTCTGCTGAGAAGAAAAGTTCATTTACCAACGATCTTCTGGACGCGAAAAAATCTGACTCAGAATGAAAGCCTGTCTTAGAGTTGCAGGGTTGGCCATGAGCGTCTGCATTGCATCCGCTTCGGCAGCATGATCGGTGGAAAGATCAATCACAGCGTCGGCGTTATTTTGATGCTGCCCAGTTGTGTCGANAGCGGACGCCGGTGGGAACGCGGGGGAATTTTGAACAGNTTCGTACTTTTTCCCGCCAGGCTGCACCGANCCACTCGATTGTCTCGAAGGAGCCCATTGTTTCGGTTGGGATATTTTTCGACTCAGATCGCTTTGCTGCGGAGTGCTTTCCGCTTCTGCTGCAANCGGAGTTTGGATCACATCGGCTCTGACGACCGATTCGGTAGCATTGGGTTCGGGTATTTTCTTTTCCGTGCGGTCTGCGTCAGTCTTCTTGCCCAGGAAGCGTTCGATCTCTTTTGCCAACTCGTCTTCTGTGGTGCTAGGTGGATTGGCTCTTTTCGGTTCTTCCTGTGGTGGCGGACCTTGCCCTTTGCGAGCTTTGTTGATTCCCCCAATGACTTGACTAACCACCCAAAAGACAACAAACAGCACCGGTACGATCGCACCAAGTATGTCCTGGATATCCGCCAGCAGAATGGGCATGCGCTCACCTTGTGCTTTTGATTCGCCTGCTTCAAAGGAAAGTTCAGTGTAGAGCAATTCGGTCCCAGAGAAAAGCGACAGGTAACACGGGATATTTTCCAGGGATAAGAAATGCGTATTTCGCATCACGTGATAAAATTANAGATGTATAATCTGATNAACTGCAGTANACTGCTCGCGAATGNGANCAGTGAATTTNNAAAAAAGTGAATCAGTATGTGGCANTACTTTGTAGCAAANCGAGANANCANNANNCCNTNTTTGCANTANCTGTGCGCNNTNTGGATGGGTTANCAGNTNTGCCTNAGTGCTTGNNNTNTGTCTTCGGCCATCGCNGCTTCGCCAANGGTTGAAATCGAAGTGATNNACGAAGGATCGCGTTCCATTCTTGCGCCACAAGAATGGGCAGAAATTTTAGGCAAGGCAGGTTTTGCGCGCGTTTCCATTCGAAGCAGAAGATCTGGAGATNCCCCTGGCGTGGAAAATATTGGAAGCGCTCGGCAACCACGCTATCGCGTGACTGCTTTTTTGCGCAATGACCGAATTATCCTCCCACCTTCGTCGCAATTTAATAAACGGGAATTAGGAAATATCAAGGAATGGTTACGCAAACTGCAACAAGGTGACGGTGATGCTTCGGGAAGTCTCCAGGGACCCTTCGGATTGTCGGCGGCACAATTGGATCGGGTGCGCAATCAAATGGCTTCGCGCGTGGACATAAACACAAAAGAGAAACCACGCGCGGCAGTCGTGGATGAATTGACGGCAAGTCAAGATTTTTCTCTGGCGATAAGTGCGCTGTTGCGCCAAAAAATTGTTCGCACCGAACGCACTTCCCAAGAGTTGAAGGGACTCGCAACCGGTACGGCCCTTGCTGTGCTACTGCGACCAGTGGGTTTGGGTTTGCAACCACGTAAGGACGGGACACGATGGANCGTGATTGAGAAAAAGAGAGATAATCCAGTTTGGCCCGTGGGTTGGGATTCCGATCAGTCCGCNGCCCGCACCGTTCCGGTACTCGGTAAGCAAGTGGAAACGCAAGTGGTGACGCTATCGCTTAACGACGCGCTGGAGCAACTTGCGGCCAGGATGGAGATTCCAATTCTGCTGGATTATCGAGAACTCGCGAAAGCAGGGATCAATCCNAAGGCTCCCGTATCCATGCGTAGCGGTCGGTTTATTTATTCAGCGGTNCTGCGTCATCTATTGCGGCAACACCAACTCACTTTTGCGGTGCGGTTGGATGANTCGACGCAGCCTTTTCTTTGGGTTTCAACCTATGACAGCCTGCAGCGACGTCAGCCCTAAACTGCAACGATGGGCGGTGCAATGCGGGCGCGATGTTCTTCTAAAAATGCTCCCAGATCACCATGCTCTGGATCGCTGTTTTGCAGGCCCTCCAGATTACTAAANCCGAATTTGAAGGTATCGACTGAACCGGCACTCAGACGGCGACTGTTTCCCAGACGCGCAATTCGGCCAAGGGTGAATTGGCCGGTCGGACCGGTAATGGATAATTCAAGTGCTTGCGATCGCTTTGTATGCAGCGTGGCCCACGGTTCTTTTTGACCGGGCACAAATAGGTGAACCACCTGTTGGTTGGTCCAGACAAAATTTCCCTCGGGCGCGGTTTTTTCAAGTAATCGATGAAGTTTCTCCAAGAGTGTTACCGGCCACTCTCTTTGACGACCGAGGGGAAAGCCTTTTGAGGCGTAGTGCCACTTTTCACCTAAAATTTTCCAGGGCATCACNTCTTCAGGATGTTGTTCTTTTTTNTCGGTGATTTTTTTAAATCCAGCGATTGCCTGATCAAGCATTTCCCAGAATTCAGGGTGATCAATCTCGCGCATTGCAAACACCTGCAGTTCCACTTCTTGCCAGGGTCCTCGCAAATTTTTGCATCGCACGCGTTGATCAGTGCCGTAAATGGGTAAGTCGTGCATATCATTGAGNGGTGTCATCCCAACTTGCTCGATGAGTTTGTCGTGTTGGAACGTACGCGAGGCAGTGCGAAACTTTAACTTGACAAGCCATGGNTCACCGGTAAGCGCGTGAAAAAACCAGCCATGGGTTTTTTTGGGTGCCGCGATTTCTACCACGCTTCGGTCATTCCAATCTGTATCGCGGAAGCCCCCCGCTCTTTCTATATATTCCACGATACGGTCGACCACTTTACCTTCCCAGTTACAAGGTTCTCCACTCCGTGCGACACGTGTCTTGGTGTGCCAGCGATGGCCATCGATTTCCCAAGGCATTTTTTGATTGTTACCGATATCAGAAATATCAATATCACCATTTTTTTCTTTGGCATCGGCTGCAAAGTTATGAAGCGGACGTTTCTTGTAAGGTCCGGCAGCAAGAACGGGCGCGAGTACCTCTCCGGTATGGCTTCGGGGTAGTCGTTTGCTTTCAGCCGCTTTCTCCCCATAGCGGGCAACCTGTTCAGGAGTCCCCCAGGTAACAACTTCCCCGCCATCACTTCCCGCTTCGGGACCAAGATCAATCACCCAATCTGCCGACTTGATCACATCAAGGTTGTGTTCAATAACGACAACTGAATTACCAAGGTCCACCAACCGATGCAGGACTTCCAGGAGTTTGCGCAAGTCTTCAAAGTGGAGTCCCGTGGTCGGTTCATCGAGTAGATAGAGTGTCTGTCCGGTGTCGGGTCGGGAAAGTTCGGCGGCCAATTTGACCCGCTGTGCTTCGCCNCCAGAGAGCGTTGGCGCAGCCTGGCCGAGTTGCAGATACCCGAGGCCGACATCACAGAGTGTATTCAGAATGCGTCGTATCTTTGGGATTTGATCGAACAACTGGAGGGCATCTTCACACGGCAATTCCAAAACATCGGCAATATTACGACCGTGGTATTCGACACTCAATGTTTCCGGGTTGTANCGCTTTCCGTGACAGGTGTCACATTCGACCCAGATGTCCGGAAGGAAGTGCATTTCCACNGCCAGTTGTCCATTGCCATCGCAGTCGTCGCAACGNCCNCCCGCAGCATTAAAACTGAATCGCCGCGCGGTATAGCCNCGCACTTTTGCCTCAGGAAGTTGGGAGAAAAGAGTGCGAATCAGATCAAACAGACCCGTATAGGTCGCAGGATTTGAAGTTGGTGAATTGCCCAATGGTCGTTGGTCCACCCGAATGACCTTGTTGATGTATTCGATGCCTCGAATATCATCGTGTGGCGCTGGANTGGTTTGTGCGCGATGCAGTCGCCTCGCAAGTGAATTGTAAAGAATATCGTTGATGAGCGAACTCTTTCCGCTACCACTAACGCCTGTTACGGCCGTGAGTGTACCAAGGGGAATTGCGACGTCGAGGTTCTGCAGATTGTTGTGCCGCGCCCCTTTGATTTCAATTTGCGATGCAATTGGAATAGAAGGCTTACGNACAGTACGTTGCGTCGCGGTCGCTTTTCCTTTTTTCTTTTTTTGCTTTGCCGGAGGGTCCGAGGTAAGCGTTCGTCGATTGGTGGGAATCGGAATCGCTTTCTTCCCCGAAAGATAAGGTCCCGTGATCGATCCCCGTTTGCGCCCCAGCACAGCCTCCGTGCCTTGTGCGACAATTGTTCCGCCGTGGCGTCCCGCACCGGGACCAAAATCAAGCAGATGATCGGCTGCGGCAAGAACCTCGCGATCATGCTCTACCAGAAGCAGAGTGTTGCCTAAATCGCGGAGTTGATGCAATGCTGCTAACAGACGCCGATTATCTCGTGGATGCAGACCAATGGTCGGTTCATCGAGCACATACAGTACGCCGCACAAACCGCTGCCGACTTGACTGGCAAGTCGGATCCGTTGCGACTCGCCNCCCGAAAGNCTTGGTGCTGGTCGCGCGAGGGANAGGTATTCGAGGCCCACGTCGCAAAGGAATGTAACGCGGTTCGTAATTTCTTTTACAAGTTCTCCGGCAATCTTNCTTTCACGGGGATCAAGTTTCCATTGCCCCATTTCTTTACGAAGCATGCCGAGTGGTAGGCGACAGAAATCGGCAATCGTTTTTCCGCGAAATTGAACGGCAGAAGCATCATCACGCAGGCGACTTCCACTGCATTNACTACACTCNACTTCACTGAGCAGATGCTCCATCCGTCCGCGAAAGCGGGCCGATAGTCGAGCCGCCTCATCGAGCGCTGGATAAAGACCTTTGTATTGGAACCTGAAGAGTGGAGGCTTGGCCTTTGCTTGTTTGCGATCCGGACGTACCTCAAGCCATGTATCCCCGGTCCCATAAAGCACCGCCCGACGTGCAGACTGGGATAGTTCGTCAAAGGGAAGGTCAACAGGAAGCTCAAGCTGGTTNGCAAGTGCATCGAGCATCCATTGAGATACCTTCTGATCCACGTTCGGCCAAATAGAGACCGCTCCTTTGCGGAGTGAGAGTTTTCCATCACGGAGCAGCGCCGTAAGATTGGTGCCAGTTTCGGTCCCTAAACCTTCGCATGATTCGCACCAACCGAGGGGACTATTGAAAGAAAAGTGATGGGGACCGAGTGGTTCGAAACTGCGTCCACATTGATCGCAGGCAAAGTGCTGACTGTGAATTTCTACTGCCCAGCGGTCCTCGNCTTTTTCCTTGTCGACAACCGCAACCCGGATGGTGCCTTCGCCGATCCCTAAGGCAGTTTCCACACTTTCGGCGACACGACTGCGCGTGTTTTCACGGAGGGTCACTCGATCGACAACGACCTCGACGGTATGTTTCCGGCGACGATCAATTTCAGGAGTCTGGTCAATGGAATAGGTCTGACCATCGATCCGAACTCGGACATAGCCACGGGCGCGAACTTGTTCCCAGAGAGCATCATATTTTTCACCGACCGAAATAGTCAAAGGTGCGAGTAGATAGAGTTGGGTTCCACTGGGCCGCGCGACAATGCGTTCAATAATTTCATCTGCAGTTTGTGTTCCAATCATCGCATCACATGCCGGACAGTGGGGTGCTCCGGTTCTTGCGATCAGGATCCGCAGGTAATCATAAATTTCAGTGACTGTACCGACAGTGGATCGAGGCGTATGGCCCATGTGTCGCTGCTCAATCGCAACCGAAGGGGAGAGTCCCTCGATTTGGTCCAGGAGCGGCTTTTGCATCTGGGCAACAAATTGACGGGCATAACTACTCAGGCTCTCAACATAGCGACGCTGCCCTTCGGCATAGATCGTATCCATGGCAAGCGACGTTTTTCCGCTTCCGCTGACGCCACAGCAAACCGTCATGGCATCGCGAGGAATTTTGACATCAATNCCTTTGAGATTGTGTTGCCGAGCGCCTCGAACGCGGATTTCTTGGGAAGCAAGCTTTGCTTTCCTTTGCGGTTTCTTAACCACCGCTTTATCTTGTTTCGAGAAATAACGCTTGAGTGAACGTCCAGTGTGGGAGTCGGGTTGTTTTGCAATAGTTTCGGGAGTGCCCTCGGCCACGATTCGTCCGCCAGCTGCGCCGCCTTCAGGGCCGAGATCAATAACCCAGTCTGCTGTTTTAATGACATCAAGATTATGTTCGACAACTAGTACCGTGTTGCCGGCCGCCACAAAATTATCAAGCACCGAAAGTAGCATCTTGATGTCCGCAAAGTGTAAACCGGTCGTTGGTTCATCGAGCAGATAAAGCGTTTTTCCGGTACTACGCTTGACCAATTCACGCGCTAGTTTGATGCGTTGCGCTTCCCCGCCAGAAAGCGTGGGTGAGGGCTGCCCGAGTTTCATATAATCGAGACCCACGTCGTGCAACGTCTGTAGCTTGTCGTGAATTTTAGGGATGTTCTCAAAGTGAAGGAGCGCCTGTTGGATATCCATTTCCAGTACATCCGCGATCGATTTTCCCTTGTAGCGGATGTCCAAGGTTTCCCGATTGAACCGTTTTGCCCCGCAGATGGGGCAGGGAACCCAAATGGCTGCCAGAAAATCCATTTCGAGTTTATTGGCACCACAACCCTCGCAACCTTCGCAACGACCGCCACGTACGTTGAAGCTGAATCGACCTGCCGAATATCCACGACGTTTTGCGTCGGGGAGCTGCGCATAAAGTTTACGAATCTCATCAAACACCTTGATATAGGTGGATGGATTGGAACGTGGTGTCCGCCCGATGGGAGATTGGTCAATCGCGATCAGTTTGTCGAGATGCGCTAGACCTTCGATCGAGGCGTGTGCGCCAGGTTCGCCTTTACCGGCATTCAAATCGCGACGGAGCGATTCGACAAGAATGTCGCTTACCAGCGAACTCTTTCCCGATCCAGAAACTCCGGTAACGCAGACGAGCATGCCAAGCGGAATTTCAACATCGACATTCTTAAGGTTGTTATGGGTTGCACCTAANACACGAAGTTGACGTTCATCCCTCGTCCGCCTCTTTTTGGGAATTTCAATCTGCTCGGTGCCGGCTAAGTATTGTCCAGTCACACTCCGTTTTTCACGTGCGATGTCCTTCCAATCTCCTTGCGCTACCAATTCGCCGCCGCGAATACCCGGTCCGGGCCCAAAGTCAATCACATGGTCTGCGGCCCGCATCGTGTCTTCATCATGTTCAACCACGACGACCGTATTGCCCAAGTCTCGCAATTGATTCAGCGTATCAAGGAGACGATTATTGTCGCGTGTGTGGAGCCCAATCGATGGTTCGTCCAGAATATAAAGGACCCCCACCAGGCCGCACCCGATCTGACCAGCAAGTCGAATTCTCTGNGATTCACCGCCTGAAAGCGTCGGCGCTGTTCGACCCAAACTCAAGTATTCGAGACCNACGTTTTCAAGAAAACCTAGCCGCCCCCGGATTTCTTTTACCAGTTCTTCAGCGATCGTTTGTTGCGTTTCGGAAAGGAGTAATTTGCTGAAGAATTGAACGGCGTCCGAAATCGGTAACTGACAAATCTCTGGAAGTGTACGGGCTGGATTTTTAGAAAAGTGAGGGTCGGCAGTTGCAATCCGTACGGTACGCGCCTGNGGATTCAGTCGCTGCCCCTGGCAATCCGGGCAGCGGATCGTATTCATNTATTTTTCTAGTTTTTGGATTTGAGGTTTGCTGCGACTGTTGCGGTACTTCGAGAGAAGTTCGGGGATAATTCCTTCAAAAGTTCCCCCATGCTTCATTCCCCGCTGNCCACCGCGCCAAGTGTAGGTGATATGCTGATCACCGGTGCCCCAGAGCCAGATGTTTTGCAGTTCTTCATCGAGTTCTTCCCACGCTGTTTCCAACATGGTTCCTGGTGGCAAGTCACGTAACCGCTCAACCGTCTCGGCCACACCTTTGTAGATATGCCGTTTCCAGCGTCCCAAGTCTTTGAGGCGGCCAAGCAGTTCAACCCCTCCCTGTTGAATCGAGCGGTCTGGTTTGGGGATGAGTAACTGCGGGTCAAAACTATAAAATTCCCCCAATCCATCACATGCTTCACACATCCCCTGTGGACTGTTGAAACTGAAGAGTTGAGGAGAAAGTGGATCAAAGCTTACCCGACAATGGGTGCACGCAAATTCCGAAGAGAGTTGCAATTCGGCACCTGAAATTTCGGAGTGAGCGCTCGCTGCTTTTTTTCCACTGTCATTTGATTTTGTCTTGTCGTTTGCCTGATCGCTTGAATCGGCAATAACGATTAAATTTCCTTTACCAACCGAAAGAGCCAGTTCCACCGCTTCGGCCAATCGCGCCCGCTGTCCTCGTGTAATCTTGACGCGATCGATCACCACTTCAATATTGTGCCGCATTTGCCGATCGAGGCTCTGTTTGTCAGTCAAACTTCCGATCCGCCCATCGATGCGGGCACGGGAGAAACCTTGACGTAAAAGATCATTAAAGAGATCACGAAATTCTCCTTTCTGACCTCGAATGAGCGGCGCAAGCACGGCGATTGGCGTACCTTCTTCGAAACTAAGAATTTGCGCAATAATTTGTTCGCGTGTTTGTGCAGTGACCGGTCTGTTGCACTGCGGGCAATGCCCCTGCCCGACCCGGGCGTAAAGCACCCGCAAATAATCATAGATTTCAGTGATCGTTCCGACAGTCGAGCGTGGATTACGACCAGACGTTTTCTGTGAGATGGAGATCGTTGGGCTTAGCCCTTCGATNGAATCCACTTCCGGTTTGGGCATTTGTCCGAGAAACTGCCTGGCGAAACTCGAAAGGCTTTCCACATATCTCCGCTGTCCCTCTGCGAATACGGTATCAAATGCCAGGGAACTTTTTCCACTACCGCTAACACCCGTCAGGCAAATCAGTTGATTTCGCGGCAGGGTAACGTCAATGGAGCGGAGGTTGTGCTCGCGAGCACCTTTGATTTGAAGATCTGACGAAGGCATAATTACTGGCGACTTGATGGGGCCGCAAAGATCGCAAACGAGTTATGACTCGCCCACTGACAAAAGGAAGGNGCAGTACCGAATTGTAGTCGGCAGAAGCCATTGATTGAATCCCGAGCGCACCGAGTTGTTTTCGAGAATCTTTTGAACACTTACCGTTCTTTATCGCTTGATGCAGGGCCAAGTCTTCGTTGACCGGAATGNANAAACAGACTATATTAAAGGTAAACCAGCGGTTGCGGTTGATACCGTCAAAACCTTCCTCAGGGGTCCAGTGTTTCTGGATGCCCCGCAACTGCCCGACTCTTCGGCCTCCGGATGATGTTGACTTGTTTTTTAGTCCGCCGACTCCTCTCCAGGCTATTTGTGACGCAGCGTATACGTTGTGTTGTTGTGAGTAGTTGCATCTTCCTTTCTCTAGGTTGTTCCCTGTACGGTGCGCCCGGCGACCAGATCGCGTTCTTTGAAGAGCACATCCGTCCGCTTCTGCATACGCACTGCAGTGAGTGCCATGGGGCGGAGAAGCAAGAAAGTGGATTGCGGGTAGATCAGCGGGCACATTTCTTTGCNGGTGGGGATTCAGGCCCGATTTTTTCCTCTGAGGATGTCGATCAAAGTCTTTTTCTCAAAGCAATCCGCTATGACGATGATTTACAGATGCCACCAGAGCATCCGCTGCCGAGTGATGCGGTCGCTTTGTTAACGCGNTGGGTCGAGATGGGCGCTCCTTGGCCCGAAGATTCAAACGCGGAAAGTGACTCCTCGCCACTGGCACGCATGGAGCAGATTCGGCAGTCGCATTGGTCACTGCAACCGGTACTCCGTCCGGCAATCCCCACGGTCCAGCAGATGGACTGGCCACGTAATGCGATCGATTATTTTATTCTTGCTCGACAAGAAGAGATCGGTTTGACTCCCTCTTCACGAGCAACCGCGGCCCAGTTACTCCGACGCGCAGCCTTTGATCTCACGGGACTGCCTCCCACCGCTGAGGAACGAGAGCATTTTTTGACGTCAGCGTATGATTTGCAATGGGCANCGCTGATGGATTACTTGCTCGATCGCCCCGAGTATGGACAGCGATGGGCGCGTCATTGGTTAGATGTGGCCCGTTATGCCGACACCAAGGGCTACATCGGGGTAGGCAAGCGTGAAGAGCGATATGCGTATGCGTGGACCTATCGAGATTATGTCGTTCGCGCTCTGAATGAAGACGTGCCGTTTGACGATTTTATTCGACATCAACTCGCCGCGGACCTTCTTGATTTGGCCCCGGATGAGCAATGGAAACTCGCCGCAATGGGTTTTTTGACCCTCGGGAATCGATTTATTCATAAGCGGCATCGCATCGTTGGCGACCAGATTGATGTGACGATGCGTGGCTTTCAGGGTTTAACGCTCATGTGTGCTCGCTGCCACGATCACAAATTTGATCCGATTGCGATGGAAGATTATTACGGCCTCTATGGCATCTTTGATAGCTCGGTGGAACCCTCTTATGATGCCAAACCGTTGCTGTCAGAGGAGCCAAGTGAAGAAGATAAACAGTATGCGGAGTTTAAAAANACATTTAGCAAGCGAATCAATAAATATCATAAACGCCGCCACGCCTTGCGTAAGCAAATCAGTCAAGAGATGCGGTCTTTTGTGGGAGAGTATTTGGAATATGTCGTTCATGAAACGATGCCAACGCACCGCACAAAGACCGATTTGAATTACAAAACGGATCGTGTGCTTTTACGTCGGCATAATTTGGTTGCCGATGGTGGTGTGGTACTCTGGACGCGATACCTCGCTGATCATAAAGAAGANCCCGTTTTTGGAATCTGGCACCAATTCGCGGAACTTGGGCGTGAANATTTTGGAGAACAGGCAAGTCGCATCATCCAACNTGCGAAGGACGTTAATCCGCAACTNNTAGNNGCCCTGAAGCAAGNNGCTCCNCAGTCCATGNTGGACGTGGCNGAGACCTACGGNGAAGTNCTCGAGTCGATCGATGCCAAATGGCAAGCGATCATTNAGGTGGATCCNGGAGATGCTGGATTCGAGAACCAGNCCGATGAACAGNTGCGNCAGGTTCTNTATGGTCCCGATTCCCCGGCNGTGGTTGAAAGCGACGAACAGGCACAAAACCTTTACCACATTAAAGAGAACAACGATCTGAGATCGCTTGACCAAATGGCGCAAAATACGGTCGTGCAGTTTATTGAAACCGTTCCTCCGCGGGCGATGACACTCGCGGATCGTGAAGAGCCGCGCGATGCGGTAATCCACCTACGGGGTGATTGGCGGAGAAAGGGTCAGGAGACCGAAAGACGCTTTTTGAAAATGCTTTCCGGCGACTTCTATCAGGGGATCGATTCGGGAAGTTCTTATCGCGATGGAAGCGGAAGGCTTCAATTGGCCGAAGCGATTGCCAGTCCCCAGAACCCGCTTACTGCGCGTGTGATTGTAAATCGCGTATGGCAATGGCATTTTGGGGACGGTCTGGTGCCGACACCAAGCGACTTTGGCACCCGCTCGCCGGANCCGCTTCATCGCGAGTTACTNGATTATCTCGCCGCCTATCTGATGGAAAACGACTGGTCGTTAAAGGCGCTCCATCGATTGATTCTTGACTCGGCAACTTACCAGCAGGCCAGTGTCGACGATGTGGAAAAACGCACACTCGATCCCGGCAACGCTTATTATTGGAGAATGAATCGACGTCGGCTGGAATTTGAGGCCATGCGCGATTCGCTGCTGGCCGCCACGGGGGAAATTCAGACGCATNTGGGCGGCCTGCCGACTGAAGACTTCAACAGTCCGCGACGGAGTCTTTATCTACTGGTGAATCGTCAACAGATGCCCGGTGTGCTGGCCACGTTTGATGTTTCGGTTCCGGATGCCACGCTACCGTTCCGCAACAAGACGACCGTGCCCCAGCAGGCACTCTATCTCATGAATAATCGCTTTATCGCAGAGCGTGCGACGGAGATCATTCAGCGACTTGATTCCGCAGAGCCCACCGCAATGGATTCCGTCGATGCGGTTCGACAGTGGCGCGTTGCCAAGCTTTATGACTGGGTCTACGGTCGTCAACCGACAGACGTGGAAAAGTCTCTCGCGAGTCAGTTTTTGACTGCCCCGCTGCTTGATCAACCGCAGAGCCTGCAACCGAATGAAAAACAAACCGTTTGGGAATACGGGACGGGAAGGATCGATCCGGATTCAGGTGAGGTCTCGTTTACGCCGCTCCCCTATTTTGACGGCTACCGCTGGCGTGAGAAACAAAGGTCGTTGTCACAACCCTATCTCGATGCGACGGGTGGACGCCCCGGCAAGACACGTGCAGTGATTCGTCGATTTACAGCCCCCGAAGATGGCCTTTACCTCTTTAAAGGCCGGGTGAATCTGCGGCTTAATAGTGAGCGCGGTGATGGGATTTCCATCCACGTTGTCTCTTCACGGCAGGGTGAATTGGGGCAGTATGAAGCGCGGAACAAAGAAGAACGAATCCGGATCGAAAAAATAGACGTTAAGCAGGGTGAGCAAATCGACTTTGTCGTCTCTGCCAAGCAAGACAATCGCTTCGATACCTACCACTGGCCGATCGAAGTTTGGAAGGTTCGGGTGATGGAGAATGGCGGACTCGATGGCCTGAACGCATGGCCGAGTGAGCCTGCTTTCACCGCATCAATCGCCCGCTGGACCGGNCCGCAAACGCCCTGGCAGCAGTACGCTCATGCACTTCTAATTTCAAATGAATTCATGTTTGTGGATTAATCTTTTACTCCCGAAGCAATCGTATGGACAACCTGTTTCTAGATCGCCGTCGTTGGTTGCACCAAGCAGGTATGGGTCTCGGTATGCTTGGTGTCGGTAGCCTGCTGGAGGCGGAAGCTGCTTCGGATCAGGGCCGGCACCGCGTGGAATTGCCGCATCATCCGCCTAAGGCGAAGCACGTCATTCATATCTTTTTTAATGGCGGCTTATCGCAAATGGATTCGTTTGACCCCAAGCCGATGCTTGCCCGATATCACGGCAAGACGCTTCCGGCACGAAGTCCCGAGACCGAAAATATGACCGGGGGTGCGTTTGCTTCGCCGTTTAAGTTTAAACCATATGGACAGAGTGGCATCGAGGTCAGTGACCTGTTCCCGCACATCGGTCAGGTCGTAGACAAGCTGTGCGTGATTCGATCGATGCATACCGATTCGGTCACCCATACCCCATCGCTGATGATGATGAACAGTGGCACGTTGACGCAGACCACTCCAGCAATGGGGTCGTGGGTCACCTACGGTTTGGGGACCGAAAATCGTAGTCTGCCTGGCTTCGTGGTACTCTGTCCTGGTGGGCTCCCGATCGCCGGACCGAACAACTGGCGCAGCGCATTTTTACCATCGGTTTATCAAGGGACGCTCGTCGATACTGATAATACGGATGTNGAGCGGTTGATTGCCGATATTCGCAATCGAAAGATCGGCACGGCTCAGCAGAGAAGACAACTTGATCTGTTGCAGCAACTCAACCTGGAGCACCGTCAGAGAACCGGTGCGGACGACGCGATTGACGCACGGATTGAATCTTACGAGTTGGCCTATCGAATGCAGGCGTCGGCCAGCGATGCTTTTGATATCGGTAAAGAGCCTGCACATATCCGCGAGATGTATGGGGATTCTGCACAAGGACGTCAATTGCTGATTGCCCGGCGTTTGGTGGAACGAGGCGTACGGTTTGTGCAGTGTTGGCACGGGAAAAACCAACCCTGGGATAACCATAGTAAACTTGAGAAAGAACACCGCTTTCGCGCCAACGAGTGCGACCGTGGCATCGGAGCGTTGATTGCCGATCTTGATCAGCGTGGCCTGCTCGACGAAACGATTGTCTTTTTCTGTGGAGAATTTGGCCGCACTCCGACGGCAGAGTTAAGTGAGCAGGGAAAGTCTTTGCTCGGCCGGGANCACAACCCGTACGCGTTCACCTGCTGTGTGGCGGGTGGAGGTTTCCGTCGTGGAGAGGTATATGGAAAGAGCGATCCATTTGGATACCAGGCCATTGAGAATCGGGTGCATGTGCACGATCTGCATGCGACTATTTTGCATCAACTGGGTATTGATCATAAGCGATTTACCTACCGGCATGCCGGTCGTGACTTCCGCTTGACCGATGTCGACGGCCACGTTGTGCAAGGGGTTCTTGCATAATGAAAATTTCCGAACTTCCGCTCGCCGATCCGGTCCCCCTGCTTTCCCGAAGGAAACTGCTGCAACGTTGTGGAATGGGCTTCGGTATGGTCGGGCTTGCTGGAATGCTTGGTCAGGATCGATTGCTTGCGGCCACAGTCGGCGACACGCCGCCGCATAGTCGACCGCGGGCCAAACGCGTTATTCATATTTTTCTCAACGGCGGCCTTTCTCAGGTCGACTCCTTTGACCCCAAGCCAGTGCTTACAAAAAATGATGGTAAGCCACTTCCCTATCGCCATCCGTTCACCCCGTTTATGACCGGACATGCAATGGCCTCGCCGTTCCGGTTTCGTCCTTGCGGCGAGTGTGGAACCGAGGTAAGTGAACTTTTTCCTCACATCGGTGGCGTGGTCGATGATGTGTGTCTGGTTCGTTCGATGACCACCGCGTCTCCGATCCACGAATCGGCGCTGATGTTGATCAACTGTGGGTCACTTTCGCAACTCACACCGAGTATGGGTTCCTGGCTCAGTTACGGGCTCGGTTCAGAAAATGAAAATCTGCCAGCGTTTGTCGTCCTCTGTCCGGGAAGAGGACGTGTACCGGTCAAAGGTGCTGACAACTGGCGGAGCGCCTTCTTGCCGCCCACCCACCAGGGAATGCTGGTCGATACGGCCTACCGCCGTGTCGAGCGGTTGATTGAAAATGTACGGAGCCAACGCTCCGGGCCCCAGCAGCAACGACGGCAACTGGATCTGGTTCAGCAACTCAATCGACAACATGCCGTGCAACGCGGCCCGGACGAGGCACTAGAAGGTCGGATCGCTTCCTACGAATTAGCCTACCGGATGCAGATGGCTGCGAGTGGCGCTTTTGATGTGGATCGCGAACCGGCGCACATTCATGCGCTTTATGGCGATTCCGACCATGGGCGTCAGATGCTGATTGCCCGCAGACTCGCCGAGCGGGGCGTGCGTTTTGTGCAAGTGTGGCATGGCCCATTTCAGCCCTGGGATAGTCATAATGATATTTTCCCGAAGATACGGCGATTGGCCCCTGAATGTGATCGTCCGATCGCTGCGCTCCTCTTGGATCTTAAACAGCGTGGCCTGCTCGATGAAACATTGGTGATTGTCTCCGGCGAGTTCGGCCGCACACCGACGGTGCAGATGAATGAGGATGGGAGTTCCAGTAAGGGACGCGATCATAATTCCTATGGTTTTTCTGCGCTTCTGGCTGGCGGTGGCATTCGAAAAGGTATGGTTCATGGTGCGACCGATGACTTTGGTTACAAGGCCGTGCAAGACCCGATGGATGTACACGATCTGCATGCCACCGTTTTGCATCAACTGGGTCTGGACCACCAGAAATTGATTTATCGCCACGCTGGTCGTGATTTCCGTCTCACGGATGTCCATGGCCGGGTGATTCACGAGATTTTGGCCTAGCGCTGAGTAACAACGCGATGACGATTCAACTCGGCGCACACTGTTATCTGTTTACCGATCACTGGAGCGATGCAAGTCTTCCGATTCTTGAGCGTCTGCGTCATCTCGGGGGGGAGATTTTAGAAATTGCCATCGGAGATGATGTGCAGTTTTCACTCGCCGCAACGCGCAGCGAAGCAGAAAAACTAGGCATGCAATTGATCGTGAGTCCCGGTGGCCAATGGCCGATTGAGTGTGACATCTCCTCCGATGACCCAGGAAATCGAAAGCGAGGTCTTGCGTGGCACCGTCAGCAAATTGAACTCGCTGCGGAGCTAGAAGCGATTGCCTATACCGGGGCGCTCTACGGACATACCGGGGTTGTTCACAGGCGGCGTCCACCAACGGATGAAGGGGATCGTATGGTCGACGGTTTGCAAGAACTTGCCGATTTTGCGGCAACCCGAAATGTGTTGTTGGCGATTGAACCGATGAGCCACTTTCGCACTCACCTGATCAATACTCCCATTCAGGCGATGACTATCCTCGATCGTTGCGATCATCCGAATCTACGCGTTCTTTTCGATACCTATCATCTAGTGACCGAAGTTCGCGATTACCGCGAAGCGATTTTATCGATGGGCAAAAGATTGTGGGGTGTCCACGCGTGTGAAAACGATCGGGGCGTACCGGGGGGTGGGCTGATCCCCTGGTCCCAAATTGCCGACGGGTTGAAGCAAATCAGTTTTACCGGCCCCGTTTTGCTTGAAGGATACAACTCGTCGCTCNATGATTTTGCCTTCCGCCGCGGGATGTTTCATNACGTCTGCCCGGATGCCGATGTCTTTGTTCGCAATGGATTTGATTTTCTACGCGATCAGTTCGACCATTGAAGATCACTTACTTGTCGCCCGCAGTGTGCCGGTTTTGCTGCCAAGCTCGGAGCTTATAAAAGAGTGGCCCGCCCAATCGTTTGATTGTTTTTTTTGTATTCCAGATAGCCCATTCCTCAGCACGCACCTTCCAGTCCTCGGCGGCAAAGGCAGCAGCTTTACGTGGAGAATCTTCACATTCGATTCCATAGCGGCCGAGCAGCGTGCAGCCGTCAATCTGCCAACTCGTACGCACCGGCTCGGAGGTAAAGAGCCAGCGAATTCCAGCCTGGGCTGCGGTGCGGGCCACGTTTTTCCCATAGGCTCCTCCCGGAATCGAGGCGACCTCAACGGGGTGACCAAGGATATCACCAAGCCGTACGATGCTTCGCTTCCATTCATCAAGCAGTTGTGTCGGGGGACAAGCTGCCATTGGATTGGGATGCGAGCAGGTGTGCGAACCAATTCGATGTCCCGCCGCGTCCAACTCGCGAATTTGCATTTCACTCACAAAACCGGGCTTTCCGATCCAATCGGTCGTGATAAAAAAATGGCCCTTCCAGTTGAATCGNCCAAGTTCTTCAGCAATGATCGTTGCGCTGCTGACCCCGCCATCGTCAAACCCGATCGTAAAGGGGGTGGGCTGCTTTGAAACTTGAGGCAATTGTTCAATCGTGATGGGTGGCGATTGTAAAACTTCATCGANGGCATGCAAATGTTCCACGAACGCGGCTCGATCCAGCTTGTACCNCGCCGCAGCCGGATCCGGAAATCCGCTTTGTTGATGGTTGCTCCCTTCGATCACATCGTGGTAAAGAAGCGAGATCTGTTTCATGAGAATTGCTCCCGCATCCGGCGACGGGCATTTTTTTTCCAGCGCAAATAACGACTCAGCCAAGGTTGTCCCCAGGTTGCGGAACGTCGCGAGGAAGTGTCGATCACTTGCGCATCGCCCGNGTGGATTTCCGAAATTTTTTCAGCAAGCTCTGGAAGATTATCAAAGGTGACCCGGTTGTGAATCATATTTTGCGATTCATTGACCTCGTCGTAGTCATAGGTGTAGTAGCCATAGATCCCGCCGGTGTCGACCCCAGCGTCAACTTTCAGGAGGGTCATTCCAACTCGTTCTAAATCGTCTTCGGCCAGGGCCCAAAAGCAACCGTAGGCGTTGCGATATTCGGGGCAAATTCCCGGATGCATCACAAGCGTAGCGGTATGCGGCAAAGAGAAAATTCTTTCCGCCAAAAGCGTTTTGCAGCGGGCGATCATGACGTCACAATTACTCTCTCTGATAAAAGCCTCGGCCTCTGCCGTGTTGGGGCTATGGGTGACGAGGCGAGGCACGTTGGCCAATTCCGGATACTCGGCTTCCAATTGTGCGAGTCGCTCCGCTTCCCAATTTTGATCCTTGCGGCCCCAAACGAAACGGTCATAAAAACGAAATGCAATCACATCCAAAAACCGCAGGATACCGACTCGCTGGATCTCACGACGTATCCGCTTTCGTTTTCTCTCAGCGTGTTCCTTCAGGACCACCACCCCTGCCAGTTCGGAAAAAGATGCCAGCCAACGGGCTAGGCCATCGCGGTCCAGTGGGTGTTGGTCGTGGCAAATAAGAAGCGTGCGCATCGCCGTGCTACTTCGGGGGGATGAAATCAAAAAGTCTCAAAAACGTTGCAAAAAGAATGCGGCGGAGCCACATCGTAGCATTTGGTTCGCATACGGTCCACGCCGCTGCAGCGCTGATGGGTTATGATGTGAATGCTTAGAGATCTTCATTTTTAAACGAGTAATGGCGAGCAATGGGTGGAGCAGGTCGCATGGCATCGAGAGGCGTTTGGTTCACTGTCGGAGCAGCGGCTGCGCTATGCCTTACCGGCAGCTTTCTCGGTGCGGAGGAAAAGAAACAGCCCCCGCATCTGGTGCTCTTTCTGGCGGACGATCACGGCGTGGAAGATGCGGGATGCTACGGTAATCCCGATGTGCGTACACCGCACATCGATCAACTTGCGCGTGAAGGATTGCGATTCGAGCGGGCGTACTGTGCCTCGCCCAGTTGCACGCCCTCGCGGTCCGCCCTGTATACCGGCTTGATGCCAGCCCGTAACGGTGCCCACCCCAACCATACACCGGTCCATGAAGGCACCCAGTCACTGGCACACTATCTTGCGCCGCTAGGGTATCGCGTCGTTCTTTTCGGCAAGAATCACGTGTCACCGCGATCGGCTTTCCCCTTCGAGCATGTGGAGGGCAGGATACCACCAGCGGGGCCGGATCAGGGAAGTGCCCTCGATACGCCGCGGCTTGAGCAGTTTCTTGCTGCGCACGATTCCAAGCAACCGTTATGCCTGATCGTCAGCAGTTGGAGCCCACATATTCCGTGGCCGAAGAATGACGGTTACAACCCTGCCGAACTGGAACTGCCACCCGGTTCGGTCGATACGCCCGAATCGCGCAAAGCCCGTGCTCGATACTACAGTGATGTGACGCAACTCGACGCGCGGTTAGGGTCGTGTCTTGCATCACTTGAGCGGCACGGTTACGGAAAAAATCTACTTTTTATTTACAGTTCCGATCATGGTGCACAATGGCCTTTTGCCAAATGGAATTTATATGAAGCCGGTACACGGGTACCCCTTATTGTCCGTTGGCCGGAACACGTTCAGGCAGGTCAGACGACACCGGCCATGGTCAGTTTGGTTGATTTGCTACCGACCTTCATTGAAATGGCAGGCGGAAAGCCACCCGGTGAACTTGACGGTCGCAGTCTTGCACCAGTGCTTGCCGGTAAAACCGACAGACATCGTGAGGCCATTTTTACAACCCATACGGGAGATAGCCGCATCAACCGATCGCCGATGCGAGCTGTGCGAACCGTTCGCTATAAATATATTCTTAATTTGCATCCAGAAGTCAAATACGAGACGCACATATCGCGTGGCGTGGCGCGTGATGGTCGCGACTACTGGGACAGTTGGCTTGCTGCTGCTAAATACGATCGGTCTGCAAAGCGGATCGTGGCGGCCTACGGAAATCGACCGCGCGAAGAATTTTATGATCTCACGCGCGACCCTCATGAACAACGGAACCTTTCTGAGTCGTTGTCAGCATCGATAAAAAACGGATTGCGGGGGAAGCTTATCGCCTGGCGCGAGGATCAGGGAGAGCAACCCTAGGGCTGGCGATTGTTCCGACGGGGCAAGCTCCGACCGTGGTTTCGCTGTTCTGAAAATCGTTTGCGCCTTGTTCCCCGTTTCGTGCGGATGCGTTAGGCTGGCAGAGCGTACAAATCCATGAAATCTTGATGAAAGCGAGTTCCCTCTCATGCAACGGACCTGGTCAATCATCCTCATCCTATTTTCCTTTTTATGCACCGCTTCCATCGAGGGGGCGCCGCCAACGCCTGGCTATAACCAAACCATACCTGCAGAAATTATGACACCCGAATCTGTCGACACGCGGATCGGAACGCTGAAATTTTTTGATGGTTTACCCGATGAAGCAACTGTCAAAGCGGTCTATGACAACCTGGACTTTTCGCGCGGTATGGAGGCATTTCTGCAGTTCGTTCCGGCTGCCTCCCTCGAGGCGTTGCGACAGGGTACCATTGAACTCGGTAGCAAGCGACCAAACCAGGTCGTGATTATGGACCAACTGCTCGATTCAAATCCTCTTTTTCTCACCGGCAATACCGATACGGTTTACGCGATGAGCTTCCTCGATCTCGGCCGTGATGGCCCGACGGTCGTAGAGATTCCACCCGGTTGCGGACCCGGTACGGTCAACGATGCTTTCTTCCGATTTGTTACCGATATGGGCGCGCCCGGTCCTGACCGCGGTAAGGGCGGGAAATACTTGATCCTTCCGGAGGGTTTCGAGGGCGATGTGCCCGAAGGTTATTTTACGGCGACCTCCCCCTCTTCGGTGAATTGGTTGATTCTTCGTGGCATGCTGAAAGACGGGAAACCCGATGCCGCTTCCAAAAACTTTCGAGAGGGTCTCAAAGTCTATCCGCTGAGTGCAAAAGAGAATCCGCCGAAGATGGATTTTATTGACGCGTCCAAGGTNTCATTCAATACGATTCATGCGAATGATGCCAATTTCTTCAAAGAAATCAATAATGTCATCCAGAAAGAACCAGTTGATTTTATCGACCCGGAACTTCGAGGCTTGCTTGCCAGTATCGGGATACAAAAAGGCAAGCCGTTTGCGCCGGACGNACGGATGCAGAAGATTCTCGCCGAGGCAGTTGCCGTAGGGAATGCGACAGCGCGGGCACTCAGTTTTAAACCGCGAGCGGAAACGGTTTATATCTACGATGATGGCAGTTGGTATACCGCGTTCGATGGTGGCGACTATCGTTGGCTCATCGAAGATGGCAAGGGTGGCCGNAATCTTGATGCCCGNACNTTTTTCTTCTANATCGCTACGGTCAACACACCGGCGATGGTNAAAGAGATGATCGGTGTCGGTTCNCAGTATGCGCTCAATGCNTTNGATACNGAGGGAGCGTATCTCGATGGGAGNAAAAGNTATNAATTGAANATTCCCAAGGANGTCCCCGCCAAAGATTTCTGGTCCATTGTGGTGTACGACCCGCAGACCCGCTCTGAATTGCAGACCGAGCAGCCGTTTCCAAGTCGCAACAGTCGCCGCGATCAGATGCAGGNCAACNAGGATGGNTCAGTGGATATCTATTTCGGCCCGCAGGCCCCNGCGGGGAAGGAGTCGAACTGGATTCAGACGGTGCCCGGCAAAGGATGGTTTCTTTGCCTGAGGCTTTACGGCCCACTCAAGCCTTGGTTCGANAAGTCCTGGCGACCGGGTGAGATTGAGAAACTCTAATCGGTCTTTTGGGCATAGCTGGATAGCTTCGCGTCGGTTGCCAGCTTCAGTTTGCCGCTTCGATATTACTTATGAGGCCCCAAATCTTCACGTGATTTTTTGCAGTTTGCATCACTGTAATGTCCCCATTTTTCATTTCCCGAATTATTGCTGTTCCGCCAACTTCTTCCCAGGAAAGTGGGTCAACGGTCGATACAATTGCTTCTATTGTTTCTAGTTGAGTAAGTTTTGGATCGGCTGATCGTCGTGCAAATCTGCTGGTTTTGTAGGTCTGCTTGACTAAATTATTTTCGGCGACGTCCAAGGTTGTAATTACGAGCTCCTTTGTTGTCGGTATCCATGTCAAACTAGGATCAATTGTCCGTAGAAGCAGATTCAATACTGAAAGGGTGGATGTNCTCCTAAGTTCGCAGGTTACTGGTGTATCAACGCTTACGCCTAAATTATCTAGCGATCGTAAATCGAGTTTAATTTTTATTTCACTGTGGTCCGCCAAAGTNTCTACTGCGAGGTCAAGCGGGGTGTCATCAAACTCAATCATGTTGATTGGTTTTTGCAGTCCTTTTGCGAATCTTTTTAGGCTTTGAATCTGAGACAATGAGTTTTTTCTTTTTTTTGTTACCGGCAGTAACACATTCGCAGACGCGCGCTGGACTTTTGCTAGTGTAGCTGGGCTATTGTGAATTACCAAAGAATTATTTACCTGTAAGATTTGGCCAACGCCTCCGTTTCGATCCCACGATGCCGGGGCAATTGTTCGGATGATGTTTTTGGTTAACAAATCAAGCTTCTGGTAATCCTTAGGTGTTACCGGTGGTGGTTGAATTTTGTAGACGACGGTAATAGGTTCGGCAAAACCGTTGCCCACGGTAGCTAATATGACAAGCAGCGAGCCGATTAGCTGTTGCAATGTACTCATAATTTGCCCTCATTGTTGGTTCCATGGGTCGGTGGAAAACGATGTTTTTAAACGCTCCGTAACACGGCTCATTTAAATATTACGGTTTACTTCGTGTAAAATTGAGCGGATGGGGAGGGATTCGAACCCCCGGTACGGTCACCCGTACAGCAGTTTTCAAGACTGCCGCCTTAGTCCACTCGGCCACCCATCCGTACCGGCACCNATTTCCAGTGTCCGGAAGGTTTGACTCTAACGCCCCCTTTGCCAGCCTGTCAAACCGGGACTCCACCGTAACAAACCGGCACTTTGCGGCACACCCAAGCAGCAGCAGAAGCGATACAATGGAAAGATACATTCTCAGCGTTTGAAGATTCGATGAAAAAAGTACTCCTCCTGATTATTGCGGCGGTTGTCCTCTTGAGCGTGGGCGGCATTTTGCTCGATTATTGGATCGTACTCCCGAGCCACGCCACCGCTACCTACGTGGGCAGCGGAAAATGTGCCCAGTGCCATCAAGGGTCCTTCGACCGCTGGCATGGATCACCGCACGATCAAGCGATGGATCTGGCAACAAGCGAAACCGTATTGGGTGATTTCGAAAACGCCAGTCTCACCTATCAGGGCGTNACCTCGCAGATGTTTCGNGAGGGGGACCGATTNATGATTAACACTGAGGGACCGGATGGAGACTTGGAAGATTTTGAGGTGAAATATGTCTTTGGCATCGAACCTTTGCAGCAGTACATGGTCGAGTTTCCCGATGGTCGCGTGCAGGTCCTGCGGGTCAGTTGGGACACGCAAAGCAAGGAATGGTTCTACCATTATCCGCCAGACGTCCGCGATGAGCGTCTCGCGCCTGACGATCCGTTGCACTGGACCGGGAGGATGTCGAATTGGCAGCAGATGTGCGCCGAATGCCATTCGACAAACTTGCAAAAAAATTATGATCCCCAACTTGCTTGCTATCAAACGACCTTCAGTGAGATTGATGTCAGTTGTGAAACGTGCCATGGTCCGGGAAGCATGCACGTTGAACTTGCCGAAACTCCGAGTCTTTTTTGGGATCGCCATCACGGGTACGGACTCCCGGATCTCAAAAATAAAAATGCAAAATTTGAGATCGAATCATGTGCCCCCTGCCATGCGAGACGACACCGCGTTGCCGCTGACTTTACGCCTGGTGAAGAATTGCTCAATTATTTTGAACCGGCCTTATTACGAGAAGGGCTGTATCACGCCGATGGGCAGATTCAAGACGAAGTTTATGTCTATGGTTCTTTTTTGCAGAGTAAAATGCATGCCAAGGGCATTCGCTGTACCGATTGCCACGATGCCCACTCCACCCGACTGAAGCATGAGGGCAACAGGGTCTGCACTTCCTGTCATCAGCACCCGGCAGGTAAATATGACGTGCCAGCGCATCATCATCACGCACCCGGTTCATCAGGCGCCCAATGCGTCGCCTGTCATATGCCTGAAACGCACTACATGCTGGTCGATCCGAGGCGCGATCATAGCATTCGCAATCCTCGCCCCGATCTCTCAGTCGCACTCGGTGTGCCCAACGCCTGCACGCAATGTCATCTAGAAATGGAAAACCNGGATGCCCCGCTGCGTTACGCAGACGTTTTGGCCAAGGCAAATGGTGGCAACGTGTCGGCCGAGAAAACACTCAATCGCATCGATCGACAGATGCTCGCCGCCACCGAAAAATGGTACGGAGCGCCCAAAGAAAAAGATCCTCATTTTGCGTATGCGCTTGATGCGGCCCGTCGTGGTCAAGCAGACGCCGAAGAACAACTTGTCGCTTTGCTCGGGCGAAAAGATCTGCCACCCATTGTAAGAGCAACCGCTGTTGAACATCTTGGAGAGCTTGAAACACCGACCAGTCGTGCCGCGGTGATCACGCAGATCGAGCATGCGGATCCTCTTGTCCGCGGAGTGTCCATCCGAAATCTTCACCAGCGTGGATATAGTGGCAAAGATTTAATTCAGGCGGTGGGTCCTTATCTTACGGATCCGGTGCGGATGGTCCGCAGCAGCGCAGTGAGCGTGCTAGCACCGCATCGGGAAGCGCTCACTCCGGAATTGCGAATGGCTTTTGATCGTGCAGCGATTGAGTTCACCGAGGGGCAACGCGCCGATGCCGATCTCGCCGGTTCGCACTACAACCTGGGTAACTTTGCGCTCGATACGGGAAAAACCGGACAAGCCGAAGCGGAATATCTGCAAGCACTCAAGCTTGATCCTGATTTCATTCCAGCGCGTTTTAACCTGGGCATGCTCTACAGTCGAAAGGGAGACGATCACAACGCGGAGCTCACTTTCCGCACGATGGCCGAGCAAGATCCTTCCGCCGGACTTCCTCGCTATCGACTGGGTTTAATTTTAGGTCGCATGGGAAAGTTTACCCAAGCCGAACAATCCCTCCACGAAGCGATCGAAAGAGAGCCAGAAAACTTTGACTATTCGTATGCACTGGCCATACTTTACCTAGAGAGCGGTCAGCTCGAGAAGAGTCTCGGCCAAACTCGGCGTCTTGATAGGCTCGTGCCGGGTTTACCTGTGACAAAACAATTGATGCAAGACATTCAGCAGCGACTGCGAGCGACGAGGACTTCTCCGAAGGATAACTGAAATGCGAGAATATGAACCGTGCGGATCCATGGTGAGTGAGGGGGCGACTCACCATCGATCTTTTTATCCTCGAAGAATGATTCTTACGCTTTACGCTGGAGCACTCTTTTTCATGACGCATAATCCGCTTGTGCATGCTCAAGCGGCTGAAGAGTCCTCCTGGTTCGATGGACTGTTAATGGGTCTGGTGCGGTTTGGTCACGATCTCCGCCTGGAGCGCCCGGATAAATGGTTCCATTTGGCGGCCTTCCTAGTTCTCGGTTTGCTCGCATTTTGGACCACATCGGCGCAGCGAAAAGCAACGGCCGCCGACCGCCGCTGGATGACCGGTGGCTGGATGACCGTTTTAGGTCTCTTGCTCTATGGATGGCTGGATGAAGCAACCCAGCCTTTCTTCGGACGACATTTTGATTGGAATGATTATCTGGCCAATGCCGCCGGGATTTTCCTCGCCGCTCTTCTTGCAGCAGTTCTTTACTCCCGGCGCAGATTTTCGCGCACTTTTCGCAGTGGCATATCGTCGGTGTGATGCCTGTGATGCCCAAGGCGCGACTGGGTCTGGGGCATTTCTGCGGAGCCTGCTATAACGGGCTCAAAGAATCAATGTCGCTTCGCTAGGTCTGCCGATGCTGCTCACTCCCCTGCTCCATCCCGAAATCAGTGCGGTCCTGGCGGCCGCCGGACATCACTCCAAGGTCCTGATTGCGGATGGAAATTACCCATCGTCAACGACTCTGGGACCGAATGCCAAACTGGTGAGCTTGAATCTCGCACCTGGAGTGGTCACTGTAACCCAAGTCCTTGAGGCGCTTGTCGGAGTCATTCCCATTGAAAAGGCCGAAACGATGGCTCTCATCACTTGCTCGACTCGATCGCTGTGAGCCTCTCCCAGGCCAGGGGCAGCTTCAGCGCGGAGGAGGACCGCGCGGCGGTGAACGCCACGCTCCAGACGATGCTCGACGCCAAGGTCGCCGAGTACAAGCTTTTCTTGGCGGGCACGCTTGCCGACGGGGTGGTGACGGCGAAGAGCGCGCAGGCGCTCTCCAAGTACCGCAGGCTGCACAAGGTGTCGGACAAGCAGCACTCGCGCGTGCTGCGCGAGATCGGCCTCACCGCGGAGCAGTTTGCGAACACGATGAAGGACGACGCGGGCGCGGACGAGGACCTGTGCAAGATCTGCTACGACAAGAAGATCGAC
>NHBP01000011.1 GCA_002168195.1 Planctomycetaceae bacterium TMED10
CCAATGTACAANNGGTCGATTACTTTTCTTGTGGATAAGTCGCCANACNCCNTCATGCCATTCATAAGTATATGTATAATCTCTAGTCCATTTGTTCCAACGAATCATAGTAATCCTTTCTCTTTCTNTCTGCAGTTATATCACGAATCCAATNCNATGTCAAACCCTGACTTCAGCAACNCAGCGGGCGCCCGGGCAGCTNGGCGAAGCAGGATGGTCCAATCAAATGCATGATGACATTGATGGGAGTTACANGAGTTGCAGCAGCTGCAGCAGCGTCCAACCAGCTANCACGATGGCAGCCAGTTTCAGTGGTAATAGTAGTAATAATACTAGGAAATGTCCCATTTTCTTTCTCTTTCTCTTCCTNNTTCTTATATAATACACCTGCATCCAGGCGTCAATAGGATCCTGAACTTTCTTTTTAAGTCCCGGGACACAAGCAAAACAGCCACAAAATTTTTCAACTTCCACAGGAACTCCCGGCGCGCGCCCGGTGCGTANACCAGCTCACAAAAATGGCAGAAAGGCTTGGTATTTTATAAGGGAGTTTGGGAGTTTAGGCGNNCNGCGCCCGGGCCGGGANACTTATCCACAGGTTATCCACAATTTAATGTGGATAACCCAAGGGAGTTTTGGAGTTTTAGTTATTAAACACTTTATCGTACATCATGTCTAGTGTACTCCTATTGTCCTCGTTNGCAGAAGCTACTGCCTCTTGGTTCTTCTTCATNACAGGCACGACACTATCATAATGATTAAGTATTCTNNTTAATACTTGGTTGTTTTCTTCTAATGATTCGTTGATTNTATTTAATGCGTCAACTATTGCGTTGTTGCTATCTTCNGGTAATACCATATNTAACTCCTTNNTTATATTTCTANCTATAATATAACACNTAATNNNATCACATGCAACCTCTCCACAAAATTTGTTGTGGATAACTTTTANCCTNAAGCATCAGCGTTTGCGCAGCGGGCCCGGCCAGTCCTGAAGCATGAGGTATCCCCCAAGAAACCTAGGAAAACTGCGGGAGTTTCANAGTTTGCATCCTGCTTCCTGGCTGCACCAGCAGCTCCTGGATCCCGGGCTGGTAAATAAAATGGCGGACTTCTGCGGTTAANNGGAGTTTNAGCTTGGAGNTTGTCCCGCGGGCGCCGGGCGCCCAGCGAAGGGCCATGGGCCATTATCAAAGGATGAAAGGGTTATATAGGAGTTTGGGAGTTTACGNCTTGCCATAAAACGAGGTCCTCGAGCCTTCCCTCGTACAGCCCGGGCACAAGGTCCACGGTGCTTTGNCCAAGTTCCTTGGTTTTGGAGCCATGAAACANTTTAACATGGCGGTTGGGTAGCCCCCCAACCAAGATAAATGACNGAGCTCCTGCTAATGTGTGACGCATATTCCAACCAATTTGGAAGGGTGATATTGTTATCTTATTATTAGCTTTAATTATTTTTAATTCNACTGTGAAGAATCCTGTGACCTTGTTATAAATAAGGCAATCNGGGAATCCTGGTGTAACATAACTTTCAAGGCGTGAAACAATATANTTATCAACCCCACCCTCTAATAATTTCTTTACATTCTTCCAAAAAGTTGTCTCGCCTTTTACGGTCATACTTCTTTTTACTCTTCACTATTTTCTGTTTGTACTGGGGTGATGTCTTTAAGTTCTTCGCTATCGGATTTNTCNTGGACTTCCAAGACTGTTGTTGCTCCTTCTTTTTTAAATTTACCACCTANTCCAATCTCCTTAAGTTTAGCTAAAACTTCTTCTCTAGACATAGTGTCAATTGCACCTGTTCTGATTTCTTTTCTATCGATGTACAATCCAGCAGCTTGCCCTCGCAAGCGCTCAGCATTAACAGCAGCACTATAAGACTTTTCAGCCAATGACTTCTCACGTAATCTAGCAAGCTCTTGTACATGCTTCGTTAATTTAACCTCATGTGTTTTCTCTAATTCCGCACGTCTTGCCAACACAGCTTCTACAACTTTTGGATAGCGTTTACCATTTAATAATAANGATGCTGTNACGTTAGCCGATCCNTCTGAATAACCAGCTTGNCTTGCAGCTTCTGTTGGTGTCATTCTACCTTCNTTCTCTGTNTATATNTTAACAAAGATCTTCTGTTTATCTGTCAATCCTTCACCATCTTTAGGATGTCTAATTGACATGTCTTTTGTGGCACCATTTGTGGCACCTCTAATTCTTTTATCTACCATGCTGTAACCCGCTGTATAGTTGAGTTTTTACTCATTTTAGTTCTTAAAAAACAAAAAAGTGCCTTGCGTTGTTTAGAGTAGTGACACATAGGTGNCACAAGATAANCNATTGANTTATATAACTTAATCGTCAAATGTGTCACTGTGNCACCAATATCCCGGTATTTAAAAAAAGTAAAACACTCTTGAGCAAAATATACACTATACATNTGNCTCATACAATAGAAATTGACCGATTTCTGCCATTCCCATTTTTAAGCCANCCACGTGCTATGAGCCTNTGNACATAACCATGTACNTGNCTNTTNGAATGCATACCATTNANTTGTTTCATTTCTTCNTATGATGGTGCNTANCCATTAGCNTTNACAAANNNTTTAATNACATCATAAAACTTNTTTTGTTTGGGTGTTAACCCTTCTTTATCTTTTTTCTTCAAGGCCTTTNGCATCNGGNTGACTCCAATATTCTTTTTCCGCTTCGCGTAACATCTCATTATGACCCCATTCATCAATTGCTTCTTTTGTTATTGATGCCTCCAGGGTTTTCTGGATTTCTTTTTCATCNTCAGTTAANTCTATACGTGTTGGCCCTTTCTTACGCACATATGTGTGAACCTTGGCCCAGGTAATAATGTATTTAGAAGCCTTGGGCCGTGTATAACCACGCGTGGGATCTAATGAAGGAAACTCGGGACTAGGTGCTGTATCAAAATTATCCTTGATATATGTCATCACGTCCTCATCTTTTTCAAACTGCTTTACTATTTTCTCGATAACTTTCTTATCTAACCATAAATTAATTTCGTACGTCTGCATGTCCCACCTGTAAATATTCTATTTTTTTAATCCACCCNTGTGGTATGGCAATCGCGCCACCACCTGATGTATCNTCTTTATCTTTGCTATATGACCGCATGATAACAACTTTCTCATCATTATTAACAGCCATCCAACCAACTTCCTGGCATATGGCTAACGGNGCAGCTANNACNTCTTTNATGTCAAGCCACCCTGTTTCCGTATCACGTGCGTCNACCCACGTCACACGTACCATTGGTATGTTGTTTATGTCCATTAGTTCCACTTAGGTGAAACGCGATCAAATCCTTCCTGTACATCTTCCCCTTGTGTTTCTCTACGTTTGTCACGCATAGGACGATCTTNAATAAATTGATCTACTATTTCAAGAAGCATTAATGTAGGAAAAGGTACACCATGGCATTTGGCGTTTACTTGTAAATTATCTATTAAACTATCAAACGACCACTTCTCGTTCTCTGCTTTGACACAGATATCGTATATAGTTTTACTTACTTNATTTAGCTCTTTTATCATTCTATTTCTCCTTTAAAAGCCTGGGTACTCGGGGCACGCTATCCCACCCATTGATTCATAATANCCTACAGCATTATTAGCTGCANGCATGCGCTCTTCNTCACCTTCAAACATAGCATCGTAAAATTCATCACGTGCACGTTTTAACTCATCATGTACACTTACTTCTTTAATCACACTCATAACATTCCTATCCACATTTTATATATCCATAATAACACCTGNAAAGCTATCCAAAATTTAATAGGTATTAATAAAAACCAAAACAACGCCCAAATCATATGCGCACCGCAATGTACTCGTAATCAAAATCTTCATGTTTCTTTTGTACTAACGTTACCACACCACTGTCTGCAGCTTTATACACATGTTGCTTAATTGTTCTCACACGTCGCTCATCCATGGTAGGTGATAATTTTTGTAGCCATGGCCCACATAAATAACCACGGTAATAAGTAATTCTATTACCTTTACTAGATTTATTTAACCAATCATCAAATTTCTTTATACTTAACATAATATCTTTCTAATACGAAAGCTCTCGTAGGNNTTGCATGACCGCACCTACAACCTTTTCACGACAAATCATGTTCTACATAATAACGCTACTTCAGTACCACCCTTAGTTACCTCAGACACTTGTCCGTACTTCCCTAAAAGCATGCCTTACAACTTTGTGATTGTTGTTCAGCCAGAGAGTACCAACCCATTGCAATTGTGCTGGCCTTCTCTTTCGTATAAGGGTNTATACCATGTTCACGTGAACAAAACAAGCGTTTTATTTCCCTGTTTTCCGCCATTATTTATGTCAAGATAAATTATTTTATTGACACTGTGGATAAAAAACATGTCAAGCATTTTTTTCTTGCACATAANTGACACATAATGTACACATAATTTCTCAACTTCATTTCATCTCGGTGGATCAAGCGCACTCAAGTAGTGCCTTGGTCCCCANTTAAAGGACAACGTGACTAAATTACTGTGGCAAAAATTTATAAAATGGTTATACTATCAACCACATAAAACATACATGAGGGGAAAATGAGTATATTCGGAGTAGCATTACGAGGATTTGGNAAAGCTTTAATTAAAAAAAGTAAAAACACAGCTAAAAAGAAATTTGATGCCAAACGTAGCACATTTAAAGCAGCATCAGAAAAAAATAAATTAAACCAAGATATATCAAAGACCGTTAAAGATGTTAAAGAAGCTAGCGAACGTGCTGTAAGACTAACAGGTAAAATTGGTCTTAAAAAAGATTAATGTCATTCCTGGTAGCCAATCTACCTCCAATCAAAGTTCATGTTAAAAAAGAATATTTATATGATCATGAAAAAGGCCATGGGGAATTTGTAGAAGGTGTTTGGGTTACTGTTAAGTCAATCCAAGGCCGAGCGCTCTACTTTGAAACGTATCTGCCGCAATATGGTGCTTTATATGATAAGCTGCCTATTAGTGCTTTCGTTAATAATCCTTGTGAGNTATCTCTTCCGTTAGAAGANCTGCAGCTGTGGGATGCATTTAGTTACCATTTAACTATAGTAGAAAAAGAATCATTAGCCGGAACACGTTGTAAATATCTTGCTCCAAGTAAGAAATGGTATTATGGTGAATACTTATTTACGATTGACAACTGCCATGCGGACAGTAACACCTTAAATACATCTTATTCCGAGGTCCCAGAGGAGCACAAATCGTTTAACATACTTGAATTAGATAATGGGCATTTTGCTGCTCAACCTAATAACCGCGTATTGTTTTATGATAAGTCTTTGACCCCAGCTAAGCCGTTGCAACCTGATTTTAAGGTATCAACAGAGTATTATTCAGTCGAAAATAAAAGTAAATGGACCGCAGGAGACGATACAAACTACTTCTACGATCTAAAGGAACAAGAGTGAAAATATTTTTTTTATTAATGATCATATCAATGCCTAACATGCCATCGGTACGATACAATGCAATGATTTATCCAAGCGAAGCACACTGCCTTGATGCACGTGATGGGTACATGAATGCATATGCTGCTAAAGACTTGGAATATAAAAGTAAATTGAAGACAGAAGCTTTCTGTATTCCCTTTGATTCTTTCCCAATTCTTGGTATACACACTACTGACACATAATCCTGGAGGGACATGAAGTACTTTAAATACCTGGCGTCATTGCCAATTCTTATATCTTTGATAGCCGGTGCATACGGAACTCTCAACTATATCAATAAGTTAACCGCACAAATTGATGAAAGCACTGACACCATTAACATACTAAAAGTAGAAGTAGAAAACTTAGAACAACGTATCTACGGTGACATAGACAACATACACGCTATTTTTAATGATAAAACAAGTAGAAATTCTAACAACTATGCGTCAGCTAGGGAAGAACTTGTAAAAGAAATGGCAGAAATGGCATCATGGGTAGGACGTATCGAGGGTATTGTTGCGGCATTGCGCGATGGTTCCTACAAACTAGCATCACAAGCAGAGTACCAGGCATTAGAAGAATTAGTAAGAACAAATTCCGATGCAATAAGACAAATAGGTTATGATATTAAAGATTTAGAAAGAGTAGCATCAGGCGGTTATTAATGAATTACGAACGTGGCCTGTTAGCATTCTTACTGGTATTATTAATTATATGTTGTTTAATAAGCACTAAAACACAAGCAAGAAATGATTATTTAGGAACAAGTTATAGTAGCTGTGAGCGTGGCAGAGTAGAATTGTACACAGAACTTAGAGGAACAGATGGCAAAGATATATATCAAGATGGTGATGGTAATCCTGATAACAACTACACATCCTATGATGATGACGTCAACGGAACCATTGGATTACGTTTTAGTTGGCCTTTACAATCGACGTGTAACAATGAGACAATAGAACTAATGCAAGAAAATGACAAATTACGTCAAGAACTAGAACTATTAGCCAACTGTGCTAAATATAAAGACTTAGAACTAGGTCCTGAATTTGCTACTGTGCGTGAGATGTGCAAAGGTGTTAATAAAAAGGCAGAAAATGCCGAATAAAGAGTGCCCGGCCTGTAACCAAGATCCATGTACATGTGACGATTTTTGTGATAGTTGTGGAGCATGAAAGTAAGCGACAATACATCAATAGACATGCCAATAAGAAACCTGCTCAGCATCGTAGCTGCGGTGGCTGTAGGAGTGTGGGCTTATTTTGGTGTGGTATCAAGAATCACTAGCATAGAAACATCATTAGTTTTAGCAGAAAAAGATTTAGAAAAGAACACGGAATTTAGAATCAAATGGCCACGTGGTGAAATGGGTTCACTACCAGCTGACAATGAACAATACATGTTACTAGAATTCATGGCAGAACAAGTAGAAAGTATGCAAGAAGAAATGGAATCAATGATGAGTAACACGGTCAATATAAACTTTTTAAAAGACCAAGTATTAAAACTTCAACAAGATGTTGAATCATTAAAAGACAAAGTAAGGGAGAACAAAAATGGAACCAGTCATTAGTGTAGTTTTTTCTTTGTGCATGTTTGTCAATGGGTCGTTGGACGGCCACATGATGACAGATGGCTTATCAAAATGCTTAAAAGCAAAACGTGAAGCCGAGCGTAATTTATCACAAGGAAGAGAGAATGTTATTCGTTATGAATGTGGACAAGTTAAAGCAGAGCTGCGTCCTGATTCAGAAGGTAATTTAAAAATCTACAAAATTCTTGAAGATAAGTATTAACTATATTCTACAGCGTACTCTCTAATTTTCTGCAGCATGTTGTGAGCACCATTACGACGTCCTGGCGTAAGTAAAACATCTAATCGTAAATCTTCTAAATCTTTTCTTTCAAAATCTAAAATTTCTTTTGGAGTAGATTCACTAAATATATCAGCCAGCATACATACTAATCCTTTTGATATTAATGCATCTGAGTCAGCAATAAAATGTAAAGTTGGTCGGTCGTCCTTGCCTGGTATTATCCATGTCCTTGTTTGACAACCAGGTACTTCAAACTCATCTAATTTTAATTGATCAACATGATCCATGGATTTTTTTCCAAACAACATAAGCCATCCATATTTTTCTTCATCGGTAGGAATGTCGTTAAGAATTTTTACGTATCTTTTTAACTTTTCTTTTATCATTCTTCTTTTCTTTAAAAATTTTCATCCAATCTAGCCTCGGACCAAAGTAAATATTTTTAACTTTGTTATTTAAGTAATCATAACCCCAAAACCACTGCCAAACGTATTTTTCCATTAAAACCCCGGGATGAATCCTACCACCCATGTCTTTAAACCCCGATAGCAGGCAAATATGAGCCTTTTTATTTGGCTGAAAACCGCCGTTTTTTTAGGTTTGTCATTTGGGTCCCAAACAGCCATTACATGGCCATTTACGTCACGATATTTAGGATTTAGTGGCATCAGGCATCTCTATCACGTTATCTTTGTTGGATCTTTCAATTACTGCATTAAATGCAATTGAAATTCTTTGTCTATCAGATCTATTTACATCTACATCATGTAATAAATAAGAAGGCCAGACTAAACAATCACCATCTTGTGGTTCATGACCAATCATGTTTGCATAAGGTTGTCCTGGTCTAATCATTTTATTCATTTGTTCATTAGTTGCAAAACGAATGATACCAGTTCTTCCGCCCTTGACATAATAAACACCAGACACATCACAATTAGCACGGTAATGTGAATGAAACATATTTACAGAACCAGGTTCATTAACGTTTGTCCAATATGTAATCTGTGCATCCATTTTTTCTTTTGGAAAGTAATGATCCATCCAACCACTTAATAATAAACCAAATGCTTTAAACAATTCTGTTTCACATTTGTATTTATACATACTACGCCAACATCCAGCATTACCAGCTGGCATGCCAACTTTATCTTCTTTTCTAGCTGTTTCAATCTCTGTTAATAAAAGATTATTTAAATTTTCATAATTTGCATAGCGTTCATAAAATATCCTTGTCTCTTGTAAAGGTATCTTAGCTAACGTTGCTGGTACTTTCTCGTTCATATTTCTCCGTTGCACATTGTGGACCACATAAGAATACCATTTGGTATTTTTGATCCGGGTTAAATTTTTTACTCGTCCAGTAAATCAGTTTTTTAAACCATGAGCCACATTCTGAACATAAAAATTCAGGTCCGTGGCGCACGCTTTTTGAATCATACTCCACACAAACCTTCACATTCATCTGCAAACTCTTCATCAAATGTTTCACCAAATAATGATGCTTGGGCTTTTGGTTCTAAAAAATTTATGTCTCTTAGTGGCTTAGCTGATTTATGTAAAAACAATTCTGTTTCCGTGTTCTTTAATCCATGACGTATCTTGTCATCAAGATCACACGCGTCTTCCCAATCCTTAGGATAGTTTT
This sequence comes from Planctomycetaceae bacterium TMED10, assembly GCA_002168195.1. Classification (GTDB taxonomy): domain Bacteria; phylum Planctomycetota; class Planctomycetia; order Pirellulales; family UBA7805; genus UBA7805. The sequence goes on from NHBP01000011.1 coordinate 8,959, forward strand.
TCTGCATGTTTTTCCACTGATCATTGTGATGATAAGGACAACCAATGCACGATGATTTACCAGGCATAGGATGTTTCTTTATGTCGCGGTACCATTGTAAACAATCAGCACGTGACATTTTCATTTCAATTAAAGGCCAACGTGATGTCAACCATGGCATTCTAGCTTTCTTCATACGCATTGCTTCATCTGTAGATATGCCAATCCATTGCTCTACAATCATGTCTTTAGGTACTCTGTACCTAGGTTTAACACCCAGTAATTCACGCATTTTCTTTTGAATAGGGATTACCTTATAATCATGTGTACACTGCCTATAAAGCATCCCTACTCTTCCACCATTAGGACGTGCAGCAAACAAAGGTGGGTTTGGTACACGACCAGCAAACGACTTTGACTCTTCTTTAGACCCTGGTTCTGGGTTCGCTGCTTTGATAAGGTCTTCTCTGATGTTTCCTCGCTCCACAGTAATTATAGGACAAATCGTTATTGCCTTCTTTAAATATTCTACATGCTCATAAACAAAAGATGGTTCCCATCCTGTATCAGCAAATATCATATAATCTGGTTTATGTTTGGTTAATCCTTCTTGTGCCATTAAAGCTAGACACGATGACTGAACACCAGCTCCTAGTGATAGTATACGTAAGGTAGGTTCACGTTCTTCTCCTTTTCCCTCTGTGCTATCGTATTCTGCTGGTTTCCCTGTCTTGGTTAAATTAGTTGTTTTATAATATTTAGGTTCTTCCGTAGCTGCTACTGCTGCCATCATGTTTAATTGTTTTTTATCAGGGGTCATTTTACTAGACAT
>NHBP01000012.1 GCA_002168195.1 Planctomycetaceae bacterium TMED10
CGGGCCAATACGAAGACACAACAAACAAACCAGATTTTAAGTAGTACAACAAAAGAAACATCCTAAAGGATGCCTTAGAGACTGTTGCGACTTTCAAAACGACTCAATTTGTCAGTCGAAAATTGTATCGCCGGATCTGTGGGTTGATGGATCGACCTGCTGTTTTGTCCATTTTTTTAGAGAGGAGTCTTGCATGATCACATTATTTGCAGACGCATCAACGAACGATTATCCCGGTGTTGTTCAGAATACCGCTCAAAAGTGGAGTGAAATCTTCGTTTCTAGTTTCCAATCTGCATTCGGACAGATCGTTTCAGTCCTACCTAACCTTTTGGCAATGATTGCCGTTCTGCTTGTGGGTTACCTTATCGCTCGTATCATTGGACGGATCGCAGCGGCAATCAGTGAAAAAATTGGCCTGCAAACGGCTGCTGAACGAAGCGGGTTGGTCGCCTCAATGCAACAGGTTGGCATCAAAAGAAGCGTACCGTCCATCGTTGGCTTGATGTTTTTCTGGCTGCTCATGTGCGTGTTTCTTACAGCAGGATTCAACATCCTCGGGTGGGAAGGTCTTTCCAGTGGAATGGAAACGATCATTGCCTATATTCCTAAACTTCTGGTGGCCACCGTTGTCGTCGTCATTGGTTTACTGATTGCAACCTTTATTCGAGGTGTGATTGCTACCAGTGCCGATCGTGCGGGCATTGGTTACGCCCAGCAATTAGCCAGTGGGTGCTATTACGTTTTGTCCCTGATGATTTTCATGGCTGCTTTTGATCAACTCGAGATTAAATTTGAATTATTCAACTATGCGATGTTGATTGCGTTCTCTGCAGTCGCCCTTGGATTCGGCCTCTCGTTTGGTCTTGGTGGACGTGAAGTTGTAAGCGGTATTCTGGCCGGTTACTATCTGCGTCAACGGATTCAAGCGGGTGATAATGTCAAAATTGCCGATATGGAAGGAACCGTCCGCGACGTTGGTCCAGTAGCAACGATTGTAGAAACGCAAGAAAATGGATTGATGCATCGTCACAGCGTTCCCAATACGAGAATGTTAAACGAAGCGATACGTTAATTAATATCTTGTTAATCAGCTTGGGTAATTAGAAAAGCTGCGATCGAATAATTCGGTCGCAGCTTTTTTTATGTCGGCACATTAGCGCTGAAGCATGCCAGAAATCGCAATGATTGACGCCACTGATCACCAGCAGATAAACTCGATTACTTCGACTTGTTTCTTTTTCCTTTTTTTGTGGCAAGAATGATGAAATCATTTCGCCCGTTTAACTCCCACTGTCGATCTCTCATTTTTTTATTATCCATCATTTCTTTTGGGTATCTGCTATTCCATCTTATGGGGCCGGTGGCCTGGAGTGATGTCGCCAGCTTTGCGGGCAATAAAGAAACCGCTGCATCCGCAGGCGATGAACCCGGCACCTTGGAGAACTCCCAACCGCGGGCACAACTTGTAAGAGTGCCACTCCCCATCACAGGCAATGTGGAACGACGTCTGATTGCTCAACTGCGAAGTGTGGTGGAGCGTTTGCAAGGTGAACAGGAATCGCAAAATATTGAACGGGTCGTTGTGCTTGAGTTTGATCCCACGCGCTCAGGTGGCGGAATGGGAAGTGAATTCGAAGATTGCTTAAAGCTTGCTCGCTTCCTGACTAGCCCTAGTCTTAACGGGATTAAAACGGTTGCGTATTTACCGCAACCACTAAAAGGTCACGCTTTACTTGTTGTCATGGCTTGCGACCAGGTCGTGATGTCGCCGGAAAGTTCGATTACTGGTCTTGCTGACTCGCAAGGAGGCCGAGATCCAACGATTCGTGGAAGCTACCTTCAAATTGCCGAGAGCAGGAAAACTTTTCCGAAGAAAATTGCTGAAGGCCTGATCGATCCCGAACGCAAATTGCTCCGGGTGGAAAGCGACCAGGGAAATCGGTTTGTATTTGCGGACGCATTAAAAGAATTCGAAAGAACTCGAACGATTGACCCTTCCCGAACAGAAACTATTTTTGCGGGTGGCGAAACTTCAAGTCTGACAGCTCGACAAGCCCGCAATGTGGGCGTTGTTAGCCGTTTAGTCAAAAACCGCTCTGATCTTGCGCTGCTTCTCGGACTCTCGACAAATGCTTTACGGGTCGACCGGGTTACCACCGATGCACCGCGACCCCGGATTATACTCATGGATCGCTACATCGACGATCGATTTGTGGAAACAAGGATATCAATGGTTGATAAGGCGATCCGAGAAGAAGGCATCAACTTTGTTTGCTTGTGGATTGATAATCCAGATGGTACTCCGGCAGCACTATCGCAGTTCGCTGACTTTCTTTCACGGCTCAATCCCAGACAAGTACGCACGGTAGCATATATCCCGAAGATGGCGGGTGGCGTCATTCCTTTGGTAGCCCTTGCCTGTGACGATATTGTCATGCATCCAGAGGCTCTATTAGGTGGCAAGACCGATTCGTTTACAAATGAAGAACGTTCCGATCTTTTGGCAGTGGTCAACGATCTTATTGTGCCACTCAAAATGAGGAACATGGCCTTAGCGGACGCAATGTTTGATCCCGATTTGACCGTTTACGTTTTTCGCAACCCGCAGAGTGGCGCGGTTCAGTATCTGACCGAAACGGATTGGAAGGCGCTTCCCCGGCGGGAAGCGTGGAATCGTGGGGCAAAAATGACAACTGACGGAAAGACTTTACAACTCACTGGACAGCAAGCGGATGATCTTGGCGTCGCCCGAGGGACTGTGCGTGACTTTGCAGAATTAAAGACGATGTACGGCTTAGAGGGGGACCCCGCATTTGCCGAACCAAGTTGGGTGAACCGTCTTATCGGAATGCTCGCTTCTCCGAGTCTGGCCTGGCTTATCGTTCTCATTGGGCTTGCAGGAATTTATGCTGAATTGCAACTTCCCGGAATTGGAATAGGTGGCTTTGTTGCGACTGTCGCTTTTACCATTTATTTCTGGGCAAACTTCATGAATCACACTGCCAGTGAATTAGAAATTGTGCTCTTTCTCGTTGGGGTTTCTTGCCTGATTTTAGAAATATTTATTATTCCTGGCTTCGGTATTTTCGGTCTGGGAGGCGGCATTCTCATGCTAATCGCATTGATTCTCGCTAGCCAAACATTTGTTCTCCCTCAATCCGATAGCGAATTACGACAGTTTCGAAATTCGTTAATGACCGTGGGCGGCGCACTCGGGGGACTGGCTATATTCGTCCTTCTCAGTCGCCGATTTCTACCCCAAACGCCTATCCTGAGTCGATTGATTTTACCCTCTCAAGCGAAGGCAAACGAAAAAGATGTTTTTGAGAATACGAGCGAGTTGCTCGGAGCTGCAGGGCAAACCGTGACCGACCTTCGACCCTCGGGAAAAGCAAAGATTCTGGGCGAACGGGTGGATGTGATTGCGGAAGGTGAATGGATCTCGATCGATACGCCAATCACGGTTATCGCGGTTCACGGGACGCGGGTTGTGGTAAAATCCACAGAACAATGACTTGAAATTGGGACGCTATTAAATATAAACCCGCAAACAAAATATGGCGATGAGGACTCATGCAGTGCATGAGGGATTGTGAAACGATGCATCCCATGATCTGGTCTATCTTGTTGATGATTTTTGGCTTAGGCCTAGCCATGCTGGAAGTTTTTATTCCCTCTGCCGGGATATTAGGTTTCTTATCACTTTCAGCGATCATTACGGCGATCGTGCTCGCTTTTTCGTTCAGTGGAACAACAGCGGGATTCCTGTTTTTAGGAATCGCTGCTGTCAGCTTACCGGCCACTGTAATCGTGGCATTCAAGTGGTTGCCCAGCACACCCTTTGGACGGCGATTAATGCTTGGAATGCCAAAAGGGAAAGAAGTGCTTCCCGAAGATGATCCGCGAACGGCATATCAGGCGTTAATGGGTAGCCACGGCATCGCAAAAAGTGCAATGCTCCCCGGGGGGACGATTTCGATCCGTGGCGTGATATACGAGGCGGTCAGCGAATCTGAAGCGATTGATGCAGGTGACCCGGTCCTTGTTGTACGAATCCGAAACAATCGCCTTGTTGTGCAAAAAGCAGAAGAGGGGTCCTCAGATCCTTCACCTGATAATCCCGACCAGGACCCTCTTTCCAGGCCAATTGACTCCCTTGGAATCGACTCGTTGGAGGATCCACTCTCTTGAAAATTTGGGGCTTGCTAAGTAGAAAGGAGAAGGTTCACTTCCCAAAACTTAACCGGGAATTTCATGACGCATTTTATGCCGTTTGCCGTTCTGTTTGGTGCCAGTAGTGGCGTCATTATACCGATTGTCGTTTTTTCGATTTTGGTGATCGGCGTACTGATCGCCCTGGCTGTGTTTACCCGTTATTTCCGTCTATGGATTCAATGCGTCACAACGCGGGCACAAATCGGTATTTTAGATCTATTGGGAATGACCTTCCGCAAAGTGAACCCGACAATAATGGTTCGCAGTAAGATTATGGCCGTCCAGGCCGGGCTAGATGATTCCACTGGAATCACCAGTAAAAATCTGGAGGCGCATTATCTGGCGGGTGGAAACGTGCCTTTGGTCATTCGAGCCTGTATCGCGGCTGTGAAAGCGAAAATTGTTGATTTAGATTTTAAACAAGCGGCCGCGATTGATTTAGCCGGACGAAACGTCCTTGAAGCTGTACAAACGAGCGTTTACCCCAAAGTCATTGACTGTCCAGGAGTGGACTCCGGTCGACAAACACTCGACGCGGTGGCCAAAGATGGTATTCAACTAAAAGTAAAAGCTCGCGTCACCGTTCGCGCAAACCTCAATCGATTGATCGGTGGGGCAACGGAAGAGACGATCATTGCTCGTGTCGGTGAAGGTATTGTGAGTGCCATTGGTTCAGCAGCGTCACACAAGAACGTGCTAGAAAATCCCGATACGATATCCAAGGCCGTACTNGCACGNCGNATGGATGCACAAACTGCCTACGAGATCGTCTCNATCGACATNGCGGATATTGATGTTGGAACCAANATCGGAGCTCGACTGCAAGCAGATCANGCAGAAGCTGACATGCGGGTCGCTCAGGCCCGTGCCGAAGGCAAGCGTGCGATGGAGGCGGCAAAAGAACAGGAAAACATTGCTTCCATCGAACAGAGTCGGGCACGGGTGGTTGAAGCGGANGCTGAAGTGCCGAAAGCAATGGCCGATGCTTTTCGAAGTTCGCGGCTGGGAATCATGGACTATTACAAGTTGCGTAATATCCAGGCCGATACCGAGATGCGCAAAAGTATTGCGGGTAACGGTAAGGGCAAATAGTAATCTCCCGGCATTCTTCGCGACCTGATCTGGTCTAAGCTGTAACGACTATGGAAGCTATAGGGAGTTGAAGCATCCACTCTGCCTCAATCTCCCCATCCGTGGCCTCCGTGGCCATTGATGCGCAGAAAATATCTGTCAAAATGAGCGCTTGTTATTCTGGATCACACACGGAGCAGAGGAGTAGACCATGACACGTCCCGTCACGTTGTTTACCGGCCAGTGGGCCGACCTGCCGCTAGAGGATGTGGCGCGCAAGGCAAGTGAATTTGGTTACCAAGGACTGGAGTTGGCGTGCTGGGGCGACCATTTTGAGGTCGACAAAGCAATCGCGGAAGATAATTACTGCGATGAGAAACGAGAGTTATTGGACCGTTACGATTTGCAATGCCACGCTATTAGTACACATCTTGTGGGACAAGCGGTGTGCGACATTATCGACCAGCGACACCAAGCGATACTTCCCGAATATGTTTGGGGGGATGGTGATCCCGCAGGCGTCAATGCGCGGGCGGCGGAAGATGTAAAAAATGCGGCACGGGCCGCACAAAAAATGGGGATCGAAGTTGTCAATGGTTTCGTCGGATCGAGTATTTGGCATCTGCTCTATTCATTTCCACCGGTTCCCGAATCAATGATTGAAGATGGTTTTGCTCAATTTGCAGAACGCTGGAATCCTATCCTTGATGTATTTGGCGAGTGCGGCGTTCGCTTCGCACTAGAAGTCCACCCCACAGAAATCGCTTTCGACATCTACACTGCAGAAAAGGCTCTGCAAGCAATCGAACGGCGTGAAGAATTCGGTTTTAATTTCGACCCATCGCACCTGATCTGGCAAGGCGTCGATTCGGTCGAATTTATCCGCGCATTCCCGGATCGAATTTATCACGCACACATTAAAGATGCGATCGTAACACTCGATGGTCGAAGCGGGATCCTGGGAAGCCATTTGAACTTTGGCGATGCCCGTCGCGGATGGGATTTTCGTTCTCCCGGACGGGGGAGCGTTAATTTTGAAGAGATTATTCGCGCTCTCAACGATATCGGCTACAGCGGCCCTCTGTCGGTGGAATGGGAAGACGCACGCATGGACCGAGAGCATGGTGCTCGAGAAGCATGTGAATTCGTTAAAAAAATTGATTTTGCGCCGAACAACGTTGCATTTGATGCGGCCTTTGCCGACTAGCTTGCAAGCCTTCATCGTATAGGTCATCAACGAGCGGGGCCATACAGGCCCCGCTTTTTTATGGGGAAAGCACTTGTTCGTTTGAAACAAGGTTGGCGAATCCGGTTAGATAAGGCCAGCCAGGCGCGCCGTTTCCTCGTAGGAACGGAGGCCTCCGGTTGCCCCTAAACCCGTGACACAACAAGCGCCGCATGCGGCTGCTAAGCGACCTGCGTCGGCTTCATTCATGTCGCGGAGAAGTCCCGTAAGCAAACCCGCATAAAAACTGTCTCCCGCCCCCGTCGTGTCAACCACCGGAGCAGGCGCCTGGACGGCGGGAACTTCAATCCAACTCCCTGATGCTGTCTGGAGTAGCGCACCTTGGGATCCGAGTTTTACCCCCAATAAACCAATCGCTCCATGCTCACGGAATACGGAGATAATTTCTCTAGGATCGGTTTTTCCGGTTTGATTGGATGCTTCCGCGTGGCTGGGAACGTAAACATCCAAATGAGGTAAAATTTCGCGCAAAGGCTCCATGCTACCGCCGTCACCGGCCGCATCGAGTGCCGTAAGACAACCTCGCTGCCTGATCTCGGCAAACACGTCTGCTAAATCGGCTTCCAATCCCGGCATCAGGGAATAGTATCCCAGAAGCATCATGCGGCTTTTTGCAAAGAGGTCGAGTCTCTCTATAAAAAATTTGCGATCAAGTCGTTCCGGTGCACCCACGCAATGGGCAAAGCTTCGTTCACCACTCTCATCAATTAATACGGCGGTGGTACTTGTGGGACCCTCGGGATGCGTAACCAGATGATCGGCGTTCAGCCCCTGATCACGATAACGCTCGCGGAGCATGTTTCCCCATTGATCGGAACCAACATAGCTCAGTGCAACGGCCTGCATACCCAGTCGAGACATTGCAATACCTGAGTTAGATACAATACCACCGGTTGTAATTTCGATCGGATCAACTTGAATAAGGCGGCCACCACCGATCGATGTTTCGAGTGGTACCGGTCGCACAAGAATATCGACGACACATGACCCACAGATAATGCAATCGATTGGTTTTTCGGATTCAGTCACAAAATCTCCAATACATTACGAACCGCGCTACTGGCTATAGTTTCCATTGTCTCCAAACAACCAGACAAACTCAAACCGGGTCAACGAGCAGCTGATTCCAAACAGTTAGTCCTTAGGCTGTGGTGCAGATGGTTGAATCCAATTGTCACAATCCGTATACAAAGTCCTGGGGCAACGCTCGAGGCCGAAGGTCCGCAAAGGTTATCCATATCGAAGTCCCGTTCTAGATTGCCATGTCGCTTGAATTAAATCGAGTTGTGTTTTTCGGTCGCTCATGGAGCGAATCGATGGATATGTATGCTCTGGATGCGGATGCACTCCGCGGCAAACGCGTCCTCGACTGCCCGGGAGGACCAAGTGGTCTGGTAGCAGGGGCGATAGAGCGGGACATCAACATGGTTGCCGTTGACCCTCAATATTCAGAGACTGCCGAAACGCTCGCCCGACGTGGGGCCGACGACATCAAGCTTACAATCAACAAAGCAAGAAAGGATCCGTCGCTGCGTATGGAAGATTCTGAATACGCGGTGTTTGAGCAGGAAAAGCAGAATGCCCTGGCAGCATTCATGCAGGCTTATCGCGTACATCCTGAACGCTTCGTGGTCGGTTCTTTGCCAGAACTGCCGTTTGAGAATGGGGCCTTCGATCTTGTGCTCAGTGGCCACCTGCTGTTTGTATACGCGCCACGGTCCTTAGGCGGGATCATGAAGAGCGAATTGTTTGATCTCGATTTTCACATTGCGGCGGTGCGTGAGTTGATACGGGTTGGCAAGGAAGTGCGTATCTTCCCGACATATGCTTTTACGGGCGAGGTACGACGCCAACCCTGGGTCGAACCGGTGAGCGAGATTTTTCGCCGGGAGGGTCACGAAGTATCCTTCATCCCATCGCGGTGGCAACAGCAGGGCCATGTCGACTTTAACGACAGTCTGCGGATTGTCCGCGGAGTTTGACGAGACAAAATTTTCGGCCACGTGTCGCACACACCCATCATTCGTGCAGTCGTGCAGTCGTGCAGTCGTGGTGTTGTGTTAGGATGTGTCTCCAATACTAGCGTCCGTTCCAGGGCGTTTATGGTTGAATCCGATCATAAGAACACGTATACACAATCATCATGTTTTATCGTCGCTTTGGCCGCACTGAATTGCAAATTCCCGTTTTTAGCTGTGGAGGAATGCGCTACCAATTCGCTTGGCAGGATGTCCCGCTCGATGAAATACCTGATGAGAATCAAGCCAACCTGGAAAAAACGATTCGCAGAAGTATTGAGCTAGGGATCAATCACATTGAAACCGCGCGCGGCTATGGGTCGTCGGAGAGACAACTTGGGCTGATTCTGCCACAACTGGATCGAAAACAAATTATCGTTCAGACAAAGATAGCTCCCCAAGCGGACCCGGCCATTTTCATCAATCAATTTCACGAATCGCTCGAGCGATTACAACTTCAATCGATTGACTTATTAGGATTGCATGGAATCAACACCTACGAAAAACTTTGGTGGGCTATTCGGCCCGGTGGCTGTCTTGCGGCAGCGAGGCAACTCGTGAAAGAGGGGGCAGTGCGGCATGTTGGTTTCTCAACGCACGCACCACTCGAAATTATTCTTGCCGCAATTGAGCATAAAGAAAATGGTGGCTTCGATTANATCAATCTTCACTGGTACTACATCTTTCAAAAAAATTGGCCTGCAATCAAAGCGGCCCATGCCCGGGATATGGGAGTCTTTATCATCAGTCCTGCCGACAAAGGCGGCATGCTTTACCGACCACCTGAAAAACTAACGGCACTTTGCGATCCGCTGCATCCGCTTGTTTTTAATTGTCTCTTTTGCCTGGCGCAACCTGAAATCCACACGCTTAGCCTTGGCGCAAGCTGCCCAGATGATTTTGACCTCCAACTACAAACCCTTGCTTCCATGAACCAAGCCGATCAATTGCTCCCTCCCATTAGAACACGACTCCGAGAGGCAATGCGTGAAGCTGTAGGAACGGAAATGGCCGCTTACCAGGGCGATGATCTCCCTGCGTGGCATGAAAGCCCCGGGTATATGAATCTACCGGTCATGCTCTGGTTACGGAAACTCGCCTTGAGCTACGATATGCTTGATTACGCGCGCATGCGATATAACTTACTTGGCAACGGCGGACACTGGTTTCCCGGACTGAACGCCGCACAAATTGACAAGCATGACCTGGAGGAAGCCTGCGCAAAATCAACTTTTGCCGAGACGCTTCCTGAGTTGCTTCGTGAGACTCACGCAATGCTTTACGAGGAACCGAGCAAGAGACTCAGTCAAAGCTGAAGCCTCGGAATTCTGCGTCGAGTAGAAAAGGGGTTTGGGCGACAAAAACGGACAAACTGCACAAGTTCGGCACGCTATCATTGCAACCACACTTTTTGGGGGTGTTGAAGATATTTTTTTCGCCTCGACTGAAAAAAATTTCATCTTCTTGAATCGTTAAAAAAGACTTGTTCAACGCGAGCTTAGCGGTCTGTCGATATACGTCAGGGCTAGTCCGAGCCGCCAACGTTGTTGACCCGACTTCGACTCCCACCTAAGCTAGCAAACCCCATCAGACTCCTTGCAGAGCGCACGATGCCAGCCGGTGATGCGCCTTCATTAACCCGCCGCGAGGAGGCCTGGATTGACGAAAATATTTGGTAGTCCAGCTCCATGTATCGCCTCGTCCTAATTATTAGCAGCCTTATGGTATTCGAAACTCTCTGCGGGAGTTTTGCGGCTGCGGGTACGTCGACACCAGACAGCGATGTGGCACAGCCGCTGCACGTTGAAATTGATCGTATTATCGAAGCCGAAAGCGTGGGCCCGCAGGCGGCGCTTTGCACCGATTCAGAATTTCTTCGGCGAGTCTATCTTGATTTAGCAGGCAAGATTCCGACCGCTCAAGAAGCGCTCGACTTTTTACAAGACACGCGATCAGACAAACGGGCCATCCTGATCGATACGCTGCTCCAACAACCGCATTTTGATCGTAATTTCATGCGGGTACTCGACGTGATGTTGATGGAGCGGCGAATTGAAAAAGTAGTTAGTCCTGGAAAATTCCGTAACTTTTTGCGGACGGCCATCGAAGATCGACAGCCACTCAATGAATTGATTCAGGACATTCTTATCGCCGACGGGGTCAAGGACGGGGAAAGATCGGCAGCTCGCTTTCTCCTTGACCGTTCAGCCGAACCACACATTCTCACCCGCGATGTAGGACGTATATTCCTTGGGGTCGATATGCAGTGCGCTCAGTGCCACGATCACCCTTCGATTGATGATTACTTACAGAGTGACTATTACGGAATCTACGCTTTTCTCAATCGGACCTATCTCTTTGGATCCGAAAAAGGCAGCGTGGTTGCCGAACGTGCAGAAGGCGAAGTCGAATTTGTTTCCGTCTTCGTAGGCGGCGATCCGCAATCCATGATGCCGCATCTTCCGGGCAGCAAAAAGATGACCGAGCCAAAGATGCCACAAGAGGAACGCTATATCGTCAAACCAGCCGAGGGTGTGCGTCCGGTTCCAAAGTTTTCGAGACGTTCGCTGCTGGCACGTGAACTCACAAGTGGAAAATATGAAGCCTTTCAACGAAACTTAGCGAATCGACTTTGGGCGCATATGTTCGGCCGGGGAATCGTTCATCCCCTCGATTTCCATCACGCCGAAAATCCGCCGACAAATCCTTTGCTGCTGGGAGCGCTTACTGAAGGATTAGCCCATCTTGATTTTGATCTACGGAAATTTCTAAGGGAAATCGCGATTTCCAATACCTATCAACGCAGCAGTGAACTGCCGGCCCAACTTTTACAGTACGCACAAAAAGCCGGCAATGATCGAAAAGAAATCGTGACGCGACTCGAGAAGGAACGTGCCGTGGAGAAGGATGTCCGCGCGCAATTACAAGACAATGCGAAGTCTCTGGCTGAATTAACAGGGCAACGAGATAAGCTAGAAACAAAAACCCGTGATTTTCAGCAGCAGCTCGACGTCCTCATCACTGCCATCGATGCCAATCAAGCTCAGCTCGTTTCCTCGCAATCGGCATTGCCTGGTCTCGATCAGGCCGAGACAAAATTGAGCGCGTTGAAGCAACAGGCGGACGAGTTACACCGACTCGAACCGGAAGACCAACAGCTACTGCAACTCGCGCAAAGCACAGCAAAACAGTATCAACTCATCGCAGAAGAGCGGAATGCATCGATCCATCGCATCGAGAAACTCGGCGACGAACTTAACGTGCAAAGGCAGACGAAAGAGGAGCAGACCGAAGCATTATCAGCATGTAATGACCAGATTCTCCACCTTCAAAACCAGTATGAGAAAATTGCAGCAGCTGGAAGCACCCTGAACATTCAGCATAGAGAACAGCAAAATCAAATCGTTGCCCTGCAAGCAAAAACTGAGGACCTGGATTGCCTGGATCAATGGGCAAAAACGCTGAATGGAAAATCAGCTGATTCTGCAGCTCAAGAAGACGCCCGAAATGTGGTCGCTAATCGATGGAGAAATCGTTTCCAGTGCGGCCATATTCTACCGCTCACTGCGGAACAACTCACTTGGAGTGTCTCTGAGGCGTTGGGGATCGTCGCACAAAAGAGACAGGACCTCTACAAAGAGCACGAAGAAAAAGCAAAGTCATCAGACGAGGGGGAAAAGGGCGAGCCGAAAGCTGAGTTAACGAAAAAACAGCTTACTAAATCACTGCACAATCAAGTTGAGGGCGGCGCACTCTATGATTTTATTGTCAACGTCCATGACTTTCGTGGGCAGCCTGATGGAAGTTACCAGGCCACCGCAAAAGAGGCCCTCTTTTTAAGTCACAGCAAAAAACTGCAAAGCTGGATTGAGCAGGCTGCGAAACAATGGGTCGAAGAGTCATCTACGGAATTCAGTGCCGAGCGGGTCGCCGAAAAACTTTACTTGGCCATCCTCTCAAGACAGCCTGATGCGGAAGAATCGGCACTCGTGCGTGGTTACTTGGTCGCCCGGACAGAGGATCCCCGCGCCGCATTACAGGATCTTATCTGGGCGCTGTTGAGCTGTACAGAATTTCGCTTTCAAAGTTAATCGTTATTTTCTCTTCCATAGGTTCGATTGTGAAAAAAAATTACCACTGTGGCTCGAGTGAACACTTTTTAGCACGCCGAAATTTTCTCCGTAATACGTGTGTCGCTGGTGGCTCCATGCTCCTCGGGGGAGGACTTTCTGGTTTGGCAAATGCCGGGGAACTCGCCGGGGGAAATCGCCAATTACTGGTCATTTTTCTGGACGGCGGCTTGAGCCAATTGGAAAGCTGGGATCCGAAACCGGGCACGCAAGAGGGTGGACCCTTTCGCGCAATTCCAACGTCGGTACCGGGCACGCATATCAGTGAGTTGCTGCCGTACACCGCGCAACAAATGCATCACTTGGCGGTAATTCGGAGTCTACAAACGACAGAAAATGACCACACACCAGCAAAGTATCTTTTAGAAACCGGTCGCAATCAGAAAGAAGGGTCTGATTTCCCTTACCTGGGGGCAGCGGCATCCAGTCTTCTGGAGCCTTCCGAGAGCGACTTACCACCTTACGTGGTGATTCAAACCTCGAGCTACCACCTGGGTCACGGCGGTTTTCTGGGTAGTCGCTATGCGGGCGTCAATCTGGTTCGAGGTAAGCCTCCGCGGAACCTGACACCTCCAGAGGGTCTTGCGCTCGAAGAGATGCAACGACGAACCGAATTGCGCAATATGCTCGATCAGCGACTCACTCGAAACCGGCGAACTGCAGATACAGAAGCATATGCCTCGAGCTATCAGATGGCTCAGCGGATGTCGAGAAAAAAAGATGTCTTCGATCTATCCAAAGAGTCGAAGCAAGACCAAGAGCGGTATGGTAATCACGATTTTGGTCGACATTGTCTACTGGCTCGTCGCTTGCTCGAAGCGGGTCTTCCTTGTATTCAAGTGCGACATCGCGCCTACGACTCTCACTTCGAAAACTTCAATATCCATTTAGAGACNCTTGGGGAATTCGATCGCACGTTCGCAACGTTGATGGATGACCTTCATCAGCGAGGTCTTCTCGATACAACGATGGTGGCTGTGATGTCTGAAATGGGACGAACACCAAAAATCAATAACCAAATGGGACGCGACCATTGGACCAAAGCATGGTCAATGGTTCTCGGAGGATGCGGTATTCAATCCGAAGCGATTCACGGAGAAACGGACGATCGTGGCATGGATATCGTCGATGGCAAAGTCACCCAGGGCGATGTATTCCATACGATCTACTCCGCACTCGGTATTGATTCAACACAGTCATTTCAAATTGGTGGAAAAGACGTGCCGATTGCCGAACCTGTCCATGAGCCGATTGAGGATTTGTTAGCATGAGTGATCCCGCGAAGAAATCAACATCCGAGAATACGTCGGGCGATGCTGCTGGAGTCACGGTGGAGGTGAATGCAGACTACAATGTCGGCAAACCACTCCTCCGTTGTTGTTTTGGATCCTCTGAAGAGCACGTTTTCGCGGCGGGCCAAGATCGTCATATTTGGCAGATCTCGCTCACAGAGAAATCAGAAAAAGAAAGCATTTCACAAATTGAAGGGCACGACGGTTGGGTGCTGGCGATTGCAACCACAAGCGATGGCAGCAAACTTTTCAGNGGCGGCNCCGACGGCCAACTCATCTGGTGGTCTCTGGAGGAGCAAGGCGAGCCGCAAGTGAGCAAGCGTGTTGAAGCGCACGACGGTTGGATACGCGATCTGACCTTGAGTGCTGACGAGAAATTGCTGGCCACCGGCGGTAATGATGGGACCGTAAAAATCTGGGATGTTGCCGAGGCCAAACTGCTGCAAACGATTGAGGGACACAAGCATCACATTTATCGCATTGCTTTTCATCCCGATGGCAAACAATTGGTTTCTGGTGATTTAACCTGCCATATCCAGTGCTGGGATCTCGCTTCTGGAAAATCGTTGAGAGAACTGCAAACGCCCAGTCTGCATCGGATCGATAAAAATCACAATCTTCACCTGGGTGGCACCCGCGGACTAACTTTTGATGATCGCGGGAAATACTTGGCCGTGAGCGGGCTACGCGCGGCACCGAACTATCTGGGTGGCAACGTGCAACCGGGCAATGTTATTCTGGACTTCGTCGAAGGTGAGGTGCATAAAGAGCAGAAGACGAAGGACAATTTAGCGACCGTTCCCTGGGAATCTTTTTTCATTGGTGACGATACGCTCGCAGTAGCAATGGGCGGAAAGGGTGGTGGACACATCATCTTCTGGAATCTGGACAAAGAAGACGAGTTCCATGCCCACAAATTACCGGATGTGGCCCGCGACATGGCTTTCAATGTCAAAAAGAATCGAATTGCCACGGCGCACGAGGATGGGAAACTACGCCTCAGTGACCTCAAAATCGGCTGAATTGCCGCCCGCGGGGTAAGGCAAAAAAATCGCCGATCGTCTACAATGTGGGACAGGATGCCACGATTCTACGGCAATTTGGATCCGTGGCCCGCAAAAGTCTTATAGCCTCTCTGGAAATTAAGGGTCCGAATCATGTCGCAACCGCAGCATTCTGTCGATCAAACAACGCAGCAAACATCTCAGCAGGATCGTCGCCTGTTTCTGAAAACGGCAGGTGCAGCGGGAATCGCCACACTCGCACACGCCCAATCATTGCGGGCGAACGATGCGAATGAAAAAATGACGGCGGCAGTCATCG
The DNA here is from genome assembly GCA_002168195.1 of Planctomycetaceae bacterium TMED10. Taxonomy (GTDB): domain Bacteria; phylum Planctomycetota; class Planctomycetia; order Pirellulales; family UBA7805; genus UBA7805. The sequence goes on from NHBP01000012.1 coordinate 15,299, forward strand.
GCTGTGGCGGTATTGCCAGCCATTTGCTCGGGCAGTTCATGGAATCAGATCGCTGCCAATTCGTTGCCGTCTGCGATGTGGATACTCGCCGGTCTGCTGAATTTGCCGACCGCATTGAGAAACACCAGGGTAAACGGCCCGACATTTACGGTGAGTATGAGCGCGTACTCGATCGCGGAGATATTGATTTTGTCATCGTTGCCACACCTGACCACTGGCATGCTCCGATCACGATTGCTGCTTGTCTGGCTGGCAAAGATGTGTACTGCGAAAAACCGTGTTCGCACAACATCCTTGAAGGCCAGGAGATGGTAAGGGCTCGCGAGAAGCAAAATCGCGTCGTTCAAGTTGGTACCCAAACGCGGAGCGCACCGCATATGCAGGCGGCTCGCGATTATGTGCGCTCGGGCAAATTAGGTGTCATCAGCAAAACGCGCACATTCAACCGTGGCTTCTGGGGGCCCACCGGTTTCGGGAAATGGGCCGACCAAAGTGCACCCAAAGAAGTCAACTATGATCGCTGGCTCGGACCAGCACCCGAACGCCCATTCAATCCAAAGCGATTCCACGGGTCGTTCCGCTGGTTTTACGATTATGCGGGAGGCATCTTGGGGGACTGGAACATTCACCTCCAAGATATTGTGATGTGGACCATGGATACCCCGGATCCGGTCAGTGTCTCGGCCTTTGGTGGAAAATATCTTATCGATGACGATCGCACGACTCCCGATACGCTGGAAGTCTTGTATGAATTTCCAGCCGTCGGTGATCGCCCACCATTGATCCACAACTACTCGGCCGTGCTCGCGCTGAGTCCCTACAACCATAACGCACACACCGGTGTAGGTATCGAGTTCACCGGTTCGGATGGTCAACTTTACACCAACTGGGATGATGGTTGGTTCGTGAACGGGGCCCCAAAAAATTTCCGCAAACCGGAACCCTGGCACGAAGTGAACGAAAAGCGGATTGACGATGAAATCCATACTGGCTCGCGACAATCGTATGGTTTGCATGCGAATAACTTCATGGACTGTATTATCAGCCGAGAAAGTCCCGCAGCGTCGATTGAAAAGCACAACAAAACCTGCACCGCTATCCATCTCGGTAATATCTCGTATCGAGTGGGTCGTCGCCTTTACTGGGATCCGGTCAAAGTCGCTTGCTTTAAAGATAGAGAAATGACCATTCCGGACAACGAAGCAAATCAATTGCTGGGGCGCGAGTATCGAAAGGGATACGAACTACCGAAGGCGTAAGGCTCTTGATTCGTGCTGGCACAACGATCAAACCGCGATTAGTCGCAGCAAGCAGACGGCGGGAGGTCTTTGATTTCCACATTACGGAAGAAAATTTCCGCCGCTTCAATCTCAAGTAGAATGCGGCCCTTGGTCAGCGGTGCAAACCACTTCTTATTGCCCGCACCTTCAACGGGTTGCTGAATGTTTTTACATTTGGCAACCAATTTTCCGTTGAGCCAGTGTTCCGAGCAGTCACCGCGACAAACGATCTCAATTTGATTCCAACCCGATTGTTCCCATTGACCCCGATGCGCTAGATGCGTGATGCCCGCCTGATGGCCATGCATTTGTTCAACTCCGCCGTCTTCCCGCAGCATGAAGGTTGGCTTGCGCTCGTCGCGCGTCTTAGGATCAACCCAGGTGTCATATTGCAGGTTGCCGACAGTGACAATATCACCGATATTGGTCTTTTCGACCTGATACTGCATCGCACGTGGCCAGACCCAATCCCGACCAACGTGGTGGTAATAGATGCCCGCATCACGCAAAATTTCAAAACGGGGCTTGAATTTTTTCTCTCCCCATTTGTACTGAACGCGAAAGTGATAGTCGCTATATTCCTTATCAGTCCCAATATAACCCTGCACCACTTTGTCACCGTGAGCGGCATGCTTGTAGAGGTGAATCAGACCATTTTCAATCGTAATGATTTTGTCAGGGTCGCTATCGCGACCGTGCTTTTGCAAAAAGGTGTACCACCCATCGAGATTCTTGCCGTTAAACAGTGGGCGAAACCCATCTTCCGCTTGCTCGGGAGCCTGGACGGAATCTTCTGCGGCAACCTGTATAGGTGATGAAAATCCGATAATCCATGCCAGAAAACAAAAAAATAGGCAGAAAACGCGTGGGGCCGGTTCAGTCATTGCACGATCCAATATGGAACGGGGAAAAGGGCGGGAAAGCGCTAAAGCGCGTGGGCAAATTGTAGCAATTAGGTCGGTAGAAAACTAGCGAAGCGGCGACGCTCCGCCGGATTCATTTTGAAAAAAATACGTCTATTCTTCACGCGAGCCGAATGGCGTGTCAAAATAGGAGTAACGGTTTTCCGCTCGGTCATCCTCTTCACGCCAAGGGCCCGTAAAACATGTGTGGTATTGCCGGTGCCATCTGGACCCAGGGTGGTTCTCCATTGTCTGAAGACGTCTTACGGCAGATGGCCAAGGTCATCGAGCATCGCGGGCCGGACGGTGAAGGTTTTCACTATGAACAAAACGCTTCCAGTGGTGTGGCGCTTGCACACCGTCGCCTGAGCATTATTGATCTGGCAGGCGGCAAACAACCGATGTGCAATGAAGATGAGACGATTTGGATCACCTTCAACGGCGAAATTTATAACTANCGGGAACTNCGTAGCGAACTTCAAAAGCAGGGGCATCGGTTCCGGACTGATTCAGATACAGAAACGATTGTGCATTTGTATGAAGAGCGGGGCATGGACTTTTTGGCCGATCTTCGAGGCATGTTTGCATTTGCATTGTGGGATCGACCACGCGGACGCCTCATTCTCGCCCGCGATCGGTTAGGCCAAAAACCTCTTATCTATCGCAGAGAAAAAAACCGACTCTTGTTCGCGAGTGAGATCAAGTCGATTCTGCAGGTACCGGGTGTACCACGCGAGGTGAATCCGCACGCCTTGAGCGAATATTTAACGTACCTTTATGTACCTCAACCGCGAACCATGTTCGCAGGTATCGAGAAACTACCGCCCGCTCACTACGCAATTTACGAAAATGGTAATTTAGATATCGGCTGTTACTGGGACCTCGATCTGAATCGAAAAATAGCGCGGCCGCTGGAAGATGTGGGTGAAGAACTCAATTCACAACTCGACGATGCGGTTCGCCTGAGACTCAGAAGTGACGTGCCGCTAGGAGCTTTTCTTTCCGGGGGCATTGATTCAACCGTGATTGTCGGTCTGATGCAGCGGCATGCGACACAAGCAACGAAGACCTACACGATTGGATTTCCGATTTCTGATTTCGATGAAACGGCGGATGCAAAATTAATCGCTGACCACCTCGAAACAGACCACCACACTTTTGTCGTTAATCCCGATTCGCTCGCAGTCCTGCCCACACTCACGTGGCACTATGATGAGCCCTTTGGCGATAGTTCGATGCTGCCAACCTATTACGTGTCGGAAGTCACACGACGACACGTTAAAGTTGCGCTCACCGGTGACGGTGGCGACGAACTATTTGGTGGTTACACGCGCTACCAAACGGTCCATAAATTGGGGCGGATCGATAATTTTCCGCCCTTCATCCGGCGATTGCTCGGCAACGGGCTGTGGGATCTACTTCCCGCTCCAGATAAGCAAGACGCTTTTTTGCGGAAACTGCGGGATCGCATGCGATTGTTGCGCAAAGAACCGCCGGAACGCTTTGTCCGTTGGGTCACACAATTCACGGCAGCCAGCCGGGAAGCACTCTTCACGCCGGAGTTCGCCGCACGCCTCGGAAACGATGATGCAGAACACGTGTTTGTCGATGCGATGAATCAATGTCGCGAGCGTAGCGCCGGTTCACAAGCCATGCTGACCGATTTGCAGACGTATTTGCCAGACGATTTGCTGGTCAAAGTTGACATTGCCAGCATGGCGCATGCCTTGGAATGCCGGAGCCCTTTTCTCGATCATCACGTCGTCGAATTGGCAACGGCACTACCCTACACCCAAAAAGTGTCGGGCACGACCTCGAAGTACATTCTTAAAGAAATCTATCGCCGGATGATTCCGCCTCAAATTGCCTCCAGGCGAAAAATGGGCTTCAGCATTCCACTCGACCACTGGTTTCGCAACGAATTGAGAGATTTTCTCTACGCGCATTTGACCGATCCGGTTTGTTTGAATCGGGGTTACTTCAAGCCGGAAGCGATTCACCGATTGCTCGCAGAGCATGAATCGGGTGACTGGGACCACAATCGCTCCCTCTGGTCGCTGCTGTGCCTTGAACTCTGGCACCGGATGTTCATCGACCCATCCTCAGCGCCCTCTTCGGCTCCGGAGGCACCCTCGATCAAACTTGCAGAGGCGTAAGAGGGAAACCGACGATGCCGAAAGCATTTTTCATATTTTTCACACTCATCCTGCACGCGGTCTTCGTTGACCCGTGTACAGGTGATGATGAAAAAGTAGCGCCCATATCAACCGACCTCCTTCCGCCGGGCAGCGAACGATTGCTCTACCGCAAGCTCTTCTACGATGCCAAGCGGCAGACACATACCCGCCGAAATGACCTCGAAAGATCGCTCGTCTCGGAAGAGGAGGCCGAAAAGCGAAGGCAGAGGCTTAAACAGAAGTATGCCGAGCTGCTCGGGCCCCTACCCGTAAAATCGCCCCTCAATCCAAAAGTGACCGGGCACATCGAAAAGGAAGGTTATCGGATTGAAAATATTCTTTACGAGAGCCAACCCGGGCATCACGTCACGGCCAATCTGTATCTGCCGACCACAGGGAAACCTCCCTATCCCGGAGTTTTGCTTGCCTGCGGGCATAGCGATAACGGCAAGGCGTATCCGGCCTATCAGGCGGCCGCCGCACTNATGGCCAAAAACGGCCTGGTCGTTCTTTGCTACGATCCCATCAGTCAGGGGGAACGGATTCAACTGCCAGATGCACCTCGGTACGGAACCACGACCCACACGCTGCTCGATTTAGGCGCACTGCTGGTTGGCCGCAGTACGGTTTGGTATGAGCTGGTCGATGGGATGCGGAGCCTCGACTACCTGCGTATGCGACCGGAAGTCGATCCTAAAAAACCGATTGGTCTGACCGGGACGAGCGGCGGGGGAACGCAAACCACTTTTTTTATGGCCGCCGACCCGCGGATTGGGCCGGCCGCCCCNTCCTGTTATCTGATGACGCGACTNCGCAAGTTTGAGACTGTCGGGCCTTCCGATGGCTGCCAATGGCTTCCGGGAGAGGGAGCAGCGGGGATCGACCACTTCGACTACTGCGTGATGCGGGCCGATAAGCCGACGTTGGTACTGGCAGCCCGGGACGATTTTTTTGATATTCTTTCCTCGCGTGCGGCCGCTGACGAAACGCGCCGCGTTTACAGTGCACTGGGNAAATCAACAAACTTCGAATTTTTTGAAGCTCTTTCACCCCACGGTTTTCAGCAACCGCACCGCCAGGAGGCAACCCGCTTTATGCGNCANTGGCTACTCGGCGACACCGCACCGATTCAAGAACTGCCCTTTGAGCCACTTGCAGATCGTGACGTGCAAGTCACACAAAGCGGGCAGGTTTTCAAAGATTTCCCAGAGGAAACGACGGTCGCGGCCATGAATCTTCAGGCGGCACGGGAACTGGCCCGAGCACGAAAGACATTTTGGAGTTCGACTTCGGAGTCCACCCGCCGCAAGACCGTTGCCGAACTTTCTGGCATTCCTGTAACGCTGCGCAAGAAAAAGCCTCTTTCGATTCAAACGCAAGGAACCAGCGAACGCGAGGGGGTCACTGTCGAAAAAATCGTGTTCACGCGGGAGGACGATGTGCCACTACCGGCACTCTTCTACATGCCACAGGTGAGAGATCGTGAAAAAAAAGAACCACTGCAGGCAGTTCTCTACGTCGATAGCCGCGGAAAACAAGGCAGCGATGGCGCAATCAAACAACTCGTGGCAAGCGGCAAGGCAGTCCTGGCGGTGGACGTGCGCGGCTATGGCGAAACGCGCGATACCGGTTCCTATCACAAAGATATCAACGATGAAGAGCGGACGAGTATGCTTGCGATGTATCTTGGTGAAACATTGCTCGGACAGCGGGTGGTGGATGTCATGACCTGTCTCGATTTTCTTGAGCAGCGGCCCGACATCNATCCAAACCATATTGAGCTGGTCGCTGTCGGTCGCGCCGGACCCGTCGGCCTGCACGCGGCCTATCTGGATCGACGGATTGAAAAACTCGTTCTCAAGGATACGATCGGCAGTTGGATCGACGACGTAGTCGCCAAGCCCCTTGCGCCCCATCTATTGGCGCTGATCGTGCCAGGAGCACTCAAGCACTACGACCTGACGGATCTCGAAGCGGCACTCGGGGACCGAGTCAAACGACAATAATTGANATCGATTTCAACCGGTCGTTNCGTCGGCTTANTTTTTTTCCGGCTTTTTAAAGTGTTTTTTTTCCTTATCACCTTCGCGGGCTTCGGGCGCACTGAGTTTCAACTTGCGGACGCGTCCGGTATCGTCAAACGATCCGATACCGACATAACCCCAGCCCAACTTTCCATTCTTGGCTTCCATAATCGGCGTTTCCATATCGTCCACAAAGACTAAAATCTTATCGCCTTCTCGCTGGATGCGAACGTTGTGCCAGGCATCGTTGGACCACTGGTGTCCATCGGTTGTCTTGTGGGAGATTTTCGTTCGAGGTTCGCCATCAACAATAAATACGTTGTGGGCCCGATCATCCGTCTTCGACGCAATGTGGGTATAGTAATAGTGTGCAGGATCCACAAAGCTTGTGAACACACACATGTCGCGGTGTCCGTACTCTTTCCCCGTCTGCTGAAGTTCTAGATCGAGCACAAAATCTTTGACCATTTTATCGGTGAGCAGAGCGATGTTGCGCGGCGAGGTGTGCGGCGGACCGTATTGGCTTTTACCAAATAGATCCAAATAGCCATCCCCCTCTTCAGTCTTTCCTAATCGCCAGGCGGCAGGATCACTGAATTGAAAATCGTTCATTGCATCGTCATCGGAAAAATCTTGTTCGTAAACGACAGCGTATTGATTTTGTGCCGCTTCAGCCAATTGATGAAAGGCGTAGAGCCATGCGACTGCCAAGGCGACAAATAAAAGCAAGATCCAGGAAGAAGCGGTCTTCATTGAGTCCTCACAAACATTTTCTGGGGAAGGGTGGGGTTAGAGTACGAAATTTTAGCCGCCGATGAACCCACATGTCAAAGGAGTACCTCTATCCGTTGCAGAGATACTATCCATGTGCGATGATTTGCCATGTGCGATGCTTTGCTGACCTTTCCTCCGCATTCTCTTTCCATGGAAAATACATGTGCCGCTATAAATTCTGGCTGACTCTATTTTTCTGGCTCATACCTACCGGACTTCTCCTTGCCGAGCAGCAGCAGGGAAATGCCGGTGATTATCCGATCACCCCGGTACCGCCCACGTCTGTGCAGGTGGACGACGGTTTCTGGAAACAACGCATTGAAACGAATCGCAAGGTGACCATTCCTTATGATTTTCAAAAGTGCGAAGAGACCGGGAGGATCGCTAACTTTGCAATTGCTGCGGGGCAGATAGACGGAAAGCACCAGGGTTTCTGGTTCAACGACTCGGATGTTTTCAAGGTGATTGAAGGGGCTGCCGCTTCGTTGGCATTGCATCCGGATCCCGTCCTCGAAAAGTATCTTGATGAATTGATAGCAAAAATTGCTGCCGCGCAACATGAAGACGGTTATCTCTACACCATTCGAACCATCCACGGCGAAAAGCCGTTCCGCTTACAACGCTACACCGGAAAGACGCGTTGGGCTTATCTCGAACATAGCCACGAACTTTACAACATGGGACACCTCTATGAGGCTGCCGTGGCCTACTATGAGGCAACCGGAAAGCGAACACTTTTGGATGTGGCTTTAAAGAATGCCGATTTGATTGATCAGGTTTTTGGCGAAGACGAAGGCCAAAGAATCGATGTGCCGGGGCATCAGGAAATAGAGATCGGACTCGTAAAACTCTACCGCACTACCGGGGAACGCCGTTATCTCGAGTTGGCCCAATTCTTTCTCGATCATCGAGGTGTTCCCGAAGGTCGTAAAGAGAATCGCATCTACGGCGAATATTGGCAGGATCATCAACCAGTGACAAAACAGACCGAAGCGGTCGGCCATGCTGTCCGTGCAGCTTACATGTATAGCGGCATGGCTGATGTGGCGGCGCTGACCGGGCAAAAAAATTATATCGATGCCATTGATCGCCTTTGGGAAAACGTGGTCGGGAAAAAAATGTATCTCACCGGTGGTATCGGGGCCCGGCATCATGATGAAGCCTTCGGGGAAAACTATGAACTGCCCAACGGCTCTGCTTACAACGAAACGTGTGCNGCNATNGCAAATGCGATGTGGAACGAGCGAATGTTCCTGCTCCATGGCGAGAGTCAATACATCGATGTGCTCGAACGCGTTCTCTACAACGGATTTCTTGCGGGCATCTCGATGGAAGGAAACACTTTCTTTTATCCCAATCCACTTTCGAGTAACTCCGAATACCGCTTCAACAAAGGTGCCGTCGGCAGGCAAGGATGGTTTGATTGCTCGTGNTGTCCGGTCAANATCGTACGATTTCTCCCGGCAGTTGCCGGGATGGTCTATGCCCACAAAGAGAATAATCTTTATGTCAACTTATTTATGCCCGGCAAGGGAACGATCGCGTTGCAAGATGGTGATGTCGAAATCACACAAGACACGCGGTATCCGCTGGACGCAAAAGTGGATTTTACGCTGGCGCCCGATGCACCAATGCCATTCACGCTTCGGCTTCGTATTCCCGGTTGGGCTCGNGGAGAATGCGTGCCGGGCAACCTCTATCGCTATCTTCCGTCAAAGGAAGCACAAAATGANTGGCTGCATGGGGTCAAATTACTGGTCAACGGCCAAACGTTTCCGCTGAAACTGGAATCAGGATACGCTACGATTCACCGCACCTGGAAAAAGGGGGACCGAGTTGAACTGGAAATTCCGATGCCGGTCCGCCGAGTGGTAGCGGATGAAAAGGTGGTTGCCGACCGTGGACGCGTTGCCATCGAACGCGGGCCGCTCGTTTATTGTCTGGAGCAGGTCGACAATCAACAGCCGGTCGACAGAGCGATCCTGCCGGATAACGCGGCGCTCACCACACAGTTTGAGCCGGATCTACTCGGTGGTGTGATTGCCATCGAAGGGCAAGGGGACGTCGCAACCCAAGACGAGTCCGGAAGGTGGCAGCAGCAACAAGCCACGCTGCGCTTGATCCCCTATTACGCATGGAATCATCGTGGCAATGGCAAAATGGAAGTCTGGATCCCGCGAGGGATCGAAACGCTCAAACAGGCAAATAAGCCGGAAGAAAAAGAAACGGCCGGATCAACTTAGAGGGAAGAATCAGTCGATTCGTACGCTCATGGACCACAAATCGACCTCGCTTCTCTTGATCGCGAACTGGCATTTATCGGGTTTTGTGACATTTCCCTATTTGTCTTATAATCTCTGATAGGTGCTGAACCTCAATCTCGCACAAACCGAATTTTTATAATCTTTTATCATCAAAGGGAAACACGATGGCCATTTCGCGCAGAACCTTTTTAGCAACCACCGCAGTCGCAGGCACCGAGTTAGCCGCCACCAAAGTTTTTGCAAAAACGGATAAGAACAGCAAAATTCGTTGTGCCGTACTGGGCGTCAATGGTCGTGGTACGGGGCACGTACACGCACTGGAAAACAATCCGGATGCCGAAGTCGTGGTTCTCTGTGATCCGGATGAAAAAGTCGCTGGCGTTCGCGCAGAGGCCTTCGAAAAGAACTATAAACATAAATTTGAGACCGAAACAGATCTTCGCCGCGTGATGGACCGTGACGATATTGATGTGGTAACAATTGCGACCCCCAATCATTGGCATGCACTGGCAACGATTTGGGCTTGCCAGGCAGGAAAAGACGTCTACGTTGAAAAGCCCGGTTCGCACAATATTTTTGAAGGCCGCAAGATGATTGAGGCGGCAAAAAAATATGACCGGATCGTTCAACATGGAGTCCAACTACGTAGCTCACCAGCCATTCGCGAAGGTGTCCAAAAATTGCGTGAGGGTGTCATCGGCGATGTCTACATGGCGCGTGGGCTCGTGTTTCGCACACGTGGATCCATTGGAAATCAACCCGATCAACAACAGCCACCGGCTCACCTCGACTGGAACCTCTGGCAGGGTCCTGCGCAGGAACGTGACTTCTCGAAGCGTTTGGTGCATTACAACTGGCACTGGCATTGGGATTACGGTAATGGGGATGTAGGGAACCAGGGAGTGCATGAAACCGATATGTGTCTCTGGGGACTCGGCGTGGGACTGCCCTCCGAGGTGGTTGCGATGGGCGGGAAATTCCTTTGGGACGACGATAAAGAGACGCCGGAGTTGCTGAGCACAAATTTCTATTATCCTGAAGAAAATAAGATGATCCAGTTTGAAGTCCGACCGTGGACCACCAATGACGAGGGTGGCGCACATGTCGGAAATATTTTCTACGGAAAAGACGGCTACATGGTGATCAACGGATACAGCAGCTACAAGACCTTTCTTGGTCCCAAACGGGAGCCGGGGCCGAGTCGCCATGAAGGTGGTGAAATGGGTCTCCATTTCGCGAACTTCCTTGATGCGGTCAAGAGTCGTGATGCAGATTCGTTGCATGGACCGGTAGAAACGGCGCATACCAGCTCTGCACTGGCACACCTGGGAAACACCGCTTATCGATTGGGTCGCAAACTGACGTTCGATCCCAAGACGGAAACCTATGTGGGTGACGATGAAGCAAATCAAATGCTTACGCGTGATTACCGTGGTCCGTTTGTTGTGCCAGCAGCCGTCTAAGCCGATTCTTTCTTTGCCGTGACCGAGGCGGGGATCAAAGTAGTCGGTATCTGCGTTATCGATTACGTCGGATGCTTGCAGCCCTGGCAGAAGATAACCTGGGCAAGCACCGCAAACGTCGTCGATTTAAGCCGTCGTTTAGGCCAAAGTAAGCGCTTTAACCGGCCGATCACGATTTCCTCTGAAGGGGTCTGCCGATCGCCGATTGTGCTAGCGTCAATGGCAAATCGATGTTCACTCCGGCAACCGTCTTCTCTATTGTGTCAGCACGCCGGTGGGCCCAAATTCTCAGACGTTCATCCGATGAACACGGGCTGCGTGAAAGTCAGGACCAAAGATCAGGAATCAACCACATGTTAAAAGATGTGCCTATTTATATTGCCAATCGATTAATCAAGTATTTTGGAAATNTGACAAAGCATCTTGTCGGCCACCCTTATCATTGGGTCTTTCCTCAGAAACGCTTTTGTATCCCAAAGCATGCCGCTCCTCTTTGGACTTCGAGTAAAGCAACGCTTATTCCGCGGAACGTCTGGCTCACCAATTTCACGAACCATGTTTCTTTGCCGGTCTATTTAAATTATCTCGTCAATCGATTGCTCGCGCCTGCCCACTCATTTCATTTCATGGATGATAACGATATTGAAAGTTTCATTGAAAAAAACTTCTCCGCTGAGATCTACCAGGATTACAGCTGCCTCAATGATGGCGCCGCCAAAGCAGATTATTGGCGACTCCTGGTACTGCATAAACACGGGGGAATCTATATCGACATGGATGCCCATTTTGTGTGGCCTTTAGATCAAATTCTCAAAGCAACGGACGACGAACTTTATCTTAAAATTACTGACGACCAGGAATATGCGATTACCAATTACTTCATCGCCAGTAGGGCCGGTCACCCGCACTTAGAAAAAATCATTGCTGCGGTCAGAGATCGAATACAGAGTCGCATGCAAACGACGGCCTGGGCACTGACAGGTCCCGGACCGATGCACGAAGCCTTATTAGATACAACCGTGCATACTCGAAAATCGTGGCTTGTCGGCATCCAAGGCACATTCACGAACGAATACTTTCAATATCTCGATAAGCCAAATGGCAAGTGGACGCATACTAAAATAGAAGACACGATGCATCGTCCAGCAGAAACAAAGAAGGCTGCCTGAAAATTCAGCGGCAACAGCATGCGGACTTCTCAGAAGCATCCAAAGACCTTCGATGAAGGCATCGTTCAGATCGAACGCACATGATCCGTCTTTTGGTCCCTTTTGGTCATCGGGGGGCATCCCCGGACCCAACTGCATCCTCGCTCATCCCTGGTAACGCGGGCGATTTTGCCCAGAGACAACTGAGCGCCACGAATAGTGCTCCACCCGTATAAAGCAACAGAGCGGGTAGGACACTTCCATAGATGTCAATACTCAAGCCAATCAACAGCGGACCAAGGCTACTTCCCGCCACGGCGGCACCGAGTGCGACACCACGAATCTGACCCAAATGGGCACGGCCGAAGTAACGTGGCCAAACTGTTCCGGAGACAACCGTCATCAGACCTTGTCCAAGGCCAAAGCATGAAAACCCTAAAATAAACATATCGCCTCTTCGCAGGCTTAGCACGGCACACCCCGCTGCAATGAGACTTACTGCAAGCGTGACCAGAAATCTCGAAGACAACCGATCCGCCAATACTCCTCCAAGCAACTGTGCAACAGCCATTCCCATTGCCATCGCGACCATCGCCGTGCGGGCCATCGAAGCCGGAAGCCCGCTTTCCTGCACAAGGGGTGCAAGATGAAAAACGAGACCCGTACCAATCAGTGCCCAAATCGCAGCGGCTGCGAGGAGAATCCAATAACTCGCAAACCGCGACGCCTGACGAACGGTTACCCCGATGGACGCAACATCTTCCCAGCTATAATTCTCCGATAATTTCCCATCCGGGACCTGATTGATTTGTTTTGGATCACTGCGGTAGAGCAAAAATAATAGTGGCAGGAACCCACAACACAAAATTCCTCCCAACAGCAAATACGTTTCCCGCCAGCCTAGCTGTTCGATCAACAGTAGCAACAATCCGGGAATGATTGCCATCGCTGCCGCCATGGACAATTGCATCAAGCTAATGGCAAGACCAAGTCGCCGATCGAACCACGCGGCGAGCGTGTTATTGGCCAGGAGAACCATCGTTCCGGGACCGATGGTCCGCAATGCCAAATAAACAAAGAATAGAGCAAGCCACCCCTGGATGAGACTTGCGCAAATACAAATCGTCGCCATGGCACCCACGGCAACGAGTACCGAACGTCGCAAGCCCCAACAATCAGTCAAGCGACCAATAAAAGGGAGTAAAATCGCCGCACAGAGCGTGGCCACCAGATAGCTTACAGAAATCTGAGAATACCCAAGTCCAAAGGCGTCACGAAACTTTGCATTAAAAAAAGTGATGCCGAAAGTCTGGCCCGGACTGGTTCCAACCATAATCAATATGGCTAACACAAGCATCCACCAGCCGTAGAAATAAGAACCTCGCATCGATCCGGATGCACTGAGAGAGTCATCCGAGTCGTGCGGCTTGTCTTTTTCCGACGATTCGTTTCGAAACGCGAGCTGTTGATTCATTTCCTCGATCGTGCTTGCCCGCGTGTTGTCGTCTAATCAGCAGTTGTCCGCTGCCCGCGCTGCCCCCAATGTTAGCGGGAACCGGTATTATAGCGGAGCGGCCATTTGTCTGAAGGTGACCGCTCTTGGGTAAATATTTGCTCCACGCGTTTGACCAGATCAGGTCGAGTGGAAGCGATATCCTTGGTCTCTTGTGGATCGTCATTCAAATTATAAAGAATCACTTCCTTGCCAAGCCCTCGCAGCGCTTTATGGTTTTCAATGAGAAGCGCTTGTATTTTCCCATGTTCGTGAAATTCCCAGTAAAGGTGGTCGTGTTCCTTCTGCTGCCCTTTGCCGAGTAGCGTCGGTGCAAAAGAAAGGCCATCCATTCCTTTCGGCGGTTGGATGCCGGCTAAATCGGCAGCTGTGGGCAGGAAATCCCAAAATGCCCCCACGTGGTCACTCTGACTATCGGCTGCAATCTTTCCGGGCCAACGGACAATCAGTGGCACACGAATACCACCCTCATAAAGGTAACGCTTGGAACCACGAAGCGAACCTGAGGAATTAAAAAACTCGGAGTTTGAACCTCCTTCATTATGGGGACCGTTATCACTGCTGAAAAAGACAATGGTACGATCATCAATGTTTAAATCTTTTAATTTCTGCAGCAATCGACCGACGTCCCGATCGAGATAGGTGATCATCGCTGCCCGACCTTTTTCAGGTTCAGGCCAATCGCGATCGGCGTAGATCCCCAGGTCGGGAACCTCCATCCCCGCATCGCCGGCTTCATTATTTGCATGCGGAATGGTCACCGGGAGATAGAGAAAAAAAGGTTTGTCGTGGTTCTGGTCCACAAAACGAAGTGCTTCTTCCATAATCAGATCGTGACTATATGTTTTCTTTTCGCTGGCGACTCCTTGACCCTGCTTTCCCGGACGCGGAACAACGTTATCGAGCGGTTCGCGCTCTGTGTCGCGAATGAGAAACGTAGGGTAATAATTATGGGCGTGTGATTGGTCGAGATAACCAAAAAAGGCATCAAAACCTTGTCGGTTTGGCAAACCGGTTCCGCCCTCACTACCGAGGCCCCACTTTCCAAACATACCGGTCTTATATCCCGCACCCTGAAGCATCTCCGCCACCGTATAATCTTTATCCCTCAGATCGACTCGGCGATTTCCACGAATGAGACAATGCCCCGTGTGCAGACCTGTCATCAACGTACACCGCGATGGTGCGCAGACGGTTGAACCGGCATAGAACCGGGTGAATCGCATGCCCTCACTTGCAAGTCGATCAAGATGCGGTGTCCGAATCTGCTGTTGCCCATAGCAACCGAGATCGCCGTAGCCTAAATCATCTGCAAGGATAAAAATAATATTCGGTCGCTCGACCGTTGCAGCTTGCGTAACAGGCAGATTACAGAACGCAGATACCAAAATCATACCTACGACGACTAAAACCTTTGCAAGGGATTCACAACCGATGCTTCGCAATACCTTCAATGTTCTTGCTCCTTTTGCTTTACAGAGAAAAACGATGACTTGATGAATTCTGATTACATTTCCTCCAACGACGATAGCTCCTGTTCAACCGGCGCGTAAACATGCTGCAAGGCCTCCAACGCCTGCTGATGCCGTCTCCATTTTTCTCGCTCCGGTGCTTCGACAATTGTATTCGATAGCGGTAGTGGACCGGCAATATGTCTTTGAAGTTCGCCTGTTACAGGAATATCAACAAACGAGGCTATCCTCTGGATCGTCTCTTGCGTGGCATGTACAAGGCGATGGTACGAGAGCGGTAACCAAGGGAGATCAGCATCGGCATTCAAGTCATCAAGAATTGCCTGATTGGCTGCACTCCATTGAAATGCAGCGATTTCCGCCAGGCTGCAACCCTGCATCTGCTGCCATTCGGGAGGCAAAAGAAGACACCAGTGATCCCGGTCCCAATTCGGCAAATCGCGAAAAGTAACAAACCTTCCAGTTTTGCCACCTTCCTCCCAGGCTTCGATAATGCTGGCAATATTTTCGCGTGGATCTCTGTAGAGAAAGATCGCTCGCATTGCGGGAAACACTTTTTTCATAAAAGCAACATTCAGCGCATTGCGTGGCGTCTTTTCTAAAAAGCGAATCGCTACAGGACGCTCATTTTCTGGAAGCTGTAAATAGCGTTTACCCTTATTGTTCTTGGCAAGCAAAAGAAACAATGCTCGCATCCAATGGCACACTTGGGCGGTCGCATCCTCTGCCCCGAGGCCACCGGAATCAAAGTTTCTGTGCTGGGGATGCAATTGCGGTAGCCCGCTAAAGGCAATATGGGACTCTCCACCAATAGTCCAAATATCATCCGCTGCCTTAAGCGTTTCGAAAAGCAACGTACTACCGGAACGCGGGGCGGCAAAGATCACCACTGGATCTGCAAATCGATCCAATATTTCCTGCGGATGGGTTTGGGCAGCAAATCTGGATACTTGTTCAAACAGTGCNCGCTCAGCAGCGTTCATCGCGGCCTTAGCTCCTCTGGTTCAGTGCCGCATCGCCTGGCCGCATGATAAAGATGTTTTGAGTCAGTCGACCATTAGTGATATCGTCGCCGAAAAACACGGGTGTGAGTGCATGAAACATTTGCCCAGGGTACATGACCAAGCGATTGTGCGCCATCTCCACCTCCTCGGCAATTTCCCATTGACTTTCGTCTTGAAGGTTATAGAGTTCGCGGTGCTCAGGATTAAAAATAAGATCACCCGTTGCCTTGTGGCGATAAATCGACGTGCCACCAGCACAGTGTTCTGGGAGGGTGAGATACACAATCCCTGCATAGGACGTCCCATCGACATGGCAGAACGTCTTTTTAATGGTGCCTGCCAGCGTGTAGCGAAACAGGACCCGGAAACTTACGACATCACCTTCCGGCACAAAAGGTTTGGCGAGTTCGAAGAGTTCACGCGCCTCTTGATCGGTGCAGGCCGCTGTCTTGGCCAACCGCTTGGTGCTTCCCGGTGGTGCGTGATATTGCTTGTCCAGAGCTCGCTGCCTGATTAAATCCGGATCAGGATAGAAGTCGTCTCGAATAATGAGTTGGTCAATACTGCTCATGAAATATTCCCTTAAGATTTCCTGATCGTTGAAACTAGTCCCTGAATCACAGAAAGGTTTTAGATTCGCATTACCGAGCAGGACCGTTTCGAAAATCAGATTCGACGTTTTGTTATTTGCTTCGCATTACCTCTTGGTGCCAGCCGGAAAGGTCGCTGAGCATACTCTTCAACTTTTTCGGATTTTCCTTGGCAATATTGTGTTGCTCTCCGAGATCTTCCTCAAGATCAAAGAGATAAATATTCGGTCGCTGATTCTGGGATTGATCAACAACCAACTTATAGGGCCCCTCGCGCATCGCGGCACCTTTCCAGGCTTGTTTTTGATCTCCCCACCAGAAAAGCTTGCGGTTTTTTTCGGGGGTTCTTCCATGAAGTAAAAAGCTGCTCAAATCCATACCGTCCGTTTTTCCTGCATAGTCGATTCCTGCAAGGTTCAAGACCGTTGGCATCACATCGAGGGTCGAACTTAAGATATTTGTTTTTCTTGGAGCGATCCGCGTGGACCAACTCAAAATAGAGGGTACGCGATGCCCGCCTTCCCAATCCTCCCCCTTCTCGCCCCGAAGCGGAGCATTGGAACCTACAAAAGAAAGCGCACCATTGTCGGAAAAAAACCAGATAATTGTCTGCTGCTCAAGCCGATTTTTTTTGACCGCCTCTAGAATCAAACCGACTCCGTCATCCATGGATTCGATCATTTCACGATAAGCACGTTTCCGATCCTGGACGGTACCAGCAACGGGAAACTTCCCGCCGACCATGCGATCGGCAGGATCGTTCGGTCCCTGAAACGGAAGATGCGGCGCATGGTGTGGAATATATAAAAAAAAGGGGCGGGTCGAATTTTCTTCGATAAAATTCACAGCGTGCTTAGAGATTAAATCGGTAAGGTAACCTGCTTCTTTTTTTTTCTCTTTGCCTCGCCACCAATCTTCGCGTCCCATCAAATCAATGTGCGACTGGTAATCCACATTCCCACTGACAAAGCCGCGGAATTCGTCGAACCCGTGAAGGATCGGGTTATGCTTTGCTTGATATCCAAGATGCCATTTTCCAAAGAGTGCCGTACGATAGCCATGCTCCCGAAAAACTTCCGCCATGGTCGTCTGCTCTGTCCCCAGTCCCGCATAGTGTTCCGGGCGGGTCGGATTGGCATACAGCACTCCGGGAATTCCCAATCTTTGCTGATACAGTCCCGTGAGCAATCCAGCCCGTGTTGGCGAACAGACGCTTGCACTGGCATGAAAGTCCATGAACTGAACACCCGCCTTCGCCAGGGCCTCCAAATGCGGCGTCTTCACCCAACCCCCATAAGGACTAATATCTCCATATCCTAAATCGTCGGCCATAATCAGAATCACATTGGGCGGACGGTCAGCATTGGCCCATAGGCTTAAAGGGCTGCTTAGAAAAAACAGTAGGATCGCAATGGCGAGAAAAACGTGTCGAAACATTATTCGCTCTTCGATTATCAAGTCGTACCTGGAAATTCTGCGATTCGGAAGACGTGCTGAGAGGATTCGCTCGGACGTAATTATAGCGCTCCATAATTCCCTATGGCACCCGCATTGTAACCGAAAAGAACCCTCGATCTTTGCCTTTGAGGAAACTACCAAAGGATTCTAGGCGTCTGTACAATAAGGGCGTGAAATTGCTGCAGAAGTCATATCGAATTGTCCTATCCCACTGAGGTTCCCCATGGCTGCCAAAAGGTTTTGCTGTCTGTTTTTTCTGAGTCTCCTTCTAGGTGCCGCTGGTTCCATAGGCTCCATCACAGTGAAAGCAGCGGACTGGCCGGCCTGGCGATACGATGCCGCACGTTCGGCGACTTCCCCTCACGCGATTCCTGAAAAGCTCTCGCTCCAATGGATTCGTCAGTTTGCCCCACCAAAGCCGGCATGGCCCGAAGATACGCGACTCGTTTTTGATGGCAGCTACGAACCTGTCGTTGTAGGGAACACACTTTTCTTGGCCTCCGCACAAAATGATTCGATTACGGCACTCGACACACATTCCGGCGCAGAGAAATGGAAATTCTTTGCCGAAGGTCCCATCCGCTTCGCTCCTGTTTCCGCGGATAACCGCCTTTACTTTGGTTCAGACGATGGTTGCATTTACTGTCTAGCAAATGAAAACGGAGAGTTACTCTGGCGATTTAAAGCAGCACCTGCCGCACGCCGTGTCATCGGCAATGATCGAATGAGTTCGGTACTTCCGGTACGTGGAGGACCCGCCATTGCCGATGGAAAGCTTTACTTTACCGTCGGGGTCTGGCCCTTCGAAGGAACGTTCCTCTACTGGCTTGATCTGGCGAAAATCACTTCCGGAGTTTCGCCCGATTCCGCATTCGGGGTCGTTTCGCTCACTGACATGACCCCCCAGGGCTATCTCGTTGAAAGCGATGGAAACCTTTTTATTCCCTGTGGGCGTGCGACGGTCGGTTTGTTTGACATCGCGGCCCAGGAACTGGCACCCCTTTCCTACGACAGTCGCGGGCTCACCGACTATTTCGTAACCGCAAGTAAAAAATGGCTTTTTCACGGCCAACGCGTCATTGATCTTGAAACAAAAGCGATGCTCCCGATCAGTGCTCCTCGACCAGTGAGTGATGGATCCGAATTTTACATTGCACAGGGGGGTAATCTGGTTGCAGCCGACATCCTCAAACAACCAAAACCAAAACCAGCTCAAGGAAATCGCCCCCCCGAACCGCCACCCTTTAAAGCAAGCTGGTTTATCAAGTCCCAACAGATCAAGGATGCGCTGGGAGCTATTAGCGCAGCCCGGTATCAACACGGCGAATTAACGGTCGATATCAAGGCCGGCAAGCGGATTTATGGCCGTTTAGGAAATGCAATCTATGCGACAGAACCACCCATCGGTGACCGACCGGCAGAGGTTACCTGGGCAACGGTGATCGATGGAACTCCTACCGCTCTGGTGGCCGCCGACGACCGTTTGTTTGTAACAACTGCGGAAGGCCAATTACTTTGCTTTGGTGCTGAGAAGGCGATTGCCCGCATTTATCCGCCACAGGAAAAATCGAGTTTGCCTAACGCGAAAAGTAAAACAGAAACTGTAAATTTCCCGATCCAACAGGCCGTTGCTTCGCTTCCTGACCGGAATGGATTTTGTCTTGTCTGGGGAGCCGATGAAAAATTACTTGAACCACTGCTCGAACAGACGGCATTGGCATTGCTGGTCGTCGACCCCGACGCTGACAAAATCAAAGCCCTGAGGAATAAGACCGATCGCGAAGGTCTTTATGGCGAACAGGTCACAGCCTTGGCGGGTAATCCACTCGCGTTGCGCCTTCCACCTTACTTTGCCACCCTGACCGTTNTCTCNGATGCGGGGCAATTGCCAGAGGCGGAGGATCAAGAAGGCTGGACATCCATGTATGAAATGATCCGGCCTTATGGCGGTGCTGCCCTGTTACCGCTCAGTGACGCNGNCCATGCACAACTTGCNCCGATGCTNGAGAGCCTTGCCAGGTGCGGCNGTCTCTCGACTCGGTTCCTGGAGCCTCCTTCAGCGACAGGGACCGCTTGAGGGGGCGGCAAACTGGTCCCATGAATACGGCGATCCTTCCAATTCGCTNATGAGCCAAGACCTCCGCGTTCGATTGCCTCTGGGCATTCTTTGGTTTGGTGGNCCNGCCTCGGATACNAAGTATTTCTTTGATCGGCACTTCTGGGGACCTAGTTTGACAGTGATCAACGGACGGATGTTTCTTCAAGGACACACCACCNTGGCNGCTGTCGANATCTACACCGGCCGGATTCTCTGGGAAAAGACNATTGAAAAAGGATCGAGTCCCGGTAGNCGNGGCAACTTTTACGATGGTGACCACCATACGGGATATCATTTTCTGGCTGTTGAAGATGGCATTTATTTGGCTTACCCGGATCGTTGTCTGTGGATTGATCCGGTGACCGGAAAAACACGAGCGGAATTCAAATTGCCTGAATCGACCGCACGCTGGGGAAGAATTCGTGTCTGGAACGATTTGCTGATCGCTTCCATATTCGATAGCGGCAAACACGAAGCAAGCGTGCCGACACGTNTGGTNGCGCTNGATCGAAAAACGGGAGANATCGTTTGGGATCACTCNCCCGAGGCAAGTTGTCCGATCGTGGCCATTGGTGGNAACCGTGTTTATTATTTCGACGGACATATTAAGGCACTCTACAACGATATAGGCCGAGCCGGTGTCGTCCCGGACACCGGGGATGTGCGAACACTTCGGGCGCTTGACGTCGCAACGGGTGAAGAAATCTGGAGCCATGAGACCCCGATGGTGATGACGTGGTTGGCGTTCAAGGAGGGACAGGATATTCTGGTCGCCTCGAATCACGAAAATATNCAGGCNCATCGNGGGGAAAGCGGGGAGGTGATGTGGCAAAAGACAGCNAAGTCAAAAGGTTTNCTCGGCCACCCCGAAAGCCGCTGGGATCGCCTCATTCTCTGGAAAGACAGAATCATTGATCAGCGNGGTCCCGGGGTACAGTATTTCCTGGAAACCGGCGAGCCGATTCAAATGCAGCATCCACTCACCGGACAACCGACTGATTGGGAATTTACGGCACACGGACATCACTGCAATTATGCGGTGGCCAACGAACATTTGATGACGTTCCGAGCTGATTCAGCAGGTTTTACGAACATGAAAGATGTTTCCACCGGCAGACTCAAAGGCTTTCGTACGGGTTGTCGTAATAGTCTGATTCCTGCCGGAGGTATCTTAAATGCTCCGAATTTCGGACATGGGTGTACTTGCGCATACTCGCTATTCACGTCACTCGCACTGACGCACATCCCGGAAATGGAAACCTGGACTTACAGTGCGATGAAGACCCCGACCGGCCCCGTCAATCGTGTCGGTATC
>NHBP01000013.1 GCA_002168195.1 Planctomycetaceae bacterium TMED10
ACCCGCTGCTAAGACGACCAAGCCCGGAAGCGTTGAAGAAATGCTTGCGATGGCCCGCGCNGAAACAAAGGGTGGTTCCAAAACTCCNGATGCNCCTGCTGCGAAGNCGAAGCCTGCGGCCACAAGNAAGGCAGCGGCAAAATCGGCAAGTGCATCGGCAAGTGCAAAGAAGAAAGCGGTCGAGAAGACTGCCCCGACCGAGCGCATGGATACTGCGAGCGTTCTTGCCGCAGCCCGCGGAGACGGCAAACGGGGTCCGGTAAGCAAAGCAGAAGCACCCGAGCTACTCGAGAGGAAACGGCCGGCGGCGGCAACTTCGCCCAAGCCCGATTTGCCTTCGATGCCGGAGCGGCCAGCGTATGCGGTGCCACCGGCAAAAGAGAAAGTGGAAGAACGACGGCAGTTTTTATTCCTGTCCGCGNTTTTTGGTTCCTCTTTCGCAACCGGTATGACAGTGCTGGGTACAACCGCTGTTGTCTGGACGTTGGCGCTGGCAAGGTTCATGTTTCCCAATGTGCTGACCGAACCACCAAGTCAATTCAAAGTGGGCTTCCCGGAGGACTTTGCTCCCGGGCAAGTCGAGACAAAGTTCAAGGCACAGTTTGGTATTTGGCTCGTAAGTTCCGACTATCAGGGAGAGCCCTGTATCTTTGCGCTTTCCACTGTGTGTACGCACCTGGGTTGCACGCCCAACTGGCTGGACTCCGAGCAGAAGTTCAAGTGCCCCTGTCATGGAAGCGGTTTTTACAAAGATGGCATTAATTTTGAGGGCCCCGCGCCGCGGCCCCTAGAACGTTATGCGATAAGCGTTTCCAGTGATGGACAGCTTGAAGTAGANAAGAGTAGAAAGTTTCAGGAAGAGATGGGGCAGTGGCAAGACCCTGCTTCGTTTGTGCCTGTTTAAAGAAGGGTAATGACGCGACCATGGCAAGTGGTGACAAGCAATCTCTGGGGGACGTGATTCGCGAATCCCAGATATGGAAAAGTGTCTTCCGGCATCCCGCACCGGTGGATCGGCGGAATCGAATCGTCGTGATGCTCACGAACTTCTTTTTGCATCTCCATCCTGTCTCTGTCAAAAAACAGGGAATCGCTCTCAGTTACACTTGGTGTATGGGGGGCGTGACTTTTTTCTTGTTTCTGGTGGAAACAGTAACCGGCGTGCTCCTGATGTTTTATTACCGGCCGACTTTGGAGTNGGCCTACAACGACATTCTCTCTCTGCGGGACGTGACGAGTCTCGGTATCTTGCGCGAGTTGCACAGGTGGGGTGCGCACGCAATGGTCATCACGGTCTGGTTGCATATGTACCGGGTGTTTCTCACCGGAAGTTATAAGCCTCCCCGCGAGTTCAATTGGGTCATTGGTGTGATTCTGTTGTTACTTACTCTGTTGCTTTCGTTTACCGGTTATCTGTTGCCCTGGGATCAGTTGGCCATTTGGGCGATTACGGTCGGTTCGAATATGGCACGGGCAACACCGATTCTCGGTTACGAGGGTCCGGGTCAGCAGTTGTTGACGCTCGGCGGAATCGACATGATCACCAGTGGGAGCGACGCACGGTTCGGTCTGCTGGGAGCAAGGTTTGTGGGAGAGGAGACCCTCAATCGGTTTTATGTTTTGCATTGTATTGCGATACCGCTCGCAGCAGCTTTTTTGATGGCGATCCACTTCTGGCGAGTTCGGAAAGACGGGGGTATCAGCGGGCCCCTCTGATAATCAAGGTTTTGTATGCACGGTAATAGTCAGGTTTTTTTAGAAAGTATCAGCGGCTTTCTCGGTTGGTACTACGTAATGCTTGCCGCCATGAACATGGTTGCAGCCTATTGGCTGTGGCGCTCGCGCCGCGCGGTGGGTCAGGCGATCTTCTGGTTGATCGTCAGCTTGTTCTACATGGGATATCTCGCGCCGATGGCGCTCAGCGGAGATGCGGCTTGGATGCCGCAGATGCCGGCATCCATTCGCGGCTTTGTGAATGTGGCGCTCGGCGGTTCCACCGGGGCGGTGACCTACAGCGTGGGTTCGCTGGTTTTACTCGTGGTGCTTTATCTGGGGCGAAGGTTTTTTGTTCGCGGTCCAGTCGCATGGGGCATTTTGAATTTGTCGCTTCTTGCGCTCGGTCTTTCGATGACCGACTACAATTTCTATACGATTGCTGCCAAGCCCGATAATGTGCCGATTGTCGGTTTGATATTTCTGATTGGTTTTTTCACCTGGGTTGCGACTTCACGGGCGGTCGAAAACGATGATCGGATTGCACGCGGAGAGCCAACGCTTGAGCATGAAGGTAATGAAAAGGTGNTGGTGTGGCCCGATTTGGTCTACACGGAACTGATCTGCATGGTCGCCCTCACTGCCTTTCTCCTGCTCTGGGGCATCGGTTTGCAGGCGCCGCTTGAAGAACCGGCTAGTAGCGTAAAGACTCCAAATCCTTCCAAGGCGCCGTGGTATTTNCTGGGTCTCCAGGAGATGCTGGTCTATTTTGATCCCTGGATGGCGGGCGTTGTGATGCCAAGCATGATTGTGGTTGGNCTGATGGCGATCCCNTACCTCGACTTCAATCCAAAGGGAATGGGTTACTACACGATTGCAGAGCGGAAATTTAGCTATCTCACCTATCAATTTGGGTTTCTTCTTCTATGGATCGTTTTGATCGTGTTAGGCACGTTTTTGCGCGGACCCAATTGGAACATCTACGCGCCGTATGAACTTTGGGACGTGCATAAAGTGGAGGCTCTGAATAATGTTGACCTCTCCCAGTACTTTTGGATATCGGGAATGAATATGGCGTTACCAAGGGCACCGACCGGAAGCAGTGTTCCGGTGCAATTGTTTTACATCTTCCAGCGGGAGTGGCTGGGTATCGTTTTAGTCTTGGCTTATTTTGTGTTGTTGCCGCCGCTTATGGCGATCACAGTATTCCGTAAATTTTACAGGAAAATGGGTTTTGTGCGATTTATGTTGATGTCGAATTTGTTGCTGTTCATGCTGCTGCTGCCTATAAAAATGGTGCTCAGATGGACCGTGAATCTTAAGTATATCGTTGCGATACCAGAGTACTTTTTGAACCTGTAGCCAGCATTCCAGGTGCGTCTATTATGCCAGCAACCGAGAAAACAGCGAATGATACGAAGGTATTGAACCTCGTGTTCGGGGTGATGGCGATCGTGATGTTTTTCGCAACCCTTTGGTTGTTGGCGGCCGATCACGCGCGCGAATGGAAAAGCTATCAGCGGAAGTTCCAGGAAATAGAAAACTGGACACTCGTTTCGCGCGACAATGAGCAGCAGACTGAGAATTACACGCTCACCGAGAACGCGTTGCAAGCCGCCGTTGATCGCGCTGTTTTAACGCCGCCAACTCAAGCGGACATCGATGCGTTCGTGGCACAGACAGCATCCTATGACGGCGTAGCAAAGGTCGATGCGCAGGTGGCTTCCCTGAAAGCCGCCTATGCGTCGCTGACCGAGGCACTACAGGGCATTGATTTGCCGAAAGAAGACACCGCACAATTGCACAAACATGCTCAGGAGGTTGCGCCACTCCGGGAGAATTTGTTCGTGGAGATGGCAGATGTGATNGCTGCAGTAAAGTTCGTCGAGGATGGGAAGGCGACGGATCGCAAATTTCGTCGCGCGGATCTGGATGCGACAAAAAGTAAATACGATCTGGCAGTTCGCGATAGCCTTCCCCTGCAGGAAAAAAACAGGCTTCGGGATGCGGTTGCCCTGGTGGAGGTGGATGTCGCTGGGTTAACCAAGGCGTTTGAAGCGGCAAATGAACATCGCAAATCGCTTGAAAAATTCAAGAAAGAAATGCAGGAGAATGAAGTGACTGCTCTGAAGCAGTTGGCGGTGTTCCAGAGCACGCGGGCTCAATTGCAGTCATCACTGGCAGAAAAGACCGCGTTTGGGAGAGGGTTGCTCGAGTTGCCGATCATCGATGCTTTCGGTCGGCCACTGCGGATNGATCAGGTATGGNTGCCGAACTTGACGCTCAATAATAACTTCCGCGATGTCGCGCGATTTGATCGCTGCGTAACTTGTCATCAGGGGATAGACAATACATCGCCCGGTTCTGCGGTGGCGCCCGGGTATGCACAGCAGCAACCGATGATCGCCTTGGCGCTCGAGACGCCCTCAAGCCCGCCCGCCGGCGATCAGAGTGGAGATCAGCAAACGACCCAAGCACTCTACGGTTTTCAGCTATCGGAGCACGGTCTCATTCAGCCCACCGATGTGCTTGTGGAATTCGTCTGGCCGCGTTCGGTTGCTGCCGTAGCAGGTCTGGAACCGGGGGATGTGATTACGCATGTCCGGGTCGGCGGGCGTAATGAAAAGCTCAAAGGCAATGCGGACGCGCTGCGTTACCTGACGAAGCAGGTTTCCTGGGGGCAGCCGATAGAGCTTACGGTGCGGCGTGGTTATCCGCAGCCTTATAGCTCGCATCCACGCCTCGACCTTTTTGTGGGTTCAATGAGCCCCCACAAAAAGCAGGAGATGGGTTGTACGATCTGTCATGAGGGGCAAGGAAGTGCCACAGACTTTAAATGGGCCAGTCATACTCCGAACGATCCGAGTGAGGCGGAGCGTTGGCGGGAGGAATATGGTTGGTTTGACAATCATCACTGGGTGTTGCCCATGCAGCCACACCGATTTGTAGAAAGTTCCTGCCTGAAGTGTCATCATGAAGTTGCTGAGTTGGAGCCCAGTGAGCGTTACCCCGAGCCGCCTGCGCCGAAACTGATGGAGGGATACCGACTGGTTAAGTACTACGGGTGCTTTGGGTGTCACGAAGTCAATGGCTACGACGGTCCGGATCATCGTGTGGGCCCGGATCTTCGCAGCGAACCGAACTACTTTGCTGCCGCCCAGCAGGTGGCCTATTTGCTCGATGAACTCTCGCCGGCAAAGAAAGACGCGATCGATGCGGCTGCCGTTACGTTTGGGGATACAGCGCAGTTGACGTTGCCTTCCATTCGTAAGCTTGCGGAGGATGTTTCTTATCATCCCGAAGATGCAATGAAGCGGCGCGAATTGTTGGGTATTTTGGAGAAAGAGTCGGGTCGGCAGTATGCTGCAGAGGAGTTGCTCGGCGACCCTCGGTTGACCGCACTGGAGGCGAGAGAGTGGGCCCGCGACCTGCGTGATGATCCCTTTGACAGCGCGACGCGCGAAAAGCTGATTTCGTGGATTGAGGAAGATCGCCAAAAGACAAATCCAGAGCTTTCCGTGGACTCGCATAATCTGATCGCGAGCCTCAAGCAGCCTTCTCTCGTTCCGACAGAGGTGATGCCCATGATCGCTCTGCTGAAAGATGTGGAAGCGCCCGGTACGATGCGCCGCGTAGGCCCGAGTTTGCGTTACGTTCGTTCGAAACTGGGCTCCAAAACCCTTGCTGCCTGGATCAAACGCCCCCAGGATATTCGACCTACGAGTAAAATGCCTGCTTTCTTTGGTCTGCACGATCATCTTAAAGATGATCCGGAGATCGTTGCCGATACGGTGGCGATGGAAGAGATTGAGATTCGAGCGATATCGCATTATCTCTATGAGCGAAGTCAGCCCTTCGCATACGCTCCTGCTGACAAGAGCGTCACTGAATCGCCTAGTGCCGAACGCGGCAAGGTTCAGTTTGAAATTCGCGGCTGTTTAGCCTGTCACAGTCACGACGGCACGCCGGCCGGAGAGGCAATGCAGGGCCCGAATCTCTCGAATCTTGCGAAGAAGATCAATACAGAGAAGGGTAAAGAGTGGCTTCGAAGTTGGCTGCTCAATCCAAGCCGTTATCATCGTCGGACCGTCATGCCGGTGATGTATCTCGATCCGGAGCCTCTGCAGGACGAGACCGGCTCCCCGCAGATGGGTGCCAACGGCGCGCCGCGGATGACAGATCCGTCGGCGGATATGGCCGCGTACCTTCTGGGGACCGATTGGGAAGCGACCGCCGATACGCTGCCGCCACTTTCCGGAATGCAAACAAAGGTTTTAGATAAACTCGTCCTGGATTACCTCAAGGGTGCATTTGCGGAAAAGAGAGCGGAGGCTTATCTGAAAGATGGGATTCCCGAACGACTTTCAGGCGCGCTCAAGGGTGCCGAGGTCGAATTGCTTGGCTCGGCGGATGAAAATCATCGCCTGATGTATGTCGGAAGGCGAACCATTAGCAAGTATGGCTGTGCTGGGTGCCATGATATTCCCGGCATGGAAGCAGAGAAACCGATTGGGGCCGCGCTTGCGGAATGGGGGCGAAAAGATCCTTCGAAAATTGCCTTCGAGCACATCGTCCACTATGTAGAAAAGAAACACGCCGAGGGCGATGCGTCGGCAGGACATGCCCATGGTGAGGATGGTGAGGATGGTAAGGATGGTGAAAAAGACCATTCGCANAAAGATGAGCCGCACGACGGTCACTCGTATGGAATCAACGTCAGTGAATTGCCACCGGATGAGGGTTACTATACGTCTGCTTTGATGAGCCATAGTCGCGAAGGATTCCTCCGGCAGAAATTGCTGGAGCCGAGGTCCTACGATTATGAGAAGGTCAAGAATAAGGGCTACAACGACCGGTTACGGATGCCATTGTTCCCCTGGGCAGCCGGTGTAATGGAGACGGATGTAAAGCGACAAAAGCGCGACGAGGAGATCGAAGCGATTATGACGTTCGTCCTTGGATTGGTGGCCGAGCCACCCGCATCCGAATACGTTTATCAGCCCGATACCCGCCGCGAAGCGATCGTACAGGGGGAAAAAGTTCTCGCGAAGTTCAATTGTGCCGGTTGCCATACGTTGGAGTTGGGGCGTTGGGACTTGGCCTATCGTCCAGGTGATTTTGGTGGCAGTGATCAAGCACCGGTTTATCCATTTCTGAAGCCCTCCTATAGCACCGAGGAGGTGCAGGATTCGCGTAACGTCGATTGGCAAGGCATGCTGCATAGTTCGTTGCGTGGAATGGAGAGAGTGGATGCGGACGGATATCCGGAGCAGATGGTCTATGACCCGGAGGAAGAAGACTATTTGAGTTTGGAAGAGTATCGNGATGCGTATGAAAGCGATCCTCCGCCCGGATCGCAGGGTTACAGCGTCGAACTTTGGGAGCCAACCTTTTTGGATGGACATCCCTACGTGGTCAAAGATCCTTTGCGGACGATTCCAGAGCAGATGGTCACCCACCACTATCCGCCAAGGGGTGGTGATTTCGCGCGGTTGCTGCTGCCGATCGCGGTGGAACTGGTCCGTCAAACGGAGCCGACCGCTGACGGAACAGCGGCCATGGCTTGGGTTCCACCACCCCTGGTGGGTCAAGGCAATAANACGCAGGAGGCATGGCTTTCTGAGTTCCTGTTGAATCCCTATCCGATCCGTCCCGGCGTGCTGCTGCGGATGCCGAAATTCAATCTCTCACGCGCGGATGCTGAGAGCCTGGTGCAATATTTTGCGGCACGCGACAATGCCGATTACCCGCAGCAGTTTGCCGCTTCGCGTAACCGGGCCGATTTAGAACAGGCAGCGGTTTCGTATCAGCAGCGATTGCTNGCCGATGGCGAGTCGGGCGGTCGGCTGGATGANGCACTTAAAATTGTGCTCAATAAAGCCGGATGCATCGCCTGCCACTCGGTCAACGATCAGCGACCCGAGGGAGGGGATCGTGGGAATGGGCCGAATCTTGCCGATGTCCATCAGCGGCTGCAGCCATCGTATATGAAGCGTTGGATTGCAAAACCGAGTTGGATTTTGCCTTACACGAAAATGCAGGAGTTACTGCCCTATAAACCGGATGATCCACCGACCTATGGTGGGTTCGAATTGCCGGTGCTCAATGCGCAAGGACAACCGGTCGTTGACGCGGATGGAAAGCCGCAGTTGATTGAACTCTATCACGGCACGGGTGCCGAGCAGTTGCAGGCGGTCGTGGATTTGCTTGCGAACTTCGGNTCTTACGTCGAATCCAAGACCTCGATTCAACAGCGGGCCGAGCANCTCGANCAGCAATTGGGCGGTGGTGCAACCAATCAACCACAGACACCACAGACAGCAGAGCGGAGGTGAGAGGACGTTGCCCGGGATGACGGGGAGCGGAAATGAGTCGCATGTCGGCAGAAGAGTAAGATGGCCGGTTGCATGCTTCCTGCAGAANCGCNGCCCCCGNGAGGTTTGCGAGTGGTCGCCCGGGTGGAANGGGCCTACATTTATAGTGAGTGCATTGGGGATCCGAATTTGTTTGATCGTGATAATGAGGTGAANAAAATGGTGTCAGCGTCTTTTCTATTGAACCGTTGCCGGGCCGGTTCGCTGCTGCTATTTGGAGTTTTTGCGATGACGTTGCTGTCCGCTTTTTCGCAGGACGCACATGGGGAGTCATGGGGCACACTGCGCGGAAAATTTGTTTACGATGGCGAACCACCGACGGCCCAACCAGCAAACGTGAATAAAGATACGGATATCTGCGGGAAGAGTCCTTTGTTGGTGGAGGATCTTTTGGTGGACGGTTCAGGAGGCGTTGCCAANGTGGGGATCTGGTTGGTGACAAAAGATGTGTCCGAGCATCCGGATTTTACGGAAACGGCTGATTCGGTGGTGACGCTCGATAACAAAAATTGTCGCTTTGAACCATATCTGGGTGTCATTCGGGTTGGCCAAACGCTTCGTTTGCACAATTCAGATCCGGTNACNCACAATGTGAACGGNGGCAGTTTCCGGAAAAATACGCCTTTCAATGACAATCTGCCGCCGGAGGCTTCAGTCGATAAAGTGTTCAAGGGGGAGGAGCGANTAGGGGTACCGCTTTCCTGCGGTTCGCATGGATGGATGAAGTCGTATTTGCTGGTCAAAAAGACGCCCTACGTTGCGGTTTCGAAGTCAGATGGTACGTTTGAAATCCGAAATTTGCCGGCAGGTAAAAAGCTTGAGTTCAAGACGTGGCACGCCCCGAGCGGTTATATCACCGAGCCAAAATTGGATGGGAAGTCGACCAAGTGGAAGCGNGGTCAATTTGAGGTGGTGGTTGACGAAGGTGACAACGATTTAGGCGATATCGTCGTGAGTCCGAAAGATTTAAAGTAACGCGATCCAGGTAACAGGTATTAGGTGTTTTTATGATCAGGAAATGGGTTTCTCTCTTTGCTCTCGACGTTTTGGTTTGCACTGCCCTGCTCTCTGCAGTCTTCGGTGGGCCGGTCACTGTATTTGCGGATGATTCCGGGACTTTACGAGGCCGTTTTCTTTATGAAGGCTCACCGCCCAAGCAAGGGAAGCTGAACGTTAATAAAGACCAGGACGTATGCGGTGCATTTGACTTGCGGAACGAGCAACTCGTTGTTGCGGAAGATGGCTCGATGCGTGATGTGATTATCTACGCACGCAAATTGAAGGGCCCCAAGTCCAGTGAAGATGATGAACCAGTCGTTCTCGATAACAAGGATTGTCGGTTTGCGCCGCATGTAGTTGCTGTTCGACCCGGGCAGACGCTCGTGGTCAAGAATTCAGATCCAGTTGCGCACAATACCGACATTAAGTTCAGTTCGAACAGCGCTGTGAATGAGGGTCTTCCTCCATCGGCGACGAAGGAGTTGAAGGTTGCCAAGGCGGAGCGTAAGCCGGTGAGTGTGTCCTGCAGTATCCATCCCTGGATGCGGGGATATCTCGTGGTGCAGGATACGCCGTATATTGCGATTACTAAAGAGGATGGAACTTTCGAAATCAAAGGCCTTCCTGTAGGGAAGGAAGTGGAATTTCAGGTTGCGCATCCCAAGTGGAAGACGGTCAAGTTTGATGTCGATGGTAAGCCGACCAAGCGGGGTCGATTCAAGCTTACAGTCGCATCGGGTGAAAATGATATGGGAGATTTGGCGATTAAGCCGAAGTAGTTTGTCGATGTTGATTCAATCCGAATTGCCAGAAGTACGATATCAGCAGCCTCGCTTGTGCCTGCTTGCCTCGAGGTCGCTTCTCTTATTGTTCGTGGTGGCAGCGTTGGTGGGCTGCAATCGAGATAATCTTCGCGGCGCGATACCGAATGACGCGGCGGCCAAAGAGATGCGACTTACTCTGGCGAAGTCGGAGGTAGGTCAGTCGGTCACCGATAGTTCGACGGCTCAAACCCAGCAGCGGACTGGTTGGGGTACGCTCAAAGGACGTATTCGGGTGGTCGGGTCGGTGCCCGCCAACCGGGTATTGAATATCAACAAGGATCAGGCGGTTTGCCAGCCTGGCGGAGCGGCGGTTCGAAGCGAGACGGTCGAAGTCGACCCCGCCACAGGAGGTTTGGCAAACGTGTTGTTATATGCGCTCGATCTCAACGGGGAGAACGTCCATGAGGATGCCAAATCAGGCAAGACAGAACCGATTCTTTATGATCAAAAAGTCTGCCGTTACCTCTCGCATGTTTTGCCCATGCAGACGACGCAGTCCCTGGAGGTAAAAAACAGTGATACGGTTTCACACAATACGCAAATTCAGGCCAAGCGAGGGCGTTCGATTAATGAAAATATTCCGCCGGGAAGTTCCATTGCATACTCGCCGGGGAAAGAGGAGAAGGAGCCCATCAGTGTCAGTTGTGCGGTACATCCATGGATGAAAGCTTACCTTCTACCACGCGACAACGGTTATTTTGNAGCAACAGANCAGGANGGAGCGTTTGANATTGCCAATCTACCAGCGGGCGTTGATCTCTCGGTGCAGGCATGGCAGGAGAAACTAGGCAAAAATTTTGACGGGATCAAGGTGAACGGTGAGCCGGCAACTTGGAAACGGGGCCGGATTGCTTTGAACTTGAAGCCTGATGAAACCGTGATGTTGGATATTGAAATTCCGGCGTCCGTACTAGAGTAATCACACGAGGTTCGGTTGAGACAGTGCATATGAGACGGTTAAAAAGAAAAGTCGTAAGGACATCGCAGTATCGTGGTTTCGGTGATTTTCCCGCCGCTGGGAAAGATCGGGACGTGCGTATCTCCTGCGCCGCTGCCTTCGTGGTGTTCTTTGCCGCCATGACACTTTCGGGGTGTCAGTCAGAGGCTCCCTATTTTCGCCCGAATCTAGTCGAAATTGAAATCGAGCAGGATGCGGGCGAACCCGTAACGGAAGATCAGCAGCGTACGATCAATGAAACGATGCTCGCGATGTTTGGGACGCCGGACCACCCCGCGAACCCGTTTCCTCAGGATGACGAACTTGTTGACGCAGTAAGCCCACTGAAAACGTTTGGCTTTGATGTCGAGAAATTAAAAATTGCCGCTGGTCCCGCCTATCGCGATCAGAAACGATCCTGCAGGCCTGCGAACAGGTCGGCGTCGAAATTCCGCGGTTCTGTTATCACGAGCGCCTCTCGATTGCCGGCAATTGCCGCATGTGCTTGGTCGACATGGAGCGTTCACCAAAGCCTGTGGCGTCTTGCGCCATGCCGGTTGCCGACGGCATGGTGGTCAACACCAACACTCCCAAAGTGCAGAAGATGCGCAAGGGGGTCATGGAATTCCTGCTGATCAACCATCCACTGGATTGCCCCATCTGTGACCAGGGCGGCGAATGCGACCTGCAAGATCAGGCTATGGGCTATGGCATCGATCATTCGCGCTACGCCGAAAACAAACGGGCAGTGAAGGACAAGGACTTCGGTCCTCTGATCAAAACAATCATGACACGGTGCATCCACTGCACGCGCTGCGTCCGGTTCGCCACCGAAGTGGCTGGGGTGCCAGAATTGGGCGCTACGGGACGCGGCGAGAATACGGAAATTGGAACCTACGTCCAGCATGCGCTGACTTCAGAACTATCCGGCAACATGATTGATCTCTGCCCAGTGGGCGCGCTGACGTCCCGTCCTTATGCCTTCGCCGCCCGGCCATGGGAATTGACCAAGACCGAATCGGTGGACGTCCTAGATGCGGTCGGCTCCAATATTCGCGTCGATGCCCGCGGCCCTGAGGTGCTGCGCATCCTCCCGCGCCTCAACGAGGATGTGAACGAAGAATGGATTTCCGACAAGGCAAGGTTCGCCTGTGACGGGCTTCGGCGCCAACGTCTCGACCGGCCTTACCTGCGGCGGGACGGTAAATTGCAGGCAGCAAGCTGGGACGAAGCATTTCAGGCCATCGCCGAGGCAGCGAACGGCGTTGCCAGTGCGTCCATGGCCGCCATTGCCGGTGATCTGGCCGATTGCGAATCCATGCTGGCTCTCAAGGACCTGATGACAGCGCTGGGTTCCGCCAACATCGATTGCCGCCAGGACGGAGCGAAGCTAGATGCCCGTGTCCGGTCCAGCTACCTATTCAACTCCACAATCGCCGGCATTGAGCAGGCCGATGCGGTGGTGTTGGTGGGCTGCAATCCGCGCCTGGAAGCACCAGTCCTGAACGCGCGCATCCGCAAGCGCTGGGTCGCCGGGAATTTTACCGTTGGCGTCATCGGCCCCGAGGCCGATTTGACCTACCCGACCACGCTAGTAGGCACCAGCGCCAAGGACCTGGAGGTCATTGCTGCTGGCAAGGGTCACTTCGCTAAGATCCTGAAAAACGCCAAGAAGGCCATGATCATCGTCGGTCAAGGCGCGCTGAAGGGCGAAGACGGCGCCGCCGTGCTGAACCTGGCGCGTCAGGCCGCTGACAAACTGGGCATGATCAAAGCTGGCTGGAACGGGTTCAACGTCTTGCATACGGCCGCGGCCCGCGTCGGCGGACTGGATCTCGGGTTTGTGCCGGGTGAGGGCGGACTCGACGTGGCCGGTATCCTTTCCGGGGCGCAATCGAGCGCAATTAATATGGTCTACCTCCTATGCGCCGATGAGATTGACACACAGGCCTTGGGTGACGCCTTCGTCATTTATCAGGGTCATCACGGCGACGCGGGCGCGCACCGTGCCGACGTGATCCTGCCGGGTGCCGCTTACACAGAAAAGAATGCCACTTACGTGAATACGGAAGGCCGTGTGCAGTTGGGCCGTCGCGCTATCTTTCCGCCCGGCGAAGCGCGAGAGGATTGGACTATTATTCGCGCCTTGTCGGCCGTCCTAGGCCAAACGCTGCCCTATGACGACCTCAAGGCCGTGCGCGCGAAGTTGGTGGAGGCCAACGCCAACTTCCTGAAGATCAACCAAACCACGCCGGCGGAATGGGGAAGCTTTGGCACCGAAGGCGCGATCTCCGACGTGCCGTTTGCCAGCCCCGTTTGCAACTTTTATATGACCGACCCCATTAGTCGCGCCTCGGAAACAATGGCGCATTGCATTGAAACCTTCGGTAAGGGCGACGAAAGGAAGACCGGCACCGATGGTTGAACTCTGGGATAATTACATCTGGCCAACGGCCTGGATCGTCATCAAGATCGTGGCGATCATAATTCCGATCATGCTGTCGGTAGCCTATTTGACACTGGCTGAACGAAAGGTCATCGGCGCCATGCAACAGCGCCGCGGCCCCAACGTGGTGGGCCCGTTCGGGCTGCTTCAACCCATTGCCGACGGGGTCAAG
>NHBP01000014.1 GCA_002168195.1 Planctomycetaceae bacterium TMED10
CCATTGCTTGCCGTTTGCCCGCCCGATGCCGCCATACACACCATCGGCAGGAATCAGCGTGTCGATCGCTTCAAGGTTAGCCGTCGGAAATCCGAGCGACACGCCCCGCCCTGCCCCATGGGTGACCATGCCACGCAACCGGTAAGGCCGCGTAAGCATCTGAGCTGCCGCCGCAACATCGCCTTCCGCCAAAAGCCTGCGTATTCTCGAGCTACTAACCGGTTGCTGGTCGATTAATACCGGAGCGATGATCGATANGTCCATGTTNTGTGANTGGCANANCTGCTGCAGCTTAGGGATGTCGCCNTGGCGATCGCGACCAAAATAAAAATTTGCACCCTCCACCATCGCGCGGGCCTTGAGTGACTTGCAAACGATTTGTTCAAAAAAAGCTTCTGCCGATAGATCAAGTAAGGCTTGATCGGTCGGGTAGGCGATGACCGCATCAATGCCCTGCTCGGCGAGCAGTTCGGCCTTACGGTTTGTCCACGTCAGAGGCGGCGGCACCTGATCGGGGCGAAGCAATCGAACCGGGTGCGGATCAAAGGTAAACACGACTGCAGCACCCTTGTATTGCTCGGCTAGCGATTTTAAGGCCTGCACAATCGCTGCATGCCCTAAGTGGACGCCATCGAAATTTCCAATCGTCAGCGCACCGCCAAGAAGGTGGTCGGGGAGTGCGTCGAGTTGACGGAAAATTTCCACGTCGGTGGCCGCAGAGACGAAAGGGATGGGGGGATACGCTATTATCAAGTCGCTCTTGCCGTTGTGCAAGCGTCATGCTCGGCCTTAGCGTCTTTCAACGATATACATGTCGCTGAATCGCCAGGTCAAACCGGCTCCGATCCAATAGCTCTCGAGATTAACGGTGGTGTTGGAGCCAAAATTATGGGATACCCGGGGCATGCCGCCAGCAAAAAAGTCAAAGTCGAGTCCTGGCATGACGTCGACTGCCCCGACACCGAACGTAAATCGATTTTCGTTGATCACGCCAAATTGGGCCTGGGTATATTTGAGCAGGTTGTCCTGCGCTGCCGTACCCGATGTCCCAATGTTGTCGTCGATTGGATTTTCTGCAAAATCGTAGCCCGCGCGAATCTTGATCCGTTCATTCAGTTCGTACTGCATGCCAAGTTGCAAAATCCATTGGTTCCGATATTGGTTTTTCCAGAAGTCTGCTGTGTCCCACATTAAATAAAGCACATCTGCGGCGAGCAGCAAGCGACCATCTACCAAGCTACTGTTGGCAACGCCGATGCCGAACTGTTCGGGAAGTCCAAGGTGAACATCATTTCCCGCTGTTCCAGGCGCAAGGACCTCCTGGTTATGGAACGTGAAGTTCTGACGGGTCTTCCAGAAAAAACCGAGATTCGTTTCCTCGGAAACGTCATAGTCGATTCCGATGTTGGCCCGCAGCGCATAATCATTGGTCATCGCAGAACGGGCGACGTAGGGACCCTCCAGGAATGCGGTGCCAAGAAAAACGCCGGCACCGAGAGCCAAGTTATCGGTCAATTGGAATCCCACACTTGGCGCCACTTCCAGGACAAGTAGGTATGAAGAGGCGCTCCCGGATTCAGGCATGTGCAGGAAATTGGTTCCGAGTCCCGACGCTGATATTAATGCCAGGCCCACATGCATGTCGCGACCGTTCACCTCGGCTTGCTGGAAGACACCGATATTCGGCGCAAGGATGCCCGGTGTGCTTGATTTGGCGTTGAAAGGTGTGACGCCAATCGATGGAATGGCCGCTTTTTGATCGAGGTTGAATGTCGGTTCTGCCCAGGTGCCCGCGAGGGTGAATTGGGTGCCCTCGTACTGCGTAAGTGCGGCGGGGTTGAAGTTAATGGCTGAGAGAAAATCCTGCGGGCGTGCAACACTGGTTCCCCCCATTCCACCAGAGGCAGGCATGAGGTTATTTCCACCTGACACGCCGTAAGGCTGTGCAAAAGTCACTTGTGCAGGCAAAAAAGCGATCGCACTTACGAGCAAAAAGAGAAACGCGAGTAATCGCATCTGGCAGTCCCATTCTTCTGAAAACATTTTCGGTCATCCGTGACCGTTGGTTTCAATCCCGAGTGGATAGGACTGAGTATCGGAGTGATCTGCCAAGAGGCAGAGAGAAATTGTTCCGCAGCATAAGCTTACGCTAAACTTCGCGAATCGTCCTGCTTGCCTCAGTGCTGCTGGCACTGCTCGCTATTAGCTTTCATCGAAGGCGATATTTTTGGTGTATCCGAGCTTGTGCAGCACTTCGAGGATTTCGCTGCAGGTCGGAAACATCCGCTTCGACTTGCGTTTATATTCATCGAGCGCTTGCATAAATTCAACTTCATCATAGGAATAGTCACGCTCACAGGTAGTGGGATCAATATTCCGGCGACGCCCGGCTTTAGACGACGTCGTTTCGTCTTGGCCCGTGTAATTTAATGCAGTCATTTCGTCGGCGGATGCGTTGATTAAAGTCGCGGTACACATGTTTTTGGTCTCCGGGGGATTTTTTTCTGTCGACCGTTGATGGTGACAATAAAGCATTCCCGATGAAGCGTGTTAAGTAGGGCTAAATCGCGAAAATATTCCGATCAGCGAAGCTGGTCCGGCATTGCAGTGAGCACAAGCGTTACAGGCTGAACGGCGCGGTGGGCCTGTAGCGATTGTGCTGTGCAGGTTCGCACTTAACGGAGACGCTCGGCAAGTTGCTGCTCGCACTCGGCAAGCGGGCAACGCCACTGTTCGAGGCTGTCGCGGTCGCGGATCGTAACCGTTTGGTCATCAAGCGTTTGCCCATCGATCGTGATACAGAAGGGTGTCCCCGCCTCATCTTGCCGTCGGTAACGACGACCCACCGCCCCCTTCTCGTCATAAAATACGTTCCATCGCTGTTTGAGCGCCCGATAGAGCGTGCGCGCTTTTTCGGGCATCCCATCTTTTTTGACCAGGGGAAATACGGCCGCTTTGATGGGCGCGATCCGCGGATGGAGTTTCAGCACAGTGCGCGTTTTCATTTTGCCCTTGTCGTCGGGGGCTTCATCTTCGCTGAACGCCTCACAGAGGAAAGCCAGTGCAGCGCGATCGGCCCCGGCCGACGGTTCAATCACATGGGGGAGATAACGGTCGTTGGAAACTTCATCGCGATAGGTGAGGTCTTTTCCGCTGCCACGATGCAGCGGCTTACCATCCTCGCCAAGCTGAACTTCCAACGGGCGGCTCTTTTCATCGAGTTTGCCCTCCATGTGACTTCGGAGATCAAAATCACCGCGGTGGGCAATACCCTCCAATTCACCAAATTCACCGGGAGGAAGAAAGGGAAAGGCATATTCGATGTCAGCAGTGCCGTTGGAATAGTGGCTCAGTTCGCTCTCTTCATGTTCGCGAAGAATCAATCGCTCATCCGCCAAACCTAATTCCCGATACCAACGCAGGCGACGATCTCTCCAGTACCGGTACCAATCCGCCGACGAGTCGGGGTGACAGAAAAACTCGATTTCCATCTGCTCAAACTCGCGCGAGCGAAAGGTGAAATTCCGCGGCGTGATCTCATTGCGAAAGCTTTTGCCGATCTGGGCAATTCCAAAAGGTATTTTTACGCGTGTACTGTCGACGACATTTTTGAAATTGACAAAGATGCCCTGCGCGGTTTCCGGGCGGAGGAATGCGGCATCCTCCTCTCCGCCGAGTGCCCCGACGATGGTTTTGAACATTAGATTGAATTCGCGAGGGTCGGTCAGCGTACCAATCGCTTTGGCGTCGGGCCCGAGTACCTGAGATAAGTCGTCAATTTCAGTGAGTGAAANGATGTCTCCAGCCCACTCGATCCGTTCAGCTTGTTTCGCCCGAAGATTGAATAACTTCAGTGCCCGAGCCCGCGTCTGTTCAAGGCCTTCCTCGCCACCCCCTTCACAGGCAATAAAGACTCGCCGCCCGTCGTATTCTGCCCATCGGCCGCGGAGTTGGTCGTGCCGGTAGCGTCGCTTTGATTCCCGGCAATCGACCATGAAATCGTGGAACAGATCATAATGTCCTGAGCACTTCCAGACCTGAGGGTGCATGATGATCGTGCAGTCGAGGCCGGTCATTTCATAGGC
This sequence comes from Planctomycetaceae bacterium TMED10, assembly GCA_002168195.1. Lineage (GTDB taxonomy): Bacteria > Planctomycetota > Planctomycetia > Pirellulales > UBA7805 > UBA7805. The sequence goes on from NHBP01000014.1 coordinate 4,086, forward strand.
GGAGGGCGCCCCGGCCGGAGGTTCAAGCTCATCGTGGCTGGTGACCATGTCACGCCACCACGCTTCTTTGATGTTCCGCTTTAGTTCCACACCGAGCGGGCCATAATCCCAGAATCCCTGAAGACCACCATAAATGTCACTCGACTGAAAGAGGAAGCCGCGTCGCTTGCAGAGCGAAACGAGTTTATCCATGTCCATCGGAAAGCTCCGCTGATTGCCGCTGATTGCCATTGAGAAACGACTAGTCTAATCATCAGCGTGCGGATTCGGCACCCGCCCCAGCAGTCGGTTGCAGATGGGGCTGGGGTTTATTAGTTCGTTTGTGGGGTAACAAGATGCTGGGGAAAGTCAGCAACACGTTCGCACGCGAGTTGTTCCATGACCTGCTGCAATTGGCGCTTGAGCATGAAAATCGTATGGTATCCGCCCTTTTTCCCCATNGCAGCCACTCCGTACATGAAGGAACGGCCGAGAAAGACAAACTTGGCCCCGCTCGCCAGGGCGCACGCAACATCCGGCCCTTCACGCACGCCCGAATCGAGCATGACCGTGATCTGGTTGCCATACCTTTCGGCAAGGTGCGTCATAGGCTTGATGGTGGACTCACCGGCATCGAGTTGGCGGCCTCCATGGTTGGATGCGATAATTCCGTCCGCACCGAGGGCGATGACTTTTTCCGTATCTTTCTCTGTCACAATGCCTTTGACGACTAATTTCCCTTTCCACATATCGCGGATGGCCTTGATCTTGTCTTCGTTCAGCCGCCCTGCAAACGTTCGGTTCATGAACAGCCCGAGGTGTTTCATGTCGAGGCCTTTAGGGATGTAGGGCTTCATGGTTGCAAACTCGGGTTTGCCTGCCGAGAGTTGACCGGCACACCATGCCGGATGCGTGAGCATCTGCATGATATTTCTAGCAGTCATTCGCGGTGGAATGGAAAGGCCATTGCGTATTTCTTTGGGTCGATAACCGAAGGTAGGTGTATCGGCCAGAATAACGAGGACGGGGAGTTGGGCATCGGCAACGCGACCAATCATTTTATTGCGGAGGTCTTCCTCAACGGGATGATAAAGTTGAAACCACGCCCGGCCGCTGGTGATCTCGGCAACTTTTTCGATGTTCGCCGTTCCAACCGTGGAGAGGCAGAACGGAATATTGTGCGCTGCGGCCGCTTCGGCAAGAAATTCACAGGCGCGGGGCCACATCAGGCCTTGCAAACCGATCGGTGCAATTCCAAATGGTGCGTCGTAGGTTTCCCCGAACAATTCGGTCTGNAGGTTGCTGCCGGCATACTCACCGATATAGTAGGGTCGCAATTGAACGTCACGAATTTCGGCCGTATTGCGATGGAGATTAATATTGGAATTGCAGCCCCCCTCCAGATAGTCAAAGGCGAATCCCGGTACCCTGCTGCGAGCCTTCCGCCGAAGGTGTTCGATCGACGGGTAGTTGGAATTAAAGTCCGCTTCCATTCTCTACTCCTTTATGGGGATTCACCGCGAAGGCTGAGGAAACGCTCGTAGGCGGTATCCCAGTCTCCGGATTTAGCTGGAGTATAACGGATCGGCTTCCAAGAAGCAGAAACCAGTTGCCGTATCTGTGTGAGATTTGCCACATCACCGCTCCCGAGTGCCTGCGTGAGGATGTTCCCTGCGGCGGTCGCCTCATCCGGTCCAGCAACCACNACGCGTCCAACCGCGTCCGCGGTCATCTGGCATAGCAGCGCGTTTTTGCTTCCACCCCCGACGATGTGAAGTACGTCGTAGGTCGCCCCTGTCACACTCTCAAGGCTGTTGAGCGTCCTTTTATAGGTAAGGGCCAACGTCTCCAGGCAGGCTCGCACATGGCCGCCAACCGTATCAGGAGCCGGTTGGTTCGTCTGCTTGGCGTAGGCGGAAATTTTTTCAAGCATTCCGCCAGGGAGCATGAACGGTGGATGGTCCGGGTCGAGGATTGTTCGTAGCGGCGGTGCAGCCGCTGCCTCCTTGGTCAGGTCGGCGTAAGAATAGTCTTTGCCGCTGCGAGCTAAATCGGATCGGCATTGCTGCACGAGCCAGAGTCCGATGATATTTTTGAGGAATCTCACCTTCCCTGCGACGCCGCGTTCGTTGGTGAGTGGTGCGTCGCGGGCAGCGGCAGACACAATCGGTGCATCCAGTTCGGCGCCCATCAGTGACCAGGTGCCACTCGAGAGATAGCACCACGAGGAGCTATCGGTGACAGGCACCGCGGCAATTGCAGATGCCGTGTCATGGGCAGCCGGTGCGACGACTTTCACTGTTTCGGGAAGCCCGGTGACTGTGGCAAGGTCTGGGAGCACGGACCCGACTTCGGCTCCACAAGGAATCTGATCGATCAGCATATGTGTCGGGAGTGCGAGTTGATCGAGGAGTGAAGTTGCCCACCTGCCAGTGCGGGCATCGGTCATCTGGCTGGTCGAGGCGATGGTTTCTTCGACGGTATGCCTGCCCGTAAAGAAGTAATGAAACAAGTCGGGCATGAAAAGCAATGCTTCAGCTTGCTCAAGAAGTTTTGGTGCGGATTGATGGCGCGCGGCCACCTGAAAAAGTGTGTTNAGGCCTAAGAGTTGAATTCCGGTCGCGTCATAGATGGCCTTGCCCCCTGGGTCCTGCATGAGCCGATCGAATGCGGCATCGTGTGCGGGATCTCGGTAGCAATGCGGCAAACCGAGAAGTTCGCCGCCAGAGCCAATCAGTCCAAAGTCTACGCCCCAGGCATCCACTCCAAGCGAAACAAGCGGCGTGTCATTTTCCTTGGACCAGTGCGCCGCTTTTTGCAATCCTTCGAGGATGCCAGACCATAATCCAGTAAGGTTCCAGTGCAGGCCTGTTGGGAGAGAGAGCGGCGCGTGTGTAAATCGATGAAGGGGTACCAGGGTCAACTGCGTTCCATCGTGGTGCCCCACAATCACGCGACCTGATTCAGCGCCCAGGTCGATGGCGATATAGGCTTTTTTCGCCTTTGGATTTTGCTTCGCCATGTGACTCCTCTGGAATTTGTAAGACGGTTATGTTTTTTAGATTTTTCCATCTGGCCCCTTGCTTGGGAATAGGGCCCAAGACGGTACCAGACACCCGGTCAATTGGTTGCGATGCATTAAATATCAATATATCACTGCGTTCGCAGCAAGAAGCGTGTCTCCTACGTGTCTTATGAATGTTATCTGCGTCAAGGAATTGCTAACGAGCCGGACCATTCAAATATCGAGTGATTTATGGGGGGTGCTATGCGACACTTTTATTGGGTTGTTTTTGTTTTTGTTTCGTTTTTCGCTTTCTTGGGTTTTCATCTCGATTCGGTCAAGGCCACGCAAATGGCGTCGGTCTCCCAACTGCGCGAAGTGACGACCACCCTCACCGAATACGGTTATCCAGATATCACGGTAAGCGATTCGGCGGCGACGTTTCTTCCCTTTAGCGGAAGCGTATCGGAGACTGGTAGTGGGATCCCCTCTTCGAATGGTTCGGCTGACCAAAATTCATGGATAAGCCATGCAACCGATACGATCTCCGCGAGTGGTTCCGCTTATGGTGATGCTGCATGGAACGGATTCACCGGCGGAGCGTCTGTGCTATCGTACTCGGGTTTTNCCTATACTTTTGACGTACTCTCACCATCGTCCTATTTATTTACGGGTAGCGGATCATCATTGCGGAATGTTTCTGACGCAATGGAAGCGATGGTTTATGCGGATGTTTACGGAACGTTAAGAGATTTAACCAATTCCACGTACTTACACACCTTTTCCGTCGGTCAAGATTCTTCCGCATCGTTCAGTTACAGCGGGACGCTGCAACCCTCTCGCTACAGTGTCTACATGAGTGCACAGGCAGATGTGTACCCGGATTACAACGAACAATTTGTTGATGCCACCGCCTCGTTTCAAATGCAATTGAAATTGACACCATCGGGAGCGACGATTCCCGTTCCGGAACCCAAATCGGTTCTTCTTCTGCTTATCGGGTTTGCGTTTTTGACTCGATTCACAAGACGTTAGCGAACCTCCGTTATCAACTTCGCCGAAAAAATCGCGTGATTCGAGCTAAAACGATGGGTTTGTATACGCTCGAAATGCATCAATGCTGGTAATTTAACGGAGATTTTTCGGTTTGATTGCGCTGCAAAATGCGTTAGCATAAGGNGCCTGAAATGCAGCCGAAGTCATTGCTGGAAAGGCGTTTAGTAGCAACCTAGAGAGTACGCTCTGATTGTAAGGTTTTATTGATTGGGAAGTGGATGCGATCATCGCCGGTAACCATCCCGCACGCGATTTTCTTGACACTCATTAGTGTCCTATGCCCGCTCTCTACCCCGGCCCTTGCAGATCACTGGCCGACGCGTCGATACGATGCCGGGCGGGCGGCAGCGACCCCCGATATTCTTCCCGAAAAACTGTTCCGTCTGTGGGAATACGACTTCTATTTGAATCTTGATGAAGCGGCTCCGCCAGAAGATGGAGAGCCGCCTGCTAAAAAGACACCCCAGGAACTCAACGACGCGATTACCCAGTCGAATCTTTTTTTTGAAGAAACAGCCAGACCGCTTCCCCGAGCGAATACCGGCGAAGAAATTTACGAACCGATTATCAAGGGCGAGACTGTGATCTTGATCCATCCCGATACGGGAAGGATCACTGCGCTCAATGCGGACGATGGCGAGTTGAAATGGGAGCAACCACTTGAAACGCCAGTTCGTTTTCTGCCCGTAGCCACCGAGAATGAAACAGTAATCGTTGCGTGTGACAATGGAACGGTTCATTGTCTTGCACTGGCCGATGGTGAACCGCTTTGGGAGTTTGATGCGGTCGCAGCTTTGCGGAAGAAACGTGCTACTCTTGTCGATTCCTCAATCATGCCCATTGCCAAGGGCCCTGTCATCCTGGCGGATAAGCTCTATTTTGCAATTGGCGGCTGGCCCTTTTCTGGTGTTTACCTGTTTGATGTCTCCATCACGGATGTACCTCCGGGCGAGAAGCCTAGCTATCAATTTGTTGAACTTCCGGACCGCCGTCACCGGGGTTACCTTGCAGCGGTTGGCGATCAAATTTTTATTCCCCAAGGCAGCGATCCTGCCATCGTATTCAATTTGAAGACAAGGGATCTTGCCCCACTGGAATACGACACCTTGAGTTTTGTCGGCGATGATCTATCTGCTTCAGGCAATTGGTTAATCCAAGGAAATCATCTGATCGATCGGACGACGATGCGTAGTGAGCGGATCGGCGCTGGTGGAGGTATTTTTCGCGCTGGTGAGCTTGCAACAGAATTGTTCTTTGCTCGCGGGAGCAAAATAGTCGGGGCTCGTCTATTCGGGGCGGCAAGATATACCAACCAGTCCGGAAATCAAAACGCAGCGCCGGCCAAAACGGTAATGTGGCAGATGCCTCAAAAGGTCATTTTCGACACGTTTTCTGAAACGCAGAAAGAGCGATGGGTGAGCGGAAAACTTAAAGCAGATATCGTCGTGGCGGGGCGTGTTTTTGGTCGTTGGGGAAATGCACTCTTTGCCGCCAATATTCCCGATGAAGGCGAACAGCCGGAAGTTTCCTGGAGTACCGTGATTGATGCGGTCCCGATATCGCTTGCGGCAGCCGACAATAAGTTGTTTGTCATGACGGTCGAAGGGAAGCTCATCGTGTTGAGCATGGAGGATACGATTCAGGGCGCCGATATGATTGTGAAACCTGAAGAGCAGGAACCAGAAAAAGAAGCAGTCGATTCGATGTATACGGTACTGAACGATCACGCGCCGGAAATCACCGAACCATTGGACACGGCGATTGAAATGGGCGATGAGCCGATGTCCATGCTCAACTTGCCTCCGGATCAACTGGCAGAGACGATCTATAGCTCCAACACACCCGATTCTTTCGATCCGTTACTTCCCTCCGACACACCGCTTAACCCGGGTGTCATCTATCCAGAAGACTATCCTGCGGATCCGATCGGCGGTGGTGGCGGTGGTGGCGGAACCACGCCGATTTTCGGCGGTGGCGGCGGTGGCGGCGGCGGTGGTGGCGGTGGTGGTGGTGGCTTTCCGATTTATCCAGGAGACGGTGGCGATGACGGCGGTGGTGGTGGCAGCGGCGGTGGTGGCAGCGGCGGTCCGACGCCTGGTCCCTTGATTGTCGATCCGCCTGTGGTTGAACCCCCGGTCATTGGTGAGCCAAGCGATCCGATTGCACCAACCATACCAACCACACCGACCGAACCTTCCCATGCCGTTCCTGAACCATCGACCGGTGCGCTGCTGCTGCTCGCGATTATCTTGCTGAGCTTTTGTCGGTTTGGGTGGCGTTTGCGAACACGCCTTTAGGATGAAGCAACCGCTTTTTTCTGGTTTCCCCGTCTGATTCCCGACTGCAGGGATTCCCAGTCAATGACCAGTGAGCCACCCGTTCCTTGGTGTTGCTTCGCCCAATTCATCAATAAATCGAGACACGCGTGATCAATATGGTGCAAATGTTCGAAGTCCACGTGCAATTCGTAGTCGTGCGGTACGCGGTCCAGTTCGGCAGCCAGAACAGGGAGACGAATGAAGGTAGCTGCCCCCTGCAGTTTTAATCGGGCCGTCTTCTTAGTTTCGTCGCATTCCAATTCAGTCTCTAAATGTGCGAAGTTGTGGAGTAATTTCATTGCAGACAATACGATTCCGGTCACGACTCCCGTCAGGAGATCAGTACACACAATCGTGCCGAGAGTGGCAAAGTAAATGGCCACCTCTCCCCAACCGAATCGACGCAAATTTTTAATGGCTTGAACATTGACCAGTTTATAGCCGGTATAAACCAGGATCGCAGCGAGTGCGGCGGTGGGAATGAGTCGTAGTACAAACGCGAGAAAGGATACGAAGATCAACAACCATATTCCATGGAGGATCGTGGATAACCGTGTCCGACCTCCAGCGTTGACATTTGCACTGCTACGCACAATGACGCCGGTCATCGGAAGCGCTCCAAGAAATCCGCAGACCATGTTACCGATACCCTGGGCGACTAGTTCCTTATTGTAGGCCGTGCGAGTGTGGGATTGCATTTGATCAACAGCTGTTGCGCACAAGAGCGTTTCCGCACTGGCAACCACCGCCAGAACAATGCCCGAGCCCAATAATACGGACCAGGGAGTCGAGCCCAGCACCACCCAGGAAGGTAGATGCACTTCGCTCCACAGGTTTTCGGGAACCTCCACATACAGCACGGGTATTTTATAGATGGTCGTCAGCAGTGTGACTAACACGATGGCAAACAAAGGGGCGGGTACTAGGCGAAGTTTTTTTATCGGGATCGCATTCCATGCCACGAGTAGCACAATCGTCATCAACCCGATCTTTGCGGCCCAATCATGATTCATCATGAGTGATAAGAGTTGTTCTAAACTGCGTTGTGCCGCAATCTGTGTTTCCGTAATTTTTTTAGCATCTCCCTCACGCAGTGCATTTTCAGCAGCGTCGAGAATCCCCGGAGCTTGCTCAATCGATTTTTGCAGGGCGTTGGGATTTGCGGCGGAAGATACGACCTTTGTTTTTTTTAATTTTTCAGTCAGCTTATTGAATTCGTCTTTTAACGTATTCTGCTCCTTGGCAATCGGTTCAAAATTGGCGGACAGGGCCGCTGCCGTATTGTCCGCACCATCGTGTGGAATTTGCTCGGCAGCCAGTTCGCGGAGTTGGACTTGTTGCTCGTGGATATTGCCGTACTCCTGTAAAAACGCTCGCTCTTCGGTGCGTTGCTCATGGGAGTGGAGCTCTGGTATGGGTAGGCCTTTACCTAAAGCGGCCGGGATGGAAAGCAGGTTGTCGAGGCCCGAGCCTTTGGGACTGTCATCGACCATCACGTGCGTCTGGCTCGCAAAAATCAAAACCCCGATCCCGGCCAGCATTCCATAGACGACTGCGGGTGAAACAGCGCGAAACCACCGACCATATTTCAATAGGCCAGCGGCAAACTGTAGCACCCCCGCCACCAGGACGGTGACTCCCAGAGTTTCGAGGCCGTGTTCCTGAATGATTTGGTAAACGATCACCGTTAAGCCAGCGGCAGGTCCACTCACCTGCAAAGGTGCCCCGGAAAGCACCCCGACGATAAGTCCCCCGACTATTCCTGTAATTAAGCCGGTGGCGACCGGCGCACCGGACGCAATGGCGATACCCATACAGAGTGGAAGCGCAACAAGAAACACAACAATTGAGGCCAGAAAGTCTTGCTTCGGTGCAGAAAACATCTTGTCTATCCCTAGTACGTGGTGAGCGGCGAAGTCTTCTCGGTGCCGCTGATTACAGGAAATCCTTTTTCTTTTTCGCTACTATCACCATCTATCCGCCGATGAACACCCTACTTCTGGGGGGGTTACGTTATGCGGGAATCCGAGGCCAGCCCGATGTAAAAATGGCGTGGATGGTAGATATCTTTCAGAAAGTTGGTAAAATCAATGAAATGTGAGGAAATAATCGCATTTATGATTGAATAA
>NHBP01000015.1 GCA_002168195.1 Planctomycetaceae bacterium TMED10
GACCATGGGTAATTAGAGAATGTATTCACGGCTCGGGGATATTTTTCTGACTCGTTTTTGTTCAAGTTGCATTTTTAAGCACTGATTTTTGGGTAATGACTGCGGATTGCAAGCACGGCTCGGGTGATTTGATATGGCGACCTTTAATAAGTACGATAAATGGGCGTTTTCTTGACCGACACCCCGTTGTGAAGAACAAACGTCTCGAAGATCGAAACCGAATTTTCGGGTTCGGCTCCGCTTCCCAGCCACCGTATCTCTTGTGAAAGAACCACTGTGATCGAGCCAACTGCTTCCCTTTTATCCTTGTTTGACCGACTGCCATTCGCCGCGGTAGTGCTCGTTCTGTGCCTGATGCCACCTGTGACTGGTTATACGGCAGAAAAGTCGCAAAGACCGGGGCCGGGTGATTTGGTGGTGAACTGCGAAGATTTGATCGATATTCACCTTCCGGAAAACTTGCGTCACGCTGATTTTGTAATGGGCATTCAGTATTCGGATAGGTTGGTTTGTCTCGTGCGAAATGAATCTGTTTACCGCGCATTTCTTTCTCGCGTCGGATTGGCTGGGCAATATCGTAAAGAGGCAATTGAGGGACTCGGGAAAATTCACGGGACCCAATTCATGGAAGAATGGATGGCTGCAATACAGCGTCTGGATCGACAAGGAGTCGTGCTTGACCCTCGTAAGGGCGGTCGCAATCCGACTACACAAGAAATTCGTTCCGTCCTTGATGATTATGTTGATCTGCTTTCTGTGTGGGCGACGGACCAACCGACTATTGTAAAAAGATATTCTCAAAAACTCATTAAGGAAAGTCAGTTGCCGCAAATACGGCAACTGGGCTACGCAGGATTGCTCGAGTCGGGCGTTGATATTGATGATGTGTGGCAGATGGCTAGAAAAAATAATGATGGAATTCAAGACTTATTAAGCGTTGGACGTTGGGCCCCAATCTCCGTACGTGACAAATTGTGGAAAAAGGCAACTGTTTCCAAGTCATTAAATCCTGACGCATTAGTCGCTCTGATCTTATTTGCACAATATGTACCGGGTGAGGACCAGGATATTTTCGAGTTTCTCACTTCGCAAATCGAAACTGCAGAAAAAGATAGTCATTTGGTGAATGCTGCGGTTGTCGCTTTGTTAGCGCGCGAACCTGTGAATTGGCCCCTTGCCGGAATGGATACTTTGGGACTCGAGCTATTACGGCGATACAGCGCGCTGGACGTCGCCGATCGAAGCAGTTCCGGTGCGAAACGGCTTAAATCGCTGATTGATCGAATCGCGGACTTGTTGCCACCCGAAAAACGATCGTTGCTTGAGAGACAACTTGTCGGTATGGAGGTAGCAGAAGTCAAGATCACCGCGCTGCGCGAGCAAATGGCTTTTGATCGGGATGTTCTTGTTTTACAAGCGGGACAGCCAGTTGAGATTACTTTTAAAAATGATGATCAGATGCCTCACAATCTCGTGGTCGTTCGCCCTGGTTCCATGGAAAAAGTGGGTGTTGCTGCGGACCAACTCGCGTTGGTGTCGTCTGAATCGGAGAAACAATATGTTCCCCAGATTCCAGAAGTGCTGCACCATACGGGGATGATTGATAGCGGTAAATCCGCGAAATTAGTGTTTGAAGTTCCTGCGGAGGAGGGCGTTTACCCGATACTTTGCAGCTTTCCGGGACACTGGCTGAAGATGTTTTCCGCGATGGTGGTAACCGCTGATCGAGAGGCCTATCTTGCTAAGAATGATCCACTTCCCGAACGCGATGCGTTATTGGGTGTGCGAAATTATACGCATCGGTTTGAACCGTTGGCGACAAGGTTGCTTGCTGGGAACGAACAGCGATCTTTTACGCGGGGCCAGACGGCGTTTTATTCACGTGCTTGCGTCTCATGTCACGCTGTGGGTGGTAAAGGTGGCCGTGTCGGCCCGGAACTTTCTGCGTTGGGAAATAAACAAAAGCCAACGGATATCCTGCGGTCGATCTTGTATCCTTCTGAAAAGATTGACCCAGAATATGCGAAGGTCGAAGTAGAACACTTGGAGACGGGGAAATTGGTTGCTGGTGTACTCATCCCTCAAGAGGACCCTGATGTCGTCTATTTGGTTGACGATCCACTTGCGGAATGCGAACCGCAGGTTTTCAATCGAAAAGACGTTGAGATTACGCCTCTTAAAATATCGCCGATGCCGGAAGAGCTCCTCCGTAGAAGTAGCCCAGCGGAAGTGCTTGATTTGGTTGCGTATCTTTTGTCTGGGGGTAACCCGGAGCACCCCGTATTTTCGGACGCTGAAAAAAATGATTAGAAGCTGGGGAAAACAAATGCAAGTTTTGCAAAATCACTTTGTTGCGATGGTAATGTTAATTCTTTTCATTGGTTGCCAGCAAGAAAACAACCCGTCGTCATTGGGTGGCGTGGCGGCGGAAAGGTCGCGTAGAGAGCCCTCTGAACCGCGAGTGGGTATCGTTGATATGCAGCGGTTATCGATCGCTTTGGGTATCAGTGAGCAGCTCACCGCAAAACGCCGTAAACTTCAGGAAGANTGGGATAAAATTAATACGGAAACCCGAGAGGCCCTGGAAAAAAAGCTACAAGGTCTCGGTGGCGACCTCGAAAATATTACAGAGAAAGGGAAGCGCGAGTTACAGAAACTCGAAATGGAACGACGGCAACGACTTGCCATTGCTGATCGCGAAAATACCGCGGCGTTACAGGAGACAAATAGGTGGCTGCGAAGGGTGTTAATGGAAAAAACGCGAGGACCTCTTGAAGCGATCGGCGAGGAAATGCGTTTTGATTTGATCCTTGTTCAAACGCCGGGCGAAATTGCCTATATTCGGCCTGGAGTCGACGTTACGGATTTGGTGCTCAAAAGGGCAGGGGGCATTAAGAATGAGTCAGGGCAAGGTGAAGTAGAATCCCGGGCAGCCGATGTGTCTGACGAATAGTCGCTCGACTAAAACTTGCAGCGGGATTTAAATTGACTGCTGGTGTGGCGTCATTGTTTCAACGGAAAAGTGACTTGAATTCTGGTTCCGTTTCCGGGTGCTGAGTCGACCTGAAGATCTCCGCCAAAGATTCTTGCACGTTCGCGCATGCCACGTAGTCCAAATCGCTCGGTAGAAATTTGCGCGGGATTGAAGCCGATGCCGTCATCGGAAATGGAAAGTTCGATACGCGACTTTGTAGCCTTCAGGTTAATCGATAAGGTTCCCGCCTCACTATGCCGTTCGGCATTGTTGAGGGATTCTTGGACAATTCGGAAAATATTGCCCTCAAGGAGCGGATCGAACCTTTCCTTGGACATCTGAGGGATGAATGTGATTTTCATAAACTCAGCATACCGCTTCTCAGATATCAAAAAACGGATAGCCGCGACGACACCCTCATCGTCAATCACCAGGGGGCGGAGTTCAGATACTAGACGACGTGCATCACTGATTGCGCGGGCGAGAGCATCACTAATTTCGTTGAACTGATGTTGCGCTGCAGGGTTTAGAGAGGGATTCAGCTTGCCTCGAATTGTTTCGCTTAGCATCTTTGCGCCCACCACGTCTTGGACGAAACCATCATGAATATCGTGAGCAACCAAGAGGCGTTCCTTTTCCTGCAATTCGATCATGTTACGAAGCAGTTGTTCGTCCGCCTCCAGTCGCTGGGCGTATTCTCTGCGCTCTGTCACGTCCACGGCAATTCCCCCCAGTAGTGGTTCTCCGGATGTTCCTGAAAGGCGAAATTTATAGACCGAAAACCAAGCCGCCGTTTCGTCCAGCTTGATCAGGTGTTCGCCCACATGAAGAGGGGTTTGTCCGTTGATGACGTGAGTATCATTTTCTCGAATACGTTCTGCGGAATCTCTTTGGGTCAGATCAAAGTCCGTTACCTTGCCCGATTCAATGTCTTCGGCGGTCGTGTCGTGGTAGGACAGGAAGGCGTGGTTGCCATAAATATATTGGCCGTTGCTGTTTTTAATGAACGCAATCGCCGGTAAATTTTCCATGAATGCGCGGAAGCGTTCCTCGCTCACCTCCAGTGTTTGCTGTGATCTCTTTTGCTCGGTGATATCCCGAAAGATACAGACGGCCCCCTCGAAATCTCCTGGAGGAGAGGTAAACGGGGTGGCCGTTACGCATAACAGAATATCATCCGATATTTCCGGATTTCTGATGTAAAGTTCGTCATCATGCACCGTCTCTCCTCGCAGTGCCCGTGCAAGCGGAAGTTCCTCAGGGGGGTAGGGGGTTACTTGATCCGATCTGTAAATGCCGTATTTTGGTGTCCAGTTTTCAACGCCGCTGACCGGCCCGACTCCAAGGATATGGCGGGCCGCCGGATTAAAAAAAACAAATTCGCCCTGTTTATTGGATACTGTCACAGCGATATCCACGCTGTTGAGGATTGCCTCTAACAATCGTTTCTGAGTATCGGCTGCGTGCTGGGCATCAGTAATCGCCGTACTGCGGCGGGCAAGTTCAATCGAGTCGGTTTGGCTCTTGGTAATATCACGCAGCAGTACAACACCACCATTTAAATTCCCATCGGGATCGCGAATGGGGCTGGCAGTTGCAACCACAATCACATCCTCAGGCAATTTATCATTTCTGACGAGAAATTTTATATCTGTGACTTCCTTTCCCTGGATGGCCGCTAAGAGTGGAAAATTCTCGATATCGATTAGTTCATTGGTTTCGAGATCGTAGCATCCATATTGGTTGGCCCAACTAGTTACCGGCTTCATAGGGTCACTGCCGATAATTCGCCGCGACGCAGGGTTGAAAAGAATGATTTCGCCTTGCCGGTTGGCCACGATAACCCCGACATCAACGCTTTCTAGTACGGATTTCAGGATATTTTTTTGCTCGACTGCCGTATTGAGAAATAGCGATAGGCTCGGGTGATTCTCTTTTCCGTCCCCGCTGCGGTCGGCATGAAGACTCCTCTCCGGGATCGGCGAAAGATTTCGTATTTTTTCTTCGAGTTCTGTCACCCGTTTCCTGAGATGGGCTATTTCAGACGCGGTATTTTTCGTGAATGTATTCATGGCGGCATTCATACGTCGTGGAACCCGATAGCAACCAGCAGGCAAGCGTCCCCTTCGATGAGGTTGATCGCGTTGGACGTCGCGAAATCAATCGCTGCTTGGCTTTCGGCCCCCGGTTGCATCCAGATGTGTTTTATTCCCAACGCTGCCGCAGCTTGAACGACTTGTTCAGTGATGGCCGGTGGGGTGATGATGGAGATGCCATGGACAGTCACCGGTAAGCTATGCAGGTCCGGGTAGGCGGTTAAACCTTCGACTTTTTTGGCCGTTGGGTGAATGGGGTAAACCGGAAGACTATTCTGCATATAGGAGCGGAGAACCTTATTGCCATATTTATTGCGATTCTCTGAGGCGCCGACAACCGCATGCGGTGTGCCGGCAAGGAAACTTTGAATGCGTGGGTCAGTCGACATGAACTATTCGTATGAAAATTCGTAAGCAAAAATGCGAATTGCTGAATCAGAGCATTATACGAGAGAATCGCCCGCCGTGCAGGAAATAGAGAAATAGCGCTAACCAACATCAAAGCAGACGATTTGCTCGATGACTTACCGTAATTGGGACGCAGGTCGTAATTGAAGATTACGGTGCGTATCCTGGTCCGCTGTGAGAGGGATATCTACGGAGCGACGTCGAATTTGCTTTCTGAGGGGTGTTTCGGTGGGTGGGTCCACTGGTGAGGCGTCATGAAGGAGAGCATGTTTCAAGATTGCTGTTTCCGTTCCATTCTGATCCCACTGGACCCAGTCGCCGGACTGCTTTCCGTGATAGTAGTGCCCTGAAGTTTTAGTTGCACCATTTTCATGCCACCAGGTCCATTCGCCGTGGGGACTACCCCCAATAAATGTGCCCCGGGTTTGCAGTTGGCCGTTGGGATACCACCAAGTGAAGAGGCCTTCTCGCTCGCCACGGACATACGCTGCTGTCTGGGTGGTTCGCCCGTCTTCACTGAAATAACTCCATTCTCCAACTTTGTGTGAATTGCCGATCGGTTGACTGGACTGGACGTCAAGCGTGCCATTCCACCAATCAGNTTCTACTTGAAGTCGATATCTTGGCTGAAGGACAGCGCCTTGTGCCTTGAGTTGGCCATTAGGCCAATGATAGCTTGCGACATCCCTGAGNCGCCCGTTCTCGAACGTGTGGGTTGCCACNTCATCCCCGTCAACGGTCCATTCGCGATGGGTGCCGACCGGGACACCCTGGTCATAGGCTGCACTGAGCATAAGACTACCGCTCGAGAAATAGACGACCACCTCACCATGCAAGCGTCCGCGGTTGAAGTTTCTTTTGCGCACATTGGTCCCCGAAGCATCAACAATTTTCCACTCGCCGTCGAGCGTTCCGTCTAAAAATTGAAACGTTGAAATAAGCGGAAGTTTAAAAGAGCCCTGGTTTTGGGATATCAGACCGATTCCGGTTTCTCCCCGATGAATCCTTTTCCACGCGCCAGCGGGCAAACCGTTTTCGTAATTTCCCACAGCAACGAGCCCGCCATCAGTATCCCAAAGTCGAAACTTCCCATGATTCTCCTGCTCCCCATCTGCAGTCACGTGAATTTCCCGCTCAGATTCCAGTTGTCCGTTCGAGTGGTGGGTGGTAAGGGTTTTCGGCGCCGCGTCAACCGNGTGATCCGCTTCCCGGTCGGCNGCACTGTCNGATGATGCCGGTTGTCTTTCGGCAGAATTTTTATTTGCGATCGATACGCTCCGTACAACCCCCGGCTCGCCGGGTTCACTCTGTTTAAGGGGCTTGGCGGCAGTAATCACCTCTCCATTCGCATCGCCACCAAGAAGGAATGAAATTAGAACGATGACGACAGATATGTGAAATAAGCGTTTCATCTTATGTTCTCACAATGCTTTGTATTGATCTTCAATCAAATCAGCTTTACGATTAACCGTGGCGGTGTGGCGAGTGATTTTGGATCGCCCCTTCCGTTCCTTCATTCGTCGCATTCGGAATGTTCGTTACAACAAACTGCAATNCGCTGAAACGATAGGTATAATCGCGCTAGCGTCGCTGAGCGGAGCATCCGATACAACCATTACGAATTAAAGCTTATGGCCTCGATGCTGACGCCAGGGCCGGAAAAGAGATAAGTACTAGATCGCCGCTATGTCGCGGCTTTACTGCAATAAATGAATCAAAGAATCGCTTGTTCGTCGACTGCGATAGGAGAGAGAATGATAAATATGGAAACCCGCATAGTAGCACCGCAGGCGTTAATTCTGGGCATACTACTCGCTAGCATTGCTGCTGCAGAGGATACGGTGCAAACCGAACCGGCGGTGGACAAACAGACGGCAACACGCGTTGATAATCTAAAATTATTGCCGGGGTTCGCCGCCGAGAAAATTTACGCGGTACCCCGGAAGCAGCAGGGATCGTGGGTTGGCATCTGCCGCGGACCGGACGGTTCACTCTATGCCAGCGATCAGGGTGAAGCCGGAATTTATCAGATATTCCCCCCGACTCTAGGTGATTCGTCCGCGGTGACCGAGGTGAAAAAAATCGACGTGCCTGTTTCTGGAGCCCAGGGTCTTTGTTTCCATCAGGGGACGCTTTACGCGAATGTAAATGGCAAAGGATCCGGCGTGTGGGCAATCACGGATTCGGATGGCGATGGTCAACTGGACGCGGCGAATCACATTTTGCCGCTACGAGGGGCGGGCGAGCATGGTCCCCATGCAATTTTTCCAACCCCGGATCAAAAGAAATTGATCGTGATGGGAGGCAATTACACTCGACCTGCCCCGCTTAAGGGAAGTCGACTTCCCACTAATTGGAAAGAAGACCTTCTCTTGCCCCGTCAATGGGATACGCACGGCCATGCGAAGGGATTGTTGGCACCGGGCGGATGGATAGCGCAAATGAATCCGGACGGAAGTGAATTTGAAATGCTCAGTATGGGATACCGAAATCCATACGACTCGGCATTTTCGCCAGAAGGCGAGCTTTTTGCTTATGACGCTGATATGGAATGGGACATGGGAGCACCCTGGTATCGACCCACAAGGATTTGTCACGCCACGAGTGGTAGCGAATTCGGCTGGAGAGCCGGAACCGGAAAATGGCCCACCTATTATGAAGATAGCCTCCCGCCGGTAGTCGATATCGGGCCGGGAAGTCCTGTCGGTGTGGTATTCGGCACGGGTGGAAAATTTCCGGCGAGGTACCAAAAGGCTCTTTACGCCCTGGATTGGACCTTCGGCACGATTCACGCGATTCATCTCCAGCCTCAGGGCGCTTCCTATGTTGGCAAGGAAGAGGAATTTATCAGTGGGACTCCGTTGCCTGTTACCGATGCTGCAATTGGTGCCGATGGGGCCTTTTACTTTGCAACGGGTGGTCGAGGGATCGAGTCGACGCTGTGGCGTGTTTTTTATGAGGGCGACGAAGATACGGCCAGGTCACCGGTGGGTAAGATCAATCAGGCGAATATAAAGCGCCGGGCACTCGAGAAATTTCATGGCAAGACTTCGCCTGAAGCAGTCGACGCGGCGTGGCCTTCGTTGGCTAGTGCGGATCGTTTTATCCGATATGCGGCTCGGGTGGCGATTGAAAACCAGCCCGTCGAGACGTGGAAAGAACGTGCACTCGAGGAAAAGAACCCCCAACGTGCATTGCTGGCCTTAATGGCGCTCTGCCGGCAAGCAGATAAAGACGTGCAGGAGGAGGTGCTCGCCGCTCTGCTGCGGATCGACTTCCGAAGTCTCTCTAGTCAGCAGAAGCTGACCTTTCTACGTGACGTGAGCCTTTGTTTTATAAGGTTAGGGCCACCCAGCGCGGAACAGCGGAGGCAGGTGATTGCAGCATTGGATGAAAACTTTCCGGAGGATAATGATCGAGTCAATATTGAGTTGGCCCGCTTGCTGATCTATCTCGACGCGCCAGGGGTTATTTCAAAGGTGCTCGCCTTAATGGAATCCTCAAGCCCACCCGAAGTACCGGAGTGGGGGGAACTGATTGCGCGGAACAAGGAATATGGATCACCGATTGCGAAGATGCTGGAGAATTACCCCCCTTTGCTGGAGATTCAATACGCCTTCATGTTGCGGAATCTTCGATATGGATGGACCATGCCCGAACGCCGCCGTTATTTTCAATGGTTTTTAGATGTTGCGAAACATCCGGGGGGGCACAGCTTCGCTGGGTTTTTGACAAACATTCGTAAGGTTGCCCTTGAGAATTGTTCCCCGTCGGAAAGATCGGCACTGGCAGATTTGACCGGACAAGAGGTTAAGGCCCAGACGCTTGCTGAAATCACTCCTCCAACGGGTCCCGGTCGCGATTGGACCTTGGACGATGCGGCGACTGCGGTCGATGGTGGATTGAGTAACAGGAATTTTCATAATGGAAAGAATCTGTTTTATGCAGCGCAGTGCGCGGCGTGTCATCGTCTGGACGGCAGTGGTGGCACAATCGGCCCTGATTTAAGTAGTGTTTCGTCGCGGCTTTCAAAAAAGGCGTTGTTGGAAAATATTATCCACCCGAGTCGCGTTATTTCTGATCAGTATGGATCACATTTGGTGAGTACAGCCGATGGCCGAGAATTTTTAGGTCGCGTTACCCCCGGCGGTAAAAATGATCCGGCTGAATCAATCCGCTTGCACACACAGGATGTGAATGCGGAACCGGTGTTGATTCTCAAAGAGGATATTGAGGAGATGATCCCTTCCCCCATTTCACAAATGCCGAAGGGTCTGCTGAATCAGCTTTCTGAGCAGGAATTACTTGATCTCGTCGCATTTTTGCTTTCGCGTGGCAATGAAAAAGACG
This sequence comes from Planctomycetaceae bacterium TMED10, assembly GCA_002168195.1. GTDB lineage: Bacteria > Planctomycetota > Planctomycetia > Pirellulales > UBA7805 > UBA7805. The sequence continues at coordinate 9,829 of NHBP01000015.1, forward strand.
CCATGTTTGCACCACCCCAAAAGCAGGAGTCAGGTCAAGAGTCTGGAAAAAAGCCAGGCACCTCAACCACCGGACGATTCGGGACTCCGCTCGGTAAACGACAATTCGAACTGGAGTATGCAGGCAGCCTTGGACCCTTGAAGCCGGGATCGCGGGTGCGGGCTTGGCTCCCAGTTCCGTCTGATTCCGCTGCGCAGGATGTGCGGATCCTCGACGTCGATCTGCCAGCGCCTCATTCGATCCATAAAGAACTGAAATACGGCAATCAGATGCTTTACTTTGAAACAGTGATGCCGGAAGAGCAGTCTACGAAGGACAACGAATTGAAATTTCGCGTCCGGTACGCCGTGGAACGACGCGAGTTACGCTCAGGGGAGGGTCACGGTAAAAAGAAATCGTTGCCAGCGTTGCAGCAAGTGTTTTTGCAACCAAATCGTTTGGTTCCGATTGGCGGGGAGCCAGCCCTGTTGGCCGATACGTGGCCGCAACCGAACGATTTGTTGGCTCGGGCGCACGCCATTTATGAGGGGGTATTGGATCACATGCATTACGATAAATTACCGGGATTCGGGCGGGGCGATGCTCGTTGGGCGTGTCAGAGTGGATATGGGAACTGCACCGACTTTCATAGCCTGTTTATTTCCATCGCTCGATTGCGGAGCATTCCGGCAAAATTTGAAATCGGTATGCCACTACCGAAAGATAGACGCAGCGGAGCGATTGGTGGTTATCACTGCTGGGCTAGCTTTTTCGTGGAAGATCAGGGGTGGGTTCCCGTCGATATTTCAGAAGCAGACAAGCACCCGGATTTGCGCCAATACTATTTCGGCAACTTGACTGCTGATCGGGTTGCTTTTTCGGTCGGCCGCGATCTCAGACTCGTTCCGCAGCAGGCCGGTGAGCCACTGAATTATTTTGTTTATCCCTACGTGGAAGTGGATGGAATCGCCCGGGACCAGGATTCGATCAAAACCAGCTTCGCCTTTAAAGATGTGCAGGCCAGCTAACACAGGCGACTTACAGGCGAGCTAGAGGTATGCGGATCGCTTCGTGTCGGGTGCAACACCCTCGGGCGTTTCGTCGCTCTCAATGTCGAACCAGGCATCGTCAAACTCGATCCGAGGATTCTCTCCATTTGCCCCCCGGGCCATCGCAAGATTTGCGGAGAGTGCAATCACAGCATCAGCTAGGGCTACCTCGGGACTACAGCGAAGTGGTACGGACAGAGACGATGGGTCTTTGCCCTCCTTCGTTAAACGTTCACGTTCTCGAATGGCCCAGCAAAGATGCTCAATTTGTTCGGTATATCCCCGACTCAGGGGCCACGTTAATGCTTCTCGGGCAACTCGAGCTTCTGGACTACCACTTTTTCCGTCAATAAAAACACATTCATCTTCGCCCCGAGGTGCGACCGCAGTGGGCTCATATTTTCCGTATTTGGGGCGTGCAAGCAGTACGACCTCTTTTTCCCGATCTAGGATCAAAGAACCTTTAGTCCCGAGTACGGTTTCTCCATATCCACCAAATCCATTTCCGTTAATGGACGAGTAGGAGACAACAATTTTCTTTTCTGGTGCAGTCTTTTCATCGTAATCGGCGCCGGGATACTCGAATTGACAGTAAACATGATCGGCAATATCACGATCATGTGGAAATACGTGGCGTCCACCAACCGCTGTCACGCTCAATGGTTTGGCCTTTTTGCCGTCATCGCGTAGGGCACTGATAAAAATTCCGGCAGCGTCGAGTTGGTGGCTTCCGAGTTCCGCCATTAAGCCTCCACCGGTACGATTCCACAACCTCCACCGTATGAGTTCTTCGATTGCAGGCACATCTCGACCGCCGACATGCCGATCGCGATAGCCATAGTCTTTGATCCGGTCAGCGACGTCCGCGTCGCGGAGTTGTTGAGTGAGGACTTCGACCTGATCGTTCAGCGCGGTCAGGTTGTATCGACGTGCAGTCCCGGGATCGAGCCTCAATTTCCGCAGGTAGGTTTTATTGACTGCAGCTAGCCGCGCTTCGAGTTTTGCTATTTGAGAAGCAATTTTTTGCCGACCGTCATCATCTGTGCCCGATCCGGTTGATCGTTGGGATAGTTCATTCCGGAGCGAAGCAATGGTTTTTGGATGCGCTTCGAGTTCGCGATCAAATTTAGCGAGCAACGCGAGTGTTTTTTCATCGCTAATTTTCTTCTTCGCTTTATTTTTTACCGCGTCGAAATCCTGCTTCGCACTGGATAACGCAGACTTTGCCGCCGCGAGGTTTTCCGCCATCACGGGATCCGTTGGCAGGGGTTTTTGCCAGCTATCGTTTCCCGGCAGATTATCGCGATGCCACTGAGCGCGAATGTGGTGGATTGGCCCGATGAGATTTTTCTTGATTAATTGGACAGCATTTTCATAAAGTACGCTGTAGTGTCGTTGGTGACCTACGGCGAGGAGTTTATCGGTTTCTGTTGCAACACGCCCCATTTCCTTGCACTCGTGGACACTGTGGGCCATCAGCTTTTCGCATAGCACGTGTTTCCCTTTGCGCATCGCTTTAATGGACGCGGGAGCGTGGAGGTGCAGTGGAAGCGCGATAATAACGGCCTCCACATTGGGGTCCTCAAGCAACTGTTCATAGCCGTCTTCGTAGACCGCAACGTTTTTGCGGGCGGATGCCTCATCGGCCCAACCGTATACTTTCATGAGACCAGGCCGCACGCGACGGGCGTTCGCGCTCGATTTGTCGCCATGAAAAGCACGATAAACGTTGTAGGGTCGTATGTCGGCGATCGCCACGACTTGCGCATATTTGGGATTCAATGCGCCAATCAATACGCTTCCCTCGTCCCCGGTACCGATTACACCGATACGCACTGGACGATCAATCGTTCCATAGTGGAAGTATTTTGCGCCGAGTCCGTTGCCGGATGAGAGATTTTCGGAGACCGATTCGGAAAGCAGATGACCTGCCGTGTGGGGGCTACCAACAGCAGCGTAAAAGTTCTCCATGCCAACGTCTTTGTCTTCGGGCCGGATATTCATATGGTGTACTCCTTCCGCGTAACGTTGGGCGCTTCACCCTCCGGTGTTGCATCGCTATCAGGATCGAACCATCCGGGATCAAACATGATTCGATTTTGGGAATTAATTGCCTGGTTAGCAACGAGAGCAATCACGGCGTCTGCGAGAGCAACCTTTGGCCCGCATCGGGGTACATTTTCGGGACCGGGGTTGCGAATGCACCATGCCCAGTGTTCAATCTCTTCGGTATAACCGCGACTGACCGGGCCGGTTGCGGCTTTCGTTTCTGCCGCGGCGTAAGCCCCACTTTCTGTGGTGTCGAGTACGGGACCGGCGGTTTTATCCGCCTTAATCGAGGTAGGCGCATCTTTGCGGTAGAGTTCGACCTCTTTTTCCCGGTCAATGACAATGGTGCCCTTGGTGCCCATCACCACTTCACCATATCCTCCGAAACCATTTCCATTAATAGAAGAATAGGAGACAACAATCTTTTTATTCGGGTCCCTGTCGTAATCAGGTGCGGGAAACTCAAAGTTGCAATAGACGTGATCTGCTGCGTCGCGATCGGGTGGGAAGAGATGGCGGCCCCCAACGGCTGTCACCGAAAGTGGGCGCACCTTTTTGCCATCGTCTCGAAGTGCGCTGATAAAGATGCTTGCGGCATCTAGTTGGTGGCTGCCAAGTTCCGCCATCAGGCCACCCCCCGTGCGATTCCAGAGTCTCCAGCGAATTAATTCCTCGTGGGGAGAGAAATTTTTAACTTGCCCATCCGATAGGGTCAGTCGCGGTGCTCGATATCCATATTTTGCTGGATCGATCGTCGCATCGAGGAGACGCATTTTTGCAAGCTGACGTTTAGCCTCTGCCATATCTCGGCGATCGCTGGCCCCTGAATTCCATTGACTATCCTCAGCGGCTAATTGTTCAAATAGCGCGGCAGATTCCGTTGCATAGCGATCCATTTCGCGCCGCAGGGAATCATCCGGAAGCGGCTGTTGCCAACTGTCACGTCCGGGAAGATTTCCACGATGCCATTGGGCTCGAATGTGGTGTAAGTCACCGATCATACCCCGCCGAATCATTTCGCGGGCATTATCGTACAGGATGCTGTAATGTCGTTGGTGGCCGACCGCCAATAGTGTGTTTGTCTCGTCGGCGGTTCGGGCCATTTCCTTGCACTGTCCGACGCTGTGGGCCATAAGCTTTTCACAAAGGACATGTTTTCCTTTGCGCATTGCCTTGATCGATGCTTCGGCGTGTAAATGAAGTGGAAGGGCGATAATGACACCCTCAATATCAGGGTTATCCAGAAGGTCCTCGTATTGATCCGAATAGACCGCGATATCACGCCGCGCGTCCGCTTCATCGGCATAGCCGTATTTGCTGATCAACCCGGGACGGGCGGCCAGTGCGCTCGTGCTGGAACTGTCGCCGTGAAACGCGCGATAAATATTGTAAGGACGAATGTCGGCAATTGCCGCAACGCGGACGTAGTCCGGGTTGATCGCTCCCATCAAAACGCCACCCTCATCACCTGTGCCGATGACGCCAACACGGACCGGGTCGCGTACGCTGCTGCCATAGCCGAAATAGACGCTCCCTAACCCGATGCCGCCCACAACACCTGCCGCAACACCTCCGCGCAAAAGATCGCGTCGCGTTAGACCCGAGCGCATTTCCGAGCCTGCGGATTGAGTTTCGCTAGTATCGTGTTTAGGATCCGTAGAGGCCATGGTTTTCCTTCCACGTGGGCAGACGGTTCATGCATCCATACGTTAGCAAGGGACTTTTGGTTGGCAACATTTCATTGTAGGCAAAAAGTAGTCAATTCCGCACCATCTTCCCGAGGGGGTGACAGCAAGCAAGAGACAGCCAATGAACATCACCAGCTGATAGCCAATCGTGCTATATCCAGCAATCCAAGGGGGTTGCGAGGCGATGACGGTCATCAAAAAAAGCCCGGCGGAAAGTGCAGCAAACCGGCTTAAAAAACCGATTATCAGACAGCCACCGATGAGGAAATGGGTAATCATCAGAAACCGATCAAATGCGGCAAGTGTGTCTGTCGATTGCGGTAGTGGTCCCCGTTGACTCACCCCTTCGACTGAGGCGATAGACTCCAGTTCTTTCCGCAATTGGTCTTCTATGGCAGCCACTGATTCATAAAAACCAGCGGCGGTCGCGCTGAGTTCCTTTTTCTTTGCTGTAATCCGATCTTGTTGGTACGGCACTTCGGAGGCAGTTTCCTTGTTCGTCCAGTCCTCAAGTCGGGATAATTCATGTCGATAGGCAGCGATGTCATCGCGATAGTTATTAAAATAGTCGTCTAATCGCCGCTGGTAGAACGAAAAAGCTTTATCCGAACGAGACAGTTGGTCCTCGTTGAATTGGAAATGAGTGTCGGCTTGCTGGCGAATGCGACCGAAATCAAAGACAATCTGCTCCTGCCAGGCGGCATACGGTTCCCGTTGATAAGCGTTCCACGCTTCAGTACCGACCGGGTGGGGGTTAGGAGCGTCGATACGTGGAATCGTGACCAGTTCTGCGAATCGGTGATAATCCGGCAGGTTAGCTTTATAAAGGGGTGCGAGTGGGCCCTTGGCCTGGGAAAGGAAACCCGCAGAGGAAAAATTACGGTCGAGGTTTTTACTCCTGCCGCTTTCGAAAAAATACCAACCGATGGAGACCCGTAAAGCAACCAAAAGAATGATCACTACCGAGGGATATAGGAAACGATTTTCCATGTTCGGGATTCCAGAGTGCCGTGTTATCAAACGCTACAATCAGGACGCTACGTATGGCCTGGGCGGGAGAAGGCCGTAGAATGACGGGTCCGTTTGCAACAACCACTATTCTAGGGAAAATAGACCTTGCTGAACAGTGCGAGGCACTCCTCAAGGGAATGATTTTCCAAGCGAATTTATTTCGATAAAAAGGACCAAGATGAAGTTATTGTTGGGCTATCCGGTGGAGGAAAACCACGTCGCTCAGATCAGGGCATCTGTTCCCGCTTATGAAGTGGTGGTTGCCGAACAAACTCAATTGGCTGAATTGTTACCGTCGGCTGATTTGTTTTGCGGTCACGTTAAGGTGCCAGTCGATTGGGGAAAAATTGTCGATGCGAAACGGTTGAAATGGATTCAGTCCTCCGCAGCTGGACTCGATCACTGCCTGCATCCTCGAGTGGTTGAGAGTGACATCATTGTGACAAGCGCATCAGGTGTGTTGGCGGATCAGGTCGCAGAGCACGCGTTGAGTTTAATTTCAGCGGTTTTGCGATCACTTCCCACGTTTATGGTTGCCCAGGCGCATCGTGAATTTAAACGGAGACCCACTCGTGACCTTCATGGCTCCACTGTCGGCATCGTTGGTTTCGGGGGTGTCGGTCGACGGATCGCAGAATTGCTTGCCCCCTATCGGGTAACGATCCTGGCAACGGATTATTTTCCCGTCGATGCCCCAAATCACGTGAAGCATGTATGGTCCAGGGAAGAGTTACCTAGGCTACTATCTCAAAGTGATATTGTCGTTCTAGCGGTGCCGCTGACAGATGAAACGCGCGGACTCATGAACACTGCTCGATTTGATTGTATGAAACCCCAAAGTGTGCTTGTCAATATTTGCCGCGGTCCGGTCGTGGTGGAGAAAGATTTGATCGCTGCATTGCGGACCGGGAAGATTTCATCAGGCGCGATCGATGTCACAAGCGAGGAGCCGCTACCGGCGGATAACCCGCTTTGGACTGCACCTAATTTGTTGATCACACCCCATGTTGCGGGTCAGGCTCGCACCCGGATTGACCGGATGACCGAATTCCTAGTTGATAACTTAGTCCGCTACCAAAGTGGGCAACCCTTGCAGAACATGGTGGACAAGCAACTCGGATTCCCTGTGCCTTAGGATTCGGTTTCCATATTACCGAAGCGATAGGTTTAAGATTGGAACGAACCAGGTATAAGCGAACGTTGATCGGACCGAGTGAATAATTTTCCCTCCGACTTCGTCTTGTGATCTTGCTTAGAAGTCAGTTTCGTTTTAAATGGTCGATAGGCAAGGTGATCGCGATTTTTTTTGGGGTTCTTGATGTCAACAACGCGGATATTTAAAGAATCACCGACCCTCACACTTGCCGGCAGCATTTCGGAGCGTTGCCCCGAACACCTCGTAACTGAATATGACGGGCTACTAGCCAATCAGCGTTTCAGTTGGACCGAGTACCATCGACTGTTGCGTCAGTTGGGTGAAGGTGGACAGGGCGTGGTGTATCTCACAGAACGCCGAGGCGCTGACCATTTTACATTACCGGTGGCTCTGAAAATATTTTCTCCCCGTTCCTTTGACACCGAATCGTCCTATGACGAGGCAATGGGCCGCATGGCGCGTGTGGCGGGCATGGTAGCGCAAATACAGCAGGATAATCTGCTCGATGTCCATAACTTTGTCGACCATCGTCGCATCAGGATGATGGAAATGGAATGGATCGATGGCTATGACATGGGGCGATTATTGACGAATGAAATGCTGAATCGCTCCCAGGAACGCGTTAGCCGTCGGCGATGGGATTACATGAACAATGTCATTGTTACGGCCGGACCGATTCAGCCACGACTCAAGCCTGGCGTCGCGGTGGCAGTGCTTCGTGATGTACTTGGTGCCCTGGCGGCCTTACATCGCGAAGATATTATTCACCGTGACGTGAAACCATCAAATATTATGCTCAAGCGTACCGGAAACGCTAAATTGATCGACATCGGCTCAGCGGCCGCCTTATCCGACCCACCGGCCCAACAAATGTGTACGCCCGCCTATGCCGCACCGGAAGTTCTCGAGGCAGGCGAATTCTCACCGCGGTCTGATCTGGCGAGTCTCGGGTATGTATTGATTGAAATGCTCTCCGGGCGACCGCCATTCCATGAAATAAACGAGTATGGACCGCTCGTCGAAGCGAAAAGAACGCTGCCTCATCGCCTGCATGAAATCCTTCCCGAAGAGGTCGTCGTCAACGATTTATTGATGAATTTCTGCATGGGCCTTATCTCTCCGGACCCTGCCCGTCGATTTCCAAACGCGGAGGCCGCAGACTTGCGCGAGGAGGGAGCTGCTCACTTTCTTAGGCAGCTAACGATCAATAACCTGGGGAGCGAATACGGTAACGAAATTCGTCTTTGGCTCGAAGAAATTGACTGAGGGTTTAAGCTAATGTGCCGTTACGCTGTTGTGCTATTGTTTGATCTTTAATTTTGGCAGCTTCTCTGTCAGATCGCCCACGCCTTGCGGAGTGACCTGCGTAAAAGACACGTCCAATTCCTCAAGGTCCTCCAGATCTGCTAGGGCCTTGAGCGTGTCATCGGTAATGTCCGTTTCACTCAGGTTCAATACCCGGAGATTTTCAAGTTTTGCTAACGATGAAGCACTCGCATCGGTGATGGCTGTGTTTTGTAAATTGAGCCAGGTTAAACCGGGTAAGTTTTCAAGTTCTGTGGCACCATTATCGCTGATTTCAGTATTCCATAGATTCAGGCGTTTTAGTTTTTTCAGTCGCGAAAGGTTTTTTAGACCAGCATCGTTGGTTTGGGTTTCGCTGAGGTCTAGGTTTTCCATCGTGTTGGCTGATTGCGAAAGATAATTCAAGGATTTCCCGGTAATGGCGGTATCTCGAAGGGAAAGACGCTTCAGGCGGATCATCGGATCAAGGGCAGCCAAAGCGTCGTCGCTGATGTAGGTGCGAAACAGGTATAATTCGTCAAGCTTGGTATGTTTGGCCAGGTGAACGGCGCCTTCATCGGTGATACTGCAGTCTTCGAGCCATAGTCCACGAAGTTTTGGAAACTCCGCTAAAATCTCTACCCCCGTATCATCGACTGCCGGACAGCGGAGTTTCAGTCGCTGGAGGTTTGGTAGCTTGGCCAGAGGTCTGAGACCTTCGCTGGTGACCATTGTGCAACCCCGAAGATCTAATACTTTCAGTTTTTTCAGTGCAGCCAGGTACTCGAGTCCGGTATCCGAAAAGTTGTTATACAAGAGTATGAGTTGCTCAATATCTTTTATCTTACTGATCGTCTCCAGCGCAGAATCGTCAAGATAAGTACTGCGTCTGATGTTGAGGACACGAAGACGCGGTAGTTTCGTCAGTGATTCGATCCCCTCTCCAGTTATTTCCGTGTTTTCTAGTACGAGTGTTTGCAGCTTTGAATTTTCCGCAAGCAAGGGCAACGCGGCATCCGTGATTCCCGCGCCCCAGAGAGTGAGTCGATTGAGTTCAGGAAAAGACGCCAGCGCGCGGAGTTGATCCATCCCAACCTCGGCCTCTGCGAGGTTGATTTCAACAACCTCGCCAGCCTCATTTTTTTTTATCTTCGCGCCCCGCGATTCAAGCTCTTTAAGCTCATCTGTCGACCAGGCAGTGTTGGGCGACAGGCTCGTGGCAAGGAGAATGGTTGTGGCAATCGACCAATGACTCATGGTTTGCTTCCTCAGGAGTGGGGTGTCTCCCCATTTTAGGGCAGCAGGGGGCGGAGGGAAAACCGCCCGATCGGGTAAAAATATCACGCGAACTGCTATCAATTGCGATCGTGGCAAAGGCAGGGTAAAGTGTGGGGTATGGCAGACGGCAACTGGAGTGCCGTCAAAAATATCCCACCTTTGATCCAGCGAGGCCCCGATGGCTAAAAAGCTCACACGACGATCCTTCGTACAAAATACAACTGCCGTGGCAGCCGGTTACTGGGTGGCCGGTGGTGTGCAGTCCGCAGAAAGTAAATCGGCCAATGAGAAGGTGCAGTTTGCCTGCATCGGTATTGGTGGCAAAGGTTCAAGCGATTCGGCTGACGCCGGCAAGAGTGGAGACGTGGTCAGCATCTGTGACACCGACGCGAAACGACTCAAAGGAGCTTCAAATCAATTTAAGGGCGCAAATACTTTTGCCGATTTCCGCGAGATGCTCGATTCGATGGGCGATAAGATCGATGCGGTTACCGTCAGCACACCGGATCACACGCATGCGGTGGCGGCTGCGAAGGCGATGTCGATGGGCAAGCATTGTTTTTGCCAAAAGCCGCTTACGCATACGATCTATGAGGCTCGCTATCTTGGGGAACTTGCCAAGCAGATGGGCGTGGCGACCGAGATGGGCAATCAGGGTACATCCAATAACGGACTGCGAGAAGCTGCGGCGATCACTCAAAGTGGCGGTATTGGCGATGTAAAATCGGTCCATGTCTGGACAAATCGTCCAGTCTGGCCACAAGGCGGTTCGCGACCGGAGTCCAAGCCTGTTCCCGAGAGTCTATCCTGGGACGAGTGGTTAGGGCCGGCACCAGAGCGGCCCTACGGTAACGGTTATCACCCCTTTGCATGGCGCGGCTGGTGGGATTTTGGCACCGGGGCGCTTGGNGATATGGCGTGCCATACTTTCAATATGCCGTTTGCCGCCCTGAATCTTCGCGATCCGATTTCGGTGCAGGCGATCACGTCGGGGCATAACGGTGAGAGTTACCCGAAATGGTCACAGATTCATTTCGTGTTTCCAGCAACCGAAACGCGCGATGCAGTGGACGTCTACTGGTATGACGGTGGTAAGCGTCCCGACGCCTCCATGGTTGGAAAACCGCTGTCTTCGTCGGGCTCTTTACTGGTCGGATCGACAGGCAAAATTTATTCGCCTAATGATTATGGTGAGCAGTTTGATATGTTCACTCTCGATAACAAACCGATGGAAAAGCCGAAGGTAGAATACGATGCCTCGCCAGGCCACTTCCGCGAGTGGGTCCGCGCGATTCAGGGCGGCAAACCGGCGATGAGTAACTTTATCGATTACGCCGGTCCGCTTACCGAAACAATTCTGCTTGGCAACCTAGCCGTTTGGGCCGCTGCCCCTGGTGGCGAAGGGAAGAAAGTAAACTGGGATGCCAAGAACCTGGTAGCCAAGGATGCGCCGGAGTTGTCCACCATCGTGCGAAGCGAATACCGACCGGGTTGGGAACTTGCAGGGAGCGTTACGGATAGTTCCCCACAGCGTCGTGGCCTGTTCGGTCGTCGTCGGGGCTGATCAGTGAGGGTGACGCGAGCNANCGATTGGCCGCTCTTATCGTAAAGGGCGTCGCTGTGGAACGTTTCTGATTCGATAACGCGAAGGGCGTGAGGCCTTTTTTCCCTATATTTCGCCGAAAATAGATTGCAGGCAGTTCGAAACCTGCTAATCTGGACTCCTGGTCTGGCAATAATTCAGGGGGAACCAGCTAATGTCTCGAAGTTATGCGTTTTGTCTATTTCCACACGTTTCACAATCCCAAAAACGTGTAACGGTCACTCCGCGGTCTCTTACGCGGATCTGCTTGATCAGTGTTTTTGCATTGATCGCAAGCTCATCGCATGCACAGATTGACCGCTGGTTCAGCGTTCAGCCCATTCGCATCTATGACGATGCCGGCCTGAATCCGGCCCCGATGCCGTTATTCCAGGCGGAAACGGAGAAAATCTTTGCCCAGGCTGGTGTTGCGCCTATTTGGTTGCCGACGGTGCAGGTCAACGATTCGTCGATGCTCGTGGTCTCGAGCGTGAGCGATGTCAATGTTCCTGGAAATGGTCAACACGTTGATCCGCTGACGGTCAATATGTGGTTCGTTGAGGATTTAGATATTGGGCCAGATTGGATTCTTTTTGGATCGGCGTATATCAATGGAAACGGGGTAGTAATTAACGGTACGGACGTATCAACCTGGGGTGGGGGTCGACGAGATACGATCGCACACGAACTGGGTCATAATATGGATCTTGAACACGAAACACTTGGAGCCGGGGGCGGCGAAAATTTAATGACTGCCGGAACGTCTCGGGATGTGCCTGGAGATATTTCACATATTACGCCCGATGGTGACAATCTGAGTCAGCTCACCGCAGCGCAAATCACACAATTACGATCATCTCCATTTTTAGGCACCGTGGCCGAAGTGCTGGTCGATACGAATGGCTCTACGCCCTATAGTACGGACGATTTCTTTCTTGTCGATTTTGCAAGTGGACCCTTGGGAATGTCGCTTTCAAGTTTGACGATGGACTTGAGTCCGGTGAATGCATTCCTTGACCCTACCGCGGCTGATCCGGGTGCGGTCGGCACCCCGTTCGCCCTGAATGCTGCCTCGATGAGCGGAGTCACCGCAGGAGATCTCACAATTTCCGGGGATACCGATGGAAGTCAGTTACTGACCATCGATTTTGCCGCTGGGTCGTTTACCGAGGGCGATTCCTTTCGTTTCGGTATTGATGCTGATCTCTATACGAATATCGATGGCTATGGGGCAACGCCCGAAGAATTGATGGGGACTTTGTTCACCTTCGAGTTTGATTCCGGATTATTGTCCGAGGCTGAAATCGAGGACGATCTGATTGCAAGTTCGATTAAACCAATCAAGAACCTTTCTTTTTCTGATTACAATATCATTAGACAAATCGAAACACCGTTTCAGTGGGAACTTCACCCTGATCCAGTCCGTGCGGTACCGGAGCCGGCAAGTGTTCTCTTATTCGGTATTGGGGCGCTATTGGCATGGAACCCCAGACGACGTCAAAACAAATTCATCGAGAATCGTGGTTCATGAAGATGANCCCCAAAGNTGTTTGAGATGAGTGGGATGCACAAGTGAAATCGATGATATTGTCCGCAAAAANTCGCTGGAAAGGTGCGAATAACGCCCCAAAATCATTGTATTTCCCGAGGTTCTGCGGTAGCATGTGGATATAGACGTTTGGGGATTCAATTATTACAGAGTTGAATTGGGCGGTGTCTAATGGGCAGTATGAAGCTTCGCGCACTCGGATGGATCGCGCTTCTCACGGTTCTCTTTTATTCCGATAAAGCATCGGCAGCTAACATCTATGCTGAGTTGCTCGGAGGCCAACCGACTCTTTTAACGGCTAGCGATGCGCAGAACGCAGCTGAAATTGGTCAGTATGAATACATCTATGATGTCTATATGGATAATGAATCCCAATTCGATGAATTTCAGATAGAGGGATTTGACGCTTCACAAATTATCAATCAGCATCCTTTTAGTCATAGCAGCGTCACCGGAGTTCTGACTCAGAAGTGGGACGCATATGCTCAGAGTGCGAGTACTAACTCCTGGGATCGCAGTGCTTACGGCTCCTACAATGACAGCGGTTCCTGGACCATTCCGGCCGGATACACTGATCTTGGCGAAGGCATTATAAATAAATGGCACGACATCGGTGACTATCAAGGAACTTCGTCGTGGGCGGGTGTGAATCCAAAGTTCATAGGGCCGGGAGCGATTACGCCAGATTCCTTCGGCGATGTGGATCGCGCTCTTCGATTCGTCAATAAAGTCACGACCGGAACGCATTACACAGGGTTGGTGTCAACATTTCGTGTNGTGCACCCAGCAGCACCGGNCACAATTACNTTTTCGGCCTACTCGTTCAATAGCGGTGGGACTCTTTATACGAATACACTTCTTGGTCCCGGTGCGCTAACCGGATCGACCGTTCCGGAACCTGGAACACTGGGCCTGTTAGGTTTTGCAGCACTGGCCTGCGCAGCGGTTGTTCGACGGCGGTCACGCAGAGGATAAGCCATTGTCTTTCAGCTTCGATAGCCGAGCTGAATTAGCTACTTTAATAGGCGGCCTTCTTTTTCTCTCCGTTGTTAATCAAACAGCATTGCTGCTACCGGCTGGCGTTAATGTGGCGGTGGCGGCGAGGTTGCTGGAGCACGAAATGCAAGGGAAAACGTTCGTGACGATGATATGCGACTCGGCTTTGAAATATTTATCGACAGATTTATGGAGTGAGTCGACCGCGGACTTCGGTTAAGTCTCGATCTCGATACGGCGCCCATCCTTTTCACTTTCGCGACCCGCTAACACAATNGCCATGGATCGGTAGGCGTCATTTAAGTCGGATTGTCGCCGAACGAGGCTCGTCACCGCTCGGACAAAGTGCTGTAACAATTGTTCGCCTACGGGTCGATCTGATTCGAGGGATTCTCGATGCCTGCCGGAATTATCAAACCATGTCACAGTGGATGGTAAATCAATGAATGCGACTCCGTTTTCACATGCGATCTGCAGAGCAGTGGGCGGACGGAAGCTAATCGCCTCCGGCCAAGAATCAGGCAGGTAGTGTCCGCAACTTAATTGGGCAGTGACAGGTTGGTTTGTGCCGGATAAGTCACTGGAGAAATCCAGGCTGATCATTTCATAGTCNGTGTCGTAGGGACCATGACCGGATTTATGGGAGATGCCTGTGACACTTGTTGGCTCCCTGTCGACTANAAAACGACACCAATCCACNAGTTCCACCATGTGGTGCATTGGCATACCTCGTTTNATAATCTGCTCTTGTTCGTTGGTNTTGTCCACTAGTAGTCGTTGATGGCAAAAAATNAGCCNTGGTGGTCCGAGGTGGGTTGCGATCAGTTCTTTCAACCGAAGTGTCGCCGGAGCATAGCGCTTAGGCAATTCAGCCATGAACGCAATTCCTGACTGCTCGACTCGTTTTTTCAGACGATAGGCCGTTTCCAGATCAATATCCAGTGCCACAGCACAGTAGACGGCTTTCCCGGAATCACAAGCTGCGAGAATAGGTAACTGGCCGTACCACTGCGGGGCAAGCATGAGGATCGCATCGATATCTTCAGCAAGAATGAGCGCTCGAAAACTCTCAAAACAGCGAGCATCAAAGGCCTCAGCGGCCTGTTCTGCGCGATGCGCAACCTGCTCATATACACCACGAACCTCGATTCGATCAGCCAAAGCGCGGAGGACCGGCGCGTGACGTTGCTGCCAACTGCTGCCGAGTCCGACCAAGCCTACGCGAAGTTTCATGGAATACACTCTACGGTTGCAAAACGTCCTGGCGGGGATTATATCCACCCAGGGGTGCTAGCAGCAATCATCCTGGGATTAAACCCTTGGTTTATTGACGATGAGTACTCTTGCCGACCAATTCTGATCCCTTAGAATGGGAACCTTGGGAAAGGGGCTTACGTAGAGTATGCCCTTGGGTTGTTTATTTCGAGAGGTATCGCCATGGCCAGAGATTGTGAAGTGTGTGGAAAAGGCCCTCAGATGGGTAATAGCGTGCAGACGCGTGGTAAGGCAAAGTACCTCGGGGGAGTTGGAACCAAATTGACTGGGATCACGCGGCGTCAATTCAAGCCGAATTTACAGCGTGTCCGGGTGACGACCGCTAATGGTACAAATAAGCGAATGCTTGTCTGTACGCAGTGTTTGCGGAGCGGTGCAGTTACAAAAAAAGTTCAAGCGAAGCCTTTCGCTTTGCCCGTCTCTTCTGAATAGCATCTTTCAAGCCGCTTGGAAATGACGTTTGGAGCATTCAGATGGGCCTCACTCTAGCCGACGTTCAAAAAATTGCTTCCCTGGCTCGTCTGAGGATCACAGATCAAGAAGCCGAAACTCTTGCTGCGCAATTGGCCCAGGTGATTACCTATATTGAGCAACTCAATGAAGTAGACACGGAGGGCGTAGAACCGATGGCTCATGCCATTGAGCAAGTCAACGTGTTGGCCGAAGATACGGCTCGAGACAGCTTTTCGCGTGAACAAATGTTGCGGAATGCACCATCATGTGACGATGAATGCTATCGAGTACCACCCGTACTCGGCGACTGATGGGCCGCATGCCTGTGAATATCCTGGTTTGAAGCGCTCGTATGAACCTCACACAACTCTCCGCTGTTGAACTCCTTGATTTACTTGAGCAGGGACAGAAGACCTCCAGGGAAATCACTACAGCATTTCTGCACGAAATCGAACAACACGATTCTCAGATAGGTGCTTTTGTCCGAATCGACCGAGACAATGCACTTGCCCAAGCAGATAAGATTGACCAAAAGCGGGCACAAGGTAAAACAGTGGGGTCCCTTGGAGGATTGCCGGTCGCGATCAAGGATGTGCTCTGCACGGCAGATGGGATTACGAGTTGCGGTTCGCGTATGTTGGCCGATTATCAATCGCCTTACGATGCAACCGCGGTGCGTCGGCTCAGGGATGCGGGGGCCGTCCTGATGGGCAAGACCAACATGGATGAGTTTGCGATGGGTTGCTCGACCGAAAATTCGGCGTTTCATCCGACACATAACCCATGGAATCTGGACTGTATTCCCGGTGGCTCTAGTGGCGGTGCGGCGGCCTGTGTGGCGGGCCGCATGGCTCCTTTATCAATCGGCAGTGATACCGGCGGATCGATACGCCAGCCGGCCTCTCACTGTGGGGTTGTGGGGCTCAAGCCGACCTATGGCCGAGTGAGTCGATATGGTTTGATCGCATTCGGGAGCAGCCTGGACTGCGTGGGACCCATTGCACGAACGGTGGAAGACGTAGCAATTTTATTATCCGTGCTCGCCGGCCAGGATAGTCATGATGCAACCTCTATTGATGATGGTGTTCCAGATTATCTCTCTGAATGTCGCCAGCCACTCACATCCCTTCGTCTCGGGATCGTACAGGAGCATTTTGGAGCAGGCATTCATCCGGAGGTAAAGAGTCATGTCGAGAAAGCGATTGGCACCTTCGAGAAGATGGGAGCCACGGTACATCCAATCAATCTGCCGCAAAGTAATTACGCCATCGCTGCGTACTATATTATCGCCTCCAGTGAAGCCTCCAGTAATTTGGCCCGGTATGATGGAGCCCACTATGGTTTCCGGGCTGAGAATCGAACTGGCGATAACGAACGTTCCTTGGAGTCGATGTATTGCGATACCCGGCAGCAAGGTTTCGGCCCAGAGGTAAAGAGGCGAATAATGCTTGGCACCTATGCTTTGAGTGCCGGCTATTATGACGCTTACTATTTAAAGGCACTGAGGGTACGGCGATTAATCGCAGATGACTTTCAAAAAGCGTTTGAAAATGTCGATCTTTTAATTGGGCCAGTGACCCCGACACCCGCGTTCATGCTTGGGGAAAAAGTGGAAGATCCACTCGCGATGTATCTTGGAGATTCTTATACCGTGGGNGCNAATTTGGCGGGATTGCCAGCCATTGCACTTCCCTGTGGACATGCGGCAAACGGTTTACCGATTGGCGTTCAGTTGCAAGGACCGGCACTATCAGAATCGCGNCTCCTNCAAGTGGGAAATGCATTTCAACAACAGACCGAATGGCATCAAATGATGNCACCAGTAAGGAGTGAGTGATGCCCATCATCCAATGTCGAATTGNAAAATGTTTCCTGCTGCTTTTGATCTGCGGATTGCAACAGACAACCGGTTTTGGAGCGGACGATTACCCGATGGTCGGAACGTGGGTGGTCGATCTTCAGCGCACGGCAGATTCACTCGGAAATCCAGATAAGGCGAAGGGTTTTCTGGCCGCATCTCGGGGTATTAAGATTGAGATGGCTTATCGGCCTGATGGATCGGTGATATTCACAAAGACATTCGGGGATGAGTCGGATAGTTTTACCGGGACATACAAAATTAAAAAACAAGACGATACTGGGGTAGTCATTGAAGTGATGACGCCACGGAAAGGCATACGATTTGAACAGATTTACCAGTTTCCAGATGANTTTGTGAACCANCCTGTATTGATGAAAGGCGTATTCAAGGAACACTATCCGGAATCGGAGTCTTTCGGGCTCGCCCAGGGCGAATTTGTCATTGAAGTGTTTTACGAAAACGTCAGCGACGACCAAAAAGNAATCATTGCACAGCAAAAACCCGGCGGACTTGCACCCGTCGCGGTTGCCGGTGCGCTTGGTCAATCAACGGTAGAAGATGACGAGGTGTATTATATTGAAGCCAAAGGCATTGTTTGGAATAAAGAAGTCATGGGAAAAGATATTATCAATGTCCAGTTTGTTGATACGGATCATTGTAAAATGGCTGCTCCTGGATTGGGCATGCCGTTCATTTGGCAACGGATACGGTAGTTCTTTGGAACCACAGGGGAGATCAATATCATGGCGGAGCAGCCATACACGTTGGTGATTGGTCTCGAGGTACACGTGCAGCTTGCCACGGCGAGTAAACTCTTTTGCCGATGCGAGAATCGCTATGGGGCACCCCCTAACACGCTCACGTGTCCAGTTTGTGCCGGACTTCCCGGCGCTCTTCCCGTCATGAATCGTCGCGCCTACGAATTATCGGTCCGGGCGGCATTAGGTCTAAATTGCGAAATNCCCTTGTTTACGAAATGGGACCGAAAGAATTATTTTTACCCGGACTTACCCAAGGGATTTCAGACAAGCCAGTTTGATTTACCCCTATCGCAACATGGGTACCTGGAAATAATCGATCCGGATGAAAAATTNGAAACCNGGAGGATCGGTATTATTCGGGCTCATTTAGAGGAAGACGCCGGGAAAAGCTTGCACGATGAGACGAGTGGAAAAGCCGACAGTCTGATTGATTTAAATCGATGTGGTACACCGCTGCTTGAAATTGTCAGCGAACCGGATTTACGTAGCGCCGAAGAAGTGGCGGTTTATCTTTCCGAACTAAAACTGCTGCTTAGTTACCTTGAGGTATCGGACTGCAATATGCAGGAAGGAAGCCTGCGAGTAGATGCGAATGTGAATCTCCATATTACAGAAGGGGGCGAAACAAAAGCGACTCCGATTGTGGAGGTGAAAAATCTCAATAGCTTTCGAGCGGTGGGTCGAGCACTCGAATATGAAGCGATCAGGCAATTTGACGCCTGGAATGAAACAGGCTGCTGCCTTGGAGACCCCGGGGTAACGAAGGAAACGCGAGGCTGGGACGATGGAGCCGGGGTCACCAAGAGTCAGCGCAGCAAAGAGGAATCGAGCGATTATCGCTATTTCCCTGAACCCGACTTGCCGCCGGTCGCGACGACGGAAGAAGAAATAGATGTTCAAAAAAAGAAACTTGGACGATTGCCAGCTGACCTAAGAGTTTTATTGGTGAACNAACATCAGTTAACACCCTATGATTCAGGTGTGCTGGTGAATCAGGGTCGCGAGCTGGTNGAGTATTTTGAAGCGGTATGTCGCCGGATGGGCGATGGTAAAGTGGTCAGCAACTGGATTCAACAGGATGTGATGCGTTATCTCGGTGAACATGCAATCACTATCGATCAATATCCAGTTGATACCGAATCATTCGCCGAACTCTTGCAGGCCGTAACCGGTGGCAAACTTAGCACGGGCCGTGGACGGGAGGTTTTATCCTGCATGCTGGAGAACACGCTTTCGGTGGAAGCGGCGATGGAATCGCTGGGCATCGCAGATGTTGATTCGGACGAGATCGAATCGTTATGCAGGGAACTTCTTTCGGCAAATCCGCAGGTAGTCGATGACCTAAAAGAAGGGAAACAAAAGGCCGTCGGTGCTTTGATTGGGCAAGCGAAGCGTAAAAATCCGAATGTCCAGCCGAGCCAGGTAAAAGAGATTTGTTTGCGGATGGTACAAGAAATGTAGAGCCGCTGATGGTTGGATCGATAATCACCCTTACGACTGATTTCGGCAACGGGAGTCCATACATTGCTGCCATNAAAGGCGCTATTTTGGCAATTAATCCCGCGGCAACCATTGTAGATTTAACGCACTCGGTACCTCCTCAGAACGTGCGACAAGCGGCGTTAGGTCTGGTGACATCGGCACCGAATTTTCCGCTGGGGACGATTCACGTGGTCGTGGTCGATCCCGGGGTAGGGACCGAACGGTTTCTTCTTTGTGTTTCGATAGGGGGTTCCTATTTCCTGGCACCCGATAATGGTGTTTTGGATGCCCTGGCACGGGTTAATAATCCCGATAAAATCATCGCATTAACAAACTCCGACTATTGGCTTNAGAATGTCTCCGATACATTTCATGGCCGTGACATTTTGGCGCCCGTCGCCGCTCACTTAAGCTTGTCAATGACACCGGANTNGCTCGGTGATCCGTTAGNTACGATCAAGCAACTAGCNTGGCCNAAAGTGANNNTTATGCCAGGGAAAATTGNAGGCATNATCGAAACAGTTGATTCTTTCGGCAATCTTATTTCAAACATTACCGAAGAGCAGTTGGGTGACGTCCCCCGTGACGAATCAGTCCGAATCATCTGCGATGAACACGAGACCCATGGTATCTTTAAGACCTATGGGGAGCAGCCATCAATGACTTTAATCGCCTTGATAGGTTCAGGTGGAAAGCTGGAACTCGCAATTGTCGACGACAGTGCCGCGATTATGCTTGGCGTCGGGATAGGCGCGAAAATTAAATTGGCGTGGTAAGTAATCTCGATCCGATGGGTGATGGCATGTGTTTTTCCAAAGTAAAGTTACTGTTGCTGCAGATCCGAAATCAAGGCGACCCGATGCGCGACCAGGAAATCGAATGTTTTGCAGCCGCAGCGGGGGTCGAACCATCGCAAATCTCACCATGGGACTTACTCGCCGGTCGACCCGGGGGCGGGGTTGTGGATCGACACGATGCGGTATTCATCGGTGGGAGCGGCGATTACTCGGTCACCCGCGAGTCTGGCTGGCTCGATGCGTCGTTGGATCTGATGCGCGACCTGGTGCGAGAATCGAAACCAACCTTTGCCTCCTGCTGGGGCTTTCAGGCGATGGCAAAAGCACACGACGGAAAAGTGGAGACGGATCTCTCTCGGGCGGAAGTTGGAACGCACCAATTGCATTTAACCGAGGCAGGCAAAAAAGATTCCCTTTTTCATGCCCTGGGAGAGCAATTCCGCGGACAAATGGGGCATGAGGATTGTGTTGTTCGTTTACCGGAAGAAGCGGTTTTGCTCGCGTCTTCAGACATTGTGGAGCACCAAGCATATCGCATGGGGGATAGACCGATCTGGTGCACGCAATTTCATCCGGAACTAAAGCGAGAACAATTACTGGTGCGCGTACTAAAGTACCCGACTTATATTGAGAATATCGCTGGTATCCCAGCCGAGCGATTCGAAGAATTACTTGAAGATGCGCCCGAGACCGAGGGATTAATGCAACAGTTCATGCGTGTAGCGCTATAACCAAGGTCACTCGCTCGATATAAAGCATAACGGCATTCAATCGTACGCCGCGCATAGCGCAGCACCAAGGCCATTTTAAATCGAGGGTTTGTGTCGCGATCCTAGCGTTATTTACGACGCCGGTAACCACAGAGAGCTGCGAAGCCAATAAGCATTAAGCATGCAGCGGCCGGTTCGGGAACAGCACCACCTCCGCCAGATCCGCCACCGGACCCGCCCGTGTAGTAACTTCCGTCAATGTCGACCACGAGGACTTCTATCCCAAATCCATTACCATCTACGACTGAAAGGTCGAAATATGATCCTGGTTGAAATATTAATTCGGGGAAGTCGACGCTGTTGAAATTAGCCGTGTCATCGCCGGCCGTATTGGCATTCGTAACCGTAACGCTGTTTTGCAACGCATCGTTTTCATCGTAGAAGCTTAAGAGAGCTTGATCTTCACCAACACCCCCGCCTCCGGTCAAACGATCAAATTCGAGCGATACAATTCTGACGCCCACCTCCGCTGTGGTGGAAAACGCGATTCGCATTGATTCCGATACTAAGCCATTATCGAAGGCATCGGTGTCATCACCTGCCCCGGGTGCGTTAATGCCAAAGCCACTCGATGTCTTATTGAAGTCTCCACCAGTGGCGGCCAGTGTGAGTTCGAATGAGTCCAACTGAATCGTGTTGGAGTAAATGAAAAGGTCGGTGCCATCCAAAGACATTCCTACAGCACCTTCGAAGTCGAGCGATATTTCTATCGCATCCGCCCGAAAGGGTAACATCGCCAGTAAAGCGAAAACCAGATTTACCATCCATGTCCGTAACATTAGCGACTCGTCCTTCAGTGTCTGGCCCAACACGGGCGTTATTTGATCCTTGCTAATCAAACTGCGCTTCATTCCGCCCGAAGCACTAGGTCCCATCATATGCAGAAATACACCTAACGCAAGGGTTTGGTGTATGGAAATAAAAGATTTACAGAATCTTCACAAATAAAGCGCGAGGAGAAGTCGCCCCCCCCCTACAGTGGGGTCTTTGGTTCGCTTTAGGGGTCTCGCGTAGGTAACTGCCGTGGCCGTTGCGCTGGCGAATAACGGGACTATGAACGTTATTGAGCGGTGGAACGACTGCCACTCGGAGAACCGGCAATCCGCACCCCTTTAGGCAGGGGACGGGCCGCTGCATCGAAACCAAGTGTATAAAGCTCTTTTTTTAGCGCCCGGAACGTGGCAAAGCTATCGGGATAAGTCCACAGAGTGATCGTGGTGGAATCAGGGTCCATGGTCGCCAACTGGCCTCGCAATTNGGAGTTGTTATCGAGCGCTTCCTCGAGCGTCTCTCCCAACTGCATACTGGTTGGAATAAGTTCCCATAATTTCGACCGTATCATAAATCCAGTGCGACCCGTTTCCATTCGAACCTCTCGGGGAAGCGGAATTTTTTCCAATGTGTACCGCATATGAAACCCTAGTTTCGGGCCAACCGTTTCGGTGGCCTCAGGGAGTTTGTCCAATTTCCAGACTTTCTGTCTCGCCTGTGCTCGAGCTTCCTTGAATAACGCATCAATGGGCAGGTAAGTCACTCGCCCATTAAGTAATTGGAAGTGCACCTCGCGTCCGAATACGGATCTACCGATCGGTGTGGGGAAATGTTCCAGGTTAACGACCGTCGTTTCATTAGTTGCCGCACTAATGTGTTCGACATGAAGATCTTCTAGCTTTTGTTTTGTCGTTTTAATCGCAGATCGCAGTGAGTGCCTCGTGTTGTCAGATTTCGTTAACTGGCTTCGCTGCTGATTGATTTCATCTTCGGTGGCTGCCAGGATAAGACAAAGTCGCTGCCTCTCTTCATCGCGCACTACCAGATAGTCATCAAGTGTACTGGATGCGGCGACAAGACGCGCAACATCTTGCTGGAGTGCGGCGTGCTTGACCTGCTGCGATTGCAGATCGCTTTGTTCCTTTGGGGGATCGGGGCTAACCTCGGGTGCTTCTCTTGCTCGGATACTGACAACCATCACAAGGATAATCAAAATACCAACGATATTAGCGACGATATCCAAAAAGGAATCGTGGTCTTGTTCGGGTGTTGAATGAGAAGTATCCGCGTGCATTGATCTGATTTACTCAAAAGTTCCAGGCGAAAAAAGGTTACTTACGTTTAATTTCAATTCCGCTGCGTTGGAGCAAATGTTCCAGTTCGGCCGCACGTGGTTCAGCTCCTTTTTCAGTGTAAATGTTTAATACCGGCTTCCAGTACATTCCCCGACCAGCCGTGCCCCACGTTTCCATATACCGCCAGATTGCGGCAACAAACTGTTCAATGGTATGCCGAGTGTTGGATTCAAAAGACACTCGGATCGGTCTCTGGCGGGAGTCGGTCGGAAATAAAGTGACATCTCCTTTGGTGATCTCAACGCGGATTGGACGAGCAAAAGCGAAAGACCCGCCGCTAATTCCAGGAAGTGCCCAATTGTCACCACGCACATCGGAGATTGGAGGTTCAGTGGATTGCGGTGGCTGCGGTGGCTGCGGTTTTGCGCCACCAAATTGAAATGAAATACCACTGGCTTGGTCGGTAGCTTCGTCGGAATTCGATCCACCTCCAGGGCCTTTTTCATTCTGGGTGCCGGAATTTGATTCGCTGCTTGCAGAACTCGGCCCGCTGCTGAGAGAATTCTGCTCGTTACTGGGAGAATTCGACTCGTTGCTGGAAGGATTCTGCCCGCTACTCGGGGAACTCGTAAGAGAAGCCTCGTTGAATGCGGACGATTCGCCATCCTCGCCATAAGGTCTGCCGCCGAGTTTCGACTCGGCCGCCGCCTTACGCAACGCTTCAGCTCGGCGCAACCCGCTCCGATTACGGTCCGTATCGGTGCCATGGAGCTGTTCGTTAAACGATGTGCTCGGAGACCTCGCATTTTGCCCCTTGCCCAGACCACCACCAAAGCCATTTCCGTCGTCACCTTCTCCGGCGCCCACCATGCGACCACGGCCATTGCCACCCGGAATTGAACGGCCATAACCGGACTGTAGTTGCATGCGTTGCGCACGAGCGACCATGAACTGATGACGAGGTCGTGCGATGTCAATCGCCTCCTGCGTGACGCGAGCGAGCGTTGGATCAGGAACCGAAAAATCGAGTTCGATATCTTCGTCGACTAGTTCATAACCGAACTCTGATTCCCAGGATCGAATTGCGATACGTGCGGCGTAATAGGCCGGAATGCCGGATGGCCTGACAATGAGCAGCGGGTAGGGGTCGATTTCATTCTCCGAGGTCGATCGATGTTCACGTAAAAAACTGCTTTGAGCGCGAATGCCCGCAGCAAGTGGATTTTCAGGTCCCAGGGGCCGGGCAAAATCTTTTTCGGCCAGGTGGATCCCCTCGGGCTGAAAATAAACGCCATCCTTTCTGCATTCGAGGTAAATAGGGCGTCTGGCCGTTCCATTGCTGCCGTGATAGGGCACAATTCGATAGGAAGTCTTTTTTGGTGCAGCCGATTTCATTTCTTCAATCAGGCCCTCCAGATTTTTCTTGGCAGCCTCTAGCTTCTCGAGTTCGGCCCTTAGTTTATCGATTTGTTTTTCGCTATCCCCGGATTCATCATGATTCGTGCTGGTGGAAGCCTGCAACTGACGAATCTGAGCCCCGAGTCTGCGCATGTGATCCTCGATATGTGCCAGGGACCGACGGCGTTCGGACAGATGCTCTGTGACCTGCTGGTGCAGGGCGTGGAGTTTTGCGGAGTCTTCCGCTAAAGCGTGCTGTTGATCCAGGACCGCCTTTTTCGCGGTGGCGTTTAGGTTTTCCTGTGCATCGTCCGCAGTGGCTTGTGCACGTTTAGAGATGACTACGAGCAGCACTAATAGTGCTCCCATCGTGCAAATTAAAACGGCTAGGAAAGGAAAAAGAGTTATCCGCTGGGTTGTGGCGGACCGTTTCATGCGGCATCTTCTCCCGGTTGTTCAGCGGTGAGACGAACGGGCACTGCCGGTGATTTAACGTGACTGATTCTGGAATTGAGTAGACTGATAGCAGCGGTCAGGCTGTGAATCGTTTGGTCAAAATCGCGTGAGGTTTGCAGTGCGGATAGATTATGATTCAGGGTATCCTCGAGCCTGACGATTTGCTCGGTGGCGTGGGCAACGTTTAGCATCAATTCAGTTTGTCGTGTTAGCTCTTGCTGCTGCTCGACCCCGGCGCGGGCAGTTTCTTGGAGCGANTTGGCGATCGCAGTCCGTTCCGCTCTGCTTTGAGCTTCGGCGACCTCAAGCTGCTCTCGATGCGCCTGGGCGCTGGTTTGGAGGGCTCGACTCAATGCCGTTTCGAGTTGTTTTTCGGTAGTCGTCGCCGTACCCCGCCATTTTTCTTCTGCTTCATCGATCGATTGTCGCCAAATGTGAGCCTGCCGGTCGACTAAGCCACTGGTACTCTGCAATATTTCTTCACTAATAGTTCGTAACGCAACGAGGTGCGGATCCTCGTTTTCTAGCTCAACAAAGAATCGCCCAATGAGTGCCGATTCGGCGCGATCCTCGATTTGTGATAGTCGGGAAGTCTCCCAGCGATTTATGAAAAACATGCCGAACATCAAAATAATCGACAATGCCAGTGCCAGAGCGGTCGTATCAAACGCTACACTCAGACCGGATACAACGGAATTGATTGCTGTTTCAAATGAAATATCACCGACAAGGCTTGCCAACTCGGCGACTGCACGCGTGATGCCGATTACGGTTCCCAGGAAACCTAGAATCGGAATTGTGGAGATGATAATTCGTACGGTGGAAAAGCCGGAGTTCGATCTATCTTCTGCTTGTTCAGCCAACAGCCGAAGATGGGACTCGAGTCCTTCGCATGTNTTTCGTCGCCGAACATATTGGATTCCNCGAATGATGCGATCAGCCAGCGGGCTCTGGCTTATTTCGGCCGACTTTTTCCGAATNCACGCAATCACGTGGTGGCAATTTGTAACGTTCACCTCCTCGGAAACATACGGTCCAAGCACGTCCTCGCCAGTTACATTCGGTTGCCAGAGTAACTCGAAGAACTTGAAAATGAGAGATGACAAACCGACAAAAAACATCGTTGTGGCGATGTATTCTACAGGATGACTTGCAAAATAACGGTAGATGAGCGGGTGCTGCAGGAAACCAGCATTGATCGCGTAATAAAAGATGAATGAGGCAAAGCTACCCCAAAGCACGGGTGCCTGTACGAGTGCTAGAAATACGTTTTTCTTCTTCCCGGTCACGGCAACTCCCTTATGTGGCTATTTGCTCAGATAGAGTGACTGCCCTGATAATCGGAATAACCGGCACGCTTTAATAACTGAAAAACNTAAATGGGGTTTATTCCGCGAAAAACCATGCGCGCATGACCGCACTGGCTTCATTGCTGGCATCCCTGGATGCCGGGGTGGGATTTGCCAAGAATCAACTCAATGGTCCCGGTAGGTCGCAGAGCACCTTGGGGTCTCCCAAAGGCGGGTTTCCACGACGNGGAATCCCTTATCACGGGTATATTCGAATATTACTTTCGCGATATTCTCGGCAGTCGGATTAGAATCTATNAGGAACAGCGGTTCTCCCATCTTTTGTAAATACCCCACGACGGGGTCATCTTTGCAGAGAATCATTCNGTGATCGAGTTNGTCATCGATCCATCGACTGACGACATTCTTGATATCAGAAAAATCGATAACCATTCCTCGATCGTCGAGGTCTTCAGTCTCAAGGGAGATAACCACACGGCCGTTATGCCCGTGAAGATGGCGGCATTTTCCTTCGTAATTAAGAAGCCGGTGTCCGTAACAAAAATCGATTTCTCGCGTGACGCGGTACATAGCAATCCCAGACTGTGAGTGGTTGATCGAATTGTTTGACGACACCTGCCTGTAGAGTATCGGAAAATTGAGTTTTGAAGTCTAGCGGGCTGAGCTGATCATCGAATTAACCCGGGCCAGTTGCCGCCGTTTTCCGGATACTGGCCGGCCATTGAACGATTGCCACCATCAAAAGAATTCCTACAAGCGCGATGATTTGCAGCGGCGAAATATATTCGCCATCGATAGCGCCCGCGATCAGGGCGATGACGGGAATCACATAGGTAACCATGCCCGCAAACAAAGGTCCACGCCGTTGAATCATGATGGTGAAGCAGAGCAGGGCGATTCCGGTGCCGAATACCCCAAGGCTAATTACGCTGACCCAAGCAATCACGACCGCAGTCGGGTTATGGGTAGTCATCGTGGATGGTGAAGCTTCCAGCAGTGTATAGGGCGTCAACAGAACACTCGTCGTTAACAGGCAAATAAATGTCAGCATGACGGGGGACACCTTGGTGTAGACGCGTTTGACCATCGTGTTGGATATGGCATAGCTCAGAGGTACCGTCGCCGCAAGAAAGAGGTGTGCGGCATCAATTTCTCGATGCATTCCATCAATAAATAGTAGCCCAATAAACCCTAGCCCGATCAGCACCCCAGTGAATTCACGCGTGGACGGCCTGATGTTCAGCAAAGGAATCGAGAGAAGAATGGTTATCAGAGGAACGAGTGATGGCATTAAGCCGATGACACCGCTACCACAAAAGTGAATTAAATAGGGTTGGATGATAAAAGGCCACGTGTACCCGACCGCTATGATGAGCGCGAGACAGGGAATATCGGAACGTTTAAATGGCCATTTTCGCTCACGAAACGCTACCACGATAGCCAGGAAAACGGCGCCACTCAGGACGCGTATCGCAGCCACGCCCACAGGGCTAAAGACCACGATGGCGTTTTTCATCAACCAGAAATTAATGCCCCAGAAAAACGAAACGGACACGAACAATAAATATTGCATGCAGTGGAAATACGGAAAGGTTGGAATTTGAATAGCAAATCAATTAGCTACCGGAATCGTTGATTTCCACAATCTCAGGTTCGTTCTTCGCCATCTCACGGATATCTTCAGTGATTTTCATCGAACAGTATCTGGGACCGCACATGGAGCAAAAGTGGGCGGTCTTGGCACCCTCGGCTGGCAAAGTTTCGTCGTGATACTCGATCGCACGGGCCGGATCGAGCCCAAGAGAAAATTGGTCTCGCCAACGGAATTCAAAACGAGCTTTGGATAATGCGTTGTCGTGAACCTGAGCGGCCGGATGTCCTTTAGCAAGGTCCGCTGCGTGGGCAGCGATCTTATATGTCACAACACCTTCGCGTACATCATTTCGATCAGGGAGTCCTAAATGCTCTTTGGGAGTCACGTAGCATAGCATCGCACACCCATACCAGCCAATTTGTGCTGCTCCGATACCAGAAGTNAAGTGATCGTACCCTGGGGCAATATCGGTTGTCAGTGGCCCAAGCGTGTAAAAGGGTGCTTCGTGGCACCATTCGATCTGCTTCTGCATATTTTCTTGAATGAGATGCATCGGTACATGCCCCGGTCCCTCGTTCATCACTTGGCAACCCTTGGCCCATGCGCGTTTGGTCAACTCTCCCTGCACCTCTAACTCCGCCAGTTGGGCGTAGTCATTTGCATCGGCGATAGAACCAGGACGCAAGCCGTCACCAATGGAAAAACTCACATCGTAGGCAGCACAAATGTCACAAATCTCGTCCCAGTGTTCGTAGAGAAAATTCTCCTTTTCGTGGTGAATACACCACTTCGCCAGGATCGAACCGCCTCGGGAAACAATCCCCGTCAGACGTTTTGCTGTGTGCGGAACAAATGACCTGAGCACAGCCGCGTGAATCGTGAAGTAATCAACGCCCTGCTGGGCTTGTTCTATCAGCGTGTCCCTAAATAGCTCCCAAGTTAACTCTTCAATAATTCCGCCAGTTTTTTCAAGGGCNTGGTAGATCGGAACGGTTCCAATTGGAACCGGGCTGTTACGGATGATCCATTCACGTGTTTCATGAATATTCTTTCCTGTTGAAAGATCCATGACCGTGTCTGCTCCCCACTTTGTCGCCCAACGCATCTTTTCAACCTCTTCGTCGATGGTCGAGGTGACTGCGGAGTTGCCGATATTGGCGTTGATCTTCACTAGAAAGTTTCGACCGATAATCATCGGTTCGTTTTCCGGATGATTGACGTTAGCAGGGATAATTGCGCGACCGCGGGCTACCTCGGACCGCACATATTCAGCCGTAATAAAACTAGGAGTCATCGCTCCCCAGGATTGTCCTGGGTGCTGATGATCGATGCGATTGCGGGCAACCTGCAGGTTCGGGTCGATCTCCGAAGGTCGGGGCATTTCATAACCTTCGGGCGTGGAGCATAGCTGGCGGATGCGTTCGGATGCCTCTGGCGGCAGGTCTCGAAGATTCGGGTATTTATCAGCAATCGTCTTGAATTCTTCTTTGCGGCCCAAGTTTTCCCGGATGGCAACGTATTCCATTTCCGGCGTAATGATCCCCTGATCTGCATACCACTTTTGCGTGATTGGATGCCAAGTGCCATCGCGATCGGCACTGCCTTGAGCTCGCAAAGGTTTTCGTTTTAATCCGGGGTATTGCTTCAGTCGATTTTTAATATTTTTTAACTGGTTGTACTTTTCGGAGTGCTCCTCAGAGACATAACCGTTGTCTTCTGGCCTTACCTCACGGCCCGTATGCTCTTCGACATCATCCCGATCTAGAATCCAATTTCTTCTTAGCGCTGGAAGACCTTGAGTCACATCGCCGTCAAATTCGGGATCTCCCCAAGGCCCCGAGCAATCATACACTCGCACCGGATCATTCTTTTCAATCTCTCCATTTGGATGCTCAGTGTCAGAGAGGCGAATCTCTCNCATCGGTACTTTCAAACCTTCGTGAATCTCGCCTTCGACGTAAATGCGGGAGGAATTAGGAAAGAGTGTTGGATCGTTTTCAATCGCCTGAATTTCTTCAGCGTTGTCCACTTGGTCATCACTCTGGCCGATAAGGTCAGACGGTTGCTCGACCTCGACGATATCCAAGCTATTGGATATTGGATCAGGTGGAAGTTGCTCTGGTTCAGCAAAGAATTGCAGCTCATCCGTAATATTGCCTTCACGAGCGGATTCCAGCTGGGTTTTTGGGGATGTCATTCCATCGCCTCATTCAGGGTGAAATATACCGAANGATTTCNTTGATNATTANGTATGTTACCGCGAGAGGCTTGTCGGTCAATCGTCGCTGAAAGCATAATTTATGAAAGTGTTGATTGGCGTATATTCGGTANGTCGAATTCCATGTACCTACCTTGATGGGACATGCTTCAGTAACCAATCCTCNAGGGTTATGTGGATCAATGAAGGCGCCCTGAGCAGGGAGGCTTGTGATGGCAATANNGANGCCAGCCAAGGTCGATCNATCATTCCCGAGACGAGNCGTCTACCGATANTTGCAGCACTGGCACCACCCTTCTGNCCNATAATNTTATCCGCTAAACGCTTGTAAGTCGCCGGAAAAAGATTGGGCTCAGGGCCCGCATGGATGACGACTCGTACGCCGGAACTCAACGTATCGCATACCGCATTCCAAACGCGCTGGGGGTGNTCGGTCCAATCGTTGAGTATTTCACGCGCATTGTAGTCGTTGTAGTTAATTTCCCCGGTAACTAGAGAAGCGATCGGAGGAACCGGAGACTGGAGACGGTCGCCCAATTTTTGTAGCCGGGTAGATGCTCGATCGGTGACTGATCGCTGCCTGACAATCGGGGTGTGAAGAGGCGGCCATCGGTGTGGGTTTTTCCGGAAATGAATATTTTTNTCCAGTCGCTNACGTCGCATCTCGGCAAAACGATCCAGNGTGTTNCCTTGCCCTAAGAGCAGCATGGTATTTGGTGACAANTATGCTGAGATTGCCAAGGTNCCTNCTCCTTCAAGCGTAATTTCAACACAAAGNCGNTCGATCTGTTCGGCTGAAATCTCTCCGGTTCGCGAAAACACGATNCCCATCTTCGTGTCCGCGCCGAGTTCCGCACAATCATTCGCCAACGCAACAGGTATACTCAGCGCGCTGGCGAAGGACATCACGCCGCCACAAATATTTGCGGCAATTTCGCCGAGACTATACCCGGCTGCGAGTCGGGCTTTTGAATAGTCGATAGAATGAAACTGCTTGAGAAGGTCGATTTGAGCAACTTCGGTCGCAAGAATCAGCGCTACGGCATCCGGGAAGGTGCTTAAACTCGTTTCGCGACGCTCTCGTACTCGAGACACCAGATCGATCGTGTTTCCTGTCTCATCACTCGCAATCCTAGACGCCTCTCGTAAATGTTTCTCAAGGACGGGGCCATAAAGCGGGTTTGCGA
>NHBP01000016.1 GCA_002168195.1 Planctomycetaceae bacterium TMED10
ACGGCACGGTAGCTACGGCTCGGGGGGCAGCTATGGTTCCTACGGCAGTTACGGCTCAGGGGGCAGCTACGGCTCAGGGGGAAGTTACGGTTCCTATGGCAGTTACGGCAGCTATGGATACCAAGTTGTGTACTACAATTCCTGCGGCAGTTCCGGAGGAAGTTACGGTAGCTACGGTTCCTATGGCAGCGGTGGCGGTGTGATTGAATCGGATGCCATGGAACCGGCGCCGGTGGAAGCGGACAAGTCGGATACCGAGGCACCGCACGATAAAAGTGATTCCAAATCGGGCAAGGCAAAACCATCGCCCTCTGACGCGGTTTATCTGACCGTGAATGTACCTGAGGGTGCATCGGTTTTGGTGAATGGGAAACCGACCACCACGACCGGTATCCGCCGTACGTACATCTCTCGAGGCGTCGCCGCGGGGATGCGGTACAAGTATGATATTCAGGCGAAAGTCGATCACGATGGTGAGTCACGCATAGAAAACCGCGTTGTCTATGCCAGAGCAGGGGACCGCCCGGAAGTTCAATTTTCTTTCGACGCTCAGGACGCAAAGACAGAACTTGCGGACGAGGCGCCTGCGAGAGAGACCGATAAGACCACACTCCGCATCCATGTCCCCAACGATGCCAAAGTGTTCTTGGCTGGCCGGGCAACAAAATCGACCGGTCCGGTACGCGTCTTTCAAACCAGTCGGCTACCGGCTGGAGAAAGCTGGGAGGGATACACAATCCGAGCGGAAGTCGAGCGGGATGGAGCCATGGTATCACAAGAGCGAACCATTGAACTCGAGGGAGGCGAAGTGGCCAATATCACCATCGACTTTCCCCAAACTCAACTCGCCAGTGCAAAAGGTACCCCCTAATCATTCTTGATTTATTTTCTTAAGCCGTGTGCCCTGTGAGAGGGCACACGGCTTTTTTTATTTACTTGTATTTCTTTTCGTCTTTGCCTCAGCGACACTTCGAGTGATAATCACATCCATGGGTAAAAAGAATCGGAAGAAGTACGCAGAGAAGCAAAGTATCTCCAAGCCGACACTCGGACGCGGACTCCGCATCGGGATCAGTTTGCTGTTACTTGCGCATTTAGTGATTGTGATCGCAACGCCTGCTGGAATGGTGATGCCGGGAAGTCGATTAGCGCGATGGATTCTGCGGGGAGCCGCTCCCTATGTCCAGGCGGGAAACGTCAGCCATGGTTACGCCTTTTTCGCACCGGACCCCGGTCCGGGTCATATCATCGAATACGAGTTGCGTTTCGATGATGGGCGTAAAGAGCGGGGCACGATTCCGGATTCGAACCAACACTGGCCACGCCTTCGCTACCATCGCCATTTCATGTTAACCGAGCAACTCGCCTCCTTATGGGAAGACGAACCCCCTCGTCCCGAAAATCCGCGGTTTGCCATGGCATGGCAGCAAGACCACCAGCGATGTGAAAGGCAGCGGAATGAATTTACGAGGCGGGCAAATTCTTACGGGCGACAACTACTTCAAAGGTCGGGGGCGAGTGCGGTTGAAATGAATCTCATACGTCATCATCTCATCACGCCCGAGGAGTTTCTTAGCGGAAGAAGTCTCCGGGAGAGGGAATTATACGAGACCGGTGAAATTATCACCGTGCATGCCGGAGGCCAGCCATGAATACGATCCAAAAAGCGATTTACGGCTGGATGAAGGATGCAGTCAACACATGGGATCATTTCTGGTTTACGGCGATTGATACGGCGACGCTGGCAACCATTCGCTTTTTCACAGGACTCATGCTGCTGTACACGCATCTTGTCTGGAGTTTGGATCTTTCTTCTTTCTTTGGCCCTCAAGGCTGGATCACCGGAGACGTGCTTCAACAAACGTGGGAATTGCAGGGGGGCGAGAACCACTATTTCTGGTCACACTTTCTTGCGATTGATTCCGTAAGCTTTCTCTGGATCGCACACGGTTTTGCACTGCTGATTTTTCTCATGCTGACCCTTGGCGTCTTTAGCCGCACGAGCGCCATATTCGCATTCTTACTGACCGTTTCCTACATGCATCGAGCAGCAGGTGCGCTTTTTGGCCTCGACCAGATCAATGTCATGCTCACCATGTATCTAGTGATCGGTCCTTGCGGCGATCGTTTTTCAGTAGACGCCTGGTGGCGAGAAAGACGGCAGCGGAACGAACCGATGGGCTCTAAACGCCGCGACTTTATCTCGGCAAATATTGCCATCCGTCTTATCCAAATCCACATGTGTGTGATTTATTTTTTTGCCGGGGCAAGGAAAATGCTTGGGGGCAGTTGGTGGGATGGGTCCGCGATGTGGCTTTCGATCGCAAACTACGAATACCAAACGGTCGATCTCACTTGGCTGGCAGACTGGCCCGTGTTGCTCGCATTTCTAACCCATGTGATTGTTCTATTCGAATTGTTTTATTGCGTTCTTATCTGGAATCGACTCACCCGACCAGTTGTTTTACTGACCGCAGTGCTCATGCATTTAGGAATTGCGACCTGTCTGGGGATGGCGACCTTTGGACTTGCGATGTTGATCGGAAACATTGCATTTATTGCGCCCGATTTGCTCCTCGCTCTGTGCCCGCAAAAAAGCGCAGGTAGATTGCAACCAAGCAGGGGAGGTTAACCGGTGCGCGTGTGCCTCCAGAGAGTTTCTCGTGCTTCGGTGCGCATCGATGATCAGGTCTGCGGACAGATCGCTGCCGGCATGGTCGTCCTGCTTGGAGTGTCCACCGAGGACACCGAGGTGGACATCGACTGGATGGCTCAAAAAATCCTGAACTTGCGATTTTTTTCTGATGATGCCGGCCAGATGAATCGATCGGTGCGGGATACGGGCGGAGAGATTTTGATTATCAGCCAATTCACTTTATTCGGAGACTGCCACAAAGGCCGGAGACCGAGCTTTGTGAGTGCTGCACCGCCGGAGAAGGCGGAAGCATATTATGAAATATTCATCGAACGTATGCGGGCATCAGGAGTCACTGTTGCCTCTGGAAAATTTCGCGCAGACATGCAGGTGGAACTCATTAATGATGGCCCCGTAACACTGTGGCTTGATAGCCAGAGAATCGGAAAATAAAGATTGTTCCTGACACTCTTTAACGAAACAGTGTCTTCAACTCTTCGATTGCAATGTGCTGGACGGACTTGCCTTGCTTGAGTTGCGTTTCCACCGAACTGACAAATCCTGGATCTTTCCACACGATAAGGCCCAGCATAATCACAAAGATGTAGACCCCGACGTTGGCTAAACGAGAAGATCCCCAAAGTTTGGTTGCGGTGCCGAATGAACTCTTCAGCCGGGCATGGCTAAAATCGATACTCCAGATTTCGTCGAGAATCAGGTGAGACATAAAGCCCAGNAGCAAACCACCGCCTTTGTAATAACGCTGTTCCATCGTTTCACCCGAACAGAGAAGGAAGCCAATCTCAGCGGCGATCAACGCTGCCGGAAGACTGTGAAACATGCCCCGGTGCACCGTAAATTTCTTAAGTATCGCGAGCAATCCGAAACGGATAATCAAGTAGGCCACCACTCCAGCTGCAACCATCGCTTCGGACGAAACGCCCATCTGAGAAAGACGATCCATCATAAGCAGCGGAACGGTTGCCGCAATGAAGGCGACCGTCTCCCGAAGCGGAATACCTGTGTCGCTGTCCAAGTCAGGCAACATTCCGCCCACCGAACATAAGCCAGCGCCGAGGACGCACGTTGCGATGGGAATTTCACCCGATGGGCTATGCAACCAAAGAGCGCCGGCACCACCGTAGGCGACGCCTAAAACAGAACTGGTTGTAATGTGCGTTTTAAATCCTGCCACAACATTTCCACTTTATTTGCTACTGATAAATTGACCGGGTAGGGCATCGACTATGGTGCTGTCCCGCCCGGGGGCGGACACCATAGCGGACAGGCTACCTGTTAACCAACGCCATTTTCAGATCGCATCGCTGGCATTGCAAGCAGCTTCTTAGACAGCCCGCAAGACAATGGCCACAATGGCCTTCTGCATCCCTACCTCGGTAGCTATACTTCCGCGCCTGCCGGGAACCTNNCCCGGGTCGTNACTTGCACCACTCCACAAGCGAACCGAATGATGCAGATCTATGATCTGATTATGATCACCGTGTTGCTTGCTGCCATGGTCTTTGGCGCATGGAAGGGCTTCGTCTGGCAACTTGCATCACTTGCTTCGCTGGTTGTAAGTTATTTCGTTGCCCTCCGATTCAGTAGCGATTTGGCTCCGTACCTCAGCGGGGAAGAGCCACTCAATCGGTTCATGGCGATGCTTCTGATTTACGTCGGTTGCGGGCTCATCATCTGGATCCTTTTCCGCATGCTTTCCGGGCTTATCGACCGGGTCAAACTGAAGGAATTTGACCGTCAAATGGGCGCACTCACCGGACTGGCCAAAGGCGGTCTGCTCTGCATCGCCATCACTTTCTTCGCCGTCAGCCTTTCGGGCGATAATTTTCGAAAATCGATCCTGGAGAGCCANTCGGGCCGCTACATTGGCCACTTCATCGAGCGAATCGATTCGATCATGCCTCAGGGCATTAATGAAGTGGTCCACCCGATCCTCGAGCGGCTCGATGCGAAGCTACAACATGAGCACGCCGATTCAGAAAACCGTCCCGGATCGCCTCCGGCCACGGTGCCTCAATCGGCCGATTCGGTCACCCCAGACGCTTCCGGCTCTCCGCCAACCCCGTCGCCAGCCGAGATTCCACCCGCACCATTCACATCGNCACNCTGAATCATTCGAGCCGGGATAGGGGAAAAGGGCGTTCAAACAAAAGGTGGCTAAAACAAGNTTAAAAACGGCACAAAAACGAACATAAGAAACATTATCGGACGTTCGTCACAGGTTCCTTTTTTCCTAGCTTCCGCGGATTCAGCCCCCTACTGCACACCTTCCAGATACACACCCAGGCGGCGAAACTTCTCATANCGGGCGGCGACCAACTCGTCGAGCGGCTGTTCGGTGAGTTGGTCAAGAACTTTGATCAGATAGAGTTTCAAGCGAGCCGCCATCTGATGATGATCNCGGTGGGCACCCCCNAGTGGCTCCTCAATCACATCATCGACCGCNCCCAACTCNCGCAGATGGCCAGAGGTCAATTTGAGTGCTTGAGCGGCCTCTTCCGCATGGGCGGCACTTTTCCAGAGGATACCGGCACATCCCTCAGGACTGATCACCGAATAGTAGGAATATTCCAAGATGGCGACACGATCACCAACTCCGATCCCTAGCGCCCCTCCACTACCGCCCTCTCCGATCACAACACAAATAACCGGTGTTTTCAGACGGGACATTTCAAACATATTTTCGGCAATCACCTGCGCCTGACCTCGCTCTTCAGCACCAACCCCCGGATATGCTCCAGGNGTATCAATCAGACANATCACAGGCAAATTATATTTAGCAGCGAGTTCCATTTTCTTCATGGCTTTCCGGTAGCCTTCCGGATGCGCACAACCAAAATAACATTCCTGTCGTTCCTCGAGTGTTTTTCCTTTTTGGTGACCGATCAGCATCACTTTGAATCGATCTAATTTTGCAAACCCCACTCGCATCGCTCGATCGTCACCAAAAAAACGATCTCCATGCAATTCAACAAACTCATCAAACGCAAGATTGATGTAGTCGGTTGTCATCGGCCGACTTGGATGCCGTGCTACGCGGACTGTCTCCCAAGGAGAAAGTTCGCTATATATTTTTTTTCTTAGTTCCGTGAGTTCCCGTCGCAATTCACGCCGCTTCTCAACCACTCCATCAGTCGAATCGTCCTGCGCATCGAGTTCGGCAATCCGTGCCTCCAAGTCAGCGAGTGGACGCTCAAATTCAAGTTGATGATTACCAGATGCCATGAGAGTTCCTTTTATTTTTGCGACGCATAAGATTTTATCATATTCACGTTTGCACACTCGTAAAGATTTCTTGATTCGATAAATATTCGAGGACCTGATCCATTGTGCGAGGGCGATCATCCGGCCGTTTGGACAGAAGGCGTTGAACTTGTTCCGAGAAGGCGGGACGGATCGC
The DNA here is from genome assembly GCA_002168195.1 of Planctomycetaceae bacterium TMED10. GTDB lineage: Bacteria > Planctomycetota > Planctomycetia > Pirellulales > UBA7805 > UBA7805. The sequence goes on from NHBP01000016.1 coordinate 6,057, forward strand.
CGCATTAAACTTCTGAGGCGAAGGGGCTGCTGCTCGAAGATGTTTATTCAATAAATCATTGGCTGATTCACCCGTAAAGGGTGGCTTTCCAGTCAGTAACTCAAATAACACACAACCAAAACTATAAATGTCGCTGCGGAAATCTTGAGGCTCACCACGGATCTGCTCGGGCGACATATAACTTGGGGTCCCCTGCACCTTCGACTGAATAGGTAACACACGCCGAAGCCAAGAAGGCAGTTTTTTAGCTAAATTAAAATCAATCAACTTCACTTTGCCTGCATCGCCAACTAAAAAATTATCTGGCTTGATATCGCGATGCACCCAATTCTGCTGATGAAAATAGCACAACGACTCCGCCATCGATCGAATCACGCGGGCAAGATCCTTCTCCTCGGGAGATTTCTGATGCGTCCATTGCTTCAGATTCGGTGCCGGGTAAAACTCCATTACAAGAAAAGCGATCCGATCAATCACACCATACCCATATGTCTGAATAACCGTATGATGATCCAACGTCCGACCTACGTTGTACTCCCTCTTAAGACTCTGAATCACGTGCCGACTACCTGCCCAGTGGGGCATCATAATCTTCATCGCACAGGTCTGATTTCGACGCTGATGCGCAACTTCCCAGATCTCTGTTGCCTGAGATTGGACGACTCGATGGACCAAGCGATACTCACCCCATGAATCATTCGCTGCATGTCGCTCACTTGATGCTCTTGTCACGCCCAAAATGCACGCTGATGCAAACCACCGTTTCGCCGGTCACATACAACGCCATTTCACCCCTTTCCCTAATAATGACAACCCGTAATAGCCCAGTTTATCAAACCGGGGCAATCGAGCCCACATGGTTTTGCAGGCCGCNCCCCCCTGCTTGATGATNACTTTATGGCTCCATCGGAAACGCATCCGATTNCAATGTGGTGCCGTAGTCGACATCAACAAGAAATAAACCTTGCGGGGGTGCCGTCGGTCCAGCTCGACCACGATTGCAGGCAACAAGCACCTCACCGCACCACGCTTCGCCCTGACCACCACGGCCCACTTCCGTAAGCGTTCCCACAATAGCGCGGACCATATTGTAGAGAAATCCATCTGCCTCAATTTCGATCCAAATTTCTCCACGCTCCTGATTTCCCCGTCGTTCTACTGTGAGGCGGGAAATTGTCCGGACAGTTGACTCGCGTGGCGCACCGGTTGATTGAAAGCTAGAAAAATCGTGCTTGCCGACTAGCATCGCTCCCGCACGAGCCATTGCGGCAACAGAGAGCGGTGATGGATATTGCCAGCAGTACCGACGAGAAAATACATCGTGTATCGCTGCGTCACTGAGTACGTATCGATACCGCTTTGTTATCGCATCCCGGATCGGATGAAATGTATCGGTCGCCGACACCACATCGAGTACGGCCACATCGGATGGAAGTCGGCTCTGAACCGCCCTTCTCAGCACATCACACGAAAGATGGCTATCGGTATCGAAACCGATTACCTGTCCCAGCGCGTGAACCCCGGCATCCGTGCGACCGCTTGCAATTACCCGCACGGGTGCCCCGACAATCTCGGCTAAAGCCGTTTCTATTGTTTCCTGAACGGTGCGCTGCTGGGACTGCACCTGCCACCCGCAGTAGGCGCCGCCGTCGTAAGCAAGTGTCATTTTGAATACGGGCATAGCAGAGAAAATTACCGCAATAGTCTTTTTTCTTACACCTTATATTAAATCGATGCGGTTCCTAACCGCACAAGTAATTCTCCAATTTGAACTGCATTTGTCGCTGCGCCTTTGCGCAGATTATCGCTCACGCACCAGAAGGCAAGTCCATTCGGACTCGACAAATCTTCGCGGATTCGACCAATAAATACATCATCTTTTCCAGAGCATTGGTGCGGCATGGGATACGCTGCTGCAGCGATATCATCAATAACGGTCACTCCATCTTGATCCTCAAACAGTGCACGCGCTTCTTCCACGCTCAGCTTACGCTCTGTTTCGACAAGCATACTTTCGCTATGGCAGTTCGACACGGGCACACGAACGCACGTGGGGCAAACTGCAATTGAATCGTCGCCAAATATTTTGTGCGTTTCATAGACCATTTTCATCTCTTCCGAGGTATAGCCATCCTGTTTCTCAGAGCCAATTTGAGGAATGACATTAAACGCAATCGGATGTGCAAATGCCTCGTATGCGTGCTCTGCGTTGTCCAGATGCGCCTTGGTGCCATGCTCGAGATCACGTGTACCGGCTAACCCTGCACCGCTTGTCGCTTGATAGGTACTGACTATCACGCGTTTAATCCGAGCCGCGTCGTGGAGAGGCTTCATGGCCAGCACCATCTGTGTCGTAGAACAATTCGGACTTGCAATGACACCCTTATGATCCCGGACGGCATCCGGGTTAACTTCCGGAACGATCAGAGGAACTTCCGGCTTCATCCGCCAATAGCCGCTCTCATCAACGACTACACAATTTCTCTCAACCGCCCAGGGAACAAATTCCGCCGCTGTATCATCCGGCGTACTCGCGATTGCCAAATCAATATCATCAAAAATTTCTGGCACGAGTTCCTCGACCGTATATTTCTGGCCAGCGAAATCAATCTCCGTTCCTGCCGAACGTTTTGATGCCAAAAAACGAATCTTCTTAAAAGGAAATTGACGCTCTTCAAGAATTTCCCTGATGATGGTACCTACCGCCCCTGTTGCGCCAACGACCGCTACCGTATCAAACACTTGCTGCCTCCTTAAATTGTTAAAGAAAATTGGATGTAATTATTCTGCCATCAAAAAAATTTGCTGCTATTAGATCGCCTATTTTTATTCCGCACTGGACTGTTCTGTCTTCACTGAGTTAACCGGCATGCATTGCACCTGAGGAACTCTTGTGATCACGCTCCAGCCCTCGTCCCTGGCGACGTGCATGAACCTCACGCATCACTCGGTTGATTACTTCATTATTCCGAACAATATAACCCCATAGTGCATAAAGACAGTAACTAATTAGGCATATGCCGGCAAGAGCCGCAAACAGGTGCGGCATCACCCAATCTGCTGTACTCGCCATACCGGTGCCCGGATCGGCTGCCGCGCCCAGGGCGCTCACTCCTAAAGCAGTCAGTATTCCTCCCAACGCCCACGGAAAAGACTTTCGCTTCAGCAATTGATTCTCCCGCAAAATTTCTGGGGCCAACCCATACGCCTCAACAACTTCACGACACCATCGCCCCGTCCCTATGAAATATGTCACTGCGATACTACACACCAACACCACGAACAAAGATGACCCAATACCTAAAAGAATATGGACCGATCCCGACTGACGCTGGCTACGAAATGCTTCTCGTTTTTTTTCGATTCTTGAATTCAACACTTTCCACTGAGCAGAATCGACGGTTTTCGTTACTGGCCCTTTTTGCGTTTTCTCATTCTGAAGCATCTTCCAGGATGCCAAAGACTTGTTTAAATCCAATCCCAAGCCAAGCCACATGCAGATAATGAGCGACAAGACCGTGAAAATCGAAAGGGAGGCGAAAATTCTAGGCAAGACAAACCTCACTGATTGAGTCGCAGTGGATACTCGCGTGCAAACTCGCAAAAGGAGAATATTTTTGTGCGATTTTGTATTATCCGAGGTAAGGAACGTATCGACAAGTGACGGGACCAGAAGTCTTCAACCGAAGCCCGATTTGAGTGCCCTTTTTATTTCCACAAAGAAATTGTCTCGCCGGTGTTCAGGCCTGAGAACTGGCGTAGAATGAGCATATGGAAACTCCTCTGCTAGGCATTACGATGGGGGATCCCTCGGGCGTGGGGCCTGAGACGATTATCAAAGCCTGGGCCACTGCCAGTCTGCACGCCCAATGCCGGCCGGTAGCAATCGGCAGTTCTGAAGTTTTACAGCGGGCGGTTGACCTGGTCCGGGCACCAATCACCATCGTGCCGATCGAAACTCCCGAACAAGTCTGCGGCGATCCGACCACCCTGCCCTGCTTGGAAATCAACTCCGAAACAGCCGCCCAGGCCCCACCCGGCTGCTGTGACCCCCGGGGCGGACAAGCGGCCTACGATGCAGTTGTATTGGCTGCCAATCTCGCACAACAGCAGCGGATAGATGGAATTGTTACCGCCCCGTTGAGCAAAGCGGCCCTGCAGGCGGCCGGGCACCTGTACCCCGGTCATACTGAACTTTTAGCCGATTGCTGCGGCANTCNANATACGGCAATGATGCTTTATCTCGAAAAAGATCAGGGGTCCGAAGCAAGCGAGGGCTGGGGTGTCGTGCATGCAACGCTCCACATGCCATTGCGTGACATTTTCGAACACCTCAGCACACTGCGGATTGTTCATTGTGCAACGCTGGCAGATGCGGCGATACGAAATCTGAAACATTTTCCTGAGCATCGATTACCAAAAATTGGAATCTGTGCCTTAAACCCGCATGCGGGGGAGGATGGCCTGTTCGGCAATGAAGAGCAACAAATCATTGCGCCGGCCGTTGCTGAAGCACAAAAAAATGGACTCGACGTTTCGGGACCCTACCCTGCTGATAGCCTCGTTGCTCGCACCGACCGGGGTGAATTTGACATCCTGGTTGCCATGTACCACGACCAGGGCCACATCCCTTTAAAACTCCTCGGGATGCATCGCGCCGTGAACATCACACTCGGACTGCCGATTGTTCGTACGAGTGCTTCCCATGGAACTGCATTCGATCAAGCCTGGCAGGGAACTGCGGACGCGGGAGGCATGGTTGCCGCGATCCGATTGGCAGCCAAATTAGCCCGCCAACGCGTTCCTCTTTCCTCAGTCGGCTCAGCCGAAGGCATATAGCGATTTGACCGATCACGCCCCGCTTCCCCCGCGAAACGAACGCTGCGTGCTCTATTTAATTCGTCACGGAGCAACACAAAATAACTTGGCCAAGCCACCCCTGCTACAAGGTTCCGGCGCAAATCCCGATTTGTCCGCTGAAGGACACCAACAGGCGGAAAAAACCGCTTTGCAACTTGCACATTTGCCGATTCATGCCGTTTATAGTTCGCCGCTAAATCGGGCAATGCAAACAGGAAGCCCTATCGCCCAGTCGCATGGCGTTCCCTGTCAAAGTTTACCGGGATTGATTGAAGTGGATGTGGGTCGATGGCAAGACAGACACTGGGAGGAAATTGCAACAAACGAACCGGAAGCTTACGAAAATTTTATTCGCGACCCGGCGACCTACCCTTATGCGGAGGGAGAAACCTTTGAGGACGTTTCTCGGCGAATCCAACCTGTCTTTGTCCAATTATTGGAAAGGCACTTAGGCCAGTCGATTGTTGTAATCGGACACAACGTGGTCAATCGAGTCTTCCTCGCGCACGTGGCGAACATCCCACTGGCAAAGTCGCGTGAAATCCGGCAGACCAATTGTGGAATCAACGTCATCTACCATCGCAAGCAAAAAAACCAACTGGTCACCATGAACGCTGCGTTCCATCTTTTGAAAGATCAGTAGAAACCGGGCATTGCGAGATAAATGTTTGCCCGGCGACTGCGAACAATTCGCAATGTTCGCATGACTATCTCGTTATCTACAGCGTCCCCTGTCTTGGATTATTTCTGCGGGACACTCACTTTGTTGATTTATTGGCCTTGCGAAGATAGTTTTTTGTAACATCGGTCGGCCGAATATCACTAGGGCGATCAAATTGGGAGTCGTCAATGACAGCATCAAAACGAATCTCCAGTAATTCTAAAATTGCTATCGGTTCGAGTTGAGATTTCCCCTGAGGATTGTCTCCAATGTGTGTCAGAAACTCAAATCGATAGGGAAAGAGAGTTTTTGCATCGAGAAGTAAACCTATTTCCGTCGGTGCCCAATGGGGAAGCCGATCCTGCCACTTCGAATCTTTCAATTCTCCCTCTTCTATACCCAGCATTTGCTTGAGCATCGAGTCCCGCCACACACCGCGCATGGCCCACACTGATTTTTCGTTCCATTCAATCTTCACTGCACGACCAAATCGAAAACTATCTTGAATGCCTTTCATCAAACCGGCTAATCCGCGAATCCGGAGCGCATCAAAACTGGTCGACTTTCCAAGCGAATTCTCTGTTAAGACTCCGGAGTCGCGCAATCTCTGTAAGTCAATTAACCGTAGCTTACTCGTTTCGGGTGTTTCCTCGAACAACCACAGACGGTTACTATCATTGATTTGCGTAAAGGTAAACTTACCCGCCCTGCCCCGCAGAACCATTTCGGAACGGACCTGCCGGCGATCGGTTGGCCCTTTCTGTAGATATGTCCCGGGGCCAAACAGGTGGTGTCCCCGCATATGGACCTGAAGTCGCGTGTTCGCAGTTATCGATTGGTAATTATCAAAAGCTGCAATCGCTGAATCGAGTAAAACATCCCCGCTAGCATCGCTTGCGGCAGCGACCTTTTTTTCCGATCGGAAAGAGCCATCATCTTCTTTCCCTATCGCAAAAACCGGCGACAAGCAGGCCAAACTAAGAATAGTCAAAATAGAAAATCTTTGACTCATGGGGAATTATTGCGGATTTTATCAAAGAAATGGATTGTTACGCACCGAAGAAAGTGATCAAGGGCTTGAGCAATAGCCCCCCTACCCAAACAGGATCACATTTTATGGACACCGGGACTACCGGTCCACGTCAGTTCAAAATAGCAATCGATGCTGTCTCGCTGGTTTTTTCCCCTCCGGAGAAAATGAGCGAGACGCGAAGAGGGAATACACGCATGAAATTACGTCGAATGTATCTCCACACAACACTCCTGCTACTGGTTGTGGCGGCTAGTGGTTGCGGTCGCCATCACGTCAATAACCTTCCCCCGGCAAATATGCTTATGGAACCGGGGCCAGGCGTAGGAGGCCCCGGACCTGGGGTGATGCTCGGACAACTTCCGACACCCGTACCCTACAAAATCTCGCAGGTGGCCTTTTCCGGCCCCGATGGGATGCAAGTCTTCCATGATTCGACGGGACAGGGACTATTTGTCTCAGAACCGCTCATCGTGCCAGCGCGCGAAAACTTCCCTCAAGGCGCCATTTATCGCCTGAAGTTGACCAATGTTCCCAGCCGCCCGGGTGAAGAGTACTACCCCACCCTCGAGGTTGGGCCGACCACGGCACGTACCGAAGCGTATCTCGCACACAATGCCGTTCCCGTTCAATTTACAGGACAGGACTTCGACCAAGTTCAGGGGGGAAACTTTGTCACCAAAGTAATTTATCTTCCCGATCCTGAGTATCAACAGCTAGCGTTGGCCGCAATTGAAACACTTGTCAGTACGCGACTTGATCCCGGTGTGGATCCGATCCAAGAAGCAGATCGCAGAGGTTCTATCCTGGCAATCGTTCGCTTAGGAAACAAAATTCTCGACGGCTCTGCGATGTTCGGTCGAGGGTTTGACCCCAATTGTCCTGTCGGAGCCAACAGCGTGATTCGACAAGTCCAATATGGGGAGCCGCTTGGAACGGCGGGTGTGGAAATGCCTTTCGGTTCGCAGGGCTTTCCGGTACCGGAGCGCGGCTTTCCGATTGCCCAAGGTGGCCTTGGAATGACACCTCCGCATCTGGCTGGAGTCACGGCCCCCCAGTACGGAATGCCGATGACTGGCACTCCGATCGGTCTTCCCGGCCCGCCTCATATTCCACTCGGCGTCCCCGCGGGACTACAGTCGCATACGGTGAAAAACCGGACGCGGGTCCATATGCCCGAGCCTACAAAAAGNGTCCNCATCAACGTCGAGCAGAAACCNGGNTACAGNTATCCNNAGCCCGCNAGCCGGGTTCGNATTGTGGAACAAGCNTCGCGNGATCACGGGCANGCNTTCCGNCAACCGNNGCGTGATCGNTANCAGTGGATGGGCGCNNTNNGNNCANGGTAGCCGAGGAGTTGCAATTTCTCATTAAAAGCTGATTTTCGAAGGGGGGCGTCCTTCGTACAAGTATCCAAGTCAATGGTCCATACGCTCCGCTTTGTCGCAGTTACCAACAAATGCCGTCGATCATGTTTGATCAGCGGACTCGTTGTTGTAGCCCTGGTAAACTGCCTGTGTTTTACCTCATTGGGTGAAGCACAGCAGGTACACTATCGTCATCGAGGCGATATGCCACCGGGAGCGATTGGGCAATGGCAACTGCAGCGGGGTGGACCATTGCCTGGATATTTTCAACCTACGGAAGTAATCGTTCCGCAGGGCTCCAAGTTGTCCCTGGCGGTCGGATTACAATTTGACGAAGCAAAAATAAATCGTCGNCGAGCGGGCTTTCTGATCGGCCANGTTTATCGACTTAAGGTNACGCACATCCCNCTTTATGAAGGAGTCGAGATTTTTCCGACGATCGAATTGATCGATCGGATCTATCCGCCGCCGGGTCGGAACCTCGAATTTCCCATTCCGATCCAGATCACTCAGGACGATCTGCGAGAAGCCNTCCAGGGACGAATGGTTACCCGNNTCATCTACGTTGAAGACCCGGCACACGCATTACCGNCNGTAAAGCAACCTCGTCAATTGCTCGGATTTGATGTCCGCGAAGGTGAAGATCCTTTAAAAGTTGCCGATTCGTTAGGACGCCCGGTAGCGATTTTGCGACTCGGCGCCCGAGTGCCGGGACCGCAGGGTCCATCGCTACAATTTCTCTACGGAGCGTCACTCTGGAAANAGTTTCCANAGAATCGTGGTCGTGGTGTNGANGCCGCAAAGATCGATNACAANAAATCGTCTTCCACTGTTGNGGCCGACCTGGCGATTGGGGGACGACGATGATTCACGAATCGCGTCTGGCAANATGCTGGAAAGCCACCGTTATTTTGGCCGGCATCCTTATTCTCTGCTCCTGCCGATCGTTACCACCANGTGAGTTGGCGACCACGGAGGAATTTGTTGCCGGANGTGCTGGCTATGGAACAGCAGACCTGCCGACATCGGCAGCCACAGGCTTCAACATGCCGTGCCGACCCTGGAGCCCACCCGGTATTACGGGGCCGTGGCCTAAAGATGAATATGTCTGCGATGGTGGCGATCGAGACCAACCTGTCATGATTGAATCGGACTGGACAGTGAAGGGCCTTCATCTTGAAGATACCATTGCCCACTATGACACACTTGAGGGTGAGACCATGGTTGCCTCCAGTAATCGTGTCTGTGTGTATGCNCCTCGCTTTGGATCTGTGCGACGTGTGCTTGGGGTAGATAGCTTTGAGGGCAAAGATTCACTCATACGTCACGANGTTCCCGTGAAAATACAGATCGAAGAAGAGCGACTTGCTGCCAATACAACGCTGCAACAACTGCAGACTATCCGTGCAGTCGGCGCAAAACGTTCCAGCACCCAACAACGCAATAGCCCAAGTCTCTTATTGGCGGGTGACGTGGGTGTGATCGAGGCCGAGGGCGGATTCAAACCTTATGAAAATTTCCGTATTCTCCGCGACGGACAATATAAAATTTCTGAAACTGCAAAGCTCACCGAGCAGACCGAAGCGGCAACGATTTGGACACTTGATAAAGGCATACAAATTGTCGTCGATGGAACACCAGCCGAAGTCGCTTCGGGAGACGCCCGTGCGGAGGCAACCTTTACAGTGGATCACGAGAGCGCCCCTGGTCTACGAATTATTAAAGTCGCTTCTGCCTCTGCCGCCAGACCGGGTGAACTGGTGGAGTTTACGCTCCGTTTCGACAATATTGGTAACGAACCGTTAGGAAACGTTACCGTCATTGACAATCTGACCACCCGTTTAGAATATGTTGACGAGAGTCAGNTTTCATCTCACCCTTCCCGATTCCTCACTGAAACGAACGAGGGGGATTCCTTGGTGCTCCGCTGGGAAATCCTGGACCCGATTGCTACCGGGGACGGGGGAACGATTCGCTTCAAGTGCCGCGTCCGCTAATCGAACGGTAAGATGCATGACNGGTTCCAAACTACCCCACCCCTGGCTTGCCGATCGGACCAGCAATTTTAACGGTTCAGGAATCCGGCGAATTTTCGACTTAGCGGCAACCATGAAGGACCCGGTGAATCTCTCCATCGGGCAACCCCATTTTGAGGTCCCCGAGGCAATCCAAAAAGCGGCCGCTGAGGCAATCACTGCAGGGAAAAACGGATATTCCGCAACAGCAGGCATTGGCCCCCTTCGGGAAAAATTGCAGTCCCGCGTCGAACATCAATTCGGTCACGACAATCGTCAAGTGATGGTGACCAGCGGCACAAGCGGTGGCATTGTTCTGGCAATGATGGCACTTGTGAATCCAGGCGACGAAATCCTTGTTTTCGATCCCTATTTCGTCATTTACCAACCGCTCGTCCAACTTGTCGGGGGAACATGTGTTCTCATCGACACGTACCCTGACTTCACACTCGATATCGACAAGGTTGCAGCAGCGATCACCGACAAAACGAAGTTAATCCTGATTAACAGCCCGAACAATCCAACCGGGTATATCGCTTCGGCAGTTCAAATCCAAGCATTGGCAGAACTGGCATCCCAAAAAAATATTGTTCTGCTGAGTGATGAAATTTATCAAAGCTTTTGTTACGACTCAAAGTTTACCTCCCCTGCCCTGTTCAACCCCCAGACAGTCGTTGTTGATGGATTTTCAAAAACGTATGGCATCACGGGCTGGCGCGTTGGATTTGTTCATGGCCCAGCTGAAATTATTGATGCGATGGCAAAGATTCAGCCCTACACGTATGTCTGTGCTCCGCAACCAGCACAGTGGGCAGCGACGACCGCCTTGGATATCGACATGTCAGAAGCCGTAAATACATATCGATGCAAACGCGATCACATTATCCAATCACTTTCCGATTGTTATTCCATTGCCCAACCTGGTGGCGCATTTTATTTATTCCCGAAAGTACCGAAGGGAACGGCNAGTGACTTCGTTGCTCGAGCCATTGACCACAACCTGCTGATTATTCCAGGAAGTGTTTTCAGCCACCGGGATACCCACTTCCGCATTTCTTACGCGGTAAGCGACGAGATCCTCGAACGCGGCATTGAGATTCTTAAAAAACTGGCNTAGGGCATTCGGAAACTTACTGTTTAAATCAGCGAGGCTTCCTTTTCCCAATGCGTGAAGCAACTGATTTGCCTGCCGTCTTTTTCTTCACACGCTTCTTAGCGACCTTCTTCACCGCCTTCTTCTTGGCAATTTTTTTCTTGGTTATTTTCTTGCTTGCTGTCTTGGTGGATTTCTTGGCAACAACTTTTTTCTTTACCGGCTTCTTTTTAGCATTAGCCGGGGCTGCTTTTTTCTTGGCCGTTGTCGATTTTTTAGTCGCAGAGACCTTTGACTTTTTGACGCCTTTTGTCCCCGTACCGGTTTTTGCTTTTGCTGCCGGCTTGGTGTCTTTGGCGGCCTTTGCCTCTTTGCCACCTGCCTTCTTCTTTACCGTAGCCGTTTCTTTAGGCGGCTCCACCTTGGAGCTTTTTCGTTTCGGTAAACGCTCTTTCGCGTCGGGTGAAATCTCAAGCAAGATNTTCTTTATCCCCGCCCCATGCGGTGCCCGCTTTAACTCCGCACCCAATTGGTTAAGCAAAGATCCGAATTCAATCCCCCGGTTTTTCGGAATGGCCCGCTCNATTCCNGGAACCAAATATTTATTTTTCTCTTTTTCGCTAATNACCCCTACGATATACAGCGATTCGAGTGCTCCACTCCCGACAGGAATTGAATGTCCGGACAGGGTCATTTGCGTTACATAGGCCACCGTAAATGGTGTAGCTCCTTTTAACTTTTGCAATTTCTTGACCGCTGC
>NHBP01000017.1 GCA_002168195.1 Planctomycetaceae bacterium TMED10
CGCCTGGCTGTAGGTCCAGACCTCACCAACATCTAAAACACTATCCGCGTTCGTATCACCAGACACGTAGGAACCGCCCGATAACGATACGTCTGAAAGCCCTGTGTTCCCCGTATTTGTCAATTCATAATTTACCGTGATGTCATTCCCAGCGATCGCTACCACATCTTCGCCAATCGTTTCTTCATCGATCGCAAGAGATAGCGAAGGCAACACTCCAAAATACCCCGCGGAAACGGCCGGACTTAATACGACATCAAATACCGGATCGATTGCCCCGCAGTAGATCTGCGAAAAATTATCGCCTAGCCCCACTGCGCGCTCAGTGCTGAACTTCCATACCTCTCCGGGGTCGAATAAAAAATTGTTATTCAGATCACCTAGATTGGTATCGTTACCGGTGCGATGCGGCGTCAGCATGAAATCGTCACTCGAATCGTCCGGTGTCTGATTGTCATTAAAGACCAATGGTTGACTGAAGGTGACATTTTGCGTGTTTGTCACAAGGACAACGTGCGTTGCTGTCGTCCCAGTAAGCAGATAACCGGAAGAAGATTCGATACCGTTGGAATCGTGTAACGCAACTTCAATCCCAACATCGAGCAGCGGAAAGTCGTCATCAACCATATCGAAAGATAAACCCGCGGTGCGGAAGTGATCTGCTGTAGCCGTCATCGCAACCGAAAGCGCGTCATAAGGCAAAGCATTATCAATCAGATCGATTGAGAATTCCGCTGTCGAAGAGCCTGCCGGAATAAGAACGCTCTCCGGCAGTGTCACGCGGGAAGCGGAAGCATCACATTGAAGCATAACCAATAAATCTTCTGTCACTCCGCCGCCCCGCGTAATCGTGGCGGCAAGTGTCCCCGTATTTTCTGCTATTGCCTCTGGAACCGCTGAGATTTCTAGTCCGTATTGCTCATAAATCTCCCAAGGCTGATCAACGAAAGGAATACTCACGCGGGAACCATCTGTCCCATGAATCACATCAAATCCATCAATCCCATAAAGGTAATTCGTCGTAATATCGATCGAAAAATTGTCACCCAAGTTACTAAAAGCGGCTCCGTCACTGGCTTGAGCATTCCAGGTCCTCGTAAACAGACTCGAATAGGATGTAGGAGTTTGCTCGAGTGATTCATCGGCCACGACAATGACTGCGGAATCAAGTCCATCTATATCGAGGGAGGCAGTGCCTCCATCTGCATCTTGCGGTGCGTCGACTAAAACGACGAAACCCGTTTCCTGATCAGGGCCTTCATGAAACAAAAAAGTGATTCGATTCGATGCTTCGTAACCGGTGTTTGAGGCTGAACTATTTACCGTGTTGTAATCATAAAAAGAAGCGAGATCGCTGCCACTGACAACCGGCGCAACCGGAGCGATCATGTCTCCCTGGACAACCATAATCTGGGGGTCATGAATGTCCAGCGATGCGGAACCGCTTGCATCGTTTGCGGTGAGAAGTCGCCGCGGCTCAAGCGTCTCGAGGAGTAGTTGAACATTAGTCAATTTGCGCGCAGAAGGAGCCGGTTGCCTCCGACCAGTTCGATTTCTGTTTCTACGCAAATACATCGACTCTCCTACATCTACCAATTGTATTTTTTAACGCGATTCCTGCCAAGAATTTAGTCATTTAATTGCCCCCCTACAGAGGTATTCAACCCCACGGGCAGCAGAATAAACCGCATTACCTTCACCGCAGGCACCAAAATAATCGAAGAAACAAAGGTTATTCCTGCAATAACGCCTGGAAATCCTTACTCCGCAGCAACGGAACAAACACCCGATCCTGGTGGATCAGTTTTTTATCTGGCAGTCCCAGGGCACGCGCGCGTTTGAGTAAATCAATGGCCTGATTCGTACGTTGCTCGGCGAGCGCCGTATTAAACTTTTCCTGTTCTGCAATTTCAGCGGCCAGGGCGTAGATGCCTGCCGCGCTGAAGAGTACCTGCCACGCTTCTTGGTTTTTCATCTTTGCTGCCAAGTCAATCGCTGCATTCGCATCCTCGATTGCAGCTTTATCTTGCCCCAGCATTGCCAGGGAAAAACCTCGACCATTGTGTGCCTCAGCCCGTTGCCGAACAGAGAGATCCTTGCGCCTGAGCAGATCATCAAATTGATTGCGAATCGAAACCGTATCGGTCAGACGCGTCCAACCCAAACGCAAGGGGAGACGCGGATCGGCATAGCCATATTGCACCGCAAGCTGATAATCGAGTTGGGCTTCATCATTCCGCTGATTATACGATTTTAGATCGCCAAGCATTTTAAAAAGTTCCGCCACCCGGTCGCCACCTAAAAGATCTACCAGCGCGTTTACCGGTACGCTATCGGCAACGCCCTGTAAATCGTTCATTGCACCGCGGCCAGACTTTGTCAGTTCGGCGACATCTGCCTGCGTACGCTTCGTTTGCAGTTCATGCTGCCACAGATGATAACGGATCCGTCCTCGTCCGAACTTTGCATCAACCGCGCCCGGGGCAATTCGGAGTGCCCGATCTAAGTGCTGCTGTGCTCGACGAAATTTTTCAACAGCGCCGGCAGAGTTTCCTAATGCCTTATCGCGAAGTGCTTGACGATCAATCAAGGTACCTAACCACCTCTCGGTCTGCCAATCTTCCGGGGCGATCCTTTGCGCATGCAGCAGATCCTGAAGAGCGGCTTCCAACTCACCACTCTCCATCCGCACCTTTGCAAGCCCTCTTAAAGCTTTCGAATAACTGGGAAATTCATTGAGTGCCTCTGTGTAGGCGGCGATTGCGAGATCGCGTTCCCTGGCAGCCTCTTCTTTCGTGCCTGTGCCACCACGTGCGTCAAGCAACCGCGCTTTTTCCGCATGCGTTTCTCCTATATTTACCTTTGCTTCGCGCAAGGGCTTTTTATCAAAGGACTGTTTAAACTCGGCCAAAGCTTGGCTGAGAAATTTTTCTTTCCTCTGTAATTGACTCGAACCGGCTCTCGTCTCGTCAATTTGCGCCGCCTGCTTGAGTCGCGTCAGACCACGCACCTGGAACACGTAATAATCATCCGGATTTTTTGACTGCGCTTGTAGCAGTTCATCAAGCGCCCCGCCCTTACCCTCGACTTTACCGAGACTGCCAAGCAGTAGTGCCTTTAGCGCATAAGGCCTCGATTCCTGACCGCGAAGGCGAATCGCTTGATCGCAGTACTCAATGCCTCGGGGAATCACATCCCGACGAGCGAATCCTAGCTGATAGTAAAGATAGGCGAGTTGCAGATGCACAAAATAGTCATTTGGTTTTTCCCGCAACGCCGCTTTTAACTTTTCGATGGCGGTAGCGATATCGCCTTCTTGTCTCGCCAGAAAACTTTGCAAAACCCAATCAATCACAGAATTCGGCGCAAGCTCTTGCAAGCGAACTTTTTCTCTCTTTTCGAGTTCTAGCTCGCCCAGTGCGCGATAAAGTTCTGCACGCATGCGGCAAATTGCCCAGCGCGGACGCGATAATTTTTCAGCTTCATCAAGCAAACGGATTGCCTCTCGTCGACTTTCATCTTTTTTATCGGCCGGCGCCACTAAATCTTCGGAGCGGGCAAGCAAGATGAAAGCTTCAGCCATCGTTTCCCGAAATTTCTGTATTGCGTCTGGGTCAATTCCCCCTGTTGCATCATCGCTTGGTTTATCCAACTTCTCTTTCCAACCACTGGAAGCAAACATTTCGCGAATATTCCGACCCAGGTCGCGCGCTGCGCCATAATCCGTACCAAACGCATCGGTACGAAAATCGTCCATTTTTCCATCCACTGCATTGGCAATCTCTGCAAATTGACGCTGCGTTGCCATGACATCATCTATTTTTTCGCGCTTACCGCGTGTTTCTGTGTAGAGCGATCGCAACGCGACTCTCTGTTCTGCCAGGCCTTCAGCCTCTCTAAAAAATCCCTGAGCTTTGGAAAATTCTTCCTCATCAAGTGCTGCCTCTCCGAGAGCAACTTTTTGCTGAACCAATCTGAGGGCATCCCGATCACGAATCGCCTCGACCTCAGACCACACCGTCAGCCCGATCAGGAGGGTGATCAACAACGCTGAAACAGTACTCACAGCGACTTTATGATGCCGCGTCACCCGTAAGGCTTGCTGCAGGAGCGGCTCCCGATAGACCGTCACTGGTTCATCGGCCAAGTATCGCTGCACATCTTCGGCCAGAGAACCTGCTGAGAGATAGCGGTCTTCCGGAGCAAGTGCCATCGCCTTCAAGCAAATTGCCTCCAACGCGGGTGGCACACCTCGAGCGACTTCGCACGGTGGCTTAAAATCCCCCTGACTGACTTGTTCCAAGGCGGTTTCGCCCTGAAAGGGAAAAAGTCCTGTAAGCAAGCGATACAGTGTTGCACCCAAACTGTAGATGTCACTGCAAGGCCCAACATCTTGATTGGTGCCCGTCGCCTGCTCTGGGCTCATGTAGGCTGGGGTTCCCACAACTGAACCGGGAAGCGTGGTACTCGCGTTGCGAATCCGTACCGGTCGCACCGCTTCGTCATGATCCTCCGAAGCCACATCTTCCTCGTCAATCCGCTTTGCCAGACCCCAGTCGACAACAAGTGTCTCCCCGTAAGGGCCAAGCATAATATTATCCGGCTTGATGTCGCGATGAATCACGCCCCGATCATGGGCATAATTAATGACGTGACAAACATCCACGAACTGGTCGAGCAATCGACGAAACGCCAACCTTTTTTCTCCCGGGCCCAAACCAGAAATCTCACCTCGATGGTAACGCGCAATGGCTTTTGATAGTGTTTCGCCTTCGATAAAACGCATTGCGTAATACAGTTGACCATCCGCGTATTGNCCNAAGCCATAAACNGGGACAATCCCCGGGTGTTCNAGNGCCCCCGTAATCCGNGCTTCCTGNGCAAAACGCTCTCGACTGCTATGCACGTTNGCATAGCGCGGCTTGATCTCTTTAAGTGCTACCTCGCGNGGCAANTCGCGNTCCAACGCAACATGAATCTCTCCCAAGCCCCCTTTGTCGTGGAAACGNACTTTTTTAAANCGCAATGCCTGCGGATCGGAGGAAGGCTGATANNTTTCATCTGGTGCGTCGGNGTCGCCCAATATCACCTCTGAAGGTGTTGACCAGAGGGAGGGCGGTTCGTTGGTCAACTCCGTAATGTGATCCTCTGAGGGAGCATGGTCGAGTGTTGCCTCTAAACTCTCTTCTGTATCTCCGGGAGGGCTATCGGTTCCGCTCGGTGGCAGGTCATACGTTGCTGCTACCGATTCTTTGGTGCGTAACAGTTTTTCAATTTCTGAGGCTTGATCAGCCGTGACCATACCGCATTGTTCAAGCACATCCCGTAACGATTGCTGTTCATCGTCTGCCCAGAGACTGGCAGCACGAATAAGATCGTCCGGTGAGATCATCTGCCGCTGAACCGCCAGAATGCCGAAAAGCAGATTTTGATCCACTTTAACACCACACAATACTGCACTTTGAGGAGCATCATGACCNAACTCGCGACGAACGAAACCGATCACGAAAGAATAACCAAATCAGTATCGCATTCTCGGGAGGTCTCTACCAGACCTTGAAAATGAAATGGCGAAATAACGCCTATATCACTGTTCGGTTTCATAACCCACTGGACCGATCAGACCATCGGTGGAGTGAAGCGGGAATTTTTCACCGTGAACGCCAAGAGGTCGGGACGCAGCATCAGAATGACTTTTCAGTGAACCAACCGGAAGCGACTCCGGTACAGCCGGAATTGNCTGGGGAAAGGGATTCGGNTCAATCACTTCATGCGCATCGANTTCGGGTAAGAATTGATCGTAGGCACTGTTGGGAATCACCGGTTCAATCGGGCCGGTACAACGGTACGGTACCTCCAGATGCCCTCGACAAAACAGAGCCTTGGAAGAGGGTGTTGTCGAATTTAAACCCGGCCCCCCGGAACAAATCTGACGGGGATCGATTGGCTGAATCAGTTCTGGCGTAACCGTGATCAGTAACTCTATTTCGTTGTCCTTGGTATAAACATGTCGGAACGGCATACCGAGATAGGGAATATCTGCAAGAAATGGAACACCGCGNCTCTCTGCCTCAACACGGTTTTGGATCAANCCGGCCAAGGCAAGCGTTTGCCCTGCTTGCATTTCCACACCTGTATCGACCTGTCGCACATTGAGACTGGGAACGCGATGCTTGCCTAATTTCGTTTTTGTCNGGGGATCAATTTCACTAATCCTTGGACGNACTTCTAAGCGAATGCGATCGCCTTCCAAAACTTGTGGCACAAAATCGATTTCCATTCCGTATGGCTTATATTCAATAGAATTCGTACCNAGGGCACCTGAAACAATCACTGGAAATTCTCCGCCAACTCGAAAACTTGCATTCCGACCACTGAGAGCAACGAGCGTTGGTTCGGCCAACACTTTTGCTAAGTCGTGTTCGCGGAGTGTATCCAAAAATCCATGTCCACCACGTCCATCCCCCACAANACCGCAACGNAGATCAAAACCTAACGCACGTAATTTTGTACGCGACACCTCCATTACCCGAACATGCAATAAAACCTGCTGGGGATCACGGAGTTTGATATTCTGTAAAACACGGGGATAGAAATCCTCGGCGATGGCGACAATTTGATCCACATGCTCATCTGATTGCACATCACCGCTTAACATGACTCCGCTNGAATAGGGNGTNACNTTGAGGTTTGCTTCTGGGAACTGTGAGCGAAGCACAAATTCCAATTCATTCGTATTGGGCAGGANAGCCACTTCAAATGTGTGCGCTCGATTCTCCGCATCAAAGACCCGTATATGGCTAACACCCGNTTGCTTGCCAAATAACTGCAATGCNCGCTGGTCAGGTTGGTAGACCTCTANCATTTCCGGATTGAAGACTTCGGCACGAACCAACGGTCGGGCAAAAGAGAGCGTTCGGGTTTCTTTTGCNGTCAACTCAATTCGCCTTAAAGAAGAACCCTCAGATTGTTGTAAATCAAATGATAAGCCCGGATCAAAANGTGATTCGTCGGCGATGACGCGGGAGGAAACAAAGGCACCGTACNAGACAATCAAGCCAGCAAGCAGCAACAGCTTTTGCGAGGAGCGAAGAGATAGCGATAGCTGTGACAAAGAACGCATACCCCCCCCTGGAAAATTGAACCCCGGCGCACCCAAAGGTCCGGATGAAATGCGACCGGTTTATGAGATCACCTGCGTTTTTCTTCGGCATTTCGCGCTAATACTCTCCAGGTTCGGTACGCTGATCCAACGAGTTAGGATGGCTCGAAGCGAACGCTAGCAAGCTTCTCTCTGCGCCGAGCGTTAGCGCAGGTAAGGAGGGGAAACTTTTCGTACAAATTGAAGCAACAACGATAGCAGTACCGGCAAGAANAAAGATTTTTTCTTAACCTGTCTCTTCGGTCGTAATCTTGCGCGCTAGAACATGATACGCGAGCCACAGCAACAAAATGGCGACTGGAAGAACAATCCCAATCGGTACTCCAAAACCGATGGGAATCGTTCCGGCAATTACCGAGACCACGGCTGCCAATAAAGCATAAGGAGCCTGCGTCCAAACATGTGCCATATGGTCACAACCACTTGCGCGACTCGAAAGAATAGTCGTATCGGACAACGGAGAACAATGATCGCCAAAAATAGAGCCNGCCAAAACACCACCCACGCTGGCCGAAAAAATNGGTGTGTGCAATATTTCTTCTCCNCTNCCACCGAGNATTTTCCANNTNAAGGGAATCACNAAGGGNACCAGAATACTCATGGTTCCCCAACTNGTNCCTGTGCAATAGGCAACAACAGAAGCGAGGAGGAAAACCAAGGTCGGTAACCATGCAGGAGAAATAGAATCTCCCAGAAGGCTTGCCAAGTAAACCGACGTACCGAGTCGCTCACCGGAACCGCCTGGACTCGTTAGTTCTGCCAGGGTCCAGGCAAGCCATAAAACAACCAGTGCCGAGGACATCATCNTAAAACCTCTCCAGGCCCAAATAAAAATTTCGGGACCGGTTCCTATTTTACCAATCCAACTTAAGCACGCTGCCGTTAGACAACCAGCGAGAGATGCCCAAACGAGTGAGCCATAGGCATCACCGGCACCGACAACCTCCCACCAACTCGAATGCTTATCCGTCTTTAAAAGCCCCGTAATCAGTAGCGCTAAAACAAGCACAGCCACGAGGACACCGATGGACGCTAATGCCAGAAAAACTCGATTATCTTTACTGCCGAGGGGGTTAACTGGCATGGCCGTCCGGGATGCAATGCTTTTTTCATCTCTCTGTTCTGGTCGTTTATTTTGGGTAAGTGCCTGTTTTTCCGCTCTCCACATGGGGCCAAAATCTTTACCGCTGTGCGCCACAATTCCAACCAATATCAACGCCAGCAGTGGATAGAAACGATACAGAATCGTTTTGACAAAGATAAAGAATGCCAGTCCACCAGAATCATGGACGTCGATCTGTTGAAGACCCGTGCCGATGAAGTTCACTTCGCCGGCCACCCACGTTGAAATGAGAGCAAGCCCTGCTACCGGAGCGGCGGTGGAGTCAACAATGTACGCCAGTTTTTCCCTGGANATTTTTAAACGATCCGTGACTGGTTGAAACGTTGTTCCCAGCAGNAGCGTATTGGCGTAATCGTCAAAAAAAATAACNAGTCCGGCAATCCAAGTAAATAATTGCCCGCGNCGACGGTCACTGGCAAAGGGCTCAAGCAGTAAAACCAGCGAACGCATGCCACCGCTCGAATGGATCACACCGACCATGCCTCCTACCAGTAGCGTGAATGCAAAGACCTGTAAATGCTCAACTTTAAAAAGACTATTGAACAAATCTTCGCTGACGCAACGTACAACTGCTTTCAGCGGGTTACCCGAGGAAAGTATGAGACAGGCTGCGAAAACGCCCGCAAATAATGCAAGAATAATCCTTCGGGTAAGCATCGCGAGCACTACCGCAATCAGAGGCGGCAGCACGCTCCAATATCCGTAGTGCTCAATCGTCTCCATAAGCTACCCACTTCGCCCTCTCAAGCGACACGGTCGATCCTACGATGGGAGCAACCGCTCGCGTAGCGCATCGGCAACCATCGAGGGTACGAATTGCTCCAGTTCTTCTTGACCGGCGAGTGCCGCAATTTGCTTGATTAAGGAACTGGAAATATGAGCGTATTCTTCACCCGACATTAGAAAGATGGTTTCAATATCGGGCGCCAATTTTCGATTTGCCAGCGACATTGTAAACTCTGCTTCCATATCTGAAAGCGAGCGAACGCCTCGAACCATAACGCGGGCATTACAATGCTTTACAAAATCGACTGCCAAGCCGTCAAAAGCCAGGATTTCGACATTATGCAAATGGGAAGTTGCTTGGCGTACTAAACGGATGCGCTCCTCGACCGAAAACAGAGCTTCTTTTTCAATATTCAATCCAATGCCGATGATCAAACGATCAACTAAACGACTACAGCGCTGAATCACATTGAGATGCCCGAGCGTGATCGGGTCGAAAGAACCGGTATAGACGGCGGCATGCGGGTCGACTTGAGCCATGATTTCTCTAATTTATAAACAAATTGGGGGCTCAACAACCGCCATGCTGGTCACCGCAACGGTGCCTGTCTGCCCTGATGAAAAAACAAAAGCATAAAAAAAACCCTACTTATATGCCCTATTGCCTGTCTGCGACCGAAGAGTCTCTAAAAAATGTGCTCTGCTTCCGGCGGAGCGTGGTGGAAAAAGTGTTTTGGGTTTGACTATACTCAGGCTTCTGAAAAGGCTTCTGGAATTTAGGCCGGCGTATTAATTCCCCAACCGCAAAGTTGTATTTAACGCGATGAAACCTCTTTGTTTTTTTGGAATGATTTTTGGCATCCTCGTCGTCCTGCTTTTTGGCTTGGATCTAGCGATCAAATTACCATTTGGCAGGCCAAGTTGGACCCTGAACACGGGCTTCATTGTCATGGGTTTCATCCTGATCTATACCGGTTGGGCGACCCAGAAAGAACAGCGCTAGTATTTTCTTTAACAGACCCTATGCCCAAACTGCGTGATGCGAACTTCCTGGCTATCGAATTGGACTACGCATTCCATGTCGCTACAATGAGTGGAAATGGTTGGAGTGAATGGTCGCAGCCTGTGTCCATCGCAATGTGATCGATCAATGAAAGGTTTAGCATGTTTAAACGAATCTATCCGGCAATTGCGATTTTCCTGGGAATCATTTTCGGGGCTTTTTGTACGCTGCTCACAATCCGCGCTTTCGATGGCGATTCAGTAAAGATCGGTACGCCAATCGGTGTGCACGCTGCGACATCAGCCGGCAACGATGGCTTCAGTGTGGCAACCGGACAAATTGACGAAAACGTGGAAGGCCTTTTTCTACTCGATGGATTAACTGGCGACCTGACATGCAACATTGTTAGTGTTTTCAATGGGAAATTTTTTGCCCGCATGCATCGCAATGTGCTCAATGATCTAAATTTGGATAATGACAAAAATACTCGCTTGTTAATGGTTACCGGAGCGTGGAGTTTTCGGAGCCAAAGCGGACAGATGCGACCTTCCGATTCGTTGATCTATGTCGTTGATTCCTCGAGTGGAAATTACGCGGCTTATGCTGTGCCCTGGAATAAACTAGTCTCGAACAAGGGAAGACAAGGGACACACTTAGGCAAGATTGAACTTCTTGATAAAGGTACCTCACGCGATTCCAAAGCCAATTAGCAAGTGGGAATGACCGAGTTAATCACCGTGCGACTCGGCGAACGTGCATTGGATTAACCAGGTCGTTCGCTTTGCTTCTCAACACCGTGCGTTGCTTCGATATGCTGCTGCATCGCCGCGACTAACCCCTCCATGGTAAAGACTTTTGCCTCAACGGCGGGTTCGTATCCTAACTCCAGAAGCGTCGCAGAGGTGATCGGGCTGATGCTTGCTAGCCGTACTTGATGTAACGCCGGACCAAAGAGTGAAACGAGCGATCGGGCAATCGCAGAACTTGTGACGGTAACCCAATCTATCTGCTGATTCGCAATTGCATCCGCAACGACCGAGTCCATTTCCTTAACATCGGTACTCTCGTACACGACAATCTGGTCCACGCGACCGCCGACGGCAACTAGTGTTTCGGCAAGCACCTCTCGGCCTCGACTTGCGCGTGCGAGTAAAAAACGGCTACCCGCTTCAGACTTCAATGCGACAGCCAATTCCTCCGCACAATATTCAGCTGGCTGTAAATCCACCTGTAACCGATAACTCTCCACTGCACTCGCTGTCTGAGGACCAATCGCCGCTAATCGCACGCTACCCAAACGCCGCAGGTCTCCGTAAATCTTGCAGAATCGATCGAAGAAAAAATGTACACCGTTGACACTCGAAAAAACGAGCCAATCATATTGCTCAATCCTGGACATCGCATCGTCAACCGCAGACCAGTCCAGCGGAGCCGTAATTTTAATCGCCGGTTGCAGCAAACAGCCAGCCCCACGTTCAGTAAACATTCGTGAAAACGTCAACGCCTGGCTTCGCGGTCGAGTGATTAAAATGGTCTGGCCCAATAGCGGCTTCCGCGTAAACCAAGATGGAAAAGCAACCTCTTCAGCAGCATAGCCCACAAGAATCACTGCGGGCGGCCGTAGTTTTCGCTCAGCTAACTCTGCGGCAACTTCCTCGAGCGTGCAGTAAATCACTTCCTGGTCTGTCCACGAACACCGTCGAACAATGGCAGTCGGAGTACGTGGATCTCGGCCGGCCTCGATTAATGCGGTTGTCCAATCGGGCGCAGTGGTCACACCCATATAAAAAATCAGCGTACCGGGGAACGTTGCAAGCGATTGAAAATCAATTTTTGAAACGTCTTCACCGTCCTGTTCATGGCCCGTGACCATTGCAACGGCGGACGCGTACTTGCGATGGGTCATAAAAACACCCGCGTAACTCGGTGCTGCGAGGGCAGCGGAAATACCGGGGACGACTTCCCAGGCAATACCCGCCTCTTCGAGCGCCGCAACCTCTTGTGCGAGTCGGCCAAACACGGCCGGATCACCTCCTTTGAGCCGGACNACNTGCTTACCTTGCCGCGCGAAATCAATCATTTTTTGATTGATTTCGGCTTGGGATAAAATCCGTCCACTACCGTGTCTTCCCAGACAGATCTGTTCTGCTGCCTGTGGAACCGGTTCGAGAACCAAAGGGTTCACAAGAAAATCATAGAGGACAACATCTGCCTTCGCGAGCAGTTCAAATCCGCGTACCGTCATTAAACCNGGATCTCCCGGTCCGGCTCCTACAAGATAAACACACCCATCGCCATGAGAAGAAGTCATGCTATCTTCACNGCTACCTTTATCGCTGACGATTTGATCACGTCGAGTCATGTTTTTGATTATAAGGTCTAATAATCAGATTACGGAGTACCATAGAAGAACGATTCAACAGAAAGCAATCAGGCAGGCGTCNGTTACCTTCTATCAGCGAACAGCGAACACATTTCCTGCACATTGCCTCTGCCCATATTCATGTTAAAATTGGGGGNNGATCNAGNCGTTATCCGCTGTCCGCTCCGAATGAAAGCCCGTCTTTAAAGATTCGAATGAGTCCTCTTCAACGCAAATAAGAATCCTATGGCAACAAAAAAAGACGGAAAGCCAAACGATGAGAAACAGGATTCTCAGCCCGAAGAGAATGCAGGTGATGCCGCACTCAAACCAATCTCTACGAGTCAAAGAAGCCGACTACAAAAATGCTTTGAGCACGGGAGTATGCTTTCGACCAAAGGCGAATTCGATTATGCAGATGCCATGTTCCGCCAATGCGTCTCCGGCGATCCAGCAAATTTAATCTACACTCAAAATCTGCTCACGAATCTAAAAAAGAAATACAACAATAATAAAAAAGGTGCCAAGATGGCCGGTCTTCGCACAGCCGGAGCCAAGGCACGTTTAAAAAAAGCGCAGGTCAAAAAAAACTGGGTTGATGCGATTAAGGCGGGACTGGAGTGTTTNCACTTCAACCCTTGGGACGCAGCGGCTTTAGGCGAAATTGCAAAAGCCTGTGAAGCCCTTGAAATTCCCGAGTCGCAAATCGAGTACCTCAAGATTGCTCTTGAAGGAGACCTCAAGAACATTGGCCTGAACCGTTTGGCGGCAAATGCCTTCGCGAAAATAGCTCACTTCGATGAAGCCATCGCCTGTCTGGAAAGAATTGCCGCGCAGCAACCAAAGAATCAGGAAGTTGCCCGAGAAATAAACCAGATGACGGTCAACAAAACCATTCATCGCGGAGGATATGATCATGCGGAGACGTCACTCGACGTCAGTGTCGAAAAACAGGCACAAGACAAGTTGACCGGCGGCGCACTGGAATTGTCTGAGGAACAACAACTGCGACGAGAGATCCGACGCCACCCGGAAGAAGTGACTAATTACATCAATCTTTCAGACTATTTCTTTAAACTCGAAGATTTTGAAGCGGCAGAGCAGATTATGGCCGAGGCGGTTGAAGCCACCGGCGCCGTTCGCGCAACGGAGGAACTCGAAGACATTCAATTGCACCGTACGCGCATCGAACTTCTTCGGGCAAAAAAGCGGGCGAAAGAGAGTCAAAAATCTGATGACGCCGATCTCTATAAACGAATGAAAGAGGAACTCAATAAAAGAGAGTTGGCAATCTTTGCATCGCGATCAGAACGATATCCCGGAGATTTAAAAATCAAGTATGAATTGGGGCTGCGCCTCAAACGCGTTGGTAATTACGAACAGGCCATTAAAGAGTTTCAGCAGGCCCGAAATGACATGGACCGTGCTGCTGTAGCCAGCCTGGAGACCGGCGAATGTTTTCAGCAGATCCGGCAGACGCGTCTAGCTCTTGACGCCTATGAAATGGCAATCGACTATTGCACCGCAAGTTCTAACGATGAAACCAAAAAACTTGCTTTGTATCGAGCTGGATGGCTCAACATGAAGCTACGCGACAACGAAAATGCCCAAAAGTTTTTCTCCCAACTGGCGAGTATCGATTTCGGTTATCGCGATGTGTCATCACTACTGGACGAAGTTACTAAAAAAGTCGACCACGACGCGGCGGAGTCGTAGGACTCCGATGGCGACGAGTGGTGGCAGCGGTGGTAATAAACTCCATTTCTACTGCATTCTCCTGCAACAATGGTCGGGGGGGGTGCTAGACAGTCCTACCTCAAAAGACGATGATAGGGGGCTACCTTTGGTAACTCGGGTTGCTCAATACGCAGTGGCCAAGGGTTGCATGCGTTATTCCCGAATCCAACTTTTCTAGAAAAAATTAACAGCTATGCCGAATTCCAACAGTGCGAAAAAGCGTCTGCGACAAAACAAAAAAAAGCGACTTCACAACAAAACAATCAAGAGTTCTTTAAAAACTCAACTTCGTAAGATCCACGAAGCCGTTGCGGGGGATGACGCAGATGCACGGGATGGTGCCTTCCAGGAAGCTGTGAGTAGCCTCGACCGTGCCGCTTCAAAAAACATTATTCACCGCAATGCGGCTGCCCGACTCAAATCCCGACTCTCCTCCAAGGTGAAGGCGGCGAAGGCAAAAGCCTAGGACGGCAAAACGCTTCGGATGCCAATAAGTGGGAGCAGACGGCATCATCGGTAAAAGTAGAAGTAAACGCCCGATTCCAGGCCTCTGTTACTGCGAATGCCAGCGTTCAACTTAGTTTACCTCGGGACTGCCGTGAATATCATCCCGATTAAGGTGGCGGCGAAGGAATGTCGCACGAGCTACGTTGCGATCCGCAGTGCTCAGTTCTCCGCCACTTATTTTTTGTAAATGTGCGGGCTGTGTTTGAATAAACAATTCGTTGACTTGGCCCATCCCCAGTTCCGGAAGCAGGCCGAGTTCCACGCCCATCCGAATACTTGAAAGTAGATGCATTGTCTCTTCACTGCTAATCGTTTGTGCCGTTGAAAGAATACCGTATGCACGACTTACTTTATCGTGCAAATTTTCATGGCTTTCTTTCTGGAGAAATTCACGAGCTCGACGTTCGTAATCAATTAACACCGGAACAACATCCCCGACCTGTGTTACCAATTCTTCTTCCGATTTCCCCAGAGTGATCTGATTGCTGATTTGATAGAAATCACCCATTGCCTGTGAACCTTCACCATAAAGCCCGCGAACCGCGAGGCTAATCTTGTGCAAGCTGCGAAAGACTTTTTCAATTTGACGGGTGATTACAAGCGCCGGAAGGTGCAACATCACACTCACGCGCATCCCGGTTCCCACGTTTGTAGGACATGCTGTGAGATAACCTAAGCGAGAATGAAAAGCGTAAGCCGTTTGTTCCTCAAGCCGATTATCGATTTCATTGATGCGTTCCCAAGCTGCCGTCAGNTCAAAACCACTNNGCATTACCTGAATCCGCAGATGNTCCTCTTCNTTAATCATTAAACTNGTGCGCTCACCTGNATCAATGGCGACACCACGCGCACCTTCGCTTTCTGCATGCTCTCGGCTGATGAGTTGCCGCTCGACTAAAAACTGGCGATCAATGCCATCAAGCTCATTCACATCAAGATAAGAAAGCGTATTGATTNTGCTTACATCGGTAACTGACTTGCGAAGTGTCTTTTCGATTTCAGCACGATCCAAGTCAGTCGCTTTACTAATGAAAGGATAATCCGTGAGATTACGCGCAAGNCGAATTCGACTACTAACGACAATGTCAGACTCAGGGCCCTCCCCCTTNAACCACTCTCCACTTTTTTCCGCCATGTTATCCAGATTCACCGGATTTATTCTCCACTTATTTCATCTTCAATTTGTCGGATTTGATCGCGCAACTCNGATGCCTTCTCATACTGTTCGCTGGAAACCGCTTCTTTCATTTCGCGACGAAGCTGGATCATTTCCATCTGTCGTTCACTCGCCGATGCGGATCGCTGAGGACATTTTCCGACATGCTCGGTTTCTCCGTGAATGTTCAAAAGCAGTTGATCCAACTCACCCGCGAAGCAGGTGTAGTCATGGGGACAACCGAAACGCCCTTGATTACGAAACTCGTAGAACGTTATTCCGCAAACCGGGCAAGCCCTCTGGTCAAGTCGCGCTAAATCTTCGGCAGTCTGGCCGACGGTCATCTTGTGAGCCAGCACACTCGCTAAGCTTGGTGCGGCAGCTTGATCTTGATCATTCGTTTGCAAGTAATCGCGCGCATGCTCTTCGCATAGATGTAGTTCCTGTGGCTTGCCGGCGGCCAGTTCCGTGATGTGGAAGGTTGCCGTTTTTTCACAATTTTGGCACTGCATAATCGACCACTGGAAAAGGCGGAAAACATAACAAGCGCCGTCTGCTTGAAATCAAGGGACGCTCGACGCAAAAACCCGAGATGGGACGAATTCGTATCTGTCTACCCAAGAAAGTTTAGTCAAGGCGATTCTAGCACCAGTCGGCAAGGTGTCAATATCGAGAGATCCGACAAGGCTTTTTCCGAATCTCTCTTCCGTATCTCTCTATAGTAAACTCCCTACAATCGAGTCACGCTCGATTGCTATTTTACAACCGGCGGGAAGATCTCTAGGATGGGACTCCGTGGGCAGGTGAAGAGGCTTCAATCGCGACCCTGTAGTCATGCTGGCCCTTAACCGAAAAGAGCGAT
Source organism: Planctomycetaceae bacterium TMED10 (assembly GCA_002168195.1). Lineage (GTDB taxonomy): Bacteria > Planctomycetota > Planctomycetia > Pirellulales > UBA7805 > UBA7805. The sequence goes on from NHBP01000017.1 coordinate 16,639, forward strand.
CTGGACGCTATGACACACCTTCCAAACTTTGACGCTTTTTCAAAGGCTGCAGTCGACGTGGATTTAGTTCCCGTCTATCGCCGTCTAGTAAGCGATTCACTGACTCCAGTAAGCGCCTTCCGTAAAATTGATCGCGGAAGCTGTTCGTGTCTTTTTGAGAGTGTCATCGGCGGAGAACGCGTGGGTCGATATAGTTTTCTGGCAGCAGACCCGTATATGACCCTGGAAGCCCGACAGGACCAGGTCACCGTACAATCCGCAAAAGGAACAGAAACTTTCGCGTCTGACGATCCTTTATCGGAACTAGAAAAAAGAATCTGTGGGGTGCGGGCTGCCACATTTGCAGACCTGCCACCCTTTTCAAGTGGAGCCGTTGGATACGCCGGATACGATGTTGTACGGTACACGGAGCATTTGCCCGATGCACCCGAAGACGATCGACAATTACCAGATTTATCCTTTGCTTTTTACGATCAAATGGTCGTGTTTGATCACATTACCAAGACCATCATCGTCGTTGCCATGGCGCACTTAGACGCGGGAAATCTCCGCGAAGCTTATGAGGATGCTTGCGCCAAAATTGACGTGATTGTCGCCCAACTTTCAAGTCCAGAGTCAACAATTGCGATTGAAGATATTTCGACCGAACACGATCCGGACATCGCATACGAGTCCAATTTTCTGAAACAAGATTTTGAAAGCGCCGTGGCAAAATGTGTAGATTACATCCGTGCAGGTGACATTTTCCAGGTCGTCCTTAGTCAGCGATTAGAAATGTCGATTGAGTCGCACCCGTTTGAAATATATCGGACGCTGCGGGTCGTCAATCCAAGTCCATTCATGTTTTATCTAAAAGCACCTGATGCGATCCTTGTCGGGAGCAGCCCCGAAGTCATGGTCCGTGTAGAAGATGGACTGGTTACCGTTCGTCCGCTTGCGGGAACACGCAAGCGCGGTGAAACAGAAGACGAAGATGATGCCTTGGCCGAGGAACTGCTCGCAGATCCTAAAGAACGTGCTGAGCATGTCATGCTTGTCGATTTAGGTCGCAATGATATCGGAAGAGTAGCCCGCTTTCGCTCCGTTGAACTCAGTGACACGATGACGATCGAGCGATATAGTCACGTGATGCATATCACCTCGAATGTAACAGGGCAGCTTGAAAAGAATAAAAATGCCTTCGATGCTCTTCGTGCATGCCTACCTGCCGGAACGGTTTCGGGCGCTCCAAAGGTCCGAGCCATGCAAATCATTGATGAACTGGAACCCCACCGACGAGGACCGTATGCGGGTGCAGTGGGGTATGCCGATTTCGGTGGCAACATGGATACGTGTATTGCATTACGGACTCTGGTTATCCAGGAAAATCGGGCATACGTGCAAGCCGGCGCGGGAGTTGTCGCCGATAGTCTCCCTGAAAATGAATATCAAGAAACACTGAATAAAGCTCGAGGTTTACTCAAAGCAATTGCAATCACTGAACAGCGGCATGCTGCACAAAATCAGCATTGAAACCAAATCAGTTCCAATCTGCAAAAACTTCTTCTGCAGCTGAAATTGTTTCTTCAATATCTTCGACGGTATGCGCATTAGAAATGAACATCGCCTCGTACTGACTGCAAGGTAAGTAGACGCCTCGATCGAGCATCCCGTGAAAATATTTGGCAAACTGATTCGTATCGCACCGTTCCGCCTGTGCCCAACTCGTGACCGGCTCAGGGTTAAAAAACAGAGTTAACATACTTCCGACGCGAGCAATCGTGTGTGGTATTTTTCCTGCAGCACGATCGAGACCCTCATGCAACTGCTCACCGAGCATCTCTAGTCGCTCATAAACTACCGGATCTGCGAGTTCTCGTAGAATCGCATTCCCTGCCGCGGTCGCCAGTGGGTTCCCACTAAGGGTCCCGGCCTGAAAAACATCGCCTGCCGGAAGAATATGATCCATAATGTCCGCACGTCCACCATAGGCCGCGGCTGGCAATCCGCCCCCCACAATCTTCCCCAGCGTTGTCAGGTCCGGAGTGATGCCCTGAAGCGATTGTGCTCCTCCAAAGGCGACTCGAAAGCCGGTCATGACCTCATCGTAAATCAAGAGTGCGCCGGCATTGAGGGTCTCCTCGCGAAGCACTCGGAGAAAATCGTCACCAGGAACCACACAGCCCATATTGCCCACGATCGGCTCAAGAATGAATGCTGCAATCTCGGGTCCATGCTGCGTCAAGACATTATGCACGGCAACCGAATCGTTATAAGACAAAATGATCGTATCTTGCGTAGCTCCTTGAGTCACACCGGGGGAATTAGGGACTGCGAGAGTTGCAGCACTGCTTCCCGCCGCAACCAAGAGGCTATCGGCATGTCCATGATAATTGCCCGCAAACTTGATAATTTTGTCGCGCTTCGTGTACCCCCGTGCAAGTCGAATCGCACTCATCGTTGCCTCGGTCCCCGAGTTGACGAAGCGAACCTTTTCAATCGAGGGGACCGCCGCGATAATCCGTTCCGCGATTTTGGTTTCACCTTCAGTCGGCGCGCCAAAACTCGTACCTTTTTCTGCTGCTGCCTGAACAGCTTTTAAAACCTCAGGGTGGGCATGCCCCAGAATCATGGGGCCCCAAGATCCGATATAGTCGATATAGCGGTCACCATCCAAATCGAAAATATAGGCCCCTTTTGCGCTGTCAATAAACAGCGGAGTACCTCCGACGGCGCCAAAAGCTCTGGCGGGACTGTTGACTCCGCCCGGAATAACGCTTGTAGCCCGGGCAAAGGCATCGTGGCTTTTGGGATGTGACTCAGCCCCCGATTCGTTCTCCGCATCATGACTCTGTCGCATATTCACCTTCTACTTTAAGTTCGAAACATCCAAACACGACGGCGTCTTGAGTCTTCCCTCAAATCACCTTAACATTCTAGTCTGTTGAATTCGAGTCCTGATGATCGTTCTCGAAAAATGCCATCGGTAATGGCATACTGTTTGTCGGCAATCTCATTTAATTTTAAATTCTGCACCGCGCGGATTATTCGGCATGGCCAAGTCTACTTATAAAGATGCGGGTGTTGACTTGGAGCTATACCGTGAGTCAATGGCACGGCTTCCTCGCTTGCTCCATCGGACCTACACACCTCGGGTACTGAGTGCCGATGGTGGCTTCGCGGGCCTCTTTCAACTCGACTTTTCGAACAAATTATTTGCCCGCAATTATAAAGAACCGGTTTTGGTCGCGTGTACGGACGGTGTCGGCACGAAACTTAAAGTCGCGCAAGCGATGGACCAGCATCAGACGGTCGGCATTGATTTGGTCGCCATGAGCGTGAACGATGCTATCTGCTGTGGCGCAGAGCCTCTTTTTTTTCTCGACTATATTGCAATGTCCCATGACGATCCTGTTCGTTTAGAACAAATCGTCGAAGGCATTTCCGAAGGCTGCCTGCAGGCCGATTGCTCACTGCTGGGCGGAGAAACGGCAATCATGCCCGACCTTTATGCTCCGGGCGATTATGATCTTGCCGGTTTTTGCATCGGCGTGGCAGAAAAAAATGGAATTCTTGATGGATCGAGTATCAGTGCCGGGGATCATGTACTGGGGCTTGCTTCTTCCGGACTACATTCCAATGGCTATAGTCTTGCTCGTAAAGTGGTGTTTGAAAAAGCGGGCTTCGAGAAAGAGACGTACGTCGAATCGCTTAATCAAACTGCCGGTGAAGCCTTACTTCAGCCGACTCGGATTTATGTTCGGGCCGTGCGTTCCATCCTTTCCCACTACCGGGTGAAACATGTTGTCCATGGGATTGCACACATTACCGGTGGCGGGCTGTTCGAGAATCTGGAGCGGATCCTACCTCTGGACAAACACGCTCGGATCACACGTGAAAGTTGGCCGATTCCACCCGTTTTCAAATGGATTCAGGAATTGGGCCAAATTGACGAGGAGGAAATGCAACGCGTGTTTAATATGGGACTCGGTTTAGTTTTAGTGGTTAGCCCCTTTTATGCTGAAAGCATCCGACAGCAATTGAAAGACCATAAGATTGAAAGTTGGCTGATCGGTGAAATTGCTGATCAACCCCGTGGTGTCTCCTGGAAAACCGATTAAATAATTTTAAACCCTAAAATTTTGTCCGATTTATTGTCTCTTGAGCAGATAAAGGGAAAAGAGCATTAAGAACGATGGAACCCGTAGTCGCACAGAAAAATCGCGGTGTTATTGTCGCGTATATCAATGAAGTCAAACTCCTTGATGAGCGGAAGATTGGTGACGTCGGCAGCGGATTGCTGGCGGCGATGGAACGTGCAGAAAACAATATGCTGCTCATCAATTTCCAATCGGTTCGATTTATGAGTTCATCGATGATCGGGAAAATTGTCACGCTCTATAAAAAATGCAAAGGAAACAAAATCAACTTGAAGTTGTCAAATATTTCGGTCGAAATCATGGAAGTCTTTCAACTGATGAATCTGCAAAAACTATTAAATATTTACAAGGATGAAGCAGATGCGATGCTTGCTTTTGAAAAAGATGGATGGCTGAAATAATTTCAATTGAGCCAAGACCAATGACGATCCGCGGGCACCTCAAAAAATGATAGCTTTGGTAGGATGACGGACCAGATCTCCAAAAGTTCAACGAGTGCTACAAAAACCACAACGGCTATTCTCCCCGGTGTTGCTGCCGTCCCTCTGGAATGGAAAATTTCTTTTCCCTGGTTGCGAGGCGATTTAGATAATCAGCTCGGAAACGGGCTTCGATTTCTTGGTCTTTTTTTGATTGTCATGGCCGCCGTGGTCCTGATCACCGGAAACGGATACCTGGCCATGGTTGTCGGTTTTTTTGTTCTTTTGATCACCGGGTATTTCTTTGCTCCCGCGACCTATCGCCTCGACAGTGAAGGAATCGAGCGGAAGACTTTCGGTCGTCGACGATTCAAACCTTGGTCCCAGTTCACGTCAGCCCAAACCGACGATCTCATGCTGCAACTCTATCCCAAAGGCAGCGTTTTGCACGGGCGATATCGGACAGTCCTCCGGATTCCTCTCTGCAGGCGAGGCAGCACTTCTTGCGAAAAGCTCCAGCGACTGATGCCCCTCCGGGTTGAATACAGCGCTGCTGAGCAGGACCCTCCTAAGATCCATTGAAACTTTTCTCTGACGCGGTAGCTAACGATTTTTTAGCCGTGGATCGAGCGCATCGCGAAGTGAGTCTCCCAATCGATTCAACGCCAGCAGCGTTAGACCCAGTGCCAATCCGGGATAAACCACCAACCACCACAAATTCTGCAGCGGTGTAATCACGCGAACTCCCTCCGCCGCAAGAATTCCCCAAGAAACCTTTGGGGGATCGACACCAAGGCCTAAAAAAGACAAAAACGCTTCGAAAAGCATGACGCTCGGAATCGTTAGCGTGAGATACACGATCACAACACTCATTAAATTGGGAATGAGGTGTCGAAAAATAATTCTTGGTGTCCCAGCGCCTACCGCTTGCGCAGCGGCAATAAATTGCTCATTACGTAAACTACAAACTTGACCGCGAACGACGCGAGACATTGTTAGCCAATAAATGGCGCCAATCACAAAATAAAAAATAACCGTTTTATCAATACCCCAAGCGAGCAATTGCTGTTTAATTTGATCTTCATCGAGGATCGAAATAATAAAAATAACGACAAAAATAAAAGGAATGCAATAAAGAATGTCGACTAGACGCATCATTAAATTATCGATGCGCCCGCCTAAATAACCTGCTGTGGCACCGTAGCTGACCCCGATAACAAGCGACACGGCTGTCGCCACAATCCCAACCAGTAGCGACACGCGTGATCCCCATAACAAACGAGAAAGAAGATCCCGGCCAAAATCATCCGTGCCACAAATACTTGGTACACACCAGTCGCCGAAAATTTTCAATCGAGCATAAATAAGCATGCGATCCCAACCATTTGGCGTCGCCCAGAGCTGATTCAAAAGCTTTCTTGTGCCTTCTCGTTCGGCAGCAATTTTTTCCCGAAACATTGCCTCTTCTTGGGGGGTTACCTTTTTTTTCGCTGCCGAGCGAAACTGTTGTTCGAGACCCTGAACCCGCTGAGTCCGTCTGGTCAATGCCTCCGTTAAGGGAATCTCTTTTGCCTGCGCACCGGCTATCACAAGCAGTGTGACCGGATGCAGATTCGGGGCGAGGAATGCACGGTCTTCCGGATATTGAATTTGCGGGCTTTGCAGAGGCAACAACGGAACAAGAAATGAACTGATGGCCAGGAGAATCAAAAATCCTAACGCGACCATAGCACTCCGAGTCTTGCGCAGGCGACGCCACGCATCGCGCCCCAATGAAACACCCTGCACAGGTACTGCTTCAGGATTCGACTTTTTTGAGCTCTGGTGATGTAACTTCGAGTTCATGTTCTATCTAACCACATGCTTACTGCAATTGAATCCGTGGATCCATAATGGCGTAGGAAATATCGACAACAACGTTCATGATGTAGAGCACTACCGTATAGATGAGCACCACTCCCATGGCCAATGGATAGTCGCGCTGCAATGCAGCCTCGACAAAGTAACTCCCAATTCCGCTTAAATGAAACACTTTTTCGATGACAAGCGATCCGGTAAGAATGCCGGCGGCAGCCGGACCTAAAAAAGAGATCACTGGCAGTAATGCGGCTTTAAGCGCGTGTCGGATCACGACGCGTGAACCGGATAATCCCTTTGCATGCGCGGTTCGAATGTAATCTTGGTGCAACACCTCAAGCATTCCCGTACGCGTTAAACGGGCGATATAAGCCGCATAAGGCGCGCCGAGACAAAAGGCGGGCAGTACTAAATTAGAAACACTTCCCCACCCGGCAGCTGGGAAAAGCGGTATCATGAATACAAACAGAATGATGCAAACTCCGGCCATCCAGAAATTGGGGACTGCCATGCCCGTTGTCGCCAGAAGCATGACACTCGAATCCAGCCACGTTTGTCGTCGAAGGGCGGCGATAATGCCGGCCGTTATCCCAACCAACAAACCGAACGCCAATGCCAAGATGCCCAGGGATGCCGAAACCGGAAGCCCCTGCGCAATGATTTGGTTGACGCTGTAGTCTCGAATACGATAACTGGGCCCAAGATCCGGAAGCCCGAGACGAAACGTGCCCTCTTCGGTAAGCACTCCAGCCGCCATCCCCAGATGATAGGCGTATTGTTCAAGAAGCGGTTCATTGACACGATAGCGCCTTTCGATGGCCTGCTTGACGTCTGGTTCCAGTTTGCGCTCTCCGTCAAACGGCCCCCCGGGGACGGCACGCATCAGAAAAAACGAGACGGTAAAAACAACCCAAACTGTCAACAGGAACCAAACGAATCGACGAGCCAAAAAAGCAATCATGCGCCATCTTCTCCTCGTCGGTCCTCTTTTTCTCCAGATTTGTCTACCGATATGTTCGTTAAAGGATGCAGATCTTGGCTATTGCTGAAAAATCCTCGAACGTAAGGCTTGACCAAATTGGTACTCACATAAAAATAAAGGGGCATCACTGGTATTTCGCCCATAATAATTTCTTCTGCCTGATGCAGAATACGCATTCGCTTTTCTGGATTGCTCTCGCGAGTCGCTCGATCGATCAGTTGATCAAAGTCGCTATTTCCCCAACCGGTTTCATTCTGAACTCCACCGGTCACAAACAGATCGAGGAATGTATTTGGGTCAGGATAGTCTCCGATCCAGCCCGCCCGAGCCACATCATATTCCATTTTCCTAGTCGTTGATAAATAGGTCTGCCATTCCAAATTACGTAAACGAACATCAACGCCCAACCGCTGCCAATCCTGCTGGATTGCTTCGGCAATTTTCCGATGGCCATCGGATGTATTAAATAGAATCTCAATACTTCTCAGGCCTCGCCCATCTGGATAGCCTGCTTGGGCAAGCAAACGCCGAGCAGCTTCCAAGTTGTAGTCAGGAGCCTTTGCCGCTGCATAATGCGGTAACACAGGGGGTACGAGACTGTAAGCTGGTTCTTGGCCGGCACGCAGAATGGCTTTACAGATTCGTTCCCGATCAACCGCACGACTCAGTGCCATGCGGACCAGCGGATTGTCAAACGGTTCGCGGGTAACATTGAATCTATAAAAATAGATGGAAAGCGATGACATCGAATGATAATCGCGACGACCTTCAAGACGCGGGATGACTTCACTCGGGGGCGATGGCATCCAATCGACATCGCCGTCTAAATACATATTCAGGCCCGTTGTACTGGACTCCACTGCAAGTGCATCCACCGTTTGTAAGTCAACAGAGGCAGCATCCCAGTAAAGCGCATTTTTTTTAAGACGAATACGATCGCGCAAACGTCTAAAATCGATCTGAAAGGGGCCGTTAACCACGATATTTTCAGGGCGAATCCAATCTGGATAGCCGTACTGTTCAATACACGAACGATTCACGGGAACCGTTACATAGAATTGCATTAGGTAAAGGAAGTAAGGGGTTGGACTTTTAAGCTCAACCTCCAGGCGGTACGGATGAAGTGCCCGAATACCCACCTGATCGAAGTTCAGTAAAAGATGGAGACATTTCTCGATATTTTGGCTTGGAGGCGGTTGCTGGCTGAATCTCCGTTTTGCTCCGTCCACTTCCACCGTATAAATCCATTTTCTTTTACTCTTGGATTCATTGCTTTCCCCTTCGATTGCCACACCCGACTGATTGGGTCTTTCAATCTCAAGCAATTTTCCATAGAGCATCTTCCCTCTAGGAAACAGCTGCTGCGATCTTGACCGCGTCGGCAGTTCTATTTCTACCGGATCTCCCGGGTCCACAATGCCGGCATGATACTTTGCCGCATTGAGTACGTAGGCGGACAGAACAAAGTGGTATTGGGAGCCTGTCTCGGGATGCAATAGCCGTTGCCAAGACCAACGAAAATCTTCAGCTGTGACTGGGTGGCCGTCCGACCAGACCGCGCCGCTGCGAAGCGGAAAGGTATAGATTCTGCCATCTTTTGAAAGAATCTCATCTGGATTCGCTGTCAGAGCCATCGCCGGCAGCGGCTCGAGCGTCTCCGGGTCCGGGCGATAAAGCCCTTCAAACAAAGCCCGAACAATGCGACCTTCCGGAGAGCCTGTCACCTGAGCCGGATCGAGACTCTTGGGCTCCGTACCATTGTTGAAGGTAAACTCGGCCGGAGGCAGCGTACCGAGAGAGGTCGCCCAGAACATTGCGCCGACCACGGCGACAAAGGCTGCTAGTGGGAACAGCTTACGGATTATTTTAGGCATCAGGAGTTCCGGCCGATTGAGTGAACGGTCGGCGACCACCTACCTACTGGTAGCATAGCCGATTGGGCTACTGGGAAGCTCCCCTATCCTAAAAACAACCGCGAAAGGCAACAACCTCCCCCGACCCAACGGCGATAGCACCCGGTCAAGCTATGGTTTCACCAACCTCTGTCAAGGCCGTGAGGGCCTGAGAGCAACAAAAATATTTTCTTCTAAAAAAAATTTTGTTGCTCTTCAAATCATTTCCTTCCACTCCGTTGGCAGTTACAATGACGCCGAGTGGGAGACGCCCAATGGCGCTCCTGGATGATTCCGATCATGATCTTTCGTAGTATTTTTTAGCTACCCTAGTGATTCGATCGGCAATGTAAAGTAAAACACAAATTCAGAAGAGTCGCTTGTGTGTTTTACTTCATCCATAACTTATAAGCATGCAATCGCAGACCAAGAAATCATCTCGGTATGGAAAGGAATTTGATTGTGACTGCAACAGCCACGAAAACAGATGGAACGAACATTTTACCAACCAACAACTCCCTTCAACAAGACAAAACTGCTGAGCCAATGGGTTCAAATCCGTCTGCCGATTCTCCGGCTGTCGGTAAATTACAGGACAAACTTGCAAAAGACCTTGTAAGAATTTTCAAACTCCTCTCCGACGAAACTCGGTTGCGGATTTTGTATAGCCTGAGTCAAGCCGAGGAACTCCATGTGCGGGCGTTGTGCGAGTTACTCCAACTCAGCCAACCGGCTGTGAGTCATCACTTAGGTATGCTTCGCAATGCGGGAATCGTTGATCCAAGAAGAGATGGAAAGCATAACTTCTATCGCATTCTGCCAGGCAATTTTGAGCGACTTTTGATGCTTGTTTTCGATGGCATTCCTGAAAGTGAGCAAGCCATTCGCTTTGGCGATCTCGACCTCAGTCAGCATCGGCCGCAGCAGCCTCGATAGGTAATCGCAAAACGGGTCGTTTACCGGTGCATCGCTATCCCAGAGATTTGGGGGGCGTGGTGTGTGGACCGAAAAATTACCGCGATGTGTTTGCGCGATGATGTGGATGTGAATGAAAGGCTTATAGCGCTGAATCAGGAAGCCACCTGAAGAGGAGAACGACTGACCGGTGTGTGAGCAATCGGAAGCGGAATCAGACGACCTGCTCCATCAGCGGCATAAAAATCCAGATCCACTCGAGCGACCGCGCGAACTGGTGGTCGTGTGTGGACCGATGCGGAGCAATATTAATCTCTCTCGTATTGTGCGAGCCTGTGGGTGCTGTGGGGTTTCAAAGGTTTTCTGTGCCGGCAGTGGCCGCGTCATCGAAAAAATTGCTCGAGACGGTAAGAACCAAGTAGAAATTTCGGTCCATCGTTCACTGCCGCCTCTGCTGAAGACTTTGCGAAATGATGGCTATCGTCTCGTGGGTCTTGAGCAGGCCTCTATATCGCGTTCGCTCTACACGTACGGGTTCAAGAGACGGACGGCTTTAATTATTGGAAACGAGAGAAATGGCGTTCCCGAAGAGGTGTTGGGGATGGTTGACGATGTAGTCGAAATCCCCGTCTATGGGCTTCCTTTCAGCCATAATGCGGCAACGGCGACGGCAATCACAATCTACGAATATTGTCGCCAATTTCCTCAAGGTTAAGTGACGCAGCAACATACTGGCTTCTGAGAGGTGCGTTTCCTTTCGTCAACATTTAGATTTTGACGAGTTTTACACCGCAGTTCTTGTCAGCCCTTTTCACACCGGATAGACTCGTATGCTTGCGTTAGGGAACGGTACACCGTTTCTCGTGCCCCTGCCCGAGGGCTCCGTCCCGCAAACTACAGTTACCCGGATTGAAGGAGACCGTGCGCGTGCCTGGAACGTCTGTTATTGGACTGCAATGGGGAGATGAGGCGAAAGGCAAGTTGGTCGATCTGCTGACCGAACAACACGAAGTCGTCGTACGCTACCAAGGAGGAGCCAACGCCGGTCATACCGTCGTTGTAGGACCGGAAACGTACAAACTTTCCTTGATTCCCAGTGGGATTCTTACACCAAGCGTCCGGTGTGTCGTGACTGGTGGTGTTGTCATTAATCCAAAAACACTCTTAAGCGAAGTCGATGGACTTCTAGCTCGAGGAGTATCCGTTGCGGACAATTTTTTGATTAGTGATCGTGCCCATGTGATTTTTCCCTGGCACATGGCAGAAGATCGCCTCTTGGATGAATCGACCGCTGATGGAGAAAACATCGGCACGACTCAGCGAGGAATTGGCCCGTGCTACCGTGACAAAGTTGGCCGATCCTATGCACTGCGACTTGGTGACCTTTACCGACCAACGCTCAAAAGTCGCATTGAGCACATTGTGGCCGTCAAACAGAAACTGTTATCTGCTCTGGATGAATCGCTAAGTGATAGTTTAAATGCTGATGCCATCTATCAAGAGTACGCCGAATACGCTGAGCGAATGCAGCCTTATGTGGGTGACACGAATTGCTACCTTCTTGATGCTGTCGAAAGCGAAAAAAAAATACTGTTCGAAGGCGCTCAAGGTTCGCTGCTAGATATTGACCACGGTACATTTCCCTTTGTCACGAGCAGCAACAGTTCGGGAGTGGGCGTTCCAGCCGGATCGGCAGTCGCTGGCCGCTTTATCAACCGGATCATTGGAGTTGTGAAGGCGTATTCCACACGAGTCGGAGGCGGGCCTTTTCCCAGTGAGCAAGATAACGAAGCCGGTTTGCACCTCCGCGAACGAGGAAATGAATATGGAACGGTGACCGGTAGACCGCGCAGATGCGGTTGGCTCGATGGCGTCGCCCTACGCTACTCCGTCCGCTTGGGTGGAATCGACGAATTAGCGATCATGCTCCTTGATGTCCTGAGCGGACTAAAAGAACTTAAAGTCTGTACCGCCTATGAAATTAACGGTAAAAAAACATTTGATTTCCCGAGCCATGTCGACCAACTACGCGATGCACAGCCAATCTACGATACACTCCCTGGTTGGGAGGAAAATATCGAGGGTGTGCGAAACTTAGAGGATCTGCCGCAAGCCGCGCGAGAATATCTTGACTTTATTAGCCAGTACGTAAAGCGGCCTATTACTTTTGTTTCGGTTGGCCCAGAGAGAAAACAGACGATTCTTTGTGGGGCCGAGATGGAACGTTCTGGCTCCGCCTGATAGCAAATTTTGCGTTGAACGATACCAGGTCGTGACTGTAAAAATGAAATTGTCGTGTCTGTAACAAACTCTACCACCGCCGAAAGCATTCTTAAATCAGGGTCTTTGCCTTCTTCATTGGCAAGCTTAGATCGCCATCAGTGGCCCGCACATATTGCGGTCATCATGGATGGTAACGGTCGATGGGCGCAGCGGCAGGGGTTGCCACGTGTTGAGGGGCACCGCAAGGGAGTCGAAAGCGTACGGACAATCGTCGAAGAATCGGCGCGCATTGGTATCGAGCAACTCACGCTCTATTGTCTTTCCAGTGAAAACTGGAAGCGTCCCTCGGCAGAACTCGATTTTTTGATGTTTCTGCTCGAGCAATATATGGTCGAAGAACGCCCTACGATTATGCAAAATGATATCCGTGTTTCGACCATCGGTCGCAGAGAAGGAATTCCTGCTTCGGTTCAGGAAGAAATGGACAAGACGATTTACATGAGTCGCGACAATAAAGGAATGCGACTCTGTCTAGCCATTAACTACGGTGGACGGACGGAACTTATTGATGCGGTGCAAAAAATTGCGGAACAGGTACAACAGGGAAACCTAGAACCAAAACAAATCGCAGAAGCCGTGATCAACGAGCACCTCTACACGCAGGGGATGAGCGATCCCGATCTGCTTATTCGGACCGCTGGTGAAATGCGAATCAGTAACTTTTTACTTTGGCAAATAAGTTATGCCGAAATCTGGGTAACGGATCGCTGCTGGCCTGAATTCCTTGAAAATGATCTGCACCATGCGATCGCAGATTTTGCGGATCGCGAACGCCGCTTCGGGGGACTCAAAACGTAGATCGGAGTAAAGGCAAACCGAGTGACCCGCTGGAAATAGAGTTCTCTATCATGTGACAAGGGAACTTTGCCGCTTTCGTACTGCCGAGAACGGAAGTGATCTAAAATCGGCAGATCGGACTCCATGGAACCGTGTTGCGTTGGCGATTATCACTGGGAGCCTTATTGATTCCAGCCCTCGCTTGGCTCTTTTGGCTCGATATGGGTGTGGTCGCAAAACCTGGAAGCATTCTCTTCCCTCTTTCGGTTCTCGTCACCCTGCTGGCAAGTGGTGAATTTATCCGCCTAACCACTTTCTCCGATTTGAGACCCCGCCCCGTTGTCGTTTATTGCGGCAGCCTCCTGATCGTCCTTGCAAGTGGAATCCCGTCTTTGTATCTGAACCCGCCGTTGGACTGCCCCCTATCCTATCTGGGAATCGCACTGATGGCATACATCGTTTCATGCATACTGGCGATCGTTGCAGAAATTATTTTCTATAAACAAGAACCAAATGTGATCCCTAGTCTGGCTCTGTCAGTTTTGGGCGTTTTTTATATTGGAATGCTTATTGGCGTCATTACCCTACTGCGATTCGTGAGCGATGACCAATGGAAGAGCCTACCACTTATTAGCCTCATCCTCACGGTAAAGATGGGTGACATTGGAGCATATACTGTGGGCCGTCTGATTGGAAAGCATCGATTCGCTCCTCAACTCAGCCCTGGAAAAACAATGGAGGGAGTCTTGGGCGGACTATTGTTTTCAGTTGGCGCAGCGTTTTTCACATTCCGTATGCTACCTGATTGGATCCATATTCAACCGCCCCTCTTTTCCTGGTGGCAAATAGTTGCCTACGGGATTCTCGTTGGATCAGCTGGGGTTTTAGGCGATCTTGCTGAATCATTAATCAAACGGAACGCCGGCCAGAAAGACTCGAGTGGTTGGCTAATTGGTTTCGGTGGAGTGCTCGACCTGATTGATTCCTTACTATTGGCCGGTCCAATAAGCTATATCTTTTGGCTCTTGGCGTTGAAATAGCTTGCAACTTCCAAGCGCGATACTGTGCTTGGTGTACATCTCTACCGACCAAGCCTTCAAACTCCGCGGTTGCGGGCTTTGCCGAATCGAGCAGTCCGTCAGTCGGGAACCGGTAAAATTAAGTCTATTTGGGGTAGTATTTGAAAAAAAGGCGGCTCTAACTTACTATTTAGTTATCAGTTACGAGTAATCCGGCTGAGGCTGGCCCATTAGCGAGCCGATCCGTTATAGTTGAGGAATGAACACGTTGAGCAGTTGCTCGCACTCGGTTACGGTGGCTTTGCCGCCGTTTTTTGTTGATGTTTGAAGCAACGATTTCGGTCGCCGACCCAGAAGCCCTGATGCCCCTTTTCGGCCCCAGCGATCGCCACGTTAGGCAGATCCGGGAGTCCCTTGGGGTGGCTGTAACGGCGCGCAATGGATCTATCCACGTAGCAGGTAGTGAAGAAGCTGTACGCACCGCAACGCAAGTGATTGAGAAACTTCAGCACCGGCTACATCTCCGCGGTGCGTTATTCACCGAAGATGTAAACGACATTCTCTCACACGTGGGCCAAACGACATCCGGGATGGTGGAAAAACCCCCGATCGCAATTCTTGCCGATGCGCGGCAGATTCACCCTCGGACCGCTGGGCAACAAAAATACGTTGATGCCATCGCAAAGAATGAACTCGTTTTTGGGATTGGCCCGGCAGGAACCGGAAAAACGTTTCTGGCGGTTGCTATGGCAGTGGCTGCACTGAAAAAAGAGGCCATAAAAAAAATCGTGCTCGTTCGCCCTGCAGTCGAAGCAGGTGAGAGCCTGGGGTTTTTGCCGGGAGACATCGAAGCGAAAATAAATCCCTACCTTCGTCCCCTTTTAGATGCGCTGCGGGATATTATTGATTACGAACAATTTAAGCGATACACGGAACAAGATGTCATCGAAGTCATTCCTTTAGCTTACATGCGGGGAAGAACTCTCAACGATGCATTCATTATACTTGATGAGGCCCAGAACGCTTCGATCGCCCAAATGAAAATGTTCTTAACACGAATGGGCATCGGATCTAAAATCGTTGTCGCTGGAGATATCACCCAGATTGATCTTCCCCCACATCAGAAAAGTGGTCTTGTGGATGCAGTGAAGCGACTGCGCAATATTGCTGGTTTTCAAAGTATCGAACTCACTGAATCCGATATTGTTCGCCACCGACTCGTACAAGAAATCGTACGCGCCTATGACGATCCAAAAACGATCTCAAGGAAAGAAGATCAGAAATGAATTCGGGTTTGTCAAAAAAAAATCGCGGGCATCGTGTTTCAGGCATGGACCCCATTCCGAGGCTATCGACGCAGATCTGGTCATCAATTACACGTGGCGACGTTCTTCTGCGGGTGTTCTTCTGTGTATTAGCAACCATCATCATGGTCATCGCAACACAGGCATGGCTTCCGCCATTCTCCTATCGCGAAGGTTACACACCGGTCCGCGATATTGTGGCGAGTGTGGACTTCAGCGTTCCTGATCCGGGCAAGGTCGAGCGACAACGTGAAAATGCGCGCCGTGACGCGCGACAAGTTTATGTGAACAATCCACAAGCGATTCAGTCGCTCCAGACAGAACTCTTGTCAGAAATCACAAAAATTATTGCGGCTGAAAATTTTGACGAAGACATTCAGCAAATCTGGGCGCACTTCGAAGCACCACCCGATACGAAAGAGTCGACCTCTCAGGACGACATGAATGAGGCATCTCGTGAGTGGGAGGCTTCCTTTCGAGTTTTTCAGGCAGCCCTGCAGGGTTCGCGTAAGCTACAGTTCGATGCTGCCATCCAAAAAGCGCTTGCTGAGATTGATCAACATGGCTTATTAGAAAAATTAGAAAAAGAGGAAGGTAATCAGACCGAAATCCTGATTTATCCGCAGCGTGAATGGGATGCCCGAGAGCGTGTCGAAGTTCGGGACGTGCAGATCGCGGCGGCAAAACTCGCCCTGGCGGACGACCTGCAGCGTGAACTGACTACGCTTGAGGACGAAATTCGCGAAGCCGAACGCAAGGAGGCAAGGCAGGTATATACCCACCATCCCGAATCGCTCAAGAAACTCCGGCAAAAACTTATCGCCGATATTTCTGCACTGAAACAAGCGAAGTTATCTGAAAATGAGCTTGCGGCTATTTGGAAGACTTTTCTTCCAGTGGATCCGGACGAAAAAAATACAAAAACCGACGATGCCGAAACGCTCAAAAAATTTCGCCAGTTACTTTCTTCCGAACCGATTGAAAATCTTCAGACGGTGCTGGCAGGAACCCTTGGCGAATTTGAGCGGCGTGGGCTGTTACTTGATTTAAAGCCGATTGATGAAGTCGCGGAAGGCAATCGCGAAGAAGTAATTATCGTCGGGCGGGACAAAAATAAGGATCCGGAAAAGGTTTCGGTTGCGGATGTACGTCTCGAATCCATAAAACCGGTGATTCGAGAACGTTTAGAAAAGCAGTTAACATCACTAGAAATTGCGGGGCGAATTTTCACATGGCTGGAAAATAGCCTTCCAAATGCCACGACCCTGAAATACCGGCCGACCAATGAAGAGGAAAGTCGAAGTGCGATACCGCAACTAGCGGCAAGAGCCACATCTTGGCTCCACAATCGTCTACCGGTAACGCTCACCTATGACGATCAACGGGCGGAAGAAGTCCGCGACGCGGCGGCAAATGAGGTCATTCCTGAAGATTTTGCCACGCTCTATCATGCCGGCGATGATGCGATGGCTAAGGCGAATCGTTCCATCGATAGTGAGAGTATGGCGCTGCTCTCGGCTGAATATGATGTGCAGCTAGACCATTTAACAACGACAGCGATGCTGGTTCGGCTGTTGGCTGTTTTCGGGATGTACCTGGCAATCTATACCCTGTGTGGCCTCTTCATTTTCTATCGCTTTCCAGAAATCCTCGTCAATATGCGACGTTTTGTCAGCCTTCTTGGCTTGACGGTACTCACCGTCATCGTTTGCTATCTGGCAGGACGCTGGCGCGTCGAGGCCATTCCTATGCTGCTGTTCGGGATGACTGTGGCAATTGCTTACAACCAGGAGGTTGCCCTTTTACTCACAGCAGCCATCGGTCTGATCGTGGTTCTGCTACTGGGACAAGGGTTGGCCCTGTTTGTAATCCTTGTGGCAGCAACATCTACTGCTGTATTGATGCTGCGGCGGGTGCGGAGTCGCGTCAAGCTAGTCTACGTTGGCTTCTGTGCAGGAGTCGTCGCAATGCTTACTGCGGTGGGAGTGAATGTAGTAGCTGGACAGCCGCTTGATCAGGCCGTCCTTCTGGACGCCGGAAAGTTTTTCCTTTGGGGTTTGATGTCGGGCTTCGCAATGACAGGCCTTCTGCCCTTTATTGAGACGCTGTTTGGTGTGTTAACGGAAATAAGCCTTTTGGAACTCGGTGATGTTGCACACCCGCTATTGCAAGAATTAGTCCGCCGCGCTCCGGGAACCTATAACCACTCTATTAACGTCGCTTCCATGGCTGAAGCTGCGGCTGAGAGTATTGGTAGTCGCGGATTACTGCTTCGCGTGGGGTCTTACTTTCACGACATCGGTAAGATGCTAAAGCCTCAATATTTTGTCGAAAATCAAAGAGACGACAACAATCGGCACGAATCGCTTGTTCCGGCAATGAGTACCCTCATCATTATTGCCCACGTAAAAGATGGTGCTGATCTTGCAAGGCAACACCATTTACCTCGCTCAATTATTGATTTTATTCAGCAACACCATGGAACGACTCTCGTCGAATATTTTTATGAACGGGCCAACGAAGACTCGCAGGCCAATCCTGATGGAGTAACAATCGATGAAAATGCATTTCGCTATCCGGGACCGAAACCACAAACCAAAGAAGCCGGTATTTTAATGCTGGCAGATGCCGTAGAAAGCGCAAGTCGGGTACTTGTTGAACCGACACCTTCACGCATTGAAAGTCTTGTGGAAGACATCGCAATGAAACGATTACTCGATGGACAACTAGATGAATGCGGGCTTACGCTGCAGGAAGTTCGAATCGTTCAGGATAGTCTAGTGAAATCGCTCATTGCGGTTTACCATGGTCGAGTAAAATATCCGGGGCAACAAACCGCCTGAGAGGGCACTCCGATAAAAGAGGATTTCGTGACAACGCAGGCACACCGAGTCAATATCTGCAATCAGACGCCCCAGGCAACGATTGATCAAGATCGACTGAGGCAAGGCGTTCTCCTTGTTCTTCAAGAGCATGGGATTCAGCGGGCCGTCATTGGATTGGCAATTGTCACCGATGCCGCGATTCACAAAATGAACCGGCAATATTTGAACCATGATTATGCAACGGATGTTTTAAGTTTTCCTCTTTCAAGCGATGGCGACGACGTCCTGGAGGGTGAAATTGCGATCAGCGTTGACACAGCGCTGCAACGGGCCAAGGAATACGAGTGGGCTACAGAAAATGAGCTATTGCTTTACGCCATTCACGGTACACTTCACTTGGTCGGACTTTCAGATCAAACACCGGAAGATCGCCACCACATGCGATTTCACGAAAAAACTATTCTTGCGAAGATGGGCATCGTTTGCCCGGAAGAGATTATTTCTGTAGCGAGCGACGCTCCCATGCACGCGAACCCGATTACCGACTCCACGGCTCGAACCTATGCCGACCCTGCGGATCGGCGAAAAGACTCTTGATCCACCAACCAAAGGAACCAATCCAACCGTGACACTTGATCCGCTTTATTGGATAGCTGGTATCAGCCTCGTGGTAACGCTCATTAGTGCAATCGGCACGCGAGCGTTACGCGATTTTTCACGACACGAATTAGAGATACTCTGTCGAAAACATGAGTCCGATCTGAAGTTTAGTGAAATACTTGAATACGACGATCAGGTAGCAATCAGTGTCGAAAGCCTGAGCGCAATCACAACGGCGCTGTTTGTCGTCAGTACGGCAGTCTTCGTGCTTTTAGATGCGAGATGGGATGCGATCAACAGTCCGCCTGTTTTCTGGAGTACCGTAACATTCGCTGGCTTTTCACTGTTAATATTCAATATCTGGCTTCCTTGGACTGTCACGCGGATTTGGGCAACACCGATCCTTTTTCACACGTGGCGGTTCTGGAAATTTTTAAGCCAACTTCTAACGCCTTTCGTGCTGATGGCACGATTCCTGGATGCAATCATGCATCGCCTTGCTGGCCGACCGCAAATGGAACAAACCGAACATCTTTTTGAGGAAGAGATTCGCTCTATTGTCAGTGAAGGACACCGCGAAGGACTACTTGAGGAAGACGCTCGCGAAATGATTCAAGGTGTGATGGAACTGGGTGATGTCGATGTTGCTAAAGTCATGACTCCGCGAACGGATGTGGTCATGATGTCTGTTGATCTCTCCTGGGACGAAATTATTCGGTTCGTCATTGGAAGTGCACACACACGGATCCCTGTACACGGAAAAACGAGAGATGATATTGTCGGCATTCTTTATGTCAAAGACTTACTTCCATTGATGGCGTCGGACGACGCAAAGCCAACCTTTCGGGAAGTCTTACGCACACCACACTATGTACCAGAAACAAAACGAATCGACAATTTGCTTGAAGAGTTTCAGCAAACAAGGAACCACATGGCACTTGTGTTAGATGAATATGGTGGTGTCTCTGGATTGGTCTCTATTGAAGATGTTCTGGAAGAAATTGTCGGTGATATTGTCGACGAGTATGATAAGGAAGCGGAGGAAGAATTTCGCATTATCGACGACCATACGGTTGAAGTATTGGCCCGCGTCCATCTTGATGAAATCAACGAGCGGTTTGATTTAGACATCCCGGAAGATGGCGATTACGATACGATCGGGGGGTTTGTATTCAGCCAACTTGGCCATATCCCGATGGTGGGCGAGGAAGTGCAATGGAGCAAACTCCGGATTGAGGTCACCCAGGCGAGCCTGCGAAGAATTGACAAATTGCAGCTCTTTCTTCCGGAAATGCGGCGCGACACGGCTTAGCTACGTCTTCCATGCCGTTTTATGAAGATCCTACCGTTTGACGCGGCCTGCTCTCGTTCTGGCGTGCGCGACTCGGCAAGGACGAGGAAGTCCTCAAGTGATTTGGTCCAAGCAAATCCTGAACGCGTAATCGCATTTCCTCATTATTTTCCACTCTAATATCCTCACAATTGCAACGAACATGCATCCCATTTTCAAGGCATAGCATGAGTTCCAATGCACAATCGCCCGGATAGTGTCTTAAAATTTCATGGAGCGATTCCAATTGACTTAGACTTTCTTTCGACTCGTTAATCTTAATACGTACGCGAGACGTGAAACGCCGGGCTGCCTCGGTTAACGGAATAAGATCATTCACAATGACATTGACTTCTTCGCTTCCCGGGCGGCGATCTACGGTCCCTTGCACGAGCAACATAGCGTCCACTTCCACCAATTGCCCACAGTTTAAAAACGAATCTGGCCAGAGAATGCAACGCATAATGCCCTGCAAATCTTCAAGATCAAACATCGCGTATTTAGTTTCTGTCTGGCCACGTCGCGGATTTTTTGTATGAGAAAATCGAACCGCTGAAAGCATCCCTCCCAGAACGATATCCGATCGGTGTTCCATGTTTTTCAGATCATCCGTCGTGTTTGAACAATACTCTTTCAAGAGATTTTTGTACTCTTCAAGCGGATGACTGGTGAGATAATAGCCCAGAACCTCTTTTTCTCCGGCAAGCTGCTCGCGCTCATCCCACGCAGGGATATCAGGAAGCCCTATTTCATCTTTATCACTTGTCTGTGAATCCTCCAGTTCGTCAAAAAGATTCGCTTGCCCTCGCCGACGATCCTCCATAACCGCAGCACCACTCTGCATGGCACGTTCAATGACCGCAACTAACTGGCTCCTCCGAGCACCAAGTGAATCAAATGCCCCGGCCTTGATCAATGTTTCAATCGTGCTGCGATTGACCGAACGTGAATCAATGCGTTCACAAAAATCGAAAAGACTTTTGAACGGTCCACATTTTTCGCGTTCGCTGACAATCGCCTCGGCAGCACCCCCTCCGCAGCCCTTAATTGCGGAAAGCGCGAATTGTATCTGCTTGTCGTTCGTGTTTGAACTCTCGACAGAAAACGTCACCGAACTATGGTTTACATCGGGGGGAACCACGGTGATGTCCATCCGGCGGCAGTCTTCCATATGCTCTACCAGTGAATCCTTCGATTTAAAATTTCGACCTGGAATATCACCGGTTAGCAGGGCCGCCATAAACTCGACCGGATAGTGGGCCTTCAAATAGCCCGTTTGGTAGGCAATAAGTGCATAGGCCGTACTATGACTCTTATTAAAACCATAGCCGGCAAATTTTTCGATTAAACCAAAAAGATCCCGTGCCTCCTGCCGTGCCATTCCTTTTTCCGTTGCGCCATCGACAAACTGTTCCTGGAATTTGGCGATCGTTTGCAATGTTTTCTTGCTAATGGCCTTAATACAGGTGTATGCATCAGAAAGGCTGATGTCACCCAAACGGTTGAGCATTCGCATCACCTGCTCTTGGTAGACCATGACCCCGTGTGTCTCTTCCAAGATATCTTGAACATCGGGGTGTGGGTACGATGCACTCTTTCGACCGTGCTTAATGGCCACATAGTCATCAACCATCCCGCCTTCGAGCGGTCCTGGTCGATAGAGTGCATTGGTCGCGATAATATCCCGAAAATCATCTGGCTTCATCTTTTGAAGCAAATCCCGAATACCACCACTCTCCAGTTGAAAAATACCTTTTGTCTCACCTCGGCACATCAAAGCAAAGGTGTCCGCGTCATCCAGAGGAAATCGATGAAGGTCGATCTTTTCGCCCGTTGTCTCCTCAATCAGATTTTGGCACTCTGACAAGATCGTGAGGTTGCGAAGGCCCAGAAAATCCATCTTCAGAAGACCAGCAGCCTCAACTTCTTTCATTGCCCACTGGGTAATAATGTCGCTCTTACCTTGCACGCGGCCGAGCGGCACATATTCTGTCAGCGGTTGATCTGCAATGACAACCGCAGCCGCGTGGGTTCCCACATTGCGGGCCAAGCCTTCGATTTTCATCGCCAAATCGAGAAGCTCGCGCACCTCCCCATCTGCTTCGTAAGCACTGTGAAGTTCCTGACTTTTCTCCAAGGCCTCACTGAGCGTAATTCCCAAAATATCGGGTACCATGGCGACAATTTGATCCACACGTGGAATCGATAAACTCATTGCGCGCCCAACGTCACGAATGGCTGCGCGTGCAGCAAGCGTGCCGAAAGTACCAATCTGGGCGACATTTTCCTCGCCATACTTTTGCTTTACATATTGAATGACCTCACCCCGACGCTGCTTACAGAAATCAATATCAATATCGGGCGCCTCCAGACGATTTTCGTCTAGAAATCTCTCAAAAAGTAAGTCGTAGCGGATAGGACAGACGTGGCTCATATAGAGCGCATAACAGACAAGAGAGCCGACACCTGAACCACGCGCGGTGCAGGGAATTTGATTCTGACGTGCGTATCGAACGAAATCCCACACCATCAGGAAGTAATTAGCGAATCCTAACTTGTGGATTACCGTGAGCTCGCGATTTAATCGATCAAAAACTTTCGTTGACAGTTTCCCTTCATCCCAGCGATCTGGAAGTTCGCGATAACGTTCCTCAAGTCCCTGAAGGCATAGGGATCGCAAGTACTTTTCCGGAGTTTCGTTCTCAGGCAGCGTGTAAACAGGAAAGTGACGGCGGCCCAACTCAAGGTCAATGTCAATCCGATCTGCGATTTCCTGGCTGCGATGTACCGCGTCTTCCAATCCTGGAAAAGCTAGATACATTTCCGTTGGACTTCGTAGATAAAACTGATCGTTTTCCATTTTTAAACGATCTTTATCCGTGCGATACTTACCGGTATTGATACAGAGCAAAATATCTTGTGCTTCGGAGTCATCCTGCTTGATGTAATGCGCATCGCTCGTAGCAACAACAGGGAGTCCTTGCTTGCGCGCAATGTCCACTGCCCCTTCCATTGCGATTTGCTGTATCTCTAATCCNTTATTNTGAATCTCGATGTAATAGCGATCANCGAANACTCGATGGAACCACTGGGCAATCTCTTCGGCCTCTTTCCGCTCGGCAGTGTCATCGCCAGTCCGCAAAATAGTGCGATTAAATTCACTCGAAACGCAACCTGATAGACAGATAATGCCTTCGTTGTACGCTTCCAAAATTTCTCGATCGATTCTCGGCTTGAAATAAAAACCTTCAAGGAAAGCAGCCGATGAAAGTCGAATTAAATTCTTAAAACCGGTGCGGTTCATCGCGAGCAGNGTGAGATGGTAGCTTGCTTCGCGCATCGATCCNGCATCACGATCAAAACGGCTTCCGGGCGCAATATACGCTTCGTATCCTAAAGCTGGATTGATCCCAGCTTGCTTCGCCACTTGATAGAACTCCACGGCGCCATGCAGATTGCCATGGTCGGTGAGTGCAAGAGCATTCATGCCAAGATGCTTTGCCTGCTCGACAAGCCCCCTGATCGGCGCTGCTCCATCAAGCAGGCTGTAGTGGCTATGGCAATGAAGATGGACAAAAGAACGTTCGCTCATTCTGCCACTTTCATAAAATATAAAGGAAATCTTTTACGCCAATNGCCTGATTCTAGCAGGTTTGGTGGATNGAACAATTATGGCAAAAAGATCTTCGTTCTACCAGCATCGGAGCCCCCCGATGCGAAATCCCTCGATCTAAAATCCAAAGCGGTGAAGAGAGCGGCGAAGAAAGCTTTGCCATCCTGCTGTTAGGTGCTGCGGATGAACTTTTCCACAAACAATCAATAATTTTCTCTCAATGGCCTGCTGCCCCAAACAGAATAAGTGCCTGTCGCATCAGTTCGATATTATGTACGCGTAAAATCTGCACTCCGCGACTGGCCAGTGAAAACGAGACGCCTAAAGTGCCCGCCTCTCGATCGATCACAGCATCCGGTTCTAGCTCGGTTTCGAGGATTTTCTTAATAAAACCCTTCCGTGAATGACCAACCAGCAATGGACATCCAAGACGATGAAAAATAGCGATCTGTTGCAACAACTCCAGATTATGATTCAGGGTCTTTCCAAACCCCAACCCTGGATCNAGACAAATANGATTCTGCGAAACACCCGCTGCCATCAGATAATCACGACGTGTAGATAAAAAATCAAACACATCCTCAACAACATTTTTATATTCCGGTGCATCCTGCATGTTCTGTGGTGTNCCTTGCATATGCATCACGCAGACGCCTGCTTGACTCTCAACCGCCAACGGCACCATCTCTTCGTCGCCACAAAAACCTGTGACGTCGTTAATAATTTCGGCTCCGCGCACAAGACATTCCCTTGCGACCTCNGCTTTTGAAGTGTCGATAGAAATAATCGCATCTTCACGGGCAAGAATTTGTTCAACCACTGGAACAACTCGATCAAGCTCCTCTTGAAGCGACACGGAATCGCTGTAAGGACGTGTACTTTCACCTCCAATGTCTAGAAGATCAGCACCCTGTTTNACCAAACCCAATGCATGCTCGACCGCTTGCNCCANCTGAAAAAATTGGCCNCCATCAGAGAAGCTGTCTGGAGTTACGTTGACGATCCCCATCAACAGCGGGCGATCTAAAATGCCAAGGCGACGAGTACGGAGCTGCCAATGCTCAACCCGTTCAAAATGGTGCGGGGGCGATGAACCTGGTGGAAAAACTGCCATACGCAGCAGCTTACCACGGTGACTCCATAATAGCTACAATCTGCGATGCGACCTGCTCGATCGCTTCTTGTTCCGTGCTTAGAGTCGAGTGCCCTACTTCGGTTACCTGGGAATTTGCACCCGTAACATTGGCTACGGCAACCGGAAGGGGTATCGANGCNCCTGGATGAACAACTCCTCCGTGATTATCAACCCACTGCACCGCTAATTGGACCGTCATGTCCACCTCCCGAAGGTCGTCATTGATTGTCGTTACAGAGACTGACTTCGTTATGGGAAGCACCGTGCCTTCGAGTACCGTATCCGCATTTTCTCGACTGACTACTTTGTAGTTGGTATTTTGCTCGATTTTTTTTACAACCGCCTCCGTGAGCCAAGCTCCCATACCGGGCCGTAAATTGTCGGACTTAAACACGGGAACGCAGACTGTACGAATATGCGGTGGATAGAGCCCATCGGCACCGAATCGATAGGCTGCACAACCGGGCAAATAGAGGCCGCATCCTAGAAACGTGACCGCGGCTCCCACGTAAAGCATCATTTTATGCCACTGGCAATGAACCAAAGTAGATGTATCCATCCCGAACCCTNTTCAAGACACTCTATTGGTCTGCANCGGGTTCTTTTGCGTTCNAGGACCCCTTNAACTCGAGTGGATCTTTTCTCGATTCGGGAAACAGCGAAGAAATCCAAACAAAACGTGGCGTCGGTTCTGGCAATTCATCCTTAATTTCCTCAATCTGATTTTCCGCTTTTTGAGCAACATCCGTATGAGGGAACTCATCGAGAACGAGATTATAATAATTGCGTGCTGCGCCATGAAATCCTTTTGCCGAATAAAATTCTGCCAGTTCTAAGTCGCGCATTGCCAAATTAGATGATACCTGCGCATGCAGTTTCTGCATNCGCTGGCGATCTTCAGGAGACATTTCTCTAAACTGCCTCATCGTTTGCTCNATCAACTTTTTCGCCTCAACCAAGCACGTCCCCTCATATTTTGGCCCCTGGTACCTTCGAATCTTCGCNTGAATACCCAAAACATGCGCCTGATATTGGTGCTCGCTTCCCGGATATTCCTGGCGAACCAGGCCATAGTAATAGTCCGCATCATCGTATCGACTTCTGAGGAAATTAGCCGTGGCTGTAGCCATCAAGCTATCATCGGCCAGCGAACCGGTTGGATGATTCAGACGAACCTTTTCGAAAGCTCGTAACGCCGAGCCCTGTAAATCATTAAAGGGGCGTGTTTTATCCACAACATTTGGAGCGAGGACATTTTCCGGATCTTTTTCGTAACGTTTTTGCCAGTAACGGCCAATGGCAAACTGCCTCGCCACCGCAGTATCTAAATATTTCGAGCGTTTATAATTNACCAGCAGCGCCTCATAAGCCTCGAACGCATCGGGGTATTTGTCTTCAAAAAAGTAGCACTCCGCGATTTTAAAAAGCGAATCTTCTTCAACAGAAGAATCTGGAAAACGGTCGGCAGCCTTTGCATATTGAGTACGAGCAGACGAATACTCTTTGGTGGTAAAGAGTAATTCTGCTCGATCAAACAGGGACTCTGCAGCCTTCTTACTCGGATCAGGCGCACCAACCCACGGAAGTTCTTTTGCGTAGGGAATATCCGCAGCAACGTTACGACCGGATAGGTAATCGAGAAACGATTTTTCTTCCGGCGATGCTGGTGGGTCGGTGCTGGCTTCTTCTACGTCTTTTTCAATATTGCTCTCGTCTTCGACTCGGCCATCAGGAGACGTATTGGTGTTGTNCTTACCNGNCACATNATNTTCACTGGATTCGGANACTTCCAGTTCAGCGTTCACCAGTTCGATCTCTGAAGATGCATCTTCAGCAATCGGTGGATTCTCTGCATTACCACGCGAGTAGAACGTAGCAGTCGCACAGCCACTGAGCAGGACAATGGCCGCAAATTTAAGCGAATAAAATGTGGAAGCATGATGCGCCAAGGTAACAACTCCTAAAACAATAACTCAAGGTAGACAAATTAAGTTTTCATCAACATAAATAAACGGCGATTTGCACAATCAATGAAATGAATCGCCATTTTTGTTTGTAATACTTCTGACTAATCCTGGATCAAAAATTGTAAATGTTTCTGCATTCGCGGTTCGCGACCTAAGAGATGACTGATGGAATGATTGATGACGCCTCTCACCTCTCCCGAAATCAGATACGGCGGTGCTTGGTGACTGTTGTCTTCGCATCGGGAATACCACTGAAGCGTTTTCAATGACTCTCCACGGATCTGTGATACGTGTTTCTTTCCCGGCCGACACCTGCGGCAGAGCACACCACCGGAAGACTGGCCAAACGCTACATAACCTTCGATTGCTATCGGTTTTCCGCATTCCACACATTGTTCCAGATTAGGCAGGTGTCCCAATAACCGTAGTGCATTCATTTCAAATGACAAAATCAGCGGGCTGATATTTACTTTTCCCTCGCGCGACAAGGTATGAAGTGTTTTGGCGGCCACATCAAATAGTTCAGGGTGCGGGTCATATTCGTCCGTTAAGCCCAAAAGTAATTCGGCCAGATAGTAGCCGGCAAACAGTGGAGTCAGATCATGATCCGGAGGGCGAAATCGGTGTTCAAGTTTCGCTTCCGTAAGGAGATCCAATCCGCCCGACGATTTGCGGAGGAACACTACGCGAGCAAGGGTTAGAAGGTCAAGAGCAGAGTCAAAAGGACCTTTCTGACGATGCGCCCCTTTTGCCAAAGCACCTATTTTCCCAAACTCTCGGGTAAACAGAGTAACCACCTGACTCGTCTCGCTAAAATCGACGAGTCGCAGAACAATTGCATGTGCTTTTTCAATAGGCATAACTTGGGAAAGAATCGTAAATCTTAACGATTCTGTCAATTGTATCGATTAATGCAGAAGTCGTCTTTTCCATTCTTCCGATAGAGATCGAGAACGACTGCACCATGCGCACAGATTTTGATTGTGCTAGCAGTGATGGCAAATCGGTATCTCAATCCAGCTTTTGACTATGATCCGCACCGCCTTATCCAATCCCTATCTCATTGTCGTATCGTGTTTGGCAATCACGGTGATGGGGATGTTCACCTATACCAAAATCCCAGCCGATCTGCTCCCGCAATTTGATACTTCGGCGGTCCAAATCGTCTGCTTCTATCCGGGAATGCCGCCCGAGGTGATGGAAAAAGACATCATGAGTCGCCTCCAGCGGTGGACCGGCCAATCGGTCGGCATCGAACATCAGGAAGCGAAGGCCATGCAAGGGGTATGCGTTGTGAAGGATTTCTTCCGCGAGGGAATCCCTATGTCCGACGCAATGAGTCAAGTCAGCAGTTATGCAATGAGTGATATGTTTTATCTGCCGCCCGGAACAATTCCCCCAATGGTGATGCCCTTCGACCCGACGGCAAGCGTCCCTCTCTGTTTAGTTGTGGTCTCCAACCCGCAGATGAACGAACAGGAACTCTACGATATTGCCTACTACGAACTCAGAAATAAACTACAGTCGATTCAAGGTGTGATCGCCCCCGCTGTTTACGGGGGAAAATTGCGGAGAGTGTTAGCCTATGTTGACCCTGCAAAACTTGAGGCCCACGGCCTCTCTCTTATGGACGTTCAACAAGCGCTGCTTAAACAGAATGTCCTCATACCCGCAGGAAGCATTAAAGTCGGTAAACAAGAATTACAAATTTTTACAAACGCCAACGTAGAAAAATGGGAAGAACTCAACGACGCACCCATTAAACAATTACCCGGCCGCGCACCGGTACGAATGCGGGACGTCGGCTATGTGAATGGCAAGGCCGCACAAATCCAAACCAATGTGGTCCGCGTGAATGGATCGCGAAAAGCCTATATTCCGATCTATCGCCAACCGGGCGCAAATACGATTGCGATTGTCCGCCAAATCAAACGACAACTCCGTAATATTGAAAAACGTTTGAAAGTCGAGCGTTCCGAAGACCCCAAGATGGAGAGTTTGGTACTGAGTGTTGCGATGGATCAATCGATTGGAGTCGAACAAGCCAATCGTTCCCTCCAAGTGGCTGCCGGACTCGGTGCTTTTTTAGCAGGATTGGTCGTGCTACTTTTCTTGCGGAGTATTCGCTTTACTGTCGTAATTGTATTAGCGATTCCGCTCGCGATTTTGACAGCCATTTTCGGCATGTTTTTCACCAACGATTCAATCAATGCGATGACCCTCGGGGGGTTGGCACTCGCGATTGGCATTTTGGTCGATCAATCCATCGTGGTACTCGAAAACATCGTGCGTCATGCACAGATGGGAAAAACCGCTCGGGAAGCGGCAATGGATGGAACGACTGAAGTTGCGATTCCAATGTTTATTGCGACACTTACATTCGCCATCGTTTTCTTTCCGGTTGTGTTTCTCAGCGGGCTGGCCAAATTCCTTTTCACGCCTCTCGCGGTCGCTGCAAGTATTGCTATTTTTGCTTCCTATATCCTTGCGATTACTCTGGTGCCGGCATACTGTGCACGGTTCCTCAAAGTCGATCAGTCGAGCGGCAGCGCATCGGACACTCCGCAGCGGAAAAGCCGATTTGCGCACACGTATCAATCGCTGCTTCGCCGCATACTTTCCATCCGCTATCTGATTGTTTTGATTGCCACTGGCGGTTTTGTGCTCGCCGTTGTGTTTATGAACCGTTATCTAGGCCAAGAACTCTTTCCGCAGGTTGACTCCGGTCAGGTCTCAATTTTGGTGAGAATGCCCACGGGAACGCGGATCGAGGAAACCGAAAAAACAATTGCTGAAGTTGAAACGGAAATTATTCATTTAATGGGGACACCCGATCCGGGGTTTGCTGTCGGCAAAGAACAGAATCCTGAATCGAACTTGCAAATTATTGTTTCGAATATCGGCGTCCTGATGGATTGGCCCGCCGCCTATACTCCGAATACCGGCTCGATGGATACGTTCATGTTGGTCCAGACAAAATCAAAATCCGGTGAGCCGAATATTTTTGAATATGTACAAACGCTACGTAAAACTCTTCGCCAGAAATTTCCTGCGGTCGAATTTTCTTTCGATACCGGAGGCATGCTTACCGCCGCTTTAAATATGGGTGAACCCTCCCCTATTCACTTCCAAATCAATAGTTCGAATCTGGAAACCGGGCAGACAGTCGCAAAACAAATTGTTGCTGCCGCAAAATCGGTGCCCGGAACCGCGGATGTTCGCATTGCCCAACGGACCGATTACCCGATTTTGCAAGTCGATATGGATCGGGACCTGGCAAGTCGGCTTGGGTTGAATCCGGATGAAGTGATGAAAAACTTAGTGGCTGCCACGAATAGTTCTGTGAATTTTCAACCCGCCTTTTGGCTCGATAAAAATAAAGGGAATCATTATTTCCTGGGCGTTCAATATGAAGAAAAAGAATTGGACAGCATCGATACCATTCGTTCCATACCTGTGGGCAGCGACAATGAAGGCCGGCCTCTAAAGCTTGGCAATATTGCAGAGATTCATCGAACAACCGGGCCGGGGGTGGTGAACCATGTCAACATTTCACGAGTCACTGACGTCTATGTGAACGTCAAGCAGGGGTTTGATGTGGGATCGGTCGTTTCAGCTATCGAAAACAAACTCGTTGGCCTCGGCGCACAGGAAGACGTAGACGAACGTGGGCAAATCTATCAAATCGGCACACGATCAGAAAGCGCTATGCTTGACCAACTGGCGCTGAGCGATGATGTACGTGTAAAAGCGATTAACATTCTCGAAGATGGTGACGATGTTCGCGATTTAACAAATCTTCTCTCCGCTCCGCAAAAAGAAAAGTGGGACCGGATGAAGGACCAAGTGTTAGCTGATGCTTCACTGTTTAAAGGGGTTAGTTTCCGCATGATGGGCGAAGTTCGCTCGATGAGGGAATCCTTCGAACAATTTTCGGGGGGCCTCTTAATTGCGGCTGTCCTTGTGTACCTGGTGATGGTCGCTCAGTTTCGCAGCTTCGTCGATCCATTGATTGTATTATTAACGGTTCCCTTAGGGTTCATCGGTGTCGTGCTCATGCTTTTTCTTACCGACACCAACCTCTCCATCATGGCATTCATGGGAATCATCATGATGGTGGGAATTGTGGTTGAATATTCGATCGTTTTAGTCGATTTTGCAAATCATCACTTGGAACAACATGGCTCGGTTAAAGAAGCTATCCTGGAAGCAGCCATCGTCCGACTTCGGCCCATCTTGATGACATCGTTTACCACCTGGCTAGCCCTCCTTCCCATGGCAATCGGTTTTGGCGGCAGTGAAGCAAACGCACCGCTCGCTCGAGCGATCATCGGAGGTGTTTTGGGCGCCACCCTACTCTCGTTACTGGTGGTTCCTTGTCTCTATGTAATTTTCAAACGGCAACCCAAAGAAAAACTGGCCTGACCGGAATCAAGCACAATGAATAATCAGTTACGTCTGTTAATTTCGGTTTGCGGGCCGTTCATGCTGCTGCTCGCTTCAGGGATCTCCTGCAGTCGATCCACCAATGAGATTGCGGAATCCGGTGATGCTATCTCTCAGCCACTGATCGAGACCATACGAGTGCAGTCGAGTCCGCTCGATCGGGAAACCGTGCTTTCGGCCTCGATTGAAGGCGAACATCGAACCGAAATTTTCCCTCGGATTGAAGGAACTATTTCAGACGTTTATGTCAAACTCGGTGACCACGTAAAGAAGGGGCAGTTGCTCATCCTGATCAAGGCACAAGGCGTCGCAGATCTGGTGAAACATCGCGAGGAACTTGTCAAAGAATCCGAGGCAGCGTTAAAGCGGCGGGCGGCTGGAATCAGACTTTCAGAGGCCGAAGTAAGATCCAAAGAGGCGGCGGTAAAAATAGAAGCAATCAAAAAAGAGCGCATGGAGTCCCTCGTCAAAAGAGGTTCGCTCAGCAAACAGCGATTGGATGAGGCTGTATTTGAGCTTCGTTCTGCAGAAGCCGACTTAGAACATGCGCATGCTCAAGTGGAAGCATCGCGGGCAGATTTCGAGGTTGCGGAAGCAAAAAAAGAAGTTGCGCTTGCTGACCTTGAAGCGGCAATCACCAAAGCAAACTTTCGTGAAATACGGGCACCCTTTGAGGGTCTCATCGCCAACCGCCACGTGGATCCAGGTGACTTTGTAGAACCAAATGACCCGAATTTAAGGACAGGCTTACTCGATATTGTGCGCTATGATCAGGTGCGGGCTGTTGTCTACGTGCCACTCGAAGATGCCGCCTATGTGGAAGCCGGTGATCCGGTAATCCTTCGACACAAGTCGTACATTGGAAACGCTCAAATCGACTCGATTGGGGGAAACCCTTTGGTCATTTCCCGCAAAGCACGCGCATTCAACAAAGGGACTCGGATGATGCGGACGGAAATCGATATCGATAATACAGTCCTCGAAAATGAAAGCGGAGAACGCCTGGTCCCCGGGGACTACGGAAAGGTCTGGATTACTCTCGAACCCCTTAAGGGAAAGCCAATGGTTCCCCGCAAGGCGATTCTCACCGGCGATAATGACGAAAAGTATCTCGTCGCACTCGACGAGAAGTACACACCTAAAAAGGTTCTTGTCAAAGACATTTTACTCGACTCTAAGAATCAACTGGTAATCGAATCGCCTGAATTAGAGATTGGTCAGCGCATTTTAAGCGCTCCGGACAAAACGATTACTCTTGGCGAACCGATCGCCCCGGAACAAATAAAAGCATCGCCAAAAAACATTGAATTGTAATATTTGTTTAGCCTACAAGCGTAAAGATGAACGTGCGAATTGATCCAACACAAAAACCGACCGACTGCATAAAATCGGTGCAACGGCAATTTGTCTGCCTAGCCATCATCATCCTCGCTTCGGGATGCGCCGGCCACAGCCAACTCGATTCGATCTGCTATGAAACAGAGTGCTGTCCCGAGGAAGTCTTTGATGATGCAGAATCTTCAGAGGCATTCATCCAACCTGTTGCCTACACAGAGGAATTGCCGACGCCCGATATCAATGAGAACCTACTCCAAGATGCACCCGAGCCACTGCCCGACTTTCAGAGAGTTCCTGCGCCACCGGTCGATCCACAGCCCGAAACAATAAGTGTAGAAGAACCGTTTGTTATCGATTTGGCGACCACGCTTAAATTAGGAGGAGGATCCGCATTAGATGTTCAAATTGCGAGAGAAAGAGCGTTCCAGGCCCAGGTGACTTGGAGTAAGTCGCGCCTGCTTCTCTTGCCTACGTTGTGGTATGGCATCAACTGGTTTCACCACGATGGATCGATTCAAACGACCCCTGGAGAGGTGATTGATGCCAGCCGCAGTTCCTTCTATACCGGTGGTGGTGCCGGTTTCGAAGGCCAGCCGATAACCGCCAATGGCACAGGCCCGGGAAATTTTGCCTTCAATTTAAGTATTGCGGAAGCACACTATAAACCTCTCGAAAAACTCCAACTTTCACAAGCTGCCCGGGCTGCTGAACGCGGTGCACAAAACGACATCCTCCGCGACCTTGCAGTCGGCTACGCCGATATCTTGCAGGCAAGATCCGAACTTGCAAACTATAACGTAGGCCGACAAAGTTCGCGGAAACTGGTTGATGTAACGACCAGCTTTTCTGATGTTGGACTTGGATCGCCTGCGGAGGTCTATCGCGCAAAAACGGAAGAGGCGCACTGGATTGTGCAAGTCAAAGAAGCAGAACGTAAAGTTATTATCAGTACGACCCACTTAGCCGAAATTTTGCAATTAGATCCGGGGGTACAGCTTTTACCGGCCGAAGAACAATTGGTGCCGGTAACGATGGTGGATGAACATTTATCCGTGCAGGAACTCATCATGATCGGTCTCGCGGAGCGCCCCGAAATGGCTGAGTATCGGGCCGTTGCAGAGGCGCGTCTTACAAAATTTCGACAGGAGCGTGCACGTCCGTTTCTACCCTATCTTCAACTTGCAGGAAGTGTCGGATCTTTTGGCGGCGGGCACGGTTCTGAAATCGTCAATCAAAGCACACGCGATGATGTAGTCGCTTCGATGATTTGGGAATTTAAAAACATGGGCATCGGAAACTATCTTATCAATCGCCGCAGTAAAAGTGAGTGGCGTGAATCTCAAATCAAGATCGAACGTTTACAGAACCGTGTGATCGCCGAAGTCATTGCCTCTGCCGGAGACAGCGCCAGCTATAGACGACAGATCAATGCCGCCGAAGAAGGTTTAGACGCCGCCAATCAAAGTTATATATTAAACGTCGAACGGATCCGCGAGGCGGAAGGAATTCCCCTGGAACTTGTGCAGGCGATTCAAGCGCGAACCGATTCACAGAATCGATTAACAAAGGCAATCTGCAATTACAATCGATCACAATATCGTTTGCTGCACGCAATCGGTCAGCCCTCGGCCATCGCCATGGAGAGTTCAGCTACGGGTGAGCGCTAAGTTACGATCTCCTCGGACGCTACCGGTTTTGCTATGCTTAAGTTCCTGCGATGCTGCGGGTGCTGCGGGTGCTGCGGGTGTAGTTCAATGGTAGAACACAAGCTTCCCAAGCTTGATACGGGGGTTCGATTCCCCTCACCCGCTTTCTTCGCTTAAAGCGGATGCTCTTGTTCATCCGAGGCAAGGCGAATGGTCTTCCGTGAGAGATCGTGGATTGCCTCCACGTAACGAACCGTACGGAAAGTTGCTTGCATGAGAATCGAATGCGTGTAGGCGTGCTGCCCCCGAACAGCAACCCCCTCAAGCATTGAGGAATCGCTAATGCCACACGAAACGAAAATAATGTCTTCCCCTGATGCAAGATCATCACACGTATAGACTTGATTGAGATTGTCACTCCAAGCCGAGTCTTTAATCTCAGCGAGTTCTGCATCGTCACGCGGCCACATCCGCACGAGCATTTCACCGCCCAGACACTTGATGGCCGCGGCGGCAATCACTGCTTCCGGGGATCCACCCACCCCTAGATAAACGTCGACGGTGCTNTTAATCATCGACGGTGCGATCGCCATTGCCACATCTCCATCTCCGATCAGCCTAATTCGGGCGCCCAGCTTACGCACGGCGGCAATTTCTGCCTCATGACGATCTCTGTCGAGCAACCCAACCACCAGATCTTCAACCCGTTTATCGAGGCACTTAGCGATTGTTGTTAAAGTCTGCTCGAGTGGAGCGTCGAGGTCCAAATCNACATTCGCTGCACGTACCTGTGGGCCATAGGCAAGTTTGTAGCAATAAAAACTAGGCAACTCGATCAATTCTCGCTGAGTTTCTGCGGAAACGACGGTCGCAGCAAGCACACTAATTGCCCCGGGCAATCCTTTTGCAGTCAATCGAGTCCCGTCAATTGGATCGATTGCAAAATTAACGCGGGGTGAACCAGCAGTGCCTAAGCCTAACTTTTCATTACGAAATATCCCCGGAGCTTCGTCTTTTATCCCTTCACCGATAACACACACGCCTTGCATATCAATCAGGTTGAGCATCCCGCGCATTGCATCGGTCGCGGCCTCATCGGCGGCCAATTTATCCCCNCATCCGAGCCAGCGATAGGCGTGCAAAGATGCTGCTTCCACGGCACGAACTAAGTCAAACCCGATTGTCCGCAAGACGGTATGGGGGATGTGTCCGTTTTCTTGATCTGTCACTGCCATTCACTTTCCTGCTGATACATTCTTGAAACACATTACGATTTTTCTTCTTCAAAAGAAACTTTTTTGCCCTCAATCGAACCCAAGAAAATCTCCGCGAGTGCTTCATAAATTGCCGTTGGACAGACGCGATGCGAACATTCATAAGCAATGATTGCAACTGCCAAGAGTGGAATGGTCATAAATCGCGCTGCGGTCATTTCAACCATAATGACAGCACACGTGATTGGGCTTTGTACGACTCCAGAAAAATAAGCCACCATAAAAAGCATGATGAT
Source organism: Planctomycetaceae bacterium TMED10 (assembly GCA_002168195.1). Taxonomy (GTDB): domain Bacteria; phylum Planctomycetota; class Planctomycetia; order Pirellulales; family UBA7805; genus UBA7805. The sequence goes on from NHBP01000017.1 coordinate 52,636, forward strand.
CGAAGTCGGCTCTAAATCAGGAAAGAGGTCTAGTAGCAATGGCTGAAATGTCTGCCCAATTCCTGCGCCTACTGAAAGACTCGGATCAAAGAGACCGCCTGGAATTCCGCTAATGAGGCAAACGTAATTAGCAATCGCTTTCATCGGCGCGTAATGCCACGCGAACTCTTGGCCCTCTAGTAGGATTCCTTGTGCCTGTGCGTAGCCACTGCCGTACGTCTCGCCGCCGGAGATCAAACCCAATAAAGCCAAGGAACCGCCCAAAATTAACGGGATTAAAACTCGATGTTTCTGCATCCGGGGATTAATCCACCGCGTTGTTCCCACCACCGATTTAGAAAACAATCCCCCCAGCAACCCTCCGATCATTCCAATGAGTGGAACAGCCAACCATTGAATGACAGGCCACTTTCCAACGTTAATGGTAACTTCACCATAAAACAGATAGTCGTGACCATGCAGTAAAATAACCACCACACAGGCGAGCAACACGGTCCGAATAATAACTCCAATATTATTCTTTTCGAAAGAACGTCCGATCTCCTCGAGAGCAAAAATGGCGCCCGCGATTGGTGCGTTAAACGCCGCCGCAATTCCTGCAGCACCCCCACCCAATATTAACCCCCGCTGAACGATATGTTGTGGAAATCGGGTCACTCGGGTAATCAGATACATCAAGCATGCGCCAACGTGAACGCTCGGTCCCTCACGGCCAATCGTCATGCCTGAAAAGAGACCCAAAAAAAGAAGTAAGGCCTTGCCGATGGCTATCCGAATTGAAAGCATTCGCTTTCGAATCGGCCCATCTTCAACATGCAACGCCGCAATGGTTTGAGGAATCCCTGTACCTTCTGTGCCCGGAAAAAAACGTATACGCAACTGAATAATCAAAAGCATTGCGAACGTAATCATCAACATCGGTAGCAACAGGTTGACGAACGAATGCGGTACGAACCAAATATCTTCGGTAACAATTTTCACGTGCCGAAGATGGTCAAACCATTTGTCACCAGACTCTTCAAAAGACCAAAAGCAAAACGCAGCTAAACCAGTAACACATGCGGCAAGTCCGAAAAGAATATGCTGCATCCAGATCTGTGGGCGAGATATACCCCAATTTCGCTGAACCACTTCGTTTTGTTCGTTTTGATTCTTCTCGGACATCAGACATTTCTCGGCACTTTATCGCACCAACAACCAGGACGAATGAGCGTATGGATTCCGCTGCCCAGCGTAACTGCCACGCTTAGAAATCTCAAGTGCGAAGTGGTCTGGTTCACAATGGATACGTGAATTCAGCTCTCCGATTTACATCAATCGATCAACTGGAAATAAAGTTTGTCAATGCAAAAAGGGTCAATACCAAACTGATTAAAAGCACCCAGTTGATCAGTCGGGGTACTTTCGCACCGTCCCGCACAATCAGTGCTGCAGAAAAGAGTGCGGCACCGAACAAAGCGAATAGTACAGAAAACATCCAGGCCGATGCTTTTAATGCGGGCGTGGTAGTCAATGCCAACGAACTGCAACTGACGAACCAGAATCCAATGATCGCTTCGACCAACGGATATCGCCAACTGATCTTTGCACCGCAATCGCGGCAACGACCGCGAAGAAGAAACCAACTCAGNACGGGAATATTGTCCCAGGGACGAATCGATTGGCCACAAGATGGACAACGACTCCCCGGTTGCAGCAAACTACCACCGCGCGGCAAGCGATAGACAACCACGTTAAGAAAACTGCCAACGCATGCGCCCACAATAAAAAACCACGTGATCAGAACCCAATCTAATGAAGACATTAGGCAATCGTTGTCCTTATCAGGGGTGAAGCGATTTCAATCAAAGCAAGCCATGTAGTGGACCACCCGCGGCACCGAGTTGGTCTACCCGTCGGACGATCTCGGCATCTTCGATGAGCGGGGGTGCATGATGCGGTTTGGTACGGGCATCAATGATAAGGGATCCCGTACAACCCCAGTGTTTATCACGAATCGTCGCACCAAAACCGTGAATGTCCATTGCCGGATTACTGCGAGTAAAGGTTACCCAGAGAAAATTTGTNAATGTTTTAGCAGTGAACATGCTGTCGTCCACCAGGACAATCAAGGGGAAATCTCCCAGCAGTCCCGCGGGATGAGAAAAGGGGGTGATTGCGTTTTCAACATCTTCCTGCGTTGCATAAGCCGGGCCTTCTACCACCATAACGCCTGGAAATGCCACCTGTGGGTTGGACCACGTCTCGGGAAGACGCAGTGCGGAGGGAATTTCAGTCGGTAACGTTCTCTTGACCGGGCCTGCCGCCGCAATCACAACTTTCGATCCCTGATTCAGTTCGCTTCCTGAGTAATCAAGCGTGTCGATCGTTGTGCACGTTTGAAAATGTAAATCGCGAGTCCAGTCGACCCGTTGAAGGATGTGCATCATAAATTGATCGATTTTATGAATATCGAGATCCGATCCGCATGCCTCTTCGGTAATCCACAAATATTTTGCCAAGGAAAGTTGTCCCTGACCTAAAATAGCCGACGCTTGAGTTAAGAGCTCGGCTGGACGCGTTGTCTCCTGATAAGGCACATACCGCTCGCTGCCAATGGCCAATAACAGTGGGTGTACACCCGATGCGTCTACGGCGTGGACTGCCTTCAACCCCGGTATCAACGAGGGAATAACAGGGCCTGTCAATTCATGGATCAATTGGCCAAAAATCGTATCTTCCTGNGGCGGTCGTCCGACAACCGTGAAAGGCCAAATCGCATCACGACGGTGGTGTACACGGGTGACCCGCATCACGGGAAAATCGTGTGCCAGACTGTAGTAACCTAAATGATCTCCAAACGGCCCTTCCGGCAGCATCTTTTCTGGAATGACGTAACCGCTAATACAAAAATCTGCATCCGCACAGATTGGCAAGTCCCCTTTCGTAATCATCCGTGTGCGTTGTCCGTTTAAAGCTCCCGCAAAACGCAGCTCAGACAATCCCTCCGGAAGCGGCATCACCGCCGCCATATTCATCGCAGGAGGCCCACCTACAAAAATATTTACTTTTAACGGTACGCCTGCCTCTATGGCCGACGAATGGTGTACTCCAATGCCTCGATGTAATTGGTAGTGCATACCAATTTCTTCATTTTTCAAATATCCTCCGCCCGATAATTGGATGCGATACATTCCAAGATTCGAATGGGCGATACCTGGATTCTGGACATCCTCGGTATAAACCTGGGGCAAAGTGACAAAAGCCCCTCCATCATCCGGCCAGGACACCAACTGGGGCAATTGTTCAATCTTCGTTGTTCCCTCTAAAATCGGCCCTGAGCGGACTGGTTTGAGCAACGTGTGCCACGCTGTCCGGGGTGTAGACCAATAGCGACCTGGTTGGCGGAAAAGATGCGCTGGATCAAGCTTCAACTCAATCAGCCTTTGAACGCTCTGCAGCGTATCACGAAAAATATAGCGGGCGCGTTGAAGGGTCCCAAACAGATTACTCACCATCGGAAACGGTGAGCCTTTGACCCGTGCATAAAAGACAGCAGGCCCCCCGGCTTGATGCACACGGCGATGGATTTCTGCCGCTTCAAGATAGGGATCGACTTCCTGATCGATCCTTACCAATTGGCCGGATGTCTCAAGATCAGCGACACACGCTTTAAGGCTTCGGTAGACCATCGATTCGCTTTCAGGGTTAATTAAGAGACCTCTATTAGAACCAACAGCCCACCGAATGACCAACTCCCTCCCTGAAAGCCTTTTAGACGCACTGACCATCAAAAATNGAAGGAGTCGGTCGCACTGGCATATTCTGTTTGGGGCAAGGCAGGCGACCACGTAGCACGGTAACACGGACCGGTCGATGCTAGCAGAAGCACTTTTTTGACCGTTAATTCAAGAGCGTGGGGTACGCGAACGCTATCAGCAAGCGTTGCCAGTTTCATTTAGAGCGCAAGAGCTGCCCATTTCCTATCAAGCGGTAAAAGCGTTACAGCCGATATAACCGTTAAAGCAAATCTGGCAGCGACGCTTGGGGCTCGGGGGATCCACAAGAAAATGTGGGACAAGCCCTAACTGATCATCCTTTGATCTGTGTCGTTTCTCAAGCCCTCTGCCGGCTGAACTCCTTGTAAGGAGTGCATTCTGTCATCCCCGTAGGTGACAAAGCGGGCAACTCAGGAACTTAGTTGAAAGCAGTGACCATGATGTATTTCCAAACGCGATGCCGTTTCGTGCTGGCGTTTATTTCGCTTGTATTCATTACAAGTATCAGTCGCGGAGAAGAACCAGTACCACCACCGGTCAATTACTTTGCGCCGGTGCTTACGGTAAAAACAATCTCTCCAGACGAGATACATCTTGGTCGAAGCGCAACGTATCAGCTACAGGTCCAGAATGTTGGGCAGCAGGCTGCAGAGATTGTCGTCGTCCAGGTCGCTTTGCCGACCGATGCACGACTCCTGAGCGCATCACCCCAACCGGGCACCATCGAAGAGGGAGTTGCGCGATTCAACCTTGGGAAAATTGCTCCCCGGCAGCATCGTGAAATCCGCTTGGAATTGAAGCCCGAAAAGACCGGTCCCATCCAATTGCAGGCGCGTACAAGTTTTGCGACACAAAATGAGACGCAAATCCAAGTTCGGCAGGCCAAACTCGATCTTGAATGCTCTGCTCCGATTGAAATTGGATATGGTAACCACGTTCAATATCANCTGACCGTCTCCAATAACGGGGATGGCACCGCTGAAGACGTTGTTGTCACACCGACTTTTCCCAGTGAAACACATATTGATGACAGCTCGACGGCTCCGATGACCTTTGCGCAACTTGCACCAGGTGAATCACAAGTTGTCCACTTTTCTGCGAAGGCCCTTACGAAAAAAGCTCTCGATGCACACTTCTCGGCGCGGGATAGTATGGATCAATTAGCCGAAACTAAATGGCATACTCTGATCACGCGGCCACGATTAGAAATCGTGGTGGATGGGCCTTCCATACGATATCTCCATCGAAATGGTGAATATATTGTCCGCGTCTCCAACCCGGGCGATGCGCCCACACAGCATGTTGACGTTGAAATGGCAATTCCATTTGGCCTGAAAATTTTGGGGACCAGTAAAGAAGGCTTATGCAGCAAAGAAGAAAATTTACTCTGTTGGAAAATTCCTCAGCTGAATCCGTCTGAAGAGGTAAGCTGGTCGGTTTATACGCGAGCGGTCGAGGAGGGGCGTCAGGTCCCTCAAGCAAAAGCGAAGTCGCAAGGTGGTCTTTCCGCAGTCGATCAATTTGCCACGGACGTTGTATTACGGCCTCAATTATTTGCTGCGATTATNAATGAAAGNGGNCCTGTGGAAGTAGGCGAAATTGCNACGTTTACCGTTGCGGTCACCAACCATGGTACGCGACATGCAAATCACGTTGTCATTCGCGTTGAGCTTCCTGAAGGAATGCAAGCGGAAGAGCGTGAAGGTCTCAAAGTCAATGATCGTCAACTGGAATTTCATCCAATCAATCTTGCCATCGACCAAAAGCGTGAATTGGTGTTTCGGGCAACCGGACATCGGCAAGGTGAACACATAGTAAGAGCCACGTATGGAAACGAGGCCTCAGAAACAGAACTCGCTGTTGAAGGTGAAGCATTCTTTTATTCAGACAACCGGACTTATGTTGCTGGTCGAAACAAATCGAATGTCGATGCTCCACCACAGCAACGTAAATAAACAGGGGGTAAATGATTACCCTCGTAAGAGTCTGAACGGCGTTAGAGAGTAATTTCCCGCGATCGATTAACAGAAGCACCCCGGGATGGATTCGAACCATCGACCTGCTGATTAGAAGTCAGCTGCTCTATCCAGCTGAGCTACCGGGGCCTCTGTTCTTGCACAATNAGCTTAAAACCCAGAAGGAACCGCAACCGCGTGCGGAGCCTCAAACCTCAAATAAGTCTACCTCGCAAGTTGACGCCGACAACCCAGAAGATTGTGGGCAAACTATTGCGTGGATTGGAAGGAATCGAACGGATGACCCGCTTTTCGATACACACAGGATTCCTGGTACTTGCCTGCGTGGTGAGTGGCTGCTGCTATCAAGGTTCTCCATATTGTCACTTGAACTATCCAAATCTAATCGGCTATACCTACCCCAACTGGTGCCCACCACCACTCAAAACTCCACCGAACGGACCGCCGGACGAAGTGCTTGAAGCACTAAAAAATGCAGAAAATACAATGCCACCCGTGGAAGAAATTCCGGCCGGTAGTCCAACTCCGATACCGAATGAAAATGCGGGTGCCTCGATCCTTTCGATTTCCCGCAGGTAGTCACATTCTCCGGATTACATGAATGATAAACAGAAAAAAACCCACTGCAAAACAGTGGGTTTTTTATTTATCGACTCAATTAATTTAAACGAAAAAGCATTCGCTCCTTCACGGAAGTCTCGCCTTAGGCGGCTTCCTCGTCAAGAAGATCGTCTTCTTCATATTCTTCATCGATAGCATCTTCTTTGAGTTCATTTCCTTCAAGCTCACCTGCAAATGCTTCTTCTGGCTCCTCTAATTCACCTTCCTCGCCACCCTCTTCTTCATAGACCAGGCTGAATATTTGATTGTACGCTTCTTCTAAATGCTCATGAACGGTGGCACTTTCTACACCCTCTAAAAGATTGGTTAAGGATTCGAGAACGCGATCAACCTCATCTGTGCTGATTTCTTCATCTTCATATTCAGCATCTGAATCACCAAGGTGGCTCTCGAATTCAGTATCTTCATTATATTCATCGTGTTCTGCGGAATACTCTTCGGACATCTCAAATCTCCTTACATTGCCCGGGTCGACCGAGGGACATTGTTTAACTTGTTCTTATTCGATAGACCAACAAACGGGTTCTACCTGCGTGACGCCAAAACTAATACCACAGCAGGGCGTCTAATACCATATCGGCTTAGCCGGGCCAAAGCTTTGGCAATATATGGCCCTGGAAAAGCTGTTTTTCCCGCCTTTTTGTCACGCTCTCGACAGGCAACCTCTTTTTCCATCAGGCGGTCCTGCGACGCGGTTTTTTTGGCCGATCTGGCGAATGAGGGCCCCCACCGTCTCGCGGTCCCCCTAACGGTCGCCCAACGCCCAGAGCCGGAGTATCGCCAAAATAATATTTCCGTGCCGCCGGATTACTCAGCACCTCATCCGGACTTCCATGACAAAGTACCTGACCATCGCGAATCACGTAACTGCGATCGGTAATCGCCAGCGTTTCTTGCTCTCGATGGTCTGTAATAAGAATCGAAATCCCACTATCACGCAGTCCTCGGATAATATCTTGAATGCTATTGATGGTCACCGGATCGATACCCGTNAAAGGTTCGTCGAGAAGAATAATCTGGGGATTCGATACCAGACAGCGTGCAATCTCCAATCGCCGCTTTTCACCGCCTGAAATGAACTGCGCCTTCGATTTACGTATTTTTGTAATGTTAAACCGCTCGAGTAATTCTTCTGTTTGCTGTTTTCTTTGCTTGTATCCGACCCCAAGCAACTGCAACACACTGGAAATATTATCTTCCACACTGAGTCTGCGAAAAACAGATTGTTCTTGCGCTAGATACCCCATCCCTCCGTCCCGGGCACGCCGGTACATCGGCCATGAAGTGACATCCATATCGTGAAGTAGCACCCGCCCCGCATCCGGCTCCACCATTCCGCAGGTCATCCGAAAGCTGGTTGTCTTTCCNGCGCCATTTGGNCCCANGAGNCCGACAATTTCGCGCTCAGCNACTTCNAAATCAATGCCNTCCACCACNCGGCGACGGCCATAGGNTTTTACCAGTCCTTCCACCTTCAACAGCGACATCACACATCCTTGCNACAAGNGCCTTTTAACGCACCCAACTCATGTGCGTTAGNGGCCAGTAAATAAACAGTGCCTTTCCAATCAGCAGATCTCTCTCCACATAATACTCTGTATTGGGGGTTGCCCAGAGCCGACTATCTTTGCTCTGGGGGCTATTATCTCCAAGGGCAAAAAACTGGTCCTGGCCGCGGTCCGGCAGTTCAAAACGCTCAAGCGGAAAGTAAAGCGCATGCATTTCAGCAAACCACTCGGGCCATTTTGCTTTATTCGTAAGCACTTCTTGAGCCGCCGAGACCACCTCCAATCTCCCCAGGTAATTATCGGCAGCCAAAGGTCCACGCACATACGATCGCGTATAACTAAGATCGGGTGGTATGGAAATGTAATAGACATCTCGCAAAATCCGCAGTTGGTCCACTGCGACAGTTGCACCCTGCGCGCCAATACCAACCGGTGCTAAATCTCCCCCGTCCTCCGCATCGGATACGGGAACGGTATTTCCCAGCGGTGGATAGGTGGTTGGTAAATCAAAGACGACCGGCTTTCCATTCACCCATAAAAAAAGTTGNTCGTCAAAATTAGCAAATCGCAGATCATACGTCCCCGACCCACGAACCGCGGTTTGCGCAGATGGCTGCTGTGCAGTCTCACCCTGGGCGTCGTAAAAATCGCCGTCGATACCCAACGTGGCGGTGCCGGTAGTAAGATCAAACTCACACTGAAAGTGCTTACCCCCTTCGACAAGATCCAGTAAAACGCTTCCTCTATCGTCGAAGACTTCCAGTCTGCACTCGAGCATCAGATCACCCACCCAGTACATTCCCATCGCTATCCGATTCGACTGAACATGCGGTGGATATTGAAAGACAATCCCCGAGTTATACGAATAAGCATCCGAGATAAGTTGGGGCTCCGGTTCCATGCCCTGCAGTAGGCTCACTTTTTCAGCCGGATCTTTTTTCTGTGCGGCTGCTACGATCTGGTTCCACTGTTTAAACTCCGGCACGCGGTGCTGATAGCGTAGCCAAGTGGGTTCCTGACTCTTGCCATCTGTCATAAATCGCCGATGATTATCGGCGGGCTGCCAATCACCCTCATNTGCGACCGCGTCACGTGGCCACAATCCCCAACGATGCGGCCAACCACTTTGCGTGAGCATTTCCGCCTGATACTCATTATCGTGGACCATCTGTGCCATCGCCACCGCCTTGAACGGCGGCTTACGGGCAATCGTGTATTGTAACTTTCTAGCTGCTTGTTCATTGGCGGCGACCTCTTCCGCTTGGAAGACATCACCTCGATGTAACTTCAGTGTCTCGCCCGGCAAGCCGACAAGTCGCTTGATATAGTTCCGCGAAGCATTGCCCGGAAATCGAAACACAAACACGTCCCATCGCTGTGGTTCCTGAAACGCATAGGCAAACTTACTCACAATAATTCGATCGCCGTTGGCCGATTCTGACTCCGCATCGACTTGGAGTGCGCCTGAATTAAAAGGCCTTGGGTAACCCAACAATTCCCCCTGTTGCCGCTTGGTGCACGCCCAATACCGACAGTTTGAACATTCTCCCCCAATCACATCCGCCTGTTTACGCTCGTTGGCCGGATCGATTTCTTGACTGGCACTGACGCGATAGGGGTATTTACACATCGGACAATCAACATCCTGGTGCCGCCCTTGAAGCGTCGGCGCCATGGAACCGGTCGGAATGACAAATGCTTCTGCCTCAAATGTGCGGAAGAGGAATGCCAACGCAAAGGCTACGACGATCGACTCGACCGTTTCGCGGACACTCTTCGAGGTTAAAAGATGAAGCATGGCAGTTTTAGCACCACCACCAGCACCCTGCTGAATTTTTTTTTGCTTTCCGTCTTTACGTATATTATTTTTCGCCATAACAATCGACAGCAGCAAAAAGTAGATTTGAGTGACTGGGAAGAGAACGTAATATAGCGTATCGCACGGTGCTGGTGAACTTCGATCTACGTCCTTCCGGCCACGCAAAATACGACTATCTCCAGCGCCAAACACGGCCCAAAACGTCCGCCCGACGAACGATCGCCTCATCCATATCTCGCCGACTATCGAGAGAAACCGGACTATTGTCGCCAAGGACAAAAAATTCTTCTTTACCTAAATGGTAATCCCCGACACGACTCGCCAGGATTCCTTGAATGTCAGGCGTGTAATAAATATCGCGGCGAACCAAAAGATCGTCGACCGTAACGCGCAGCGATTGACTCCCGACCGCTAAACGTGCGTCCCGCAGCTCACCGATCGAGCCCGCCGGTTCGGTCGAAACCTTCGTGGTGTGCGCTATTGGTTGTGCTGGCTGCGCTTCCAGATCGCAAGAAAAAATGACCTCGCGGTCAATTACGAAAAAAAATCGTCTGTCGACGGACGCTACCTCAATCCGAACGGGTGCCCGCAATTTCTTTATCTTACAGTCGAAAGTCGCAACCTCTCGGCCAGACTCCCGCAGGATGCCGAGTCCTTGAGAACAATCAATTTGCAAGCGACAGGTACCGACTTGGAAAAATAGGCTGCCGCTACCAAAACATTGAATGTTTGCCGAAAGGATTAAATCATCCGTCCAATACAATTTCCGCGAAAGCGTCTGATTGTAAGCATAATTATCTGTAATCTGATTCGTCACCCGCAGACGCCCGTGATGAAAATCAACATGCTTGTAAACGATCCAATCAATCGGCGCCACCTGATCGGTGCTCTGCGTACAGGGAAAATACTCGAAACCTTGATTACCCTGAGCATTCTTCTTCCATTGCGTCTGGTCATNTTGTGGCCGCCAACGTGGTGGGCTCCGCGGTTGCTGCGAAACATAGCGTGCGTCATGCACGACTAATGCCAGTGAATCGAGCGTCGACCAATCTTTCTTAAGCCGTTCTTCATTAATCCAAATATCACCATCAGCAATGGATACATTTTCATTTGGAAGCCCCACAACTCTCTTTAGGCAATGTGCAATGGGTGGATCCGTGGAGCGAAACAGAATTGTTTCCCAACGACAGGGGTCACGAAACTGATAACTCATTTGATCAACCAATAAACGGTCACCCGCAATCACTCTTTCGTTTGCCTTGTGTTCATTTTGTGACCCGCAGTTCGGACAATTTGTGAATCGCTGAGGGGGCACAGTGGCGGCGTCGACGACAAAACAAAATTGGCAATTTTTGCAACAAATCGTGTAATGCGGGCCCCAAAACGTTTCCGCCATCGAAGCGCCAATAACGCGTATCGGTAAAAATATTCCCTGCACGGCAAAGCGACTGAAGAGCAGTACGAGCAAGACTCCGCACAACATCAGCGCGGCTATTTTGAGACCGGATGGCCTTCGCATCGAATTTCCCCAAACATGGCCTTGAAGAACCAAAGCGCCATCCCCATCGATCGGAATGGCATGATGCTTTTAGCTATTTATAAAATGATCCCAGGCCGCTTGCCATACAGGGAGTTCAGGAAACAAAATTTCCGCTAAACGCTGTGCATGGGGCGTCGATGCTTCAAGGAGATTGGCAGAAAAAGCCGCCGGAGCGCTCAGTTCCCCCAGCAGTAAGCGAATCCAAATCTGCTGCGAACAAATGAGGCGATCATGGCACGCATCACCATCGATGAGCCTCAGTCCTTTTTCGTTTAACACCAAACGGCTTGCGTGTTTTCCCAAACCCCAACCGAGAATGGCCACGTCAGAAGTCTGCGTGACTCGCCAGCGCCTGAGCAACTCAGGGCTTAATCGACGTACGAGCAATTTTAAGCTAGGCACACCGATGACGCTCGTTTTTTGCTTTTTGCTTGGCTGTGCTTTTTTCGCAGCACGTGTGACCACATAGAGTTCGGCCAACCGGTTATTCGGATCGGCGGTTGCTAGGCAAAGTGTCCGGAAATTGTGTTCTATCGCATCGGCGCAGATTCGTGTCAATAATTGTTCCGTGGCTACGACATTTGCAGGCTCGCCAAGAATTTCTAGAATTTCATTTCCACTAATAACCGCATATGCCACAATTTTTCCGCCCCGCTGCTTGATGCCACGATGTTTTCGATGATCGACCGCTACAAGGATTTGAGCGCCTGTCGAGCGTCTTACCAACCACTGCCAATATTCCTCTGGCCGTTTTAAAAATCCATATCCGGTACTTTCATGTAACCGATAAATCCTCATTAATGCCGCAAGCTCCATCTGACGGAACGGGCGTATCGTGGTCGCTTTACAACTCTTACTATATTCAAGTTGATGAAATGCAGATGCCGCATCTGCTCGGATTGCAATTTCTGCCAAGATCGCTCGCGGGTTTGCTTCGTATTGCTTAAAACTGCTGGAGGCAAACCAGTTGGATGGCCAAAGCGGAAATGAGCCTCGCTGTGAAACATCGGCAAGATTTGCCCGCACGATCACCGCTCGTCTCTCCCTGAGAACGCCTTCGATCTCGCGTAGCATGGTGCGCACGACAACGGGATTTTGGTATCCGGGAAGTAGATCAAGGGCGTTGATGCGGCAGGTCAACAGTCGGGATTTCCCCCAACTAACCTCTCTAAAGCGAAGGTGCGCATGACCAACGATTCGTGCATCTTGTTTGAGCAGTAGCCGCTGCCCAATATTTCCATCAGCGATTTCGAGTTGATCTCGAAAATCAACGGTGGGAAGGCGGCACAACTGAGTGCAGAGAAAATGCTCGACAGCAGAACGATCACCTGAATTGGCCAGCATCGCTCGCAGCGAACTGCTTGCCGGATTGAAGGTCGGCTCTGCTCCTAAATCGGAAACAATGCCCATAGGACAGGAATCTCTCATTCGGGCCTTTACGAGACCCTCCGCACCCCTCTCTGACCCGTCCTGCTACCCTTGGTGTTCGTGAATAGCAATCCACCGACACCCATCGCATGCCCTTCTGCAGGTATTCCCAACCTACAACGAACGGCCCACGCTGTCTAGAAGAAATTCGCCCAATAAATTCTCCGGAAATAGACAAAACGCGTAATCTCTTGCTGCCAAAATCTTGTCCGCCCGTATTTTTGCAACAAGCTGCTTACGTTCTGCATGGAATGCATCTGACAATTCCTGAACAAACGGCTGTAGAGCCGTATTGCAACGATGAATTGCTTGATGACGCGTGGATCCGTTCTCTGGAGTAAGCGGTGTGGCAATCCATTGTTGCTTTTCCGCGATCCAATTTTCGCAAGACGAAGATGTGTTTAAATTCGCCGATTGCCGCAATATCCGATCCGGATTAAAAATTAAATCGCGTAAGCGGGTATCACACCGACGAATATCTTCGCTCGATGCGCCTGTCTTTTGAAGTGGCAATCGCAAGGTGCCCGAGACAACCATGTATTCCGGGGATTGCAAGCCAAAAAATCGTTGGGTCATTTCATCTGTAAGACGATCATAATTGCCTCCACCGATCCCATGGACAAACAAATCTCCACAGAACAAGCGAGCGAACATCGTCGTCACAAGTGCACGTGAGCGGATATGAATTCCCTCCGCCTCGGCGGTTGCCAGTTGCTCAACCGCCGTATGCAAATCACCTTCGGGCGTCGCTTGGATTGAAAACTCAATCCCCTTTTCACCAGTAAGTAATAATTTATCTCCTTGATAGTGACAGTGTAGCGGCCGACGATGCGGGTCTTGATCACTCCAGATCCAAAAAGGTGCTTCCAGCCAATTTTCGGCAGCGTTCATATCAGGAACTGGATGTGCGTTGTTACGCAATCGATTTTGATCTCGGTATTCGGCCAGTACGCTATTATGAATTTCATGAAATCTTGGCAAGTGTGCCAATAAATGTGCCGTGAACCAGCGAAACACACTGCCTTTACAAACTTCACTTTGTGGCAATTCCAGCGTCTGCAAGCCCCACTCTGCCTCAAACTGATGCCTGGCTTGGGCAATACACAAGCCAACTTGGCGAACAACCTTGGCGCGCTCCATGACTTTGGGCCAGTAGCGATTCATGAAAGGATCGCCAACGAGTGGTGCGATGCATTGAGTTACCCGATTACCAAAGCCCTGAAATGCTGCGGTATTTTGAACCTCCCAAGCTTCGTAGGGAACTCGATCGCGTCGACGATCAAGCTCAATATATTTCAATCGCGGATCCTCAAGACTCCCTCCCGGTACATTCATCCCCAGGCTTTTAGGAACATCCGTATCAATGAGAATCTGAAGGCCAACTCCACGATTTTCTCGCGACCAGCGATCGATAGCAAAATTTTTTGCCCAAACACCAGGATGGAAAATATCCGGCTGGTGGCCCCCGACGATAATCGGGAGCGAGGATGCATCCGATTGCACTGGAAGTGCAACATCGCGATAAGAACGCGTGTAGGAAATAGCTTTCTGGAGTAACTCTTCGCGGCAAATTTTTAATAATTCGCCATATGTATAACCTTGAAGGTCGTAGGCTTGGTGTTCCTGACTGTTCCATAAAAGTTCCCTGTTGGCAGCCAGAATCGAACTCACCTGATCAGGAGCAGGTGCCACCAACAACGATTGGTTTTCTTCGGGCACCGCCCAACGCGTGGGACCCGATTTTAAACGCGCCACGGTCATTCGGATGATTCTCCACAAAGAGGTGCCGGTGTTTGATTTCCGGACTCGTAGGCAACAGCCTGCAGACTCTTCCCTAAGACCTGATGGTAATATTCGAGTCGCGTATGCCCATCGTCAAGCGAACCACCAAACGACCGCTTTTCCGCAAGGTATACCAGAGGAACAGGGATTTCAACTATTTTCATCGCGGCTGCCGAAGCACGTACCCAAATTTCCAAAGGCATCGCGTAACCATTCTCAACGGTTTTCAAGGAAGGCAAGCTTGAAACCCGATATGACTTGAATCCACAAAAGGCATCTGTCAAATCGAGATTGAGTCGTTGATTAATCTCACGCGTGAGTTGCATGTTGATACTTCGACGTTCCTCGGGTGGCACTCCGTCTCCCGAAAAACTTTTTAAATAACGACTCCCTGAGACAATATCGACGGGCTTGCCATCCGCTGCATGTTCGCAGGCCGAAACAAATTCCGGAATTCGCTGTGGCTCGTGCTGTCCATCGCAATCAATGGTCACCAGAATGTCGTAACCCCCTCGCTGCGCAAAACTGAAAGCGGATCTTAACGCCGCACCATAACCCTGATTCATTGAATGGGTCACGATATGGATGCCAGTCTGATTACGCAAAATTTCTGCTGTTTTGTCTGTTGATCCATCATCGACAACGAGTACATCCTGCGCGTGCTGCTTGACGCACNCAAGTACCTTCTCGACATGCTGTTGTTCGTTAAAAACCGGTAAGGCAGTGAGAACACGGGAGGACATAGTGCCAACTTTCTGAAAGGACAACCGTGACTCCATTCTAGGCACCGGACAATCAGCCGAGAATAGGCAGATTCGCAAGATCGAGAAGAGGAGCAAAAAAGTGTGCGTTCTGTAGGGATTTTCTGGTCGCGAGGGTCGCTGAGGGACCCCAACAAGGGGAGTGCAGGGAAGAACCGCATCTGCGCAACGGACTCCTGCTTCGAGCGGCCCTTATCGGCTCACGCACCATCGCTCCAAAATTTTTCAATGAAATTAAGCTGCGATAACTGTGTAACGAGATCGTGGTTTGCGGCAGGGAATTTCAGAGAGGACAACCTTTCGGAACGAACCCAACGAAAAGGTGGCGTAACCGGTGCGATGCGATTCAGGGGGCGACAAGCGAAAAACGAAAGATGTAGTTTGAGAGATAAAGCATTACCCTGCTGACTACTCTTCGCCTCGGCTGGATAGCAATGAACAACTTCCGCGCACGTACCGATCACCACGACGTCCAAACCGGTTTCTTCCCGACATTCCCGAACGGCAGCTGTGCTGGGTGTCTCTCCTGAAGAAATCTTTCCGCCAGGAAACTCCCAAAGCCCGGCGAATAAATCGCCGCGCGCACGAGGTCCGATCAGAACTTTTCCGTCGTGCCAAAGAACGGCAATGGCCACTCGCTCCATTACGGATTCAAGATCCATATCCCTCAAGTAGCCGCCCCGGTGAGCCCATGATGTTGTAACCCGCATCGACGTGGAGAATTTCTCCGGTCACGCCTGCTGCAGCCGGCGACAAGAGAAAAGAGCCCGATTTTCCAACTTCCTCGTGCGTGATATTCCGACTGAGAGGTGCCATTTTCTCATACAGTAAAAGCATATCCTCGACACCTGCCCCTCGGCCAGCCAACGTCTTCACCGGACCTGCACTCACCGCGTTGACACGAACGCCTTGAGGTCCCAGATCGTAAGCCAAATATCGGACAGATGCATCAAGTGCGGCCTTGCAGATGCCCATCACGTTATAACCAGGGACTGCTTTTTCACCACCGAAATAAGTCATGGTTAACACGCTGGCGTTATCGGAAAAAATACTGCGCGCGGCATTACAGACAGTAATCAAACTATAAACGCTAATTTCCATCGCCATCTTAAAGCCATCGCGACTTGTTTCGACTGTATCCCGCTTTAGATCCTCGATATTTGCAAAGGCAATCGAGTGCAGCAAAAAGTCGATTGTTCCAAATTCATCTTTTGCTTGCTGCATCACCGCTTCAATATCTTCATCCTTACTGACATTCATCGGAGCTAAAAATGCTGCTTGATCGCAGTCATCTGTAAGCTTTGCAACCCGTCGTCGATTCCGTTGTCGCTCATCATCCGGGCGATCAGGTAGATGCGTAAACCCACACTGTCCGCCCTCGGACATGATTTGCTGAGCAACAGCCCAGGCAATTGAATGGTCATTCGCCACACCAAGAATTAAACCTTTTTTGCCGTCAAACAGGCCCATAGCATTCGCTCCCTTCTCGATTACCCATCCAATTACCTATGATCAGGTCGACACCATTTGTTCAAATCTGCCGTATCTACAACACAGAACCTGATGCATAGTCGCCTTGCGAGGCATCAAAATAACGCCAATGGCGTCTTCACTCAACGGACCCCCGGGCCAAAGAGGAGCGACAATTTCGGCGTTCGATGAGATTTCCCCCAATCCAATGCCCGCAATGCTAGCAAATTTAACGTTTGTCCGAACGAAAAGAGGATCCTTGCGTTGCTCTGAAAGGGGGGGCTAGCTACAATCCCGACCCAGTTTGAAATCACTCTCTCTCGCCATCAAGGAAGATGCGTCGATGAGCATGGAAGCCTCTCGGTATCAGAAGCCCCCACGGGTGGATGAATTTCCTGGGCTCACGCCCTTTGAGCAGCTGCGGTATGCGCGGGAAATCATTCAGCTGGAAGCCGATGCGCTTGGAGAATTATCTGAGCGATTAAACGCCGACTTTTTAGCCGCAGTTTCGCATGTTTTTAAATGTGAAACGAACGTCATCGTAACCGGCATGGGAAAGGCTGGTTTGATTGGACAGAAAATAGCCGCAACCCTCGCGTCGACTGGCACCCGAAGCCACTTCTTAAATCCGGCAGAGGCTTTTCATGGGGATTTAGGTCGCATTCATAAGGATGATGTGGTTCTTGTTTTGTCCCAGAGCGGAAAAACCGAAGAAATTGTAAGGTTACTCCCTTCGCTTGCCGCACTAGAGACCACCGTACTGGCGATCACGCGAGATGGCCAAAGTCCTCTCGGTGTTGCGGCTACGGTTGTGCTTGAACTGGGCCCGCTGCAAGAAGCCTGTGCGTTAGGTCTTGCCCCAAGTACAAGTACAACAGCAATGCTCGCCTACGGGGATGCCATTGCACTTGTCGCCAGTCGGATGCGTAATTTTCGTCGCGAAGATTTTGCTCGCTTTCATCCGGGCGGAAGCCTTGGTGCGCAACTGGCTGAAGTTGAACAACGGATGCGCCCTCTCGATCAGTGTCGCTTAGCAAAAAAAACAGAGACCCTTCGAGAGGTATTAAGCACACGCCCTATCGANGGTCGCCGTACGGGAGCAGTCATTATTGCTGATACAGCAAATCGACTCATTGGCATTTTCACCGATAGCGATCTGGCACGGTTGTTTGAAACAAGGCAGGAAAATGCGCTAGATCGCCCGATCGGTGAAGTGATGACAAAACAACCGATTCTCGTACCGGTCGGATCGATGCTGTGCGATGCGATGGCCATCATGGCCGAAAGAAAATTAAGCGAGTTGCCGGTAGTCGATTCGGATGGAAAACCAGTCGGGATGCTTGATATTACCGATCTAGTCAACGAACAACCGCTGACAGCNNCTCCAGAGGCACGGCCCGCAGTCAACTCTNGCACACAGGGCACACAGGGCCTGCGATTAATGCACCAGGATAAGGAGCCTGAATTAGACTCCGATGCGTCTCCTGCATCCAACAAACGGCTTCTGGGGTAACCCCCTCAAACGACTTATATATTGTGATTTTTATGCCTTTCGACGAACAAGCAAGAAAAATTTCTCTGATCTTGAGCGATGTGGATGGGGTGCTCACTGACGGTGGCATTATCTTTGATAATGAAGGTATTGAAACGAAACGTTTTCACATTCGCGATGGCTTAGGAATCAAACTTTGGCAGCGCGCCGGCATGCACTTTGGTATCGTCACTGGACGATCATCCAATATTGTCCAGATCAGAGCACAAGAACTAGGGATCTCAATTGTCCGCCAGGGGTTTGAAAAGAAGCTACCGATTGTGCGGGACATTATCTCAAATTTGACATTGTCTCCGGATCAGGTTTGCTACATCGGTGACGATCTTCCCGACATGCCTGCAATGCAGTATGTGGGCATGCCCGTTGCAGTGGCGGATGCTGCCATCGACGTCCGCAATGCTGCATCGTTTATTACCGAATNTCGGGGAGGCCATGGGGCGGTTCGCGAAGTGATCGAGCGTATCCTGCGAACACAGAACAAGTGGACAGAAGTCCTTCGCCGGTTTTCGGCTAACGAAACCTGAGACTTCTCCATAAAAATCGGCAGCGGCTTTCCAATGAAATCACCAAGGCTCTCTGCCCAATAAAATAATGGCCACACGTTTCCTCTATACTCTGATTAGTTTCATGGTGGTGGTCGTTGTCTTTGCGCTATATCGCTTTTTGTTAGCGCCTCTCTTGCTGCCGACCGCTCCAGCACAAGCAGTCCACACTGAATTTGTTGAATTTTCGGAGCCGCCCCCACAAATCAAGAGGCTGGAAGAATTCTTCAACGCGGACGAGTGGGAGAGTCAACAACCTATCGTCATTGAAAAGCCGGAATTTGCCGTATTACTGAAGAACTATGAGAGTACGAATGACGATCAACTGAGAATTGAACCCTGTACATTTATCTTTTTTCCCGAGGGTCGCCCAGCCAACGGGCAAGAAAAACCTGTGGTGATCTTGAGGGCTCCAGAGGGTGCAATTCTTGATTTTGAAGGNGGNTGTGATTTAGCGCGAGCAAAAATTGGGCGNTTGCAAGGTGGACGACTTCTCGGCGAAGTATCTATCAGAAGTCAAAACCCGGAGAATGATCCTGAAAAAGAATTTTCGCTTGTAACCCGCAATGTAGAACTCCGCGAAGATCGTTTATGGAGTCGCCAGGATGTGGTGTTTCAATTCGGTAAAAACAGAGGCCAAGGNCGAGGATTGCAGATGCAATTCAACCTCGAGGACCAAGCCGATTCCTCCGAAGAGAAGACCGAAATGCAAACGGTTCAAAGGATTGAATTATTTCAGGATGTACGGCTTTATCTGAACCTTCCAGCCAAACCCCTTCTCCCTAATGATCCTTTTGCGGATGCCGCTTCGAAGCAGTCTAAACCTGAGGCAAAAGACACCTTAGTGGAAGTACGGTCCCAAGGTCGTTTTCGGTGGGATAGCGATAAACTGCTTGCAACCTTTGAAGATCAAGTCGATGTCACCAGACATCATCTTGACTCACCTCCCGACCGCATGACCTGTGATACTTTGGCGATTCATTTTGAAAAACCGACGGAGCGGACTCAATCAGATAAACCGAAGGTGGGAAAAGTCAATCCTTCAAATCTCGCAATAAATATTGAACCAACACTTCTTATTGCCGATGGCAATCCAGTTCAAATTTCAACACCCACTTGGCAGGCCACCGCAGAAGGAAATCACCTCGAGGTGGACCTAAAAACACAANGGCTGATTTTAAAAGGGGAACGACCCGTCAGATTAACGCATCAGCAGAGTTCGCTCACTGCGATGGATGTTGATTATCAGCCAGGTAAAGAAAACGATCTCGGTACGCTGCGAGCGGTCGGGCCCGGACGTCTCATCTCGGCGGAAGGTGATGGCAGTGGGGGATCCTTCGAGGCAAGCTGGAAGCGGATACTGGAAATGAAACCGCATGAGAAAGGNCAGGTTATTTCAATCCTCGGTGGCGGCCGAATCCAACACGCCGAAGCCAGTGCTCTGCAAGCGGAAAAAATTTGGCTATGGCTGGATCGAATTCCAGAATCCATGCAACACGATGAGAGCGTAAANACCAATAATATCCGTGGTAACTGGATCCCACATTCCGCGCTCGCGCTCGAAAACGTGCGTATGCACGGGGAAAAGCTATCGGCTGTGTCAGACCGACTGGAAGTCTGGTTTGAACAGAGATCGATCAACGAATCGAGCAGGCAACAGGAATCGCCGGAACAGAACACATTCTTGGGGTCCAGCTTTGGCTCTGATAATCAAAGTGCGGGTAAAAGAAATAACAATTTGAATACAACCGACAGCCATTATCATATTCGGGGCGATCTCATTCAGCTCACGCTGGCAATGTCTGGGCAAAGTCGGCCTACACCGACTGCGGCAAGTGTATCGGGCAGCGTTCAATTAATCGAAAAAGGGACAGACCAACCTCCCATTACCGTGCGTGGTGATCACCTGGACTTATTTGATGCCGATACCCCGGAAGCGGTGGTTTCACTCACCGGTCGACCAGCTCGCGCCACAGGCCGATCGGCATCGATTACCGGTAAGACACTTCATCTAGAACGGGGCACTGGACGGATGTGGGTGCAAGGTGCCGGCGCAATGCAGGTTCCACTCAATCGAGACTTAGATGGAAAACCGCTCAAAGAAGTCGGAATGCTTGATGTTACCTGGAATGGTCGAATGCATTTTGACAACACCACGATTGCCTTTGAAAAAGATGTATTTGCAAAGACACAAAATCAGCAACTGCAAACCGCGGAATTAAAAGTTACCTTAAATCAACAACTTAATTTTTCTCGGCCTGTCGAACGTGACTCTCTCGAAGTAAAACAAATTGCCTGCCTTGGAGGCGTTCTTTTAACTAACCGTGAGGTTACCGAGGGGCGAGAAGAGACGCTTGATCAATTGAAGACAACTGATTTAACCATTGAACAACCGAGTGGTCGGCTGACGGCTCGAGGGCCGGGAACAGTGACCTCTGTGCGAAATGGCACGGGCGGGCAATCATCGCTTTTGTTGACAGGGTCACCAAAAAAATCAACGCCGGTGGCAAATCGGTCGCAACAAAATTCGATTAATTATCTTAAGGTGGAATTCAGAAGAGGAATTATCGGCAATGTGCATAACCGTGAACTTACATTCCTTGAGAGAGTTCTCTGTACTTATGGGCCAGTCAAGCATCGAAAGGAAGAAGTTTTTGTCGATCCTACAACCGGGCCCCAAGGCGATCAGGTTGTTTTAAATTGCAATCAGCTGACCGTGAGACAAATGGGANCCAAAAAAGGGACAAACCGACCGGTTGAAATGGAAGCAGTGGGCAATTCGCGTCTACTTGGTGAAAGTTTCAGTGCCAGTGGCCATCGATTGACTTATACAACCGGTAAAGAATTGTTTGTCCTGGAGGGTGCTGGGGACACTTACGCCCAACTTTCACGTCAAACAAAAAATGCCGCGCCCTCGAACCTTAGCGCACAAAAGATATATTTCTGGCGCACTGAAAATCGGGTCCAAATGGACGGAGTCCGACTTTTCGATGGCAATTTACCAGCGGGTAAGGTCAACCCATAAACGCCTCTTAGATCCGCCGCCGCTCTTGCTCTAATTTTTCGATGAGGAACCGTACCGCAGGATCCACCATTTGTTCTTCATACTCATTTGATGTTTGCTGAACGGTGGGATCTAATTCAACCTGATGCGGTATCCCTAGGGCCGAGAGCTTCATGTTGAGTCGCTGAGCGCTTTCGATCCAACTTGGATGCGAACAAAACCAGATGTTACGTGGCCAGTATAACGGGTGAATGTGCAGGGTCGCCGTATCTTGCCTGATTGCTTCCTCGTTAAAATACATCTGATCCAGATAAGATTCCTCTTCGACCCAACATCGTTGATGATCGATCGCGGGTGTGATTGCCGCGACGACGGGGAATATATCCGGGTATTTAAAACTAAATCTTAAGCCACCCTGACCCCCCATTCCTATTCCTAAAATGGCGATTTTCGGGGGGACGACTTCCCAATGTGCGGCAAGCCACGGCACAAGAGATTCCAAAATGTAATTCTGCGCTGTGCGATTGTTATCAAATTCAACGCATATTTTGTCACTCCACCAACTGCGTTTCCCCTCGGGAACAATCACTCGCAGGCCATGTTTTTCAAAGGCATGCTCGAAACTTGAACGCCCCCTTAAGCCTTGTAGCGAGAGATCATGAAGATAGATAACCGCATAGCCAAATGGATTGGGCTGATCGGGAAAAAATAGATCACATGGGTGACCATCAACATCTTGACGTTTCCATTTTCCCATAAAATCTTTTCAGCCGCTCAAGTCGGCTCCATCTCATTTATTCGATTTTGGCAAATTGTATTTTAATTCCTAGAACGAGCACAATCCGGAGGAGGCAAAAGAAATTCCCTCAATCGGACGCACCCTACGAGAGACACCTCGACAAAGATAGCAAAACGGGGTTTACACTGAAGGTGTGGGTTGTACATTGACCTCTGAAGTCGCCTAAATGGAATAAGATTTAAGTGACCGATGCATAAAGTCATATAGGTGCCAACGGGGATAAAACAATGTGCACTTCCGGTTCACCGATGTGACTTCCGGTTCACCGATGTGAATGTGCATTCGACGTACAGTGGCATTCAACGAAGAAACACCCCCTCCCGCAAGTCCATGGCCCGTAAGCGGATTCTAGAAATTCTTTCTTCCTGTGATGTTGAGGGAACTTGGCGGCAATGCACGGAACTGGCAACGCAATTACCCACTCAAGAATTTGATGTCCAGCTTTGCCTCCTTGCTCGAGATCGCAGAGATGTAGGACTCTTAGAGAAAACGGGGCTTATTGNACAAACGGTTGGTTCGAGTCGAAAAATTGACCCCTGGGTGCTTTGGCCTCTGATTCAACTAATCAAACGGTGGAACCCCGATCTTGTTCATTCGTGGGATTCCGTCACGAATGTTTACGGTCCGCTNGCTGCACACATCGCAGGTGTCCAAACTATTTTCTGCAATGTCTGGGAACCAGCAAATCAGAAAAATGAATGGAAAAATTATGTTGCTCGTTTTTTGAAAAATCGAATACAAAAAATGATTGTTCCCAGTCGAGTGCTGTGTGACAGCGATNATACGCTNCGGAATCATAAGGATGGGGCGATAGACATTATTCCTCCTGGCCTACCACTGCTGCCCGAGACAACCATTGAGCGAGAAAAACTCTTCCGGAAACTCCAGATTCCTGAAAATAGCCGACTGATTGCAATTGTCGANCAAATGCATTCGGGCAATCGATTGCGTGATGCCATCTGGGCCACCGAGTTGCTCAAAGTTGCAGGGCACAATGTCCAGGTATTTATCTTTGGAAAAGGNCCTCGACGAAAATCACTTGAGCAATTTCGAAATCGCGTACAACTAGAAGGTCAGATTCATTTTTTAGACGATTACGATCTTATCGGGGAGCTAATGGGGCATCTCGATATTTACTGGCGACTCGGCGGTCACCGGGGAAACTCAAGCATTCCAATAATTGAAGCGATGCGTCGTGCAATTCCAGTCATTGCCGATGTATCCGTAATACATCGGGAATTACTGGAGCACGAAAAAACTGGGATTCTGGTGCCATGTGGTGATCCCGCATCTTTGGCCAGTTGGACGCAGCATCTCTTAGAAAATCCCGTCCAATCGAAGAGAATCGGTGCTATGGGACGATCGGCCGTGGAAAACCAATACGACCCAGAGATTACCATTTCTGCAATGACCCAACTCTATAAGCAATCGCTATAAGCAGTCGCTCAGNCAGCATGCCCTATCCTNCACAAATACCCTAAATCCATGGCGAACGGTGTGTCTTCGTAACAACCCGATTCATAGGACCGTTAGTTTTTATCAGCGGCCCAAAAACTTCATCAAAGGTATCGTGCCGCTTGGGCTACAATCGGATTGAAACGAGTCATAAAATGATTTGGGCGATACCGATGGGGCGGTTCGCCGCTTCAGATGACTCGCCCCCCGATTCAATCCTCATCGAGATGCATCTATGGAGAATATCCTGGCAGTCATCCTAGCGGGTGGTAAAGGTTCACGCTTGGATCCGCTCACACGCGACCGCGCTAAACCNGCTGTTCCCTTTGGGGGTGCCTATCGAATTATTGATTTTGCGCTATCAAACACAATCAACAGCGGGATTAGAAATATTCTNGTTCTAACCCAGTATAAAGCCTTCAGTCTCGATCGTCATATCAATCAGGGCTGGCGTAATTTATTCGTCAATCAACTGGGCGAGGCAATTCATATTGTTCCNCCACAACAACGCATTGACGAACAGTGGTATCGCGGAACAGCAGATGCCGTTTATCAAAATATATATGCAATAGAGAAATTTCAGCCGGATTTTGTCGTCGTTCTTGCTGGTGATCATATTTATAAAATGAACTACGAAAAAATGATTGCGTTTCATCGAGAAAAAAACGCCGATCTAACGATCGGGGCACTCCAAGTTGACCTGGACGAGGCGCGACAGTTCGGCGTCATGGAAGTGGACAACACCGGAAGAATTTGTGGATTTGAAGAAAAGCCAGATCAACCTNAATCTTTACCGGGGGATGCTGACCATGCGCTTGCGTCCATGGGCATCTATATTTTTTCTGCCCGGTTTCTCTTTGAGCAACTTTGNCACGACGCAACAAATAGCGATAGTGCACATGATTTTGGTCGCAACATTATTCCTTCTATTATCGGTTCCCATCAAGTTTTCGCCTTTCCGTTTCGCGATGAAAACAAGAAGGGCAGTTCCTACTGGCGCGATGTGGGCACTTTAGACGCGTATTACGATGCCAATATGGATCTCATAACGGTAGATCCTTTATTGAACATGTACGATGACCAGTGGCCTATTCGAACCTACCAACCAAACCTTCCGCCACCGAAGTTTATTTTTTCAGAACCTGGNGAGGAGGGACGATGCGGACAAGCGCACGACAGTATTGTATGTGCAGGAGCCATTCTTTCCGGAGGACGCGTGGAAAAGTCTATTGTGGGGCCAAATACACGAATCAATAGCTACGCGGATGTACAAGATTCC
Source organism: Planctomycetaceae bacterium TMED10 (assembly GCA_002168195.1). Classification (GTDB taxonomy): domain Bacteria; phylum Planctomycetota; class Planctomycetia; order Pirellulales; family UBA7805; genus UBA7805. The sequence goes on from NHBP01000017.1 coordinate 77,930, forward strand.
ATTTTGTTCGAAGGCATCGATATAGGCCGGCATAGTAAAATACGTCGCGCGATAATCGATAAGGGCGTTGCGATTCCACCTGAAACGGTAATTGGATATGACCAGGANCACGATCGCGCTCGTGGCTTTACNGTGACCGATAGCGGGATCACTGTTATNGCCAAGGGAGAGGGAATCACTCACTTTGCAGCAGCCGCACTTGGCTAGAGCGCCAAACTCTCAGATAAGCAAAAGTNANTNCTTCTGAAAACGACAACTCGGCGTCGATCATGCAATACGATATGCATAGACAAAAAAAGCCCCCGGAATTGGCGTTCGGGTCCCAGGGGGGCTAAGGACTCATGTTGCACCAAGTTCCGGGAGCGATTGGATCCTGCTCAAAGGACTCCGCAGACAAAACTGTCTGCAGACCAATTATTTATTTCATTTGATTTTTCTACGCTTGTTAAGGATCCCATAGTCAACGGTTTGCCGCGTCATTGAAGATCAGATACATCGCCAGTCTTCGTTCCTCCGGTCAAACGTGGCGGGAGAATATGAGAATCTGGTTTTGCCGTCAAGGCAGATTTGGAGAATTNGAAAAAATATTCTTTGGNCAAAAATCTACTNGAAAAACAGAGGATTTCTAGNGNCAGAANTTTNTGCGAGTGCCTCTAGCAAAGCTAGCTAGCGGCGAATTTTTCCGCATATTGAGGCACCCAAAGATCGACAAANCTTTTGAAGTCTACTAAGTCGACCTCAGCNANAGATCGATAGTGGTTGCGATTATAGATCTCTTTGTTTCTTACCGTCCCCTTCGCGGAAATATCCAAAACATGATGCGTACCAAATGGACGGACAACAATTTCCAAGCGACTGAAAAAATTCGTGCGTGTGTGATCGCTCGCAACACCCGCATCATCGCGGCTACAACTCGACCCCCAACCCCGATCATCAACCACTGTCTGACAGATAAATCCAGGAAGATATTTCGGCAANCGAGAGAGGCATTGTTCGATGTATTCGGATANTTCCAAGCGATATTCATTGTGAAGACGCCGGAGTTCCTCTTCGGACATTGCCTTATTAGCGGCACGAGTCGACTTTAATTTGCGCTCCTGCTGGCCGCGGGCCACGGCCTTTTCGATTTGCAGATCAAATTCATCCATATCACACTAGTTGTCCACAATAGAAATAGCATCCGAACCACCACNACGCCCGGACAGTGCCTGATCCAATATCAAAATTGCTGTTTTATCGTCGCCAGCAAGTTCCAACCGCCCCAGTATGTCAAGGATCGATTTCTCTTCTTCGACTTGTTCATCTAGAAACCACTTGAGATGTGCTTGCGTTGCATAGTCATCTAATTCGCTGGCCAATGCATAAAGATCATTGATGGATTGAGTATTCGTTTTCTCCTGCTCCAAAGATGCCTCAAAGACTTCTTTTATCGAACTGTAGTCGACCTTGGGTCGAGGAATAGAATCAAGATCCACATTTCCATTTCGATCAAGCATGTACCGCAAAAGACGGCGGGCGTGCGTACGTTCTTCGTCACTTTGAGCGACCATCCAAGAGGCAAATCCGGAGAGATGCTCTGCATCCATATAGAGTGCCATCCCTAAATAAGTATAGGAGGCGGAAAATTCGAGATTAATTTGCTTGTTAAGAGCGACTTCGATTCGTGATTTTAACATCGTCGGCAGTGCCTCCAGTGAACGTAGAACGTGTATGTTCTTCTTAATGCTATCAATTCTACCTNTGCTAATAGTTTAACACACTAGCTATCGTTGACCAGTCGCCCTCTTCTTTTGCAACGGTTTCACCGCGATAACTCGGCGGCAGCGCACCCCGTTATTGAGATGCTTTCTCGATCAGTTTTTGAGACGCGTTCTCGTTTTATTGATTCAAAGTTTCAAANCTCAGNCGCAGCGAAAACNGCATCTAAATTTATGCGCAGATGCANAGGACCCTTCTGTCCGTAACTTTAATACCGTTTTAGAAGACCCCACAAANGCATGAATGACGATAGCGATGCTGGCAAAAAAAACCGTATATTCCGACTATTTTTACCGAACGTTNCAGGCAGAACACGTCGATAAAAAAACTAGACGATTGCAGGGTGGCAATTCGACGAAGCAAGGATGCTCGCGATGATTACGAATCACCTTAAGGTCTATCACGGACCAAAAACACGAACTGCGGACATTAACACTAGCCACGCAGATTCGACAATCTCTGTTCCGCTAGGTCAGATCTTTCCACTGTTGGCAGAGGCGGTGCAAAGTAATCGCACNTGGCTCCAAGANTTNTCGGACGATGAAGTAACCATCTCGGCCGACTTATANGAGGTCATTCTGGCCTACCAACATTTTCGTCGACCCTCTGCCTAAGNTCGTTATCATAAAACACTATTCCCGGAGTCCTTAGGGATTCCGGGTTTTTTTTTGCCCGGTGGCTTACAATGCCGTATACAGAACTTCCGCAATAGAAAATTGTTCTGGGGTGGGCAAAAATTTGCAATCTTGGCGAAGAGGAGCGTCAGTCCTCTTGAGATTTGGTAACCGTTCTAGCAGATTAAAAATTTATCCAGGAAACTTGGCGTTGGGAAATCATAAGAAACAAATGGAAAAAAAGACGGATGACCTGATTGATAAGATCAAGGAATCGACCGCAAAACTGCAGGTTGATAACACCAGTCGAGGCGATTTAAAAATTATCAGCCGCGCGATGCGGGAGCTAAGATACGCTTTCAAGGTTTTCTCACATTATCGCCAAGACCGTATCGTTGCTGTGTTTGGCTCTGCACGAACGGATCCAGAAAACGCAGCCTATATTCAGGCAATCGATTTCGGGCGTCGGATGGCAGAGCAATCGTGGTATATCCTTACCGGTGCCGCAAGCGGAATCATGGAGGCCGGGCATCGTGGGGCCGGGCGGAAGCAATCCATGGGACTAAATATCATGCTTCCTTTTGAACAGGACTCCAATCCGATTATTCGAGGCGACCACAAACTTGTTCATATGAAATATTTTTTTACGCGCAAACTCATGTTCGTAAAAGAGTGCGACGCTGTTTGCCTGTTGCCCGGGGGATTTGGGACGCTTGATGAGGGCCTTGAGGTTTTGACTCTGCTTCAAACGGGAAAGCGAGATCTTGTGCCCGTTGTATTCCTCGATGCCCCAGGCGGAAATTTCTGGAAAGATTGGGACGCATTTGTCCGTGGTCAACTTCTCAAAGATGGGATGATTTCTCCGGAAGATTTATCGCTTTATAAAGTAACCGACAGCTTAGATTGCGCGGTACAGGAAATTTTAAATTTCTACCACAACTTCCACAGCATGCGATACGTCAACGACTCTTTGGTTTTTCGACTGCAACAGCCGATTTCAGATGCAATGCTCGAAAAGATAAATACGGATTTCAGCGATATTCTCTCGAGCGGGCAATTTGCCGTCAGCGATCCGCTGGATGAAGAACGCGATGAGCCAGAGCTTAAAGCGATGCCAAGACTAACTTTTCACTTCAATCGTCGAAGCCTGGGAAGGTTGCGGCAATTAGTGGATACGCTCAATGAGTCTCAATGAGACTGGTAAACCAAATTAAACATTGCTGACCGATAGCAATTTTACCCATGCTCGCTAATCCTGCTCTCATCTACCTAGATCATAACGCGACGACACCCATCGATCCCGGTGTGCGTGACGCAATGATGCCTTTCCTGAGTGATCGGTATGGCAATCCCTCGAGCCAACACGCACTAGGAAGGCAGGCCGCCAAGGCAGTGGAGCAGGCACGGCAACAATTGTCACAGTTCCTTGATTGCAGTAGCGACGAATTATTTTTTACATCAGGTGGTACGGAAAGCAGTAATCTGGCGATTTCTGGAACCATTATGGCGACCGATTCACCCGCTTCAGCACACATCATTACCTCTGCTATCGAGCACCCTGCCACGCTCGAGCCTTGTCGTGCTCTTAGGCAGATGGGATGTGAGATAACGGTCATTGGTTGTGATTCCAATGGCGTCATGCAACCACACGAAGTCGCATCTGCAATTCAACCAAACACAAAATTGGTAAGTGTAATGCACGCCAATAATGAAACTGGTTCGATTCAGCCAATCAATGCCATCTCACATATTTGCAAACAATCAGGAATCCTTCTCCACGTCGATGCCGCACAATCGGTGGGCAAATTGCCTGTCTCTTGCCAGAAAATCGGGATCGACCTCATGACGGTTGCCGGGCATAAATTTTATGCCCCTAAAGGAATTGGTTGCTTAGTGGCTAGAAAAGGAATTACCCTAAGCCCTCTGGTCCATGGCGGAGGCCAGGAAAGTGGCCTCAGCCCGGGCACTGAAAATGTGGCTCAAATCGTCGCGCTCGGTGCGGCGGCTGAGATCGCTGCAGAAAAAAGCGGAAGCGATGCCATGCGCATTTGTGGTCTTCGTGATCAGTTTGAAAATCTTGTCGAACAAGAAACGCACGGTGATATTTTCATCCATGCAAAATCGGCGGAACGGCTGATGAATACGACAAGTGTCTCTTTTCCCGACGTAGAGGCGGTTGAGCTACTAAACCGTATTCCATTTCTATGTGCATCGACCGGAGCCGCTTGTCACAGCCATTCAACAGTTATTTCCGCGACTCTTCAGGCGATGGGGGTGACCGAACCTATTGCGCGAGGAACCGTTCGCATCAGCATGGGGCGGCACACTACCGAGGATGAAATTCAACAGGCGGCATACGCTTTGGCGAAAACGTGGAAAAAAATACGCACAACGCGTCCTGCCGCTTACGAAGCAGGGGACACGACAAAACCTTAGGAATTCCCCTGCTGTAACATCTGAGACCGCGCCATCGCGTCTTCAGCGTCTTGTATGAATTGCTGATTGTTTGTGCCTGCATAGGCCCGCTGATAAATGACGCTTAACTGGGTATGGCTAAAAGGGTCTTCTGGCGCAATTTCACACACTCGTCGTGCGTGTTCGATTGCCGAATCGTGCTTACCCATTCGACCGTACACGACCGCTAGCGCTGCATGCGCAAGGGCGTACTCTGGGTCGTCTACTAAGATCTCGCCGTATTTGGCCACCGCTTCATCTAGCTTACCCTCTACCTTCAATTGATCCGCTTGATCATATAATTCATGCACATCTGCCATAGCCGCGCTCCAAGTGTGAAAGCATTCTTGACCCCGTTAATATACCCAAAAACATTGGGCGTTTATTGGAATCATTATTGATCTGGTATTCAAGTATTGCTTGCAAAAAAGAGCAAATCTTGGATTTCGTCACATTCTCCTGATTCAGCCGCACATTGAAGACGATAAATTGTCTATCACAGAAACTCAAAGCTAAATCTGGATATTTATCTTGTCTATTCATCCCACCGCCATCGTTGACAGCACAGCCAGAATCGGGAGTGGCGTGCATATCGGACCCTTCTGCATTGTCGAGAAAAATGCTGTCCTCGGAGACGATTGTCACCTGGCAAGTCGCGCAATTGTCAAGGAACAAACGGAACTTGGTCCTGGCAATACCTTACACGAGGATGCAGTTCTAGGTGGCTTGCCTCAGCATTCGCACCTTCCCGAAAAGATGGGCAAGCTGAAGATCGGTGAAGGAAATACCTTTCGAGAAAACACAACCGTACATCGCGGATTAAACGACGAGCAGGCAACGCAGATTGGTGACCATAATCTCGTGATGGTCGGTGTTCATATTGGTCACGATTGTCTGATTGGGAATCATACTGTACTGATCAATAATGTGATGCTTGCCGGCCATGTCACCGTAGAAGATCGAGCTTATGTTGCCGGAGGCGCAGCCGTTCAGCAATTTCGCCGCGTAGGACGGCTTGCTGCGGTTGGGGGATATTCCCGAGCTGTTAAAGATGTTCCTCCCTTTGTGATGCTCGATGGCAACACCAGCGGGGTTGTCGGCTTGAACCGTGTCGGCCTGCAGCGTGCCGGATATCAAGCCGAGGATATCGCCGGATTAAAAAACGCTTACCGTTTGATCTATCGCAGTGGTTTGGCGTGGAATGAAATTCTCAGTCGACTCAAAAGTGACTTTACTTCTGGACCGGCCGCAGAGTTTTATCCATTCTTTGCGGATGGAAAATATGGCTTTATGCCCGAGAGACGATCTCCGAATTCCGCCACGCTCAGACTCTATCGAGCCGACGGACGTGTTAGCGACGAGGATGGTGTTCAGGCTAAAGCCGGCTGATCAGCAAGGCGAGAAGATAGTCAACACGAAAAAGACTCCGGTCCACTCTGACGGCGTCCAGTCTGTCCTAGCTGATAAAGCCCCGCTGCCGGAGTAATTCAAGGATTCTCTCCACACACTCATCGAGAGCCTCGGCGTGCGGTGCGAGCGTCAGGTCAGCGGCGACCGGTTCTTCATAGGGCGATGTCACACCAGGGAAATCCTGGATTTCTCCGGAATCAGCCAGATCATACATGCCGTTCGTATCGCGCTCGCGACACACCTCGAGGGGCACATCAAGAAAAACCTCGATAAACCGATCAGATCCGACCACATCGCGTGCCTTATCCCGGACCTCTTTATGCGGAGCAAGAAAACTTGCAATGGTAATCAGGCCCGCATCGTTGAGTAACCGCGCACATTCGGCAGCACGGCGCATGTTTTCACTTCTACCTTCCGGAGTAAAACCGAGATCTTTGCTGACCCCGAGTCGCATCTTCGGGCCGTCAAGTAGCGTACATGCCCGCCCGGAATCAAACAGGCGTCTCTCAAGTGCGTGGGCAACTAATCGCTTACCAGATCCTGTAAGTCCGGTAATCAGGACGGTGGCGCCGCGTTGCCCAAACCGTGCCTCCCTTTCCTTGTCCGTAACCTGACTCGGCTCCTGATGCATGCCGGCACTCGCCGGCTCATCGTCCCAATGATCCCGCGCATCCCCTGCTTGCATTTCATCAAGTATCATCACCGCTCCTACGGTGACATTCGTAATGCGGTCAATAATGACCATGGAACCTGTGCTGCGATTTCGTTTATATGCATCAAACATGATATTGTCATCAAGCTGAATTTCACATCGGCCGATTTCATTCAGCTGCAGCGAGGGTGCCGGTTCGCGATGCAACGTATTCACGTCGACTTGATAGCGGAGGGATTGCAGCGCACCGGGTACCACTTTGGTTGTCTGCTTGAAAAGGTATCGTGTGCCGGGAACCATGGGGTCTTCACCCATCCATACGACCATCGCATCCATTCTCTGGGCAACACGGGGCTGATTGCCGACGCGAACAATCATATCGCCACGACTCGCGTCAATTTCATCTTCGAGGGTTAATGTAACGGACAGAGGCGTAAATGCTTCTTCGATCTCGCCATCGAACGTTTCAATAGATGCAACGCGACTTGTCGTTCGTGCGGGCAGCACCATAATCTCATCGCCCTTTTTGATCGTACCCGAGGCGACCGTTCCGCAAAAACCTCGAAAGTCGAGATGGGGACGATTGACGTATTGCACCGGGAAGCGGAAATCCTGCAAGTTGCTGTCTGAGGCGATGTACACATTCTCAAGCATGTGCATGAGCGTATTACCATCGTACCACGGCATTTTTTCGCTGCGGGAAACAACGTTATCTCCATCAAGCGCGGAGATAGGAATGAAATGCACATCATCCGAAGACATTCGGGCAGCGAACTGAATATATTCGTCCCGAATTCTTTCGTAAACTTCCTGGGAGTAGTCGACCAGATCCATCTTATTGATTGCCACGACGATATGCTTTACCCCCAACAGCGAGGTAATAAAACTATGCCGCTTGGTTTGCGTGAGCACACCCTTGCGGGCATCAATTAAGATAATGGCCAAATCGCACGTCGATGCGCCGGTCGCCATATTCCGCGTGTATTGCTCGTGACCCGGCGTATCTGCAATGATGAACTTTCGTTTCGCCGTGGAGAAGTAGCGATAAGCAACATCAATCGTGATTCCCTGCTGTCGCTCGTCATCGAGGCCGTCAGTCAATAGAGCCGGATCAAGTCGGTCACCAATCGTGCCGTGCGATTGAGAGTCCTGCTCAAGGGCAGCCAACTGGTCTTCGTAAACCATCTTGGACTCAATCAACATGCGACCGATCAGCGTACTCTTTCCATCATCCACACTACCGCACGTCAAAAACCGGAGAAGCTCCTTGCGTTCATGCTGCGCAAGATAGGCATCAATATCCGTAGCGATTAATTCAGATTGGTGTGACATAGTGCGAGACTAAAAATAGCCTTCCTTCTTCTTTTTCTCCATGGAAGCATCCTTGTCTCGATCAATCATGCGACCCTGTCGCTCGCTTGTTTTGCAAAGAAGCATTTCCTGAATAATTTCTGGCAAGGTTGTTGCTGTTGACTCGACTGCACCGGAAAGAGGGTAACACCCCAAGGTGCGAAATCGAACCATCTTCTCTTCAGGCACCTCACCCGGTTCTAATTTCATTCGATCGTCATCAACGAGCAGCGTTACTTCGTTTCCTTTTTCGTCAAACCGCTGAACAACAGGTCGCTTTGCGGCAAGGTATAAAGGAACGATCGGAATATTTTCCAAATGGATGTATTGCCACACATCAAGCTCAGTCCAATTCGATAGCGGAAACACTCGAATGCTCTCGCCAGGACGCACCTTCGCGTTATAGAGATTCCAGAGTTCCGGCCTTTGATTCTTTGGGTCCCAACGATGATTCTTGTCGCGAAATGAAAAAATTCTTTCTTTTGCTCGCGACTTTTCTTCATCACGCCGTGCTCCACCAAACGCCGCATTAAATCGGTATTTGTCAAGCGCTTGCTTCAAAGCATCCGTTTTCATCAATTCGGTATGCTTATCACTATCGTCGAGCGGGTGAATACCGTGCTTAAGACCTTCTTGGTTGGTGTATGTAAGCACATCAAGCCCGAGTTCTTTCTTCGCATATTCCTCGCGAAATGCAATCATCTCGCGAAATTTCCAGGTTGTATCCACATGAAGTAAAGGAAACGGAGGCTTGGCCGGATGAAAGGCTTTAAGCGCCAAGTGAACCATCACCGAAGAGTCCTTACCAATCGAATAAAGCATTACCGGATTATCAAATTCGGCAACGACTTCACGAATAACGTGAATACTTTCGGCTTCAAGCTGCTTGAGGTGCGTCAGGTTATAGGATGTCATCAGAGTAATTCGGGTGGGTCGCGTGGACGCGTGAGTTAGGAAAACGGCAATATAAAGCAAAATTTACCTAAACTCAATGTGTCGCCGCACACGAAGATTCGAGAACTTCAGCGGGGATACACGCGTAAAATGACGCTCTCCGAACCTCCTGGACTCGTATTGGAATAGCTCAGCAGCATGCGAAGTTCTAAATCTCGCAGCAGTCCAGCTTCTCGCGATTCAAGCCTCTCTTCTACCCAGGCCGGCCCTTTCACCATGAGAATCTGGCCAATCGATTGCCAATGGGGGCTAAACCACGTAAGAATTTTATGCAACTTAGCCACCGCACGTATGGTAAGCGTATCGAAGGATTCCTCGGCCAATACGTTTTCTGCCCGCCCGTGGATAACGCGAACGTCTGCACCCACGGCTTCGGCAATCGTCTGTACCACTTTCGCCCGCTTCGCGACTGACTCAGACAAGGAAAGCGAAAGATCAGGGCGTAAAATCGAAAGAATCATACCGGGAACACCGCCCCCCGTACCGACGTCAAGAACGCGGGTCCCTGGCTCTAAAAATCGCTCAAGCATCAAACTATCCTGCAAATCTCGATCGATAAATTTTTCGATTGTCAGGTGCCGCGTTAAGTTAATTTTTTTATTCCATTCCCAAAGCTGACGCCGGTAATCATCAAGTTGCTCAATCTGGTCTTCAGAACAATTGAAACCTTGTTTCGCAACTGCGTCCGATAAGGCGGCAAGATGGCGTGTTGATTCAGTCATTTTTTCCTACAAAAAATATTCGCAAAGAAACGCGATAACAAACAATTCTTTAACGTAGCACGCACAGAATGGATCAGCGAACGTGTGGCCCCTCTCTAGGATTCAGGATAAATACCGACTTCAAGACAATTACCATCGGGATCCTGAAAAAAAATCTGCTGAAAACCGGCGGCATTGACCTGTCGTTTATACGGAACTTCGTGTTTTTTTAGCCGATCTTCAATGGCATCCAGGTCGTCAACAACCATCGCAAAATGTGGCGCAAGCGAATCAATAGGACCTCGCTGGCCTCGGGCCGAAGCATGCTGAATAAGATGGACTTGTAAATTTCCGGGCACATGATGAAGCCACGCGCCAGCAAAAGAAAACGCCGGGCGGTCGATCTGTTGCATGCCGACAACCCCCACATAAAATTTGGCAGCTGCCTCCGGGTCACAAGTGGGAAGAGCAATATGATGCAGCAATTGGGGACAGAGCGGGTCGGGCATTATCGGCATTCCATGGAATAGCAAAAACAGAGACATGCGGGCCACCGCATGATTACCGGCACTATACCTAGCTGCTAGCAAGACGGAAACGGGCAATTGATGGGTTCAAGAAACCAATATTTAGAGCACAGAAAGTTTACTGATTAGGAAGGACCGATAATTTATAAGGATTTTCTCGATTTTTATGATTATTCATCCGATGGTTAAGATCAGGGTGGGCTAAATAGGACTTTCGGTTATCTCCGCGCCGAATTTCTTCTGCGCTCACCCCAGCAAACTTGAACGATCGTTTTAGATCGTTTTTGAGAATGAAAGCCGTAGGGTGAGTGAAAGGAAAGAGCGAAATGCATTCAAATAAACTACTTCTGGGCCTTGTGCTTATGACACTTCTCTTTTCTGGTTGCAGTGCATGTCCTTGGAGAGTTGGCGTCTGGAGAGAAACTCCGACCAATGTTGGCCCACAGGACACATGTAGCTCATGTGGTGAGGTTTCCTGCGCAGGCAATTGTACGGGACACCTATTGTCAACGTGGTATCCGGCGAAGCATCTCATCCGAGGGTTCCATCATGCNTGTGGGCTTTTTACCTGCTACGGTTGCGGGGGAAATTGCTGGAGTGGCGAGGCATGCAATGCATATGGAGTAAATGGCTGGAACTCTTTACCAGGCGAAGNCACCATGGAGCAGCAATTGGAACCCATTCCAGTACCGAACCAGCAACCAAACGTCACATCGGCAAAACCGGCTTCACCACCAGCAAATTAGTCTTTGAAAATCAGATCTGAAGCTTACTTTCGCGGTGCCTCGGGGAAACTCATGCTGCCCTTTGCTGGTCGCAATTCCTGAGAAATCGGAGCATCCTTTTTTTGCCAGTGCGTCCGCTTCAGAGAAAACGGATTTATTTAGCTGCAAGTATCTAATTGCCAATGTCGAGAATTTCCCGCTTGGTTTCCCTGCCAGTATTCACCCGTCTCGACATCAAGGCANGTNAGCCAGCCTTCTTCTAGATAGACGCCCGTATCGATNCAGATTGCGTGACCGTGATGCACCGGGTATCCGTTCTCCTGAGGCGTATGACCGCAAATCATNGTTTTTCCAGAGCAGTGGGGAGNGTGCACACTTGNGCGGTCCCAAAATAATACCTGNTCATATTGCCTGGATAACGGCAGATTCGGGTGGAGACCCGCATGCACAAAAATATGTGTTTCCGTCTCATAAAAAGGAACGCAATGCTCTTCGATAAAGGACCAATCTTCGGATGGAATATCTTCNAGAGACGGTTTTTCNGCGTCGCTNGCGTAAGCNNCTAAGGTNATCCTGCCACCAAANTCCAACCACTCTNCACGTANCGATTCGTCCTTGCGACTCGCCCGCATCATAATCTCGTGATTACCCAATAAAGGCGTTAAACAACCTAGTTGATAGCGAGTGCGAAGCCAGGCAAGAACTTCTGGAACTTCTGGGCCCCGATCAACATAATCTCCCAGCGTTACAATATTGTCGTCGCNNGAAATCTGCGCNGCGGCGACAACTGTTTGCAATGCTTTAAAGCAACCGTGGATATCTCCGATCGCCAGCGTTCTCATAGGCTGCTTTCAGGCGNCTGCCAACACTTTTTTCTGGAGCGACAATTTATCGACGCAACCACCGTTTGAGCTTCAAATATTTTTCGCGATCCATGCTATCGATTCTCTCGCCTGTAAATTTAAGATCTTCTGCTTGCTGAAGTGCTGTTGCGGCAGCAACGCGATCGCCCTTTCCCTGATACGCTAGGGCTAAGTGAAAATAGTAAACTCCAGAATCAACCTTGAAGAGCGTCGCCTGTTTTAGATCTTCAATCGCGCGATCGAATTCGCCTTTTTCAATATTTATTGTGGCGCGCGTATCCAGTAACTCTACCCGGGGACCAAGCAGCGTAAAAGCAGTGTCAATGTTTTCCAGTGCTACGTCCGTGTCCCCTCCCGTCTTCACTCGCATATAGGCTAAGTTATTTGCCACGAGTCCGCGCTGATTCTCATTCATTTTTTCCAACGGCACATCTTGGATCAAATCGAATGCTTTTTGATAGTTTTCCTTNGACTCTTCTACAGATACCGTGGCCGCCCTGGCTGAAAGCAAAGCAGACTGCTGGGTGATCAAATCGATCGAATAGGGAGCTTCTTTTTTTGCTGCCGCTATCCATTCATAAACTTGCTCGAGTTCATCATCAGAAATTTTTGCGGCATGACGCACAGCACCACCAATACCTATGCCGCAAATATTAAGCAAACGCTCCTTCGTCAAAATCGAATTGCAAATACGGAATGATTCACTCAGTTTACCGCGNCGGGCAAGATAAGCAGCAAGATTGATTCGATAAGCAGAATCTCGGTCCGCAAGGGACCGGAAGGTTGACTCGGCTGCATCGTAGAGGCCAGTCTCCTCATAGAGTTTAGCGGCGGCCAACACCCTTGCTGGGTCTGCCCTTTTAACACCCTCNGGAATNAATTTTTCAATTGCCACAACCGCCGGNCGNTCTTTGCCTCGCCCTTTGGCAGTAAGTGCCGTAAGACGGATCGTTTGCCGTCCGTCCGGATCGCNGCCTTGTAATTGGCGCATCCAGGGACCGAGTGTNCGCCATTCNTCTTTTTGGATAAGCATTTCAATGTATTTTGCTAACAAACGTTTGTCCGTCGGATTTTTGACGAGTAAGGACTGCATAATTTCTCGACACTCTGTCCAACGATCACTCACAAAGTAGAGTTGCCCAAGTGCGATACGTTCCTCGATGGCAAGTTTTTCAAGGGGAATTTGTTCCAATATTTTTATCGCTTGCTGCCGATAAAAAGGCTCGGGACGAATCGCTAAGATCAAACCTTTTAGATTCAAATCCGGTGATTTTAGTTCGCCGCTCTGACGATTCGCTTCGATTAAAGCCAGGGCCTGTTGAAACAATTTATGTGTTTTCAGGGAAGCCAGCACCCGGGCTAACGATCGGCGTGCCCAGAGCGCTACCTCGCTTGGCTCCTCTTCTGAATCGAGACTACGCTCGAGGATCGCATTGAGATGCGGTACCGCTAACGGAGATCGATTATTGATCATGTGATAACGAGCCATTGCCTGCTCACGCGTCATGTCCGCAGGTTTATTGGAAATCGCAGCAGCAAGGTAATGCTCAGCGAGCATCCGATCTCCCAGCCAAGCGTAGCACTGACCCATTACCTGCGCGACAACATCCTGGGAAAGCCTATTTTCTATGCTTCGAATTTCCTCTTCCGCCTCGGAGGTACGTTGCATTGCCAAAAGATATTCAACGAGGGCTAATGAAGGCTGAGGCAGTTGAGGCGCTAGATCTACCGCTCGACGAAATGCCTTCTCCGCTTCTCCCGTTTTACCAAGACGAAGCAAAACACGTCCTCGACGCACCCAGTCTTCAGCATTTTTCGAATCGACTGGTGCCGCTTGGTTGAGTGAAGTCAGTGCCGCTTCACGATTGCCCGTCAACAAATCAAGCGTCAGTTGTTCTTTTTTTAAAGCCTGGGGAACATTATTCAGTTGCATCAACGCTTCTCGCGCTTCGCCAAAGCGTCCATCCTTCACCAGGAGTTCAACAAGGCGACGTACAGTGACCACATCCAAGGGACCCGAAGCGAGCGACTCTTGATAAAAATCAATCGCTTGCTTGGCATCGCCCTGCAGTTCCTTAACCGAGCCTTTTAGTTCGAGTAATCGCTGCCATTTTGGTCGGGTTCGCGCGATCTGATCTGCCAAACGATCGGCAGCTTCCACTAATTGCATCTCGGATTGATTCCCCTGGAGATGCTTCCATAGATAAAAACGTGCCTGGAGAAATTGGGGAACCGCCGAATCTTTGCCAAAACGCTCCGCAGCTTCATCGATCTGGGCCTGCATTTCTAATTCGTTACCCGACTCCCGTGCGAGTTCAAATAAACCAACCGAGTAGACTTGGTCATCATCGCCATCTGCCGCATTACGTAGACATCGCTTTGCATCCTCACGACGCGAGGGAGTCAGATGATAATAAGTGCGGGCAATCTTTTTCCAAAGCTTGCCTTGCTGGTTTACTCCATACTTTGAAATATCATTTTCAAGTGCTCTAACCTTTTTCGCTTGATCAGATCCGCCCGCTAATACAATTAATTCGACTCGACGTAAAAATAATTCCGGGCGATCCGTCCAGGGGTTCTCTGCTCGTGTCGTCGCATTTTCCAGATAGTCGGTAGCAGACGCAGCCCCATTCTCGCGCACCAAGATAGCCAGATAGGTGTTTTGCAATCGCACTGCCTCTGGCGACTCGATGAGAGCCTGATCCAAAATCGCCAACGCATCTTCGATTTTTCCTTTACGAATCAATCCCTCTGCCCGAACCACTGCCTTGTCAGCACCTGAAACATCATCCCGATCGACATACTCCTGCTTGGCTCCCTCTAATTGATCCTTGTAATTTGTACTCTTCTGCGAAAGAGAAGCTAATGTGGCCAAGTAGAGTGCCCGCAAACCCTCGTCGCTATCAAAAGATTCACTGCCCATCACTTCTTTGAGTTGTGTCAATTTTTCGAGTGCCTCGGGCATCCTTTTAAGGGCCACAAGAGCTTCTGCTTGACCAGCGAGTGCAACGTCCGATTGTGGGGCGTCAGCAAGTGTTCTTGCGTAGGCCTCAAGTTGCCGGTCGGGTTGACCCATCGCTTTATAACAGCGTCCCAACAAATGATTCAGAGAATGAGTCATCGCGGTCGGGAAAATATTCATTTGCGGTCGTAGCGACTCAAGCTTACTGCTCGCTTCTTTCCACTCTTCATCAAGGCATAGTATCTTTGCTTCTGAAAAGGCGATCCACTCCGGACGGAAATCAAGCTGTTTCATCTCTTCAATAGTTTTTTTTGCCTCCGCAGATTGTTTTTCAACCAACTGCGCATTGAACAATAAATTGACCAATTGTCGATTGCCCGGGAGCAATTTAAGGCCATCTTTAATAGCGCCTAATTCCGCATCAGGGTTTTTGCGTTTCCTTTTAATCCGGGCTGTCTGCACATAAATACGTGCATCTTTTGGATCAACCGAGCGGGCGTGCGCCAGATATTCTTCAGCAAGTTGAATATCATCGCCTCGAATGCTCTGGTCCACCAACTCCATCAATACATCTAAATTGTCCGGACTGAGCGATAGTGATTTTTGAAGATCAGCGAGAATTTTTTCTTTTCGCGCCAAACGCTCTGCGTAAGAACCTGCCCTATTGAACAGTTGGTTGTAGGTGGCCCGCTGAAAATAGGCATCCCCCTTCTCGGGATTGCGCTCAACCATTTTATCCATCACTTGATCCGCTAATACTTCATCTTCTCGACCCCGTCCTCGCTTGCGATAAATATTTGCCAGCAGCACATGGGCTTCGACCATCTCAGGACCTCTGGCCGATTCGTCATTGAATTTACCCTTGGAAGGTTGATAACCGACGATTGGCTCCAGAATATTAATCGACTCGCTGAGTTTTTCCAGCTTGTCGGCACATTGTGCGTACATTAAATCAAGTTCGGGATCATCTTTTTTCTGCCCGCGAAGCTTTTGAACTTCTTTTTGCGCCTCAGCAAAAAATGTTCGTTCTCCATCTGACCCTTGGGTACGAAAACCCATCGCGATCAGACCTTCTGCAAGATTGCGGCGAATATCATTTCGTCGTGGGGAATTTCGCAAAGCTCGCGCCATCAACCGCAACGCAGGTAAGGCCTGCTCTGAGTCGTTGATACTGTCCTCCGATAAACAATGATTACCCACCAGAGCGGCTTCACATAAGACGTCTTGGTCATCTCGATTGAAGCCAAGATATCCGCGATAATTTTCAATCGCTGTGTCATATTCGCCGGCTTTTTCTGCTTCGCGCGCATCGGCAAGTAATTTTGCGGAAGGATCGGACTTCAGTTTCAGTACGGCTACCACGCCGACCCCGATAACAGCCACGATCAAGAGGAACACGATTAAAAATTTGACATTTAATTTTCGCATATTACAAATTCCGATAACAAATCCCTGGTGTACTTTTAATCACTCTAATTCTCGAGCCAACTCTGTAACATTTTATACTTTGACTTCTCAGACGGATCCATGACTTTCTGACTCAAGCCAATGGTTTGTGCCGATTCTAAAGCCTCTTTCGCGGCTGATCGATCATCCTGCCCTTGATACGCAAGCGCCAAGTGAAAGTGATACCTGCCGGAACTCGGCTCGAACTGCGTTGCCAGATTTAAATCGCGAATCGCTTGCTCAAACTGTTTCTTTTCAATCGATGCCATCGCTCGTGTATCGAGCAATTCAATTTTTGGACCCAAGCTTTCAAACGCAATTGCTAAATCTTTCGAAACAGCATCGCCATTTTTGCCTAGCTTGAGATTTAAGTAGGCTCGATTATTGGCAACCATTCCTTGCTCGTATTCTGATAACTTTTCCCAATCCATCTCATTGAGTCGTGCAATCGCCTCTGTTGTATTTCCTTCAAGATCAAGCAAAAAAGCCTCCTGCATGCGCGTTTTCCAGTCTTCCGGAAACGCTTCTTTCGCCATTGTTATCCAATCGTGAAGTTGCCGCGTATCGGTCGCACGAATCTCCCGCGGACTACTCGTCATTGAATTAAAAATAATCGTGCAGATAAGTCGGACGTTTTCCTTCGAGACGATCTCACCACACAACTCGATCGCCTCCTGGAATTCGCCCTGTCGCCCCAGGAAAGAAGCTAAATCAAGACCGAATTTATTATCTTGAGAGACTGCCTGGCGATACTGATTCTCTGCCGCATCATAAAGCTCAGCAGCCTCCAAGACTTTTCCAATACGTACTCTTTCCCAGGATGCTGGCCGACGACCACCTTCCGTCAAATTATCCAGTATCGATTTTTCAAATTTACTCAATGCAAAATCGCCCTGCAATTTTGCATCCAAAGCTTTTAGCTTCAATGCTGGCAGACTATCAGATGCAACCTGATTCAACCTGCGCAACCAAGTCCGAGCCTGTGTTTTATCGCCTCTCTCAAAAAGCATTTCACAATAACGACTGAGTAAATCAATATCTTCCGGGTGTTGAACATTGAGTCTCTCCATAAGAGACTTACATTCCCGCCAGCGATCGCTGATAAAGTAAAGTTCCGCCAACGCCAGGCTTTCTCGTCGCTTTAACGATCGATCTGGAATTGACTCAAGGAGACGAATTCCATGTTGTCGGTAAAAAGGTTCGTCTCGTTGTGCCAGCAGAAAACCTTTCAATCGCTTGTCATACTGCGATAGCTGTCCACCGATCCGGTTTGCTTCGAGCAACCCCAGGGCCTGCTGAAAAGCTTGATGATTGGGTTGCGAGGAAAGAATTCTCGCAAGCGTTTGTCGCGCCCAAACAGCAACCGGGACATTCTGTTTATCGGGTGAAAGGTGTTCCTCTAAAATTTTATTCAGATGTGAAATTGCCGATCCAAGACGCTTGCTATCAATACAAAAATCGATGTATTTTGTTTGAATGGCAACATCGGCGGGAGCAGCAGCAACTGCTCGACATAGATAATGTTCGTTTAAAATGGGCGGCGTATAGCTAGAAAAGCGATCGTAGCTATTCGCCAAAAGTGCCTGCATTTGAGGCGATTCGGAGAGTCGATTTTCGGCACCCTGCATATGCCGAAACGTCAACGATGGAGAACGATTCTCTGCAAAAAAATCAATCAATGCCCGCGTCGAATTAATATCGTTCGAGTCGAGATCCACTGCTCGAAGCAGGGCAGCCTCTGCACCTCGATCATCACCTAAATATTTGAGGATGCGACTCCTCCAAATCCAATTTGGAACCTCGGCAACCTGATCCCAATTAATCCTCTCGATCGTCTTGACCGCTTTTTCTTTCTCACCGGACAGTGCATACAGAAGCGCTTGGGTTGTGATCATATTCGCTGGAATAACCTCTAATTGATCCATAACTTCTTGGGTTTCAGTAATGCGACCTGCATTAATCAAAAGGTTAGTAAGCTTCTTCGCCACCTGCAGATCCATCGGCCCAAATTCGAGCGATCGCTGATAGTTCTCAATTGCTTCGTCGATTTGATTTTTCTCTTCTGCAATCAACGCCTTGAGTTGCAGTAAACGATGCCAACGTGGACGGATTTGTTCTATTTTGCGTATTAAAGAATCAACTTCTTCGAACCAACCTAATTCACCTGATGCGGAGTCTGTGCCGTTATCCCAAACTAAATAACGCGCGCGTTGAAAATTCCAGAGGTCGCTTTGCCTACCAAAAATATCTTCTGTGTGCTGAAGCGCTGCCAGCAAAAATTTATCACTATTTTTTAAAAGACCGGTTTCAAATTGCAGTTCAGCAACTTCGCGACTCACCGGGTTTAATTTCAAAGCATTATTTAGACAATAATCTACCTCAGTCAGGGTGTGTGCGATTGAAAAGTGTGCCCGTGATAAACTAAGCCATAAGGAAACCTGTTGCTCTTTGTCATACTCAGCGATTGCAGGCTCCAGCGCCTTTAACTTTTCGGCCACATCAGCACCACCGACAGCCGCAATTAACTCCATCCTTGCGGACAGGAGTTTCGGTCGATCTTCCCAAGGGTTGTCCGCGCGATTTACTGCGTCTACCAGAAAAGCTAAGGCCTCAGCGGGGCCAGACATTTTTGTAAATATTGCCAGATAAAGTTCCTGCAGTTCTTCACTATCCGGATGCTCCACAAGACTCACGATCATTCGATCCAGTGCCTCCTGCCCCTTGCCCTCTGCAACAAGTGCCCGAGCCTCGATCATCGATTTATCGACATCTTCAACGTTCTCAGATTCAAAGATTCCCTGCTGAAGCCTGCGCAACTCCTGCTGATAACGCGGAAAGTCTCGGCCAAGTTCCGCGAGTACCTGCATGTAAGAATCGCGGATCGTCGAGTCTTCAAAAAATTCATCGGCGCCGATCTGTCTCCGTAAACGCCCAAAAACCTTGAAGGCCTCATCATAGTTTTCCATCGACATCAATGATTGCGCTTGAGCCTGTAACCCTGCGGTTGAACGTGGAAAAGCTCCTAGCAGCCTCCTCGATGTAGATAATTGCTGGTCCCATTGGCCTAAATTCTGATAACAAAGGGCCATTAACGCATCAAGTTCAGCGACTGAGGATTCCGATATCGTCAACATCCGCGGCCTTAACTCATTAAAGCGTCCTAAAGCGAGACTCCACTGATTTTCAAACATCAGTAAACGTGCTTCGGCCAGATCAATGAACTCAACTGCCATATCCGTTTCTTGCATGACTGTAAGTAAAGCGCGTGCATCATCCACTTTCTCTGCAGCAAGATGGGCGTTGAATAACTCTGTCGTGAGCGTTTTATTTTTCGGCAGTACTCCTAGACCTTTTTTTAAATACGCAACAGCTTCTTCTGAATTACCGTTTTGCCGACTAGTGATTGCTTGATCGACATATATATCTTCATCCTCGGGAGATATTTTCTGTGCTCGCTCAAGAAATTCTAACGCGAGGGAATAGTTTTTTTCTTGTCGCGCAAGCCCCGCATTCCCAAGAAGCACATCAATATCTTCCCCATCAATTTCAAGGGCTTTCTGCAAACTCTCTTTTGCACGTTTTCGACGTTCGCGGCGACTATCGAGCGAACCAGCCGTGTTGGTTTCTCGAAGATAATTGCCGTGGATGAGGAATGCCTGGGCCGAATTTGGATTAATCTTAACCATCTGCTCGATCGCGCTGTCAGCACGCTGTTCATCTTCTTGCCCTCTACCCCGCTCACGATGTACGGTTGCAAAGAGAAAATATGCTTTGAGCATTTTCGGAGCACGCGCTCGACGAATATCATACTGCGGATCGGCAACTTCGCTGAAACCAATCAGACTACTTACATTGTCTATCGCTTCTTCATATTGCCCCAGTGCACCGCTGCTGTTGGCATAGAAAAAATCAAGCTCCGGATCGACGACGTCGCGCTCCACAAGTTCATCGACTTGTTTTTTGACGTCTGCATACGCACCCTGGGCCACAAGGACATCAACCAAACGACGCCTTAAATCATTGCGTTCTGGCTGATGACGGAGCAAACGCGTTAAATGGCGAAATGCCCGTCGCTTTTCCACGTAGGTCGCATCGTCAAGTTCCGCAATTTTAACTGCCAATAGCGCGGCGTGTTCCTTTGTTTCCTGGTCCGCTGGCTGGAACGCCAGATACTGCAGATAGGGTCCAATCGCTCCGCGAAGGTCGCCCTCTTTCTCTGCTGTTTCCGCCCGCTCTAAAAATATGCCGGATGCACGGTCTGAATTGAAATACGATATCGCCGCACCAACGCTGACCACTGCAAAAATGGCCAGGGTCATGATCAGCAGGAACTTAATATTAATCCGCCGCATCCGTATGCCTTCCGCTGGGAATGAATGGATTCAATTAAAAAATAGCTTATTTAATTGCAATGCCAGCAATGCTTTACCCTCTTTTTTAATGGGCTTCACCCCGGCCTCAAAGAGTGCCTCAATCGACCACCACCCATTACTACGGCTGTTGTGGCAAACGGCCGAGGGAAACAACGACTCGGGAGTTTTTGTTGTATCCGAGATCGGGACTGCCGAACGCCAATCCTTGCACCTACTGAAATCAACTAAAAAATCACCCAATCTCTGATAAAACCGGGCTAAAATGTGTGTTTTTCAATGTTAACCACCACTCTCCCGGTGTCAATTATTCGGCCGGCAGCGAGTGCTTACGATTGCACTACTAGCACAAAAAGCCTTGGCATCACACCTTGGCAGCACAGGAGATAAAAAACGGAACTATGCCCTATTACGTGGCAAGATTCTGGAAAGTTCTGCCGATAATAGGTGTCGTAGCGATGGTGACGAATACCGCGAATTCTTGGGGGGATCGCCGGTAAATCGTTGTTTCCTAATCCTAAAAAGTGAATCCCCCCGATGTGTAACTCTAATTTCGAAAAGAAGTTACCGCCAACTGTTTCTCATCATTCCAAGAGACAGTTCAAACGCACTGGGTCCCGAATGGGGATTTTCTTACTGCTTCCGCTGCTGTGGGCAGTCTTTTTTGTTGTCTATGTTGCCCGAGTGGATGCCGGATTTCCCCATCGACGCGTGGATGGAAAATCGAGAATCGAGGGCCCGGTCGTGCCCGCTCCGAAAAACTGGGGGTATCGCCCCACCCGTTGGATTCGCTGGGAAACGGACATTATTCATCCGTCCCTGGGTCCGATCGCTCCGGATGCCAAAAAAGAAATGAAAACGCCCGATGCAGATGAAACCGGAGCGGCAGAAACAGCTGCATCTGGTGCAGTTCCATCGACCAGCGAAGCAATGTCACCGTCAACAGATCCGGGGTCGGAAATGCTTCCTCCATTGCCGTCTGATGATGGCCCCCCGGCAACGCCATCCAATATTGATGAGGATCTACCGCCGTTGCCAGGCGATAATTTTAATGCTCCTTCGAGCAACCCAGCACCGGTGACAGAAAAGCAATCCCCGGAGAGCAGGGCGTCCGATCCACCATCTTTTCGAGACCCGGACGCAATCTTTGATAAATCGGAAAGGAGTCAGACGCCACAGGTGGCACCACGTGTTCTGCCACCGCTTCCTGGCATTGATTCTCCCAAAGCGGGTCCGACTACGGTTCCGCAGCCGACTGCACCCGAGCCGATCCCAACACAGCCATTGCCAACAACACCACCCAATCAACCACCGACCCCCACGGAACCACCGACCCCCACGGAACCACCGACAGTACAGCAACCCCAGTGGGAAAAAAGAACGCGGGAAAAACCGGTTGACCCCCAAGATATTCAAAAGCAAACGCCCAAACAGAAACCTGATGAACCGTTTTATGATCCCGATTCTATTTTTGATGACCGGGCGACACGGAACCGAGGACCTGCAAAAGTTCGTTGGCAAAAAGCAGGAACTGTGAGTCAACCTGCATCGAGTATTGAAAAACAAACTACAAATCGAAAAGCGATCCCTCGCCAAAGGCAGGAACGTGTATTTAGTCAGGTGAAACCGGCCAAAATCACCACTATAAATCGGTCAAGCATACCAAGCATACAAGGGTCGCAACCGGAGTCTACTGTAACAACAAGCGCTGCCCCGGCCCTGTTTGATGCCGAACGACCACGTCGTATTCGAAGCCAGCAACCGACGTGGAGGCCGGCAAAAAGTGCAAATCAACCAGCGACAAGGACGACGCCGATACGGCAAGATCATCTTGTAAGACCAGCAACCTTTGAACAACCAATTGAACAACCAATTGAACAACCAATTGAACAACCAATCGGGCAAACGCCTGCAAAGGATCCTCCTTTGCGATCGACTGCTCGGACCGTCAACGACAATGTCTCTGCGCCACGAAAAGCAATCCGTCCTGACCGGTCACAGTCCAATGCAGTACCGATAAAAGCCTCCGCGACTACCGCAGCAATCATCAATGCGACCCGCAAAACTACGGCGGTCGGCAAACAGGCCTCGGTTAGCCACAAGACGCCAGCCAGCCAATTGGAAAAAAAGCTACCGGTCTCCACAGAATCCCTTCGCAACCCCATGCGAGAGCCTATAAGGGAGCAGGAGCAACTCTCTGAAGACAATCCGTTGCGAGAAAAGAATCAACCGATCGCTGAGAGTCCGGCAAAGATTGTCAGCAAGCTTTCGAATCCGTTGCGTTAGTCCGGCAGCGGATTGTCTTCAAAACGAGGACCCCTCTTCGCGCCCACCGATTCGGCTGCTGTACTTACATTCATGTTCTTCCCAGAAACAGCCGACGACGATCAAGACTCTTATTTGCAGTACATGCAGTTGGCCCTCGTAGAAGCCCGGCGGGCAATCGAAGTGGAAGAGGTGCCCGTAGGCGCAGTCATTGTGCGTGGCCAGCAGGTGATTGCTGCAGCGCACAATCAGCGGGAAACCCTGGCCGACCCCACGGCGCATGCCGAGATGATTGCCATCACGCAAGCGGCCAGTGCGATGGAAGACTGGAGGCTTTCCGGCTGCACGCTCTTTGTCACCCTCGAGCCCTGCCCCATGTGCGCGGGGGCCATCCTGCAGGCCCGCATTCCCAAAGTCGTTTTTGGGGCCCTCGACCCCAAGGCCGGGAGCGTGACCTCGCTGTATCAAATGCTTGAGGATCGACGGCTCAATCACACAGCCAGCGTCACAGGAGGTGTGCTGGCCGAAGAGTGCGGAAGGCTGCTAAGTGATTTCTTTCGTTCCCAAAGAAGACTTGGAAAGAAGTAGCAAGTGATTGGTTTCGTTCCCCCGCAACGCTTCGGTCGAATCAAATCAAGCGGAGCCGCTTAACCACCATTGGACGTCATGAGTGCTAAACGAAGACGCAAACCGGCGACGCCCTCTTGGGTCACATACAAGCGCAGCTATCTCGTTACTATCGGCCTAGTATGCATCGCACTGACCGCACTTGTCTGGAACAAGGAGGGGGACAAGTTACTGGAATGGCACACATGGGCATACTTCGTGGTCGTTGGCTTTCTCGTTCTCGGACTGGCGTTGATGGGATGAGGTCTGCTTGCAGGGCGCGCGACAATTGAGAAGTGGGCAAACGGCATGTCAACTCACTGGGCAAGCATCATCGTCATGATCGTGGCGTTCCCAGTCTATTCCGTGATGTCCCGGCTATGCCCTGATGGCTTGGCAGACGACAATGACGGCTAACACAGTCTGATGGCGCTAATGGCTCTAATGGCACGGTGTTGCCTACGGCCATCGCCGCTTCGCAAATAACCACCTAAATTATTTGATACAATAACAACCGGCAGAGCGGGACTGACTCGATTGGCTTGAGCGACGACCACTGTCCTTAACCAGATGCAGCAACGACTTGCTACTAGTTTCCTTCGAATGAAGTAACGTCGCTATTTTCTTTGTTTGTGTCTCTGTTTGATATTGTGCCCACCGAGGCAGCAACGCATACCAAGTGAAGTCATGAGAGATTGCGGGTTGTGCTAATCGCCGTTTGAGGGCGTCATCTTGGCTTTGTAGGCTTGATACAGCGTGGTTTCATCCGTGCTTAGCGCGTAACCATCTTCTTCCGAGACCTGAGGAAAATAAAAGAAATCAGTATGCCCATCACAGTACGCTACATTGAAGCCTTCTTGATGAAAACTGCTGGCCGCACCAACCGTTGCATCTACTTTATTGAGGGCTTGAGCGCCAGCGGTGTCGTCTGAGTTGTAAAGGAATCCTAAATCGTTGACCTCTCTGGACGAACTATGGGTACCCCAACCGGGGCCTGTTTCATTGAGGTGTTGAGCCGATTCGGCAAGTAGAATCGTGTTTTTCTTGCCATCGCGAATATCTTCCAAACCCATGACATTCGATGTTGAAGTCCCGCGGTCGAGGAATACACCATCTGATCCCGAGCCGACATTGCCCCGATAACCGAGAGCCAGATTTGTGGGGACCATTGATTCGGGGGTATTACTCGGACAGTAGAAGACCGGGTCGTGCTCGCGGAGCGAGGCGTTACGAAACTCCTGCTGCATATCGAGGTAGGGAAGAGTGCGCACAACCCAGGTGTCAAATTGGTTATCGCTACTCTGTTCCTGCCACCCCGGGAAGCGACCTTTTTTCATAACGTGGGCAAGATTTGCACTGGCCAAGTCTTTCATCTGCTTGGCGCACTGCGTCTGACGCGCCTGCTCCTGGCCGCTCATCACGGCCGGTAAAAGGAGCGCCACGAGCATNCCGATAATCCCAATCACCACNANCAGTTCGACAAGNGTGAAACCAGCAANNGCGTGATTTTGTATTTTCCGTGCNTCAACAACNTTTACTNTGCTCATCGTATGCCTCATATTGCTGCTCTTNAAAATTCNCTGCCCTGTCTGCGCAACCACATCTACATCTCGATCTACATCTCGGCAATGGCNGNAGTGGCCGGAGTGGTCAGCACANCCTANTTTATTGTGGCAGTTTCTCNCCAATCATGCCAGTCTTTGTCTGTTTTATCTTTAAAATATGCAAAACGCAGGGNTGGNTGCGGTGCAATCGGTTGCCTGTTTTGCAGGCGAATACGACCGCACTAGCCGTTCACCCCACATTGTGACAGGCTTTATTTTTCCTCCCGAAATGAGCCATGGTGCGGACAC
>NHBP01000018.1 GCA_002168195.1 Planctomycetaceae bacterium TMED10
CGGTATATTTTTTGCCGTCAAAAGTTAATACTTGTTTTCTATTTGAATCTGATTCGTGATAGCTTATGTGGACCCATCCGCCTGCTGGATCATCTTTGTCGTAGTACTCCATGATCAGCTGGTCAAAATCGACGTTATTTTGTAACCAGTAAGCTGTCTTAATGTTGGGCACGCCAAATATTTCTAGGTCGACGGCTTGGCCCTTGGCATGCTGTGACGTTTTTTTGCTGCCTATTGCCTCACAGAGCGCTTCTGAGCGGTATCCGCTGGTAATTGTGACTGCCTTGTCAAAATGTGCACGTAAAGGTTCAAGCACCTCATAACATAGGTCCCCTAAACTTTTTATTTCTGCTGATCCTGGTGTGTTATCTATGCCCTTACGTTGGGCTGTCATCGAATTGGTCATCTCTCTTAAAGAAAAGTGTTTTGAAAGCTGCATTAATTTATTAACCTTTCTATGGCAAAGAGTGCAGCTGTTCCCGCAGCCGCTAAGAGAACCCAATAGACTTTATCTATCTTACCGCCCAATTTCTCGACGTCTTCATGTACATGTCTTAAATTTTTCTTAACACCTGAAATGTGTCCGTATAAAGATAAAATGTGTTCTCTAGTTGTTTTAGGTTCTATTGCCATGATTTTAAGCTCGTTGTTTTAATCTGATTGCTTGCTCACCTGGGGATAGTAAAGCAGTCTCTACGTTTGTCAATCCTGTTCTTGGGTTAATTGGTGCAGAAGCTGCGCTCGCTACTTGAGTTGCTTCTGGTTGTGGTGGTAATGGTGGTGTATTTAATGAAGCTTCTTTAGAATTTAAAAGATCTAATATTCTTTGGTTTTCATCTATTTTAGGTTCTTGTTCTTGTGGTATTGTTTCTTTTTTCTTAAATGAATCTTCATATTCTTTTTTTATTTCCATGTTTTCTTCATAAGATTTAGTTAAATCTAAACCTATATGATTTACTTTTACTTCTTCTAATTCTGTAATAGGAAAAACATAATTAAATTCTGGAGCAGGTGTACCATTAATTTCTGAATCTCTTAATGCTGTTTCATATCTTTTTTGAAATGCAGAACTGTAATATGTGTAAGGAGTAAATGTATTTGTATACATTATAGCTCCAACTAACTGATCATTTTTTAATCTTTTTAATGCACTTGCAATTTTATAATCAGGTATACCTAATGTTCTAGCATCTGTTACAAACTGTAATATTTTTTGTTGTTGTACAAAAGCTTCTTTTTGAATTTGTTCGTATTCATTTTTAATTTGTTTAGGTCCCCTTGTTTCCCAATCAGAAGATCTATAAAAACCTTCTGACAAAGTTAAGTCACCTTTAATTGTAGATGCAAAGTTACCAGCTTTTTGATTCATAATTTTTTCTAAATCAAATTTTTGTATTTTACGACCTGTAATAGTAGAAACAAATTTTTGCCACGCAGCATCAGGATCTCCTCTGCCTCGATACATATTATAAATTATGTCACCATATTTTTTTGCTTGTAAGATAGTTCCAGGTAAAGAAGCTTCACCTATATGTCCTATACTTTTTCTTAGTTTAGTAAACCAATTGTCTGTTTCTGAATATACACCATAACCTTCAGGAGTTTTACCATCTCTACCCATTAAAGGTGCAGGTAATACATCTACTAAAGGTTCAATAGCTAAGTTTTGAGTAAGAAAAGGAGATAATATTTCTTGAGCTGCTTCATAAGTTCCTTTTGCTACACTCTTATCAATAACTTGTGTATCTTTTTCTCCTATTTGATTTAAAAAAGCTCTCATAGGTTTTTTTAAATAGTCCCACACGTCAGCATAAGAAGAATTAACTAAAGTTAATGTATTATTTTCCATAGCTTTGACTGCTGTAAATCTAGAATATTTATCATAATCATATGCAAATGATCTTCTAAATGCTTCTATCATATCTTTGTTAACACCTGTGTATCTTTCAAATACTTTGTCCATCACTGCACCTGCAGCACCAAGAGTTAAAGTCATACCCATTAATTTTCTTAAACCGTTTTGTTGCATTGCAACATTAGTAGAAGCTGCTTCTCTTAAAGCTGTTCTTGCACTAACACCCATTAATCTAATAATTTCTGAAGGCCATGATATAAAACTTCCAAGAGGAATTAATCTTATATCTCTTACAACTTCTGGCACCAAACTATAAGTAGGCATTAAGTTTCGCGCATACCAAGCAGAAAATTCGTCAACTGCATCATCATAAGTTTTAGGTTTACCTGTAATTTTAGAAATAGGATTATATTTTTGACCTGTAACAAGTTCTTCTTGTTTAATTAATTCTTTTTTATTACCTTTAAAAATATTGTTTAAGTTATTTCTATTCCATACATAAGCATACTCTTTCCATACGTTATCTCCTGCTTGATAAAACTGAGTNGCTCTATCCATAAANTTAGTATTTAAAGCGCCAGTCATAAATCTATCTATNGCTCTAGGATTTTCNTTTAANTTTTTAATTACNGCTAACATTTCTTGAGCTTCAATACTTTCATCTAAGTATCCTAATTTTATTCCTTTACGAACTCTTTCAATAAATGTTTGTGTATTAAATGTTTTACCTGCTCCAGTAATATCATCGTATATAAATTTAAATGCATCTTGTGCAGTTCCTTTACCACCTATCCATCCATAACCAATTACAAACATAGGAGTTGATACAACGTTTCTCATTTGTGTGTCAAAACTTAAACCAGTTTTACCAAATTGTACTCCTGTTTTAAATTGCATTAATGCTCGGTAAGCTCTATTTTTTAACAAAGTATCTAGTAGTCCTTGACTACCTCTCAACGCTTGTAACATTGCAGGGTTAGCATACATCTCACTAATTTTACTTTTTAACATACCCATACCTGGTAAATTACCTACGGGTTGTANTTGTGTATCTAGTCTGCCTTTGTTTTGTTTTAAAAATCCTCTNTTTAAACCAATCTCCATAATTTCGTCATACATTTTTTTAGTTTCAAGACCGGTAATCATTTCTGTAATTGTTTGTAACACTTCAGATTTAGTATTTTTTTCTTCACCTAATAATTTTCTAAATGCTTTGGGTAATTCTTCTCCAGTTACAATTACCTTGTCATTATTTAAAATATTTTTAGATACTCTTTGTAAGTATTCAATTGGACTTCCTGCAAACGTTTTATAATCTACAATCATATTTCTAACATTAGCTTCAGCAAATAAATTTAAAGCTTGTTTATCTGATACACCTTTAGTTTTAAAAGTTGCTATAGCTTCATCTTTCATCCCTCTATCTTTACTAATAATTTTAAGCATAGCTTTAACAGCTTCCTCGACTACTTCTTTAGGTGGATTGTACATAGGGTTAGTAGTTACCGCCATAGATTTTCTCATGTAGCTACCAATAATAGGTAGTAATGTATCTTTAAATTCACCATCAGGTAACATTTTTAAAAACTTAGACTTGTTAGGGTCTAACAATTTTTTTAATCCTTCAGCAGATTCTCTCATCTCTTTAGGTAACGTTGATAATTTTGTTTGATTTTTTAGATAGCTTACAACTAATTGCATTTGTTCTTCTATTGCTGCAGGAGAAGTTGGTTTTTTATTAAACAAACCATTTTGAGCTTTAACTAATTTGTATGCGCTTGCTTCTAAATCTTGTAAATATTTATTAACTATTCTATTTTCTGCTTTTATATTTAATCCTGCTTGTTCTTGTAATTTGTAAATAGCATTAGGAGTTTTAAATTCTTTAGTAAAATAATTAACTGCATTTCCTATNTTTGCAAGTCTAGCTTTTAAAGGATTGACATCTGTCTTACTAAACATTTTCCAATCATCTAATGGTGGTATCTCTCCTTTGTTTTTAAAACCTATTCCTTTTTTAGAAACACTAACACCTCTAAGTATAGGTTCTACTAATTTAAACGCAGCAAGCTTGCCACCTTTTCTTATACCTTCAGCTGCTAATCTCGATGCTCCAGGTACAATTGTTTTGCTATACATTACTCTAGGAATAAATCTATTGCCTGTAAGAGGTAATTGTCCTGTAGCAAGTTTTGTTATAGGACTAACAACAGTAGCGTTTGCTAATCTACCACCATAGGTAAAACCTTTTCCTGTAGCTTTTAAACCATATTTCAAACCTAACGGCGCGGCTCTNCCAATCAATCCCCACGTTGCTCCTATCTTAGTACCTGCATAACCAAATCTAATTTTGTTTTTTAATCTAGCCATTGCTAAATCTCTACCAGACTTACCTTCTTCTCCTTCATATTTTACTTCAGGNTTATCTATTAAACCAAAAAAATCAGGTGGATCAATTGTATCTCCTCTGTTACCTACTACAAATTCTGCAGCACCAAANCTAGCAGCATTCATTCCTACACTTGTAATACCTTTAGAAACATAACGTGCTCCTCTGTTTTGTATTTTNGAAAGTTTACTTTTTAAAACTACATTTAAAGGTCTAAGTAATTTAGAAGCTAAACCAAAAGGCACACCATACTCTGTCAAAGTTTTAGTAACTTGCTCTGACATAGTATTTGGATCTNTAAAACCACCACCTTCATACATTTTGTNATAAAGTTTATCTAATTTTTGTGTAAGNTTCCATTTTTCACCTGCTGCTAAATCAATAGGNATGGTTAACATTTGTCCAAAACTATAACCAGCTTCTAATAAACCGTTCATGGCTTGACTTGTTAATTGATTCTTACCTATGTTTTGATAAATGTTTTCACCTGTATTAATATTAATAAATTTTGTATCACTTACTTTATAAATATTTAAATCATTAGCTGCTAAGTTATCAGCTATTTCTGTTTTAGTTTTATTGCTAAAGTCTGGAAGAGGACCTCCTGTTGCAAATATAAGAGCATCTACTAAACCTTTAGTTTTTGGATNTTCTTCTGCTTTTAATTTAAGGTCTGCTGTTTTAACTAAATCTTTTAAATCGGGTTGATCGTCGCTGTTAATTGCTTTTTTAATTACTTTCTCAGCAGTNTCTTTAGTTATTTTAATTTCTGGAAGTTTAGTATCGTATTTAGGTACATCTTCTTTTTCTTTTTTTTTAAAAAGTGAAGAAAAAATACTGTAAGGGTTGCCACCTTCTTTATTACTTTTTACTTGTTCGTAAAATTCTTCTGAGTATCCTGGATTGTCTAGTTTGTATTGTTCAATATCAAATTTTTCTGCCATAAGATCATGTTAAACCTGTGGTAACACAAGTTCTACTCCATATTTTACATTAAACTCATTAACNTCTTGCTGAGTAGCAATATTAGAAAATTCAAGTAAAGCTTCATCGCTNGATGCAAGTAGTTTTACAACATCGTCTGATACTTCTGGAGGTAATCTTAATCTTAATTCGTCATAGGTTAAAGGAGCTGATGAACTTTGTTCTGGAGTTTCTTCTACAACTTCTTCCTGCATCTCTACACCTTTNGGTGTAATAGTTTCTTCTGCCATCATTTCAGTTAAACCACCNTNNGCATAACCAGTCGTCAAGCCTCCATCTTTTTGTCCAATTCTATTGATTGCTATAATTAAAGCGTTAGTGTCAAANNCNNNNTCATTTTGTNTTTTACCTTGTCTTNNTTCTTCAGCTTTTATAACAGATGCAAATAGTAATTGTGCTTGTGGTGTTTTTAAGAATGCTGTCATGTTTTCATTCTTAGGTAAAATATCTTTTAATACTGACATCACAACTTCTTTTTCGTTTTGAAGTTTTTTNNTNNCNGCTGCTATCTGTTCTACAGTAGTAGCTTCTATATTATTTTCTTTTAAATAATTAACAAATGCTTCATCACTTTCAAGAATTGCATCTATCTCTTGTCTTCTTGTAACATTTTCTTTAATTAATTGTGTAACTCTGTCTACATTAAAACCTCTGTCCGGTCTGTAATTTCTACTTTTCATAATAGCTGAAGCCATATCTGTAATTGCATTTTCTTCGTTTGCTAATAGTTCAGCTCTAGCCGCGGTCCTCGCATCTAAACTCGCTGCCATATCTCCACCTAATTTTGATAGAGGAGCAGCTGCAGATCTTAACGCTCCGCCGATACCGCTTCCTTCACTAGGTGCACCTAGAATATCCATACCTGCACTAGCTATTCTTAAATAGTCTGCTGTNCTCATTCCTTTTTTCTCAGGTAANTCNGGTCTAGATTTTCTAACCGCTTCTATAATTTCCATGTAGTCTTTAACTTCACCACCAGGTTCATAACCTACTCTAATTTGAGATAATCCACCTTCACGTTTTGCAACACGGCCACCTCTAAACATAGGTCGTCTTAAAATTCTGCTCATGTTATCCTCTTAAACTTCCGATAGCTCCTGCTAATCCAGTAGCCCCGATTCCTAATCCAAGTAACTGTTGTGTTGTGCTTGGAGGAGGTGTTGATTGCATTTGTGTAGCTGCTGGGAATCCACCAATTACTGATGCAAGTTGTGGAGCAACTAAACCTAGTTGTGTGTAATCTGCAAAGGCTGCTTCTCTAGCTGCTTCTTGATCCGCTGCTAGTTGACCTTGTTCAATTTGTCTTTGTGCACCACCTAGTTGAGATTGGTAGCCACCTAAACCTTGTTGTGCTTGTAATTGTGCTAATGCTTGTGCTTGTGAACTTTCAAAACCTTGTTGTCTCATTTGAGCTTCTTGCATTGCTCTAGCCATATCAGCGCTTGCTTGATACTCACCCATCATCGCAGCTTCTCTACCACCACCAAAAGCTCCAGCTCTAACTGCTTGATTTCTTAATGCACCTAAACCTTTTTGTTGTTCTCTCTCCATTGCTGCAAGAGATGTATCAATTACTTCTTGTTGATATGGACTTTGAAATTGTTCGTAACCCTGTGGACCTAATAAATTATTTAAACCTTGTGCTGCTGTTGCTGCTTGTTGTTCTAAATTAGATTGACCCGCAACAAAACCTCTACCTGTGTAAGTAGATGTTGGAATACTTGTTCCTAATAGACCTAAACCTTTGTTAGTTATACCAAGACCAGCGGCTTCTACAAATGGTTCCCTTAACTGCCTTGTTATTGTTTCAGCCA
This sequence comes from Planctomycetaceae bacterium TMED10, assembly GCA_002168195.1. Lineage (GTDB taxonomy): Bacteria > Planctomycetota > Planctomycetia > Pirellulales > UBA7805 > UBA7805. Next base: position 7,043 of record NHBP01000018.1, read on the forward strand.
TTATGCTTGTCCTTCCAATCGTTTCATTTGATCATACATAAGGTCTGCACCTTTTTGTACACTTCCACCACCAGCGCCTCTTACGGCGTCAGCTGTCATTACAAATTCGTTTTTAGATAATCTTGCAGGTACATCATCTGCTCTTTCTTTTGCACCCATAGGTACAAATCCACCACCTCTTAAATCCATTTCATTGCCACCAAGATTCATTAAACCTCCGTCAGCTTTCTTAGGTCTTGTACCTTTTTTTTTCATGTCTTTTATAAGTTGTTTAATACCTGGATAGTCTTTTGCCTTACCTTTGTATAAAACTCCTTCAGGCATAATCTTAATTACTTTACCACCTTTTTTATATTGACCACCATAAATCATTTCTCTTACTGTGTCTGCATCAAAAGTTCCAGCTTCTGGATCATCTTTTAAATAATATAATTTAAATCCCATTCTTAAAGGTTCTTCTGCAAGAGCAAAATCATTTAATTTATATCCTGAAGCCATTTGTGTATTATCTTCAGAAGCATTAATATTAATTTCTATTGGTCCACCTTTAGCAACACCTAATCTAGCTGCACCAAATTCGTTTCTAAAATAATCTCTAGGTGACATAGGTGTTATACCTTGTTCTTCCATTTGATATTTGTAGTTTCTATACTCATCAATTAAACCTGGTTTTAAAGCTTGCTGTGATGCAAAGTCTTTTAACATTTCAAATTCATCTTCTGTTAATTCAAATACTGGTTTAC